>JBMORL010000092.1:0-84351 GCA_049322335.1 Bacteroidota bacterium
CCCCCCGCACTATATGGCTAAAAAACTGGATGGTAAATTACTTTTTCACAGAACTTTTCAATACCCTAATTTTGAAAGATTCAATTTCCGAAAATGAACCGGTCTTCTGAGTTGTTGTAAATAGCTTTCAGAATGTATCTTTGACCGAATGATAAACAACGAACCTGGGATTATTGAAACGCTTCCTCCAGTTGTAAATAGCTTTCAGAATGTATCTTTGACCGAATGATAAACAACACACCAGCGGTCAAGAAACATACCGATGCAGTTGTAAATAGCTTTCAGAATGTATCTTTGACCGAATGATAAACAACTGATTTTCAGAAAAATAAACAACTCAAGCTGTTGTAAATAGCTTTCAGAATGTATCTTTGACCGAATGATAAACAACCATATTTTAAAACTCTTGCTTGCCATTTACGTTGTAAATAGCTTTCAGAATGTATCTTTGACCGAATGATAAACAACCAGCAGACTTATAATCAACTCCACCACCACGTTGTAAATAGCTTTCAGAATGTATCTTTGACCGAATGATAAACAACCTGGATAGCCCAAGCCTCCTCCGCAGTGAGTTGTAAATAGCTTTCAGAATGTATCTTTGACCGAATGATAAACAACCGCACTCTTTGAGTTTCTTTTTAGTGGTATGTTGTAAATAGCTTTCAGAATGTATCTTTGACCGAATGATAAACAACAAAAGCGGTTTTCAGGTGGATGCCAGTTATGTTGTAAATAGCTTTCAGAATGTATCTTTGACCGAATGATAAACAACAAAAGCAAAAGCAATAATAAATCCAACAAAGTTGTAAATAGCTTTCAGAATGTATCTTTGACCGAATGATAAACAACTACCATTTACAAAGACGACCCGCAGGATGAGTTGTAAATAGCTTTCAGAATGTATCTTTGACCGAATGATAAACAACTGCCCTGGGTGTAGCAACTCTTGGTTTATCGTTGTAAATAGCTTTCAGAATGTATCTTTGACCGAATGATAAACAACATGAAGAAAAAAATATTTGTGAAGAAATAGTTGTAAATAGCTTTCAGAATGTATCTTTGACCGAATGATAAACAACATACCTAACCTTTCGGATATGCCGACTTGCGTTGTAAATAGCTTTCAGAATGTATCTTTGACCGAATGATAAACAACTTTTCTTTTTACGTGCTTCGATGAAAGTGTGTTGTAAATAGCTTTCAGAATGTATCTTTGACCGAATGATAAACAACAAATTCGCTTTAGAGCGTAACGAATGCCGGTTGTAAATAGCTTTCAGAATGTATCTTTGACCGAATGATAAACAACATAGTGGTCAAAAAAGCTAACAAAATCAAGAGTTTCCGGTTGTTTTATCAATGAAAAAAATGATTGTTTATCTGCAAAATCCGGTGAATTAAGCCGGATTTTTTGTTTCAAAATAGTTCCAACTGCTGAGGAACTTCCGGTACAGGCTGAGGTTTTGCTCCGTAAAAAATCTCCATTTGCGCAAACTGCTTGTCTGTTATTTGAAGAATCCCGATTTTTCCGAGTTCGGGTAATTTATTTTTCACCCTTCTTCGATGTACTTCAGCATTTTCGGAACTGGCACTGTGCCGGACATACATACTAAACTGAAACATATTAAAACCATCATTTAAAAGTTCCTTCCGAAACCGGGCCGCTACTTTACGTTGCTTTTTGGTTTCTGTCGGCAAATCGTACATTACGAGTGTCCACATAACACGATAGGCATTTAATCGTTCAAGACTAATACTCATATAAACTCAGGATATAAAAGTTTTCTTTGTTCACCGGTATAGCATTTTACAAGGCTTACTGCTGTTCGATGTGTAGAATTCATCAGCGGGCTTTTCTCTCCGTCTATTTCCACATCCATTGCCGGTACTTTTAGCAATACTGCTTTAATTTCTTTTGGAATATCATCATTGAATCCATGTTCTGCTACGATATTGCAGACAACATGATCCACAAAGGGACGATAGGGTTCCATTAAATCATCAGCAAGGCAGTAGGCGTTGTAACGATTGCTGTGGTGAATCCCCAGGGTAGGCAGTAATCCCGCTGAAACGATACTTCTTGCCATTGTGGCCCGTAAAATTGCATAGCCATAGTTCAGGTAATTGTTGGGGCACTGACCGGATCGTTCGCGCCTGAACTCATCCGATCCCTGAAGCAATACCGGAGACAAGGTTTTCCAATAAAATGCTGCTGCCGTTCCTTCGGAATTATCTATATCCCCGCTTTTCACATTTTTGTAGAGCGGGTGTAAATAATCACCCTCAATTCCTTTATTTTTTAAAAGGGTGTATTGATTTTTGATTTTCTGAGATACCGTTTGCGCCCAAAGTTGTTTTTTCAAGGGTTCACTGGCCTCCAGTTGGGCTTTAAATCGTTCGTGTTGTATGGAATGGCTGCTTAGGGGCATCATCAATCCGGTTGGATGATGGGTGCTGTCACAGGTAATTAAAACAGAGTTATTATTCAGTAACGCTTCCATCAAAGCCTGTGTGATGGTAACTTGTTTGTGATCGAGAATAACGATTCCAATATCTTCTACGGGAATACTGGTAGCAGCTTCTTTTCTGTATTCAGTGGGAAGCAGTTCATTTTTTTCCAGTTCCGGCAAACGAATCACTAATTGAGAATTGCTCAAACTCAAATACGCTGGATTTCCAAAGTATAGCGTTTTTTTAATCATTGATGATAGAAATTCTGTTTGTATTTGAAACCCTGACTTTAATTCCTGTCATATTCCCGATACTTTGCACTCTTATAAATTTTTTCAATTCTTTAGCTGATTTTGTGTCGTCAATCTTGGTTTCAAGATGATGTCTAAAGGTGTAATCTTTTGACTGGATTTTTTGAACCCGGTATAAATGCTTACTGATCTCAGCATAATTTTCCTTTTCAATTAATGTTTCCAAATCCTTTTTGTCCAAATCAAACACAAACATTTCATTTTGCTGAATACTTGTAATAAATCTCCATCCTTTTGGATGATTTCTTTCTATAATCGGCAGCTTATTCCGCTTTCTTTCAAAAGCCTCGAAAAAAGAAATACATTCCTCCAGTCGTTTATTCTCCAAGTCTTCATATAACGCAATATGATGATTATTCCCGCCCTTTACAAAATCAACCGGTATTTTGTTGGATAGCTGAATACCTTGTTTATGATTCACGGTATTTCCTTCTATTGCATCGTGTAGAGCGGGATAATCATTGCCACCGGTATAGCAGCGTACAGATTTTATTGTAATTCCCTTTTCTTTATTGAAATAAACCGGGTTTTCTTTCAGGTTTTTAAATGCTTTGGCGGGTTCATTATTGTTTTCTTGAAGTCGTTGCATAATGATCTGGCGAACATTTTTGTTCACGATGCTTTCAGCCGCTTTCAGATCAAACTTATTAGTAGGAGAATATTGAAGATCATAACGTTTTACGTGTTCCGCATCAAACACGGTTACCGCTGTAAGTTTTTTATCTTTCCCGTAAGTAATTGGCTTTTTTTTCAGTTGTTTTAAAGCTACGGATAATTCCAATTTATTTTGATTCAAGTAATTTTGAAGGACTTTTTTTTGCCATTCAACCGCGCATTGATCCAAACTTTCAAGATTTTTTATGTCAACTTTTTTCTGCCGGTAGTTTTTGGCATAAACCGATTCTTCGTGCAGAGAGCCTCTTGGAATAAGCATTTTCTGTCCAATGTTTCCGGGTTCTTTTCCCCAACGGTCTTTTTTTATTTTTTTGAGCGTTGCCACTTTTTTCCCGGCTTTGTATGAAACCAAAATGTTAGCAACATTCTTTTTTACTTCTTCATAACTAAAAGGAACAATCGTTTTAATAGGGATAGGTTTCAAATCACCGGGCTTATCAAAATAAGTATTCAGTCTGTTTAATTGTTGGATATAAGTTTTTTTAGTCGCTGCGATTACAATAGCATCAATAGCATGATGCCGGTTGTCTAATCGTTTACTCCAATTTTTTATTACTTTTTTCTTTTGTCCGTTAATTTCTCTCAGCTCAATTTCCTCAGGGTTTACCCGGTCAAAGTTTAAATCCATTAATACAACATCATATCCCCAATAGTGGCGTAAATAATCCGTCACTGTTCCGCTGGTACTATTCACTTCCCGACAAACCTTTTTCAATAGTTTTAAAGTTTCACTGGTGATATAACGGGTTTCGTTTAACTGACGATTAATAAAGTCTTCGGGAATTTCATTTCCTTTCATTAAAAGATTATTTCTTTTTGTACGGGAAATTTTCATATTATGTTTAATACACTCTGTATATTGATGCAATCCATCTTCGTTATGAATGGCACACATATAATCAAGAGCCGTCTGATTGTCTTTTTCTTTATTAACATGAACTCGCGCTATGGTTTTATTATTAAAGGAATCGTCAAACAGCCGGGATTTTGGGATGATATGCTCGATTTCATATTTCGCTTTATCAAAAAGATCCCGCAGTTCAATTCTTTTGTGAGGCTCGTAGGGAGAACATCCATCAAATTCCAACCATAATTTATATTTTTCAATATCTTTTTTTGTGGGCCTTCCGTAGCCCTCTTTTATCAAATCCTCCCTACATTTTTTAGTAAATGCTTCATTTTCCCGGTTGAGTTCGGAAATTCTCTTTCTTTCCTTCGCGTTTTTCTTTAACTCCCGCGCCAATTCAATCCTGATTTCATCAAACTTATATCCTTCTTTCCGAAGTGCTTTTAAAAGATTAATTAACTGGTTTAATATTTTTTCAACAGTTGGATTTCTCAGTTCGTTGGGTTTTATCAAATCCAGGTTTTCAATATCAATAATTTCACGTATTTCATTTTCTTCTTTGGTCAAACTCTCCGAATGATTATACCCTGCCTCTTTACAGGCTTTATCGTACATCAGTCCGTTTCTCAAATGGGGAAGTATTTTCCGGGCGGCTCTTGAACTAAGGGAAGTAAAATCATTTTTTATAGGTAGTTTTAAAAGACCATTAATCAATTCGTCATGGAATTGATATTTTTCCTTCAGATTTTTTTTAATATCAATAATTTCCTCCGTTGAATAAAGCAAATGCCACAGCTTAAAAAAAGGATGAGCGGAAAAATCATTGGCTAAAGGATCAAAATTCAGGTAGGGAGTGGCCTCAATACCATGTGCTTCAAAGAGAGCTATAAGTTTTGCCCTGAATGAGTAACCTTTTATTTGTTTTTCGTAATTGATTTTAAATTCTCCTTTTGTAGTGGGGAACTGGTATCGGATAAATATATCTTTCTCAATGATCTTTTCATTTACCATCAGATAATTAAATAGATTGGTTTTTTGTTCGTTGGGTAATTCAAAGACTTCACCGAGCTTGCTGGTAATTCGCAGTTTATTTACATCCTGCCATAATCTGATTTCTTCCGCAATGGGAGAGGAAACGGGCATACATTTATGATATTTTTCAAACCGGCATTCCCCGATCAGATGCTTTTGGGATTTTAGTTTTCTTTTGTAATAGATGATTTGTTTTTTTACCCGATCATGGTTCTGCGCAGTTAAAAAATCAGGATAGAATTTTTTTTGCGTTTCCCAGATCAAATCGAATTCCAACATATAATCTTCCACCAGGAAAATGTTTTCTTTATCGTCCCCGGATTTAATTCGGTAAATAGAGTTTTCAAGTAGCTTATGATAAAAGTAGCTGCCAACGGTTTTGTAATTATCATAGAGAGACTTACTCCTTTGTTTGATGGCCTCTACGTATTTGGTGTCTTTTTCATCTTCGCTTACGGCTTTTCTGCTGCTTATATACCCTCTTTTTTGATTGAGATGAAACCATATACGGGCTAATTCCTGCAAGGAGATTTGCTCTGAGATCGCTTTGTGGCGAATACTGTATAACTCAACTGCGCTTAAGTGGAATAAGGATTCCGGTAACGGCCATAATTGATTCTCTTTCAAAAACTCTTTAAGAAAGTGCTTTCTTAATTTGTATCGGTGGTTATTCCTTCTGGCACTTCGTTTTGTTCTTCTGTCCTGATTTTTTGAAGTGGAATTTCCCTTACTGAAATTATTTACTGTTTCTGTATCAATAGGTATAATTCTTACCCCGGAAGCCACAAGATTTTGTTTTTCCTTTTCTTCGGTGATGATAGCCCAACCGATAGAGGCAATTCCTAAATCCAAGCCTAAAATTGTTTTCATAATTCAGGTAACGAAATTTGGTAATTCAGTTTTATCTTTTATCTTTGTTCCACATTCTGAAGCTATTTACAATAAGGATTATTCCGTTGTGAAAACATTCAAGGTGGGGAGCAATCTTCACCTTTTTTTATTTTCACTGCGCCACGATATAATAATGAAGGGTGCTGGTTTCTTTTATTTTCTTCAACAAATCCTGAACCGACTTTTCTTTTTTTTCCTCATCCGTTCCGGCAATGACCATCATAAAGTTAGATTTAAACTCTTCTTTGTAACGTTCGAGTTGTCCACGGGCACGATCGCTTTGATCGGGTTTTTTTAATTCTCTTGCCAACTTCAATTCGATCCCGAATTTGTTATCCCCTAAAATCAAATCGACAAGACCCTTATTGCTCGATCCCCCTCGTTTTACCACAGCAAAATAGTTTTTGAAATGTTCTTCCAATTTTTTATTCAAATCCATTTCCTTCATCTTGGATAGTGCAATTTTCGTTAATGAAAATTTATGAATTATCCCTAATACTTTGTCTTTATCTATTACGCTATCTATCCATAATCCATCCGTATTTTTATTTTTATCAATCAATTCAATATAATACTTTGAAGAAAGGAACGGCAGACCCAAGCGAAAATTCCCAATTTTAAATTCCGAGCCGGACATAATGATATTCAGGTTCAGCAATTCCTCGTTGCTTAATTCTTTCTTGCCGTTTCCGTAATGCGCTTTGATTATTTGAAGAAGTTTTTTGTTTTCTGCTATGGGTAACCCATCCAGATCATGTGTTTCGTTTTTCACTGATATACCCCAATCACCAAAAAAGTCTTTTTTCAATACGATGTTTCTAAACTCCTGCGGTGAAATGGATATATCCACTCCTAAATTAACAAGATCATCTTTTTTGACTAATTTTTTCCTGAGTTTTAATAACTCCTGAAAATGCTTTACAGCCTTTGCGTTTTCTTTTGCCATAGCGAAATATTTTAAGAAGGGGTAATTTAGTAAAAAAGATATTTGACGAGAAATTTTTTTTCAAATATTGATTTTCATCTACGTAAAAATACGTAGTCTGTCTGGTCAAAATCGCAGCTCTTTTACTCCAAAAACTTCCTTATCTTCGTAAATAAACTCAACAGCATGAAAGCCCTTTCAATTTTCGGAATCATCATCAGTGTTTGTAGTATTTTTGGCAGTTTTGCTATACTCAATATGGGTTGCGACAGCGAATTCGGACACCGGTATATTGGTGCTGATACCGGAATAGCCATGATGATTTTTTCTTTTTACTTCCTGGCGTTTTCCATTGTAGCCACCATCGTTTCCTTTAAAAAACACCAATAAAAAGGGCGGAAATCCCCGCCCTTCAATGCTGTTATTCATCCCGATCCTCCCAATCGTCCGGTCGTTCATCATAGCCCCGGCTTTGCCAGTAGGCATCATTGTTCTGGTTCATTTGGTCTGAATGATTATCCAAGTCATCTTGTGAGTACTCGTAATCATCCTCGTCCCTGTCTTTTGGATCATAACTCATAAAATTCAATTTATTGGTTAATGATACCGCTACTTCAAAACCCATACCTATGAATTGTTTCTGCCAAACTGTCTTTGTAAATAACAGCGATTTTGTCACAGCTTAGTTTTCCTTCCCAAAAATCTCCATTTCCCCGCCCTGATTGAACCTACCGAACTGCACCGCCTTTCCCTTTTCCGGTATTTCAATCACCACGTCCACGTCATGCTGAAAGGAATTAGCCCCCCTGAAATTCCCCTCCTTAGTGGTTTGAAAAATGTAAATAAACGACTTTCCGGGATTTTCCTGTTTGAGCTGGCGCAAATCTTCCGGGGATAATCCAAGCGTATTAACGCTGTCCAGGAAGATAAAATCGTAATCTGACAAGTCATTCGGCAAGTGGTCAGAAACATCCAGCATCGGGTGTTTTACCCCTTTTTCGTTGAGTTTATCCTGCAAGGTCTTGTCCAGTTTCTCCTCTTTAGCTACATAAAGCGTTCTGCCATGATGACGGGACAGATACCCGGCAAAATCAATGCACAGGAACGATTTACCCATTTTCGGGCGGCCAAAGACCATAGCTGTAAAACCTTCGGAAGGGTCACCGATCAGATCCAGCCATTTTCCCATAAAACCGAGGGTTTCAAATTCCATATTGGCAAAATCCACACTGTTCATCAGGTTCCGGGAAGGTTTTTCGGGAACATCATCCAATCCCCGGAGGGATTTTTCTTCCCCCTCACATCCACAATCCGCCATATCCACGCAGCCCAGAAACGATTCAAGGCCGTTAAGAGCATTCTCATGCAGTTCCAAGCGATCACCCTTTTTTGCCTTATTCACGAACCGGTATAAGGAATCATAAATCTTGTTCAACTGATCCACATAAGGATCATCTTTGGAGATTTTGCTCCTTTTGGCAGCATTTTCAAGGGTTTTTATCAATCGCTCCGCTTTTTCCTTATCAATTTCTTTTCCCTGGATTCCCACGTAACGTTTAAGGTAATTGGTGGAACTTCTAACCATTTCCGAACCCGCTATTTCAGAAAATTCCTTCAGGATTTTCTTGTCCAGTTCGATTTCCATTTCCTGTTTATGGTTTTTTCTCATGTAGTTGTACAACCCGATGAGTTTTTCCTGCATATACTTCACCTCTTTGGCATAGGAAGAAGTTTTGCGGATACGCCTTTCTAAAATAGCCCGCTGCAAACCATTGAGTAAATTAAGCACCTGTTTAATGCTCATGTTTCTGCCGTGCATGGAAACATAACGTTTGATAAACCTCACCTCTTCCTCAATGCGCTCCACCGGTTTGGCATTTTCATAAGAAATTTTCTGCCGGAAGGATTTTGTTTTCGGTTGCGGTTTTTGTGAAGGTGTTTTATTCGTGGGTGATGGGTAAGAATAATTTTTCCCGGCTTCATCCATGATCTCGTTGTAAATACTTTGCACGGGAAAAGAAAAATTTACTTTTTTGCCCTTTACCCGCCTGACGTGGATTTTTCCTTTTGAAATTCCCACTTCGTTCTGCCCATCAGAAAACCCCGCGTGACTGGCTTTGATTTCGGAAATCGTTCTTCCGGCAATCACATCGTCCTCAATCAGCATTTTTGCCACTTCCCGCGCTAAGGATTCCGGTGATCCGTTTTTTGTGTTTCCTTTTTCTTTCAGTTCCTCTTTTATTTTTTCTTCCAGTTGTTCGGTAAACAGCCTGTCCATTTCCAAAGCCGTTTTGTGGGAAACAGTAAAGTTTTTGCTGATCTGCCGGATGATCTCATACCGTTTGATAGCGGACTGTCCGTAGGAAGGAATAATATCCTTGTATTTGGTGATTTTGTACATGATCGTTTTTGAATTTAAGTTTATAAAAGTCCTTCGTCTGTAAAAGAATAATACCCGGTACTGGAAATAATCAGGTGATCGAGCAGTTCAATATCGAGGAGTTTTCCCGCTTCTTTTACTTTTCGGGTAAGGGAAATATCCGGTTCGCTGGGTCTTAATTCACCGGAAGGGTGATTATGCGCCATCATTATATGCGAAGAAGGAAATTTTAATGCTGCCGCAAATATCAGGCGCACATCCGCAATGGTTCCTGATATTCCACCTTTGGAAAGAATATGGTAACCTATTACCCGGTTAGACCGGTTAAGAAAAATAACAACAAAATATTCCTGCAAATCTATTGTTCCTTCCTCAAATAGTTTTTTAAATACTTCATAAGCATCTTTAGAGCTTACTATTCTTTCAGAAAAAATATTCGTATCGCGTTTATAGGAAAGTTTGATTTCCGGGATCGGGCGGTCAGCTATTTTTTTGTAGCCGCGCAATCCTTCCTTTTTTCTTTTCCTTTCCTCAGTCTCCATGATGAGTAATTCCAGTTCCGCCTGTGCCTGCAACTCCAATAACGCCATATCTTCCTCTTCGTTTTTTTCATTTTTCTGCGCTTCGGATTTCTCACCGGTTTTTTCATCTGAAAATTCACTCAACAACTTTTGCAACTGTGCGTAGGCATTTTTCCAGTCGTGGGCGGAAAAAATGCTCATGTGTTCGAGTGTTTCCTGTTCGGTTTGCACATAGCGGGAAATATCCCAGTTGTACTTTTCAATGGCTTCGATCATCAGCAGGGTTTGAACCTGCTTTTTGTTGCGGATGTCTTCCAGATGAGGGTAGTGTAAAATCCGGTTGGACTGGTGGGCAGAAGCTAAAGCACGTAAAATGATTTGCAATCGTTCCATACGCAGGGCATCTTCCCGCATATTATTAAAAATGCGCATACGCCTTGCCGTAGGCCGCTGCCGGGAGATCGCGGCATTGAGCTTTGCATCAATGTATTTTTGTAATACATCCGCCTGCCCGCGCAATTTTGCTGCGACCTCCGTGTGGGTTAATTTTCCTTCCAGTAGTTCTTCCATCCGGCAGCTTCTTTTTAGTCGTAAATGATTTTTCCCTGTCTGCGGTGATAGTTCAGAATGGCACGTTGCAGATGTACAGGCAGATTCCTCTTTTGCTTGGCGGTTAACTTAAAAGTGCCTTCCGGGCCATTGAGACAACCGCGTTTTAATCTTTTTTTCTTTTCACGTTTTCCCTCCGAGGCCAGGATGCTTCCAGCTTTTCGCTGGCCTTTGGTGCGTAAGAGATGTCCCGCCTGAGAAATGCGAAACAGTACCCGGCAGTTATTTGATTTTCTTCTTTTTTTCATCTTTTTTAAATTTTGGTTAGTGTTTCATGTGAAATTCGGTGGCGGATTGTTGTTATCATCATCCCCATAGAGCCACTTTACCAATGCTTCGCCCAGCATCGCTCCAAAAAATCCGCTGACCATCACCACCGGTACAGGATCTTTTTCGATGTGCCGTGCATAGAAATAAGCCGACAGGGAAGTGAACAACGTAATAGCCGATACAATACTTTTTTCTTTCATCTTCTTTAAAGCCGTTTTTATTGTTTTTGAATCCAGAGAGTAATGGTCATGCCTGAGAGTAGCACCACTGCGCCTGATAAGAGTTTTTCCCTTCGTTTTTTGGTTTTGATAGTTTTCTGGGTCTGTAAAAATTGTTCTGCTAACTGGGTATGCCTTTCAGCAAGAAGGTCAAAAGAAGAGGATAGGTTTCTTAAAGTGGTGTCGCAAATGATAAAAGCACTGTCCCGGTTTTCCACAAGCGCAGTCAGTAAAAAACGCTCTTTGTCGCAGAGACTATCCCGTTGTTCGGATTGCAGGACGTAATCAATGCTTACCTGCATTAACGAATCACACCCCCACCCATTCGGGTGATTTTCTATGGTATCATAACTATCCGTATAAACGAGCGAATAGATTTTTTTACTGAGGTATTTCTTTTCAGCATCAATGATGCTGAGTTGCTTTTGAGAATCACTCAACTGCCTTTTCAGAACCATGTTGTTCTTCTGCAAAAAAGTGATTTCGTGTTCGTAGTGCTGTTGCTGGCGGTTTACTTTTTCAACGAGCGATTGGGTTTGCTCTTGGGAGTAAGCCACCCCGGTGTAATCGTGGTCACACTTGGGGCGGAACAGCATAATAACAGAACAGAAAGCGAGGATGCAGTAAAAAAACAGGTAGGTTTTCTCCAGGGGAGAGAGTGAGGTTTTGTTTTCAGGTTTCATTTTCTTCATGGGGTTTTGGTGTTACTTTCTTTTCAATAGAGTACCCGAAACATCCTGCGCCTATGATGCTCATAAAAGCGTAGAAGATAAATTCAGGTACGGGGACGGAAAAAAACTGCGTGGCTATCCAACTAATGAGTGCAGCTATTACAAAAACCGCTACTGTAAGTTCCCTTAAGCTGAAAAAACCGTTTTTGTCACGCAGTATATCTTTTATTAATCGTGATTTCATTTTTCAATGATTATTGCTTTTATTAACTTTTCTTCCGTTCATCCACCGTAACGATGATGTGCAGGCTGTTTTCATCCCTTACCGGCGGTTTGGGTGCGGGATTGAATTTTTGATTCAACGCCCCGATACAGTTTCGCAGTAACGTGAAAAAATCTTCTTCGATTTTTTTCATCTTTTCATCAAATGTCTCGTTCATCTTTTTTTATTTTTAAATGTGAATAGGGAGTTAATTCTGTTCCTCAGTGGTTTTATGCTACCACAGTTTTGCCAGTTGCCTGCGCAGCCATCCCTTTTGTGGCTCATTGACCACCACCGTTACATGGATGTTTTGGTTAAATTGGGTAGTGGGTTGTGCGGGCTGGTTGTTGATGGCATCCAGTACGGTTTGGAGGAATTTGAAAAATTCCTGATCAGCTTTTTTCTTTTGGTCTTTCATTTTTTTTAATTATTTAGTTTTTATTTTTAAGAAAGAGATAGGTAGTTAATCCCATTCCTCCTGCGGTGAGAGAACCCAACAGCAGCCTTCGCGCGTTGGCTCTCCGGGCAGCTCTCCAGTCTACCAGTGTGTAGGTAAACTTATTTCCGTAGAGGGAGCGGTGTTTTTCACAGAGCTGGATGAAGAAATAGAAATCAGAAGCGTTGGCAAACACCTGGCATCCGGCAGAATGGTTGTCCACATAAAGCGTTGTACCTTTTACCATCGCCCGGTGAATGTTGATACCAAAAAAACCAGTGAACTTTCTCCCGTTGAAAAAATCCAGTGTAGAGTTTCGGTTATAATCGCGTATAACGGTCACCGGCCTGAGGGCTTGGGTAAGAGCCATGTATTTTCCCCGGTGCAATCCCAGCGCATACGTGTCTTTGTACTGTCCTTCGGCAAGAATGGCGGTTCCCTGCGGCATCATGGGTTGGTACAGCCAGTAGGTTCCGGGGTCGGTGGTCGCTTTGAAAATATGATACTCCCAGTTAAAGGCGTTTGTTTTATAAAAAACGTGTATCTCATCATCAAAGCGGTTGGCCTTTGTTTCTTTGCTTCTAAATCCCCAAATGTTCAGTTGGTAGGGCTTCGTATAAAGCACATAGTTTTTTTGTTTGGATATGGTTTTTACAAGTGACAGCATCAGGCAGAAAAATCAACGTCAGGTGTATAATCTTCCAGCCATTTGCTCACATCGAAATTGGGACAAGTGCGGCCACCCTGATTCGGAAACTCGCAGTGTCCTTTGATTTTTGCTTTAGGGTAACGCTCGATTAGCTCAATGATCGTATCGAACATGGCATGTTGTTGCGCACGGGTGCGGGTATCTTTGTGTTTTCCTTCTTTGGTTTTCCCACCGATGTAACAAACATTAATGCAATGCTTGTTATACCCCAAAACTCCGTTGGAGATTTTGTTTTCATCCAGCAGTTGTACTACCTCACCATCCTGTTTGATGATGTAGTGATAACCGGGAGAGTTCCACTGGAGTTTTTCCTTCCAGTAGCGTTGTATGGCTTCGATCTCTGCTGTGGGCAGTGTATCGGTGCAATGAATGACGATGTATTTTATATCACGCATAAAATTTAACCTGGTCTGATTTGATAATGAGTTTTTTGTTTTTTTCGATAGTCCGAAATAGCGTCCAGCCCTGTTTGCTTTTGAGGTAGTAACCGATCACCATGTCTTTGGGAACCCTCACCTTTACTTTGTATTTTGGGTCTATAACCTCTGTGGGAGTGGTGGTGATGAGCAGTCCGTTAGTTTCATTTCCTGAGAGCGACCAGTTACCACTGTCGTAGCGCAATCCCATTCGTAAAAATTCCAGTCGGAGAGCGTCTTGTTGGGTAGCGGAGGGAAAAGCATCTGTGATCGCGCTCACTAATGTTTTTTTGTTGCTGAAATTCAGCAGCCGGAACTTTTCACTTACTGCGGAATAATCCTGTATGTTTCTTATTTTTTTAAGTGCGTTTAAAACATCAGCATAGTTTTTTTGCAAAACCCCTTTGTAAATTAGCCCGGCCACTTCCGTCAAATTAAAGCTGGCCCCGGCTGTAAGTACAGAAAAGGTGTTTTCGTCTATGACAGTGGGGAACCCCAATTTTTCCAAAGCGTTTTGCATTTCACTTCCGAAATCACCATCTGCACCATAGCGGGGAAGAATCGTTTTCCCGTATTTCTGGATAAGTGAGTTTTGCAGTTGTTTTACTTTTTCTCCCCGGCTTCCCTTTTTTAAGGGAAAATCACTCTTTGGTGTGGATGTGTAAGAGGGAGTGTAACTGCTGGCAGAGGGAAGAGAAGGAGTAACGGTTTTTTCCGGTTCCTGTTCAAGGTCTTCGCCCCCTGAGGCGGTGGTTTTTCTTTTGGAAAAATAATTCCATGTGAAAAAACCTCCTACGGTGGCAGCGGTCACACCTAACGCGATGAGGATTGCTTTTACCGGGTTCTTTTTCTTTTTTTGTTCTTCTGCTTTCATGGCTGATTTAAAATTTTGGTTTTTGCTTCATAATATCCACCAGTTTCGTAATGTCGAACTGTGAGAGGTCACCGTGCAGATCATCGTAGAGGAAATCCCCGTACTCTTTGTAGTAGGCATCGGCTACGTGGAAATAGGATTGCTGTGTAGGCAGTTCTAAAAAAACCGCTTTGATGGCATCCTCATCGGTAGCCGGGATAAAACCGAGGTAAGTCATGGACACAGCGGCCCGCAATCGTTTCGCCCAGGCGATGTAGTTGTACACCGGTTTATCTCCTTTGCTTTTGTCCTGTGGTTTTCCGGCAACGATCATCATCATTTCCTCGTATTCGGAGGAGGTGAGTTCACCCTGCATACTTTCCGTAAGTGGCTTGCCGTAGTTCTTTTTAAAAGAGGCGGCTACTTCGAGGAAAGTTTTTTTATCGGGAATTTCCCTCAGCACTTTTCGCAAGGCTTCTTCATCAGTTCCCCACCAGCCGTCATTTTCAAAAGCCATCTTTATTTGTTTGGCCCACATGGCAGCAGAATCCGGCTCCAGTGCTTTTTTATCTTCCTTGTCGGATATTTTTTGCCGGACGATTTTATGGCCGATAAAAACCGTTCCGCCAATGAGCAAAGCACCCACTAAAGAATAGATCACATATTCCTTGAAACTGGTTTTTCCTTCGTAAGGGACAACTACGTTAGTGGTGGCAGGTGTGCTTTGTGTCATACTCCGAGTGCTTTTTTAGCCATCGCGGTTTTTACAGGGTCGTTTTTGATGATGTCCGCGAGTTTTTCCAGTTCACGCGGGTTGAGTTTGGAAGCCAGCACCGAAAGGGCTTTTATTTTTGTTTCCGCTTCTTTTTCGGTGGGCGCTTCAATCACGATGGTATAGCTGTACTTTTTCATTTTTTTATTACTTAGTGTTTAGAAATGTTTAACAGGCTGGCGATTATTTTTAAATCCTGCGGTTTGTGGAGCAGTCTTTCCAGCACCGCATTGATTAATGCCAGTTCACCTTCGTTAAAATTTTCTTCGAGCATTCCGAGTACCTGCAAAAACTTTTGCTGGTCTTCGCTTAGGTTAGCGGGATTACCCTTTTCATTTTTTTCAAAAGTTACTTCGGCATCAACGGTGGTTTCCCCGCGTTTTTCTCTTTCCTTGTTATCCTCTTCAATAATCCCGGCAAGGGCTTCGCCACCGGGAAGTTTGGTTAAGAGTTGCGGGTTGCGTCTTATCATGCCTTCCATGACCACGCTGGCGAGTTCACCGAGGTTTACATTTCCCCAATGGAGTTTTTTGCCTTCGTATTTTTTTAAATCCTCTTTGAGTTTTTGGATATAGTCTTCTGCTTCTTTTAAATCCGCTTTGGTTTTGTCCAGTTCTTCGCAGAGTTTTTCATGTTCTATCCGTTCGCGTTCTCTTTCCACTGCCGCCTGTATTTTTGCGTCAACGTCATAGCCGCTAAGACTTGGCACAGCCACTTTTTCATCTTCCTGCTGCCCCTGTATTTTAAAAAAATGTTTTTCGGCATTGAAGGAACGTGGGTGAGTGTTGTAAATAAAAACCTTCACCAGTTGACTTTTCTCGTCCAGCGATTCCTTGTAATGTTCAAAGGAGGCCGGGTCATTGGTACGCGGCACTGCACGAAATTCATCAAGGCGGATTTCGTAATACCTCGGTCTGCCATCGGCTGCACACCTCTTTAAGTAGTCGTGCAGCAGTTTCATTTTCCGTTCGTCAAAAGGTTTTATGTTCTCCATTTCTTATTTTTATTTTATTTACAATTTTCAGTTGATGAACATTTGTGGGTTTGTGTTTTCGGAATCACCTGGATGAATTTTACCGGCTGGTAAAGCGTGGTGGTATTGGTCATGGTGATTTCACCGGTATGGTCATATTGCAACTCATCGGCCTGTTCCTCGAAAGAGTAAAAAACACCCGTGTCGCTTTCCACTTTCACCCCGTCAATGGTTTCCACTAAAATGAAGTACTCCGAATATGCGTTCACCGTTAGTGTACCTTCAGGTGGCAGGATAAAATGACGGAACCGGATCAGGTAGTTATTTCCGTAACCGAGTTCGCGCATCCTGCGCGGGATGTATTCAAGGGCAAGGTTGGTGGTCATGCTTCACAGGTGTTTTTGAGTTCCACTTCGATGTAGAGGTTTACTTTGTAGGTAATGAGTTCACCGATCTGGTCTGACCAGCGGTCGAGGTAGTGACCGTGTATCACCGTAGTTTTTCCATCTACCAGCACATCCACCGGTGAAAAATTATTCAGGCTGTGCGTGGAAACGTGCGCTACATACTTTAGCACCAGTGAAGGATCTCCCCAAAACAAATTCCTGTCTTCGGTAGTCACTTCTGCTGCATAAAACCATCCCGCACGTTCAAATGCCTGCAAGCGGATGTCACCAGCTGAAATGGTAGGACGGAAAAACAAACCGTCTTTGCTGTCAGGAATGGCGGTAGCTCCATCGGATTCCAATACGATAGAGTGCGCTATACCGGTAATGCGATAGGCGTCACGGGGCAGGTTGATTTGAAAATGCCTGCGCTGGCGCACCTGTTCAATAGTAAAGCTGTGTATGAGCATCCGTGTTTTCATCACTGGTTATCCTCCATTTCACAATCGAGGTATAGCGAAACACGATAGGCGGCAAAAGTGGTGCGACCGTCCGGTGTGTCTTTGTATTCCACGCGCACAATACCATTTCCCGGATGTACGCGGCCTAATGCGTAGTATCTGGCATTGGGACGAACATTTACCCCGGTCATCAGCAGTTTGGTTTCGTAGTCTTCCGGGAAAAATTCCTGCTTGTTGATTTCCACTCTTTGACTTCCCCGGAAAAACAGCAGATCATCTTTATCAGAAGTGAATAGCATTCCGCGAATACACACGATGCTTTTGTCCAGTTCAAAGTTTTTAGAAATGGATTCTCCCGATGTTGAAATTTGTATATCGAACCGTTTTTTTACCCTTCTTATCATTTGTGTTTGATGTTAACTCCAAAGGCAGTACCTTTGAAATGGTTTTGTACTTTGTTTGACTTACCCGTCCTCCCGTTAGCTTCCTTGAAAAAGAAGCTAACGGGTATAGGGTTAGTGTTTTACCTAATCAGGGTGTGGTGATGGTTCCGTGAAGGGCGGCAAACACGTAGGTGTTGGCGGCAATTCCGTCCAGTGTTCCCAGTTCAATAGTCATTTCCAACAACACATCGTCATGCACAAGGCGCGGGTTGGCGAGTTTGTAGTAACCCATCGGTACAAGGTGCAGGTTGTTTGTTTTGAATACATTGTTGGAGGTATCGGGAACAATCTGCTTTTTATTTGACTTTAAGGAAAACTCACCATTGGCAAGAGCCGGGATGCTTTCCAGTTTGTCGTAGTTGGTGGCGATGATCTTGTCTTTGGTGGCATCAGCCGACACACCGGCAAGCAGGATAATTCCGCTTACGAGCAAGACCTGGTTTTTCGGCAGCTTGGCGTTGGAGATGTTTCGCAAACCGATTTCCTTGTCGTCCTGTGTCTCGAAAATTTTAATTGTTTTGCTTGACACCGGTTTGATGGAGTAAATGATCGTGTCTGCCAGTCGCAATTCTCCTTTTGCCAGCCCGTCTTTGATGTGCTGCGGCAGTTCACTGAAATGTTTTTCCATTTCTGCACGTGAACCTTTGCTGGCCATTGCAGGCGGAACTAACTTGTTCAGCACCTTCGCTCTTTGGATGGGGTTCATGTTTCGGAGCGCACCGAGAAAATCCTCATCGTTTAATGCGCCCATTCCTACCAACGCTCCTGCGTTGTTGTATTCGTCAATGTTTTCTAATTGTCCTAACATTTTTTTGTTTTTTAGTTTGTTATTCAATTTTGCTTTTGCGCTTTTGAATGAAAACCGAACCATCAGGCGCAGAGGTTCCCTGTACGGCAGGTGGCCTGCCTGCCGTAACGAAGTGTTTTCAGTATGTCCGTTAAGGGTTAGTAAATGCGTTGTTCCGTTTCATCCATTCCCGTCATGGGAGTGGCGGGAGTTTCGGCACTTTGTTCCTGCACGTAGTTTTCAGCCGCTTTTTGAAGTTCCTTCTCAAACTTTTCCATTTGGGAAAGATCCTTTTTATCCGCCTGCGGGTATCGGAACACTTTTACCTCTCCCATGCCGCTGGTGCTTTCAGAAGTGGTGGTTGTGGTTTCCTTTGTTGCAGTGTCCTTTTTCTTTGAGGTAAGGATTTTGTCAAGGAAAAGTTTTTGTTTGATTCCGCTGGCGTAGTTTTTAATACGCTCTTTGGCAGCTTCCATTTTTGTCTTACCATTTCCTTCTGTTCCATTAACTGATTCTACACTTGGGCTAAACACGTTAGAGGTAGCCATACCCAACCCGAAGGCGGTGACGGCAGGCGTACCGGTAAACTGTCCCGTTCCGGCTACAAGTAATCCGGTGAGCAATGACCAGCGTCCTGTTCCTGCTCCCACGAATCCCCCGCCTAACCCGGCCAGCAGCATCAACCCGGTATTGGCTGCCGCTTTACCGATACGTTGTTTGGTGGTGAGGTTGGCAGTGTCCCTCCCGGCTAAGTAACTTTCCTTCTGCGCCTTTTTTTCATACTTATTCATGTTTCTTTTTCTCCTTTCTTTTTATTGGTTTTACATTAATGCCACAGGCGTTATATCCTCTGTTCCGCTCAATCCTTTTGCTTTGGTTTTTCCTTTTTTGGAGTTGAGTGGGGGGATGCCATCCACCTGTTTTGTTTTTTTCTTTCCCTTTTGCGTGGAAGAATACACTCCGTAACCGATTCCTAACGCGGTAAGGATTCCAGCTACCCATGCCGTAGGTTTCGCCCATTTTTTGTTACGTTCCCACCAGGTTCCTTCCGGTTTATCGTCAGGAGATTTGTCCTTGCTTTCATCGGTTGTGGTATTCTCCCCAGTGGTGATTTCTGCCGAACGGGTGGTCATTACCGGTTCATCCTCAGGAACAGAAAAATTATCCAGATCGGTAGCGGGTGTGGTAGCGGCTTGCTGATCGGCATCGGCTGTGTTCTCAAAATCCTCGCTGCCTTTTTCTTTGGCCTTAAAAATGTTTCCGATGTTTTTCAATATCGCAGCAATGGCGGCCAAGATTCCTGAAGCAGCAGTTACACTGGTGGCGGCAGTTACCGGCTCACCCAATGAACCCAGCCCTTTCATTTCTTCCCCGTTCTCCACATTTTCCGAATAGTAAAGTTCCTGTCCGAGAATCAAAGGCAGCGGTGTATTCAGGTTCATCATTTCCATTTGGCTGTCGTAGATGTAACCCAAACCGTTTACTTCTTTGTTGGCGTTTCCTCTTCCGGTAAGAATCGCCTCTTTGAGATTTTCCGGTTTGCCACCCGCCCCATGAAAAATTTTTTCCATTTTTTCGCGCAGTTGTTTCAGCCGTTGAAACTTCACCATGTCAATGCCCCGTTTTTGTGCCTCAGCATCGCTCAGGTAAGCGTATTTGAGCCGTTGGGGTACTTTCATCATGTTCAGCTTCATCGCAGCTAAAAGGCCATTTCTGAGCAATACGGTGACCGGGTTCACGCGGTTAACAGCATGAATGGTTTTGCTGATACCTGTTTTTACTTTCTGTCCAAAGTCTTTGAGCCGTTCTCCAAACTTCTTTTTGGGTTCGTCTGTTTTCTTTCGCTTAAACAATGCGCCCAACTCTTTCATGCCGCTATCTTCGTAAAGTTGCTGGGCATCGGGTTGTGTTTTGTCGGGTATCCCGTCAAGGTAGGTTAATTCCATAGGGTGATCTTGTTTTTCTTTAAAAGGTTCTTCGTAATTGTAATAGTTGGTCACGCAGTCCATGATGATTTCCCGCCCACTGGGAAGCACCACCACCGGGTAGATGTGCTGAAAGTGGTCTTTGCTATACTTCGTAATCCGGTGAATGATTTTTAATTTATCACTCAAGGCAGAAAGACAACAGGAAATAAAAACGGTATAACAGTCGCAGTCTCCTTTTTTATCGTAGATCAATCGCCTGGGCGAGCGCACTTGTTCTTTTCCGTCTGCATCTTTTTCGTAGGCGATATGGTCTTTTACAAAATGCCAGAGTTTTTTACAAGCAGCTTCGTAAGGGATGTGCTTCAACTCACGGTCAGCGAACTGCTTTACCTGCCACCTTGTTTTTGCCACGACTTTAGGAATGAACTTTACCGTGTCGGCAACATTGGCATTGCGTTTTACAGTTTGTTCCTTTCCACCGGCCATAGGAAACAAATGCACATAAGGGCGCAGGCTTTTGGTGATATGTCCTTTTTCAGCTTCCAACAGTGGGTGTTTTTAAGGTGAACTCCTGCGTGTCTTCGTAAGGAAATTTTTTCCAGCCGAGGTTAACAGTGGTGAGTGTGCGCACACCAAGTTTTACTTCCGTTCCCTGCTGAAAAGCCGTGAGCAGTTCTCCTCCCAGTGAAAAAACTCCCAGTAGTGGAATTTGTATCATTATCCCGGTTACTTCTGCTTCACCGTACGCGGGAATCAGGATGTCTTTGTCCGTTGCCTGAGAAGAACCGATAACCGCGTCTTTGTACAGGAGTTTTACAAACGGAAATTTTATTTTCAGTTTCGTGCGCGTTGGATTTTTCAGCCGCACATCCACACGAAGAAAAATCCCGTTGACAGCAACTTTGTGCAGTGAAACGGTGGGCTGTACCACTAATTCATCTGCCAGCCGGTTTAACCGGAGTACGTAAGCTACGCCACCGCCAATGGCTGCCACCACTCCTGTTCCCACCAGTATTTTTGTCCATTTACCCATCTTTTATTTTCCTTTCTTTTTTTTGTTGAGATAATCTCCCGCCATTTTAAAACCCATCCATATCGCTCCGCCTATGATCGCTTTTAAGGCGTAATCCAAAAGCCCGGAGTAATCAAGGTTGGCAAACAGGATGGTTCCTGTAAGAAAAAGCTGGCTACCGCTGTCGTTTGTTTTTTGTGTTTCCATTTTTCTTTTTTATTATCCTGAAGCGATACGCAAGTATCTGCTTCAGGAGAGTGTTTTCATTGTGTCCTTTTCGTGAAACAAAGATTTAGCAAAGGTTTCGACATGCTTTCCGGTTTTTTCTTTGTGTTTGTTTCCGCTTGAACTGATTGCCACCAATTTTTTTGCAGCTCTTTTTTTCTGCCTTCATCCTGTTTCGTGCAGGGAGTATATCCCCATCACGAAACAAAGATTTGGCAAAGGTTTTGACATGCTTTCCGGTTTTTCTTTTGTGTTTTCACTTGGATGAATCAACTTCTTTCAATTTATTCAAGCGTCAGTTTTTTGGGTGTGCCGATTTTTTTCAGAATCAACTCCACCTGGTTTACCGTCAGGTATTTTCCCCTGACAGGCCCCAGTTCCTCCTGAAAACTTTTGATGAGATTATTAAAAACGTGGAGGGATACTCCGTAGAGGTTGCGCATTTCCTTCATGGTATAAGGGCGCAGATCGAGGGTTTGTTTTATGTTTTCCATAGTAGTTTTAGATTAAATGATTTTGAAAAAGAATAGCGTTGTAAAAAACATCCAAACAGTTGTAGGCTTTTAAGTGGTGGAGTTTTTCACGGTAGAGTTGAAAAAGGGGTGTG
Organism: Bacteroidota bacterium; assembly: GCA_049322335.1. Lineage (GTDB taxonomy): Bacteria > Bacteroidota > Bacteroidia > Flavobacteriales_D > UBA2798 > JBMORL01. Next base: position 22,075 of record JBMORL010000092.1, read on the forward strand.
TTGGGTGCAATGGAATATTTGTACACTCCTCTGGCAAGAACGAACAAGGGTTGTGCGTAAGCTCCTACGAGTGTTCTTTTTTGAAGGAGGTCTTCATACCACTGTTTTGTTTTTGAAAAACCATTTTCAAAATTTTTGTTCAGCCACAGTGCCGGACGCGGCAAGCGGTAACCGGGGGATTTTTGAACGTACCTTTTGGCAAGCATCACCCTTACGCAAAAACGGGTAAAATTTTTCTCCGGTGAAACGGAAGGATCAAAATGTTCAGTGATAAGATACCGGAAGTTCAACACCTCTTTTTCTGTAAAAGTTTCGTTACGCCATAGCGCGGCATGGACAAAAGCCCAGGCATTGCGGATGGCGTTTTGTTTTTCTTCGTGGATGTCGCTGCTTTCTCTTAACACCGACATAGTTGGAATTTGTGCTGTCATTTTTTTGAATTTTTAGTTATTAATTTTTGTTTGACAGGACAAAATTCCGGCAGCGGGAGGGGATGGTTTCCGGTTTTTTCACGCGGCTTTTTCCCGTTTTTTCTCTTTTAATGCGATTGGTTCCGGTTTTACGTTTTTTTCGTTTTTTGACGATTTTTCCGTTTTTTACCAATGAAAAAATAACAAACACACTTTTTAATAAGTTCGTATATTTGAAAATAAAAACGCTTATGGAAAAAGTAGAAGGAGAATTTCAAGATTATTCCTCTTATAAAGACAGGGGAATGTTTAAATTAACATGCGATCAGGTAATGAATCCATATACTTGGAAGCCACCTATCCAATGGTCAGGTAAGGTAAATGGAATAGAAGTAAAATTTGTTCAAACATCAAGATACGCGAACAGTAGAGAATGTTTTGATTTCACTGGATTCCCAAAAGAATTGGAAAAAGCCATTGATGATATTATTGAAGCGATAGACAAAAAGATGAGAAAAATGGATTGACAATCCCCACAATAAAAAAACATTTATTTGAGTATTAAAAAGACCGTCATTGGCAGGTCTTTTTCTTTTTAATTATTCTTCTGCGGATATATGGTGTGGAATACCCAGTCTTTGCACGATGATTTTTACCTGTTTAATGGTTAAAAGCGTTCCGTCAATTTCTCCGATCTCTTCTTTATTGTTTTTGATGACTTTGTTTAAATGATATTTTGATACTTTCAGTTTTGTGTACAATTCTTTTTTGATGTACGGCCTTAATTCAAAGGTTTGTTTTTGATTCGATTCCATAATGAGATACTATTTTTAAATTCATAATTCCGTTCTTATGCTTCAGGTGTGTCCAGCAGTTCAATGATTTTTTTAACCTGATTGGTAGTATAAATCTGCCCGATGGGTGCGCCAATTTTGTGGCGTAGTTTTTTTAACCATGTGTGCATAGTGCGCGGGGTGCGCTTGTAGATTTTTGCCAGTTCCGTTGCATTGTACGGTCTGAGTTCGATGTTCTTCTTTACGGTTGTTGTCATAGCGTAGCGTTTTTAGTTAGTACTTATCTGTCGGCTTAATTGTATCGTTGTGTGAACTCTTCTTCTGTCAGGTTGAAAAAAGAAGCCATTTCCTTTATGGTCATTCTTTTTTTTTGTTTAAACTCTGTAATCAATGCGCGTAACAAAACCGGTTTTTCTCTTGGAATATCCAGTTCCACCGGTTCGCGCCTGCGTATTTTTAATTGATTAAACTGTTGTTCGATGTATCTTTTCTGGTTATCGGTAATTATTTGTAGATCGTGCGCCCGGTAAAGGAGCGAGATCATGGAAACTTTCCATTTCTTTTTGAGTTTTGCCAATACCGGGACGGTAATCCCTTCTTCAAAGTCTTTTCTTATTTCCTTTTCCGGCATCAAAAACTCTGCGGCAAATACATTAGCTTCATGGCTAACGTCACGGTCAAAAGAATTTCCGGTAGTGTGCATCACCAAATGTCCCAACTGGTAAGCCAGTGTAAACCGCTGCCGGTCTCCCTGTGAAAGGCTATTGATAAAAACAATGGAATGACCGTCTTTGGTCAACACACTTTTTCCATCCACCCGTTCAGTGGGATAATCAAAAGTGACTACTGTTATACCGTGTTTTTCCAAAAGGGCCGTCATATTCTCCACCGGGCCTTTGGCAATACGCCATGAACGTTTTAATTCCTGCGCTGCTTCTTCCGGCTCTTTTAGAAATGCAGGTAATCGTGTAGCCTGAACATTAAATTGGTCAAATAGTTTTTCTATACCGAGCCGGTACATATTTATCGTGGCTTCAATTACATTCAGATCTTTTGCTGACACATTTTCGCGCTTGCGGTAATTTAATAAAGAGGGAAGAATTTCACCGGGCTGATAAAAAAAGGAAGCGGGTAAATTAAATTTCTTTTCCATTTTTTGCATCAGCTCCTCATTTACCGCCTGCGCATCACGCTCCAGTTTATTTACATACGAGGGAGAGATACAAAGCAGTTCTGCCGCCTCGTTTAACGTTAGCCCTCTTAATTCGCGGGCGAGCAGGAGCATTTGCGGGTTTATTTTTCTTTCGTGGAGCATCGTTGTTATTAACATTCGTTTGTTGAACAAATGTATAATCGTTTTTGTAATATTCAATAATATTTACACTAAAAATTACAATTAATCCTATTTAATTACTGAAAAACAGGGACATAAGTTATTAACAATTCAAAATCGGTTGAAACGATGTGAATTTAACAACGGGCTTTAGATGGCCTGAACAAAGGATTTCATTTTCAGGAATTTTAATGAATGAGGCTATACGTCAAACCCGGAAAGGAGGTAATTCAATAGTTCGGGGCGGACAGAAATCCGTGTCTTTTTAAAATCTTTTTTGGTGATTTTGCCCAGTACTGGCTGAATCTCCCGGAGCAGAAATATAGCTTTGGAATCTACACGGAGCAGCTCTTTTACCGCATCGTAAGGAGATAACAAGTGAAAATATTCCTTATCCCTGCTAAGAAGTTTTTCTACATACCCGGCATCATCATGTATGAACGTATACAGCACATCTGCGAAATACAAAGCAGCCCCGGTTTGTAATACGTTGGGGGAAGTTTTCCCGTCATAGCACAACACATGAAAGAGATATTGGCCTAAAACAAAAACCGTTGGCTCACTAATTTGTAACACGCTCATCGGTATCTGGATGCGAACCCTCATGTTATTGTCTTCGTCAATCAATGGTAAAAGCCCAGGGAAGGTATCACATGCCTCTATACCGTCATACTCAAAAATATTTACCCGCTTTCCATAGAGTTTTTCCGCTTTTTCCAATAACATGAACGAATATTCCGAAAGACTTTTTACAATCATGCTGTTGCGGGAATAAATGTGTTTTGAATATTCTTCAGGATAATCGGTTTTCATGGATAAACATTTTTTGTTTTGAAAAAAATCGCAAGTACAGGGCCATATTTTGAAAAAGACCATACGTAATTTTACGTATTTCCGGGTTCGAAAAATCCGTTTACCTTGCGCCTCGTTCTTAAAAACTACTTTTCCATGAATAAAAAACCGCAACCAACAGTTCAAAATAAAGAAGCTACTATTAACGATAAGGAGATAGCTACACCTAACAAGAAAAAAACATTTTTCAGTGACCGCTATGCCATCTACCTGATCGGGGGCCGTTTTCCTTCCTTTTGCTTTTGGAGACGTAAAAATTGATTTTTACGGGGAATTTTTTCCCGAAACGAAATTACAATAAGGCAGAAATAACTTTTCCGTTGTATTCCTAAAAATCGCAAATACCGTAAAAATACGGGGCTGATTACGTATTTTTACGTAGATAAAAACAATAAATCTAAATAGTTTAGATTCGTTGTTTCCCTTGTAGCTCAAGGAAAAGAGAAAAATTTACTCATTTTTGATTGTATTGGAGTGCTGATTGGATTCATAAGGAAATGTGAATAAATATTTCCCACTTTTCAACCAACTTTTTTATTAAATTTCGGGAGAAACTCCCTTAGACGTGTATAAAATTCAAGAATTATGGTGTTTAACTCTTTGGCAACAAAATTCCTTTCGTTTAATTTTAAATAAATATCCGTTATGAAAAAATCACACCTGATCGCAATTACATTGTTTTTTATCGGTGTTTTGCAAATTAATCCGGCAACTTCTCAGTCATGGTTATGGAGTTTATCTGATTTGAAAAGAAATTTTAATGCTGTTCCGCCCAATGATATTACTCCATTACCTATTGGTGATGAGGCGCAGTTTTTGGCAGATTATCCCTTCATCGTTTCAAATCTGCAAGACGCATTACCATTTGTTTATAAAGGGGCTAAACCACAGTTCTCTCAAAATATCATTTATGATATGAATGGAAGAATAAAATTTTTTGTTGTGGATGGGAACGTTTATGATCACGAGGGAGTACTATTAGCCAATAGTGCGTTGAATCAAGTAAGTTATTTAGGAAGTTCGTATAGCTTGCCGGAAGGAGAAACAGAAACAATAATTGTACCTGTACCTGAAATGTGCAATGTTTATTACGTTATTTCTGCTTCAAGACTGGATCAGATTGGATTTTCAAATAATATAGCTACAAGAACGCCTGCTCCGGCATACAAAATATATTATACAATAATTGACTTTAACCAAGACCATCTTTATCTGACAGATAGAAAAGGTTTAGTATTAGGTACACAGGAAATTGTAAGTCTTGATAATGATGAATGTAATGCGGTTATGCTGGCATTGTCCCAGCCAATTAACTCCAACGAAGAACGTTTCTTATACATTCAAAAATGCAGGAGAGTTTATAAATGCAGGGTAACTAACACAGGCATACAATATGAATTTCTTTCTGAAATAATTTATATCAACGCCCTTAATGCCGGATATACTAACGCTGGATTTTACATAGCTCGTGCTGAATTTGAATTGGCTCAACGTAACAATAAATACGTGGTTGCAAGTGTACAGGAAATAGATCCGAATTATATACCGGGAATAACTGTTTTTGATCCAAAACAAGTGATTGAAATCCGTGAATTTAACGAAGCGGACGGAGAAGGAAACTTTCCTACTTCTGATACCCGCAGATTATTTTATTTAGTATTTCCGGGAAATTTTAATGTGACCGGCATTGAATTTTCTCCCAGCGAAAACAGGATTTTTGTAATGACGAAGGAGGCGCCTTATCTGTGGTACGCTGACATTGATGAAAACTCTGTTCCTCCGGGATTTCCCTATAACGGAGAAATTATTGATCCAAATTCCGGTCAATTAGTTCCCGGTCCAAATGGTTTTTTGTTTACACAATTACCCATTACAGTTGATGCTTCTTACGAAGGCTCACAACTTGAAAGAGGTTTGGATGGGAAAATTTATTTTTATAGGGGTAAGGATGAATTAGGTGTAATAAATGATCCTGATGGAAATCCTACTGTCGGTATTTTTAATCCCGGATCTACGTATAATCATCCGGCATCAATAGGTGAAACATATGGAATACCACCAAACACTTTAACTTATTCTTGTCATCTTCTCCAAGATCAGGTTGACGGTGAAGACTATTTGCAAAATATGGTTCCGATTGAGGATAATGGAAATTGTTGTAGCGAAATACTCGTTTACGATTTTTACGAAGATTATATAATTCCAGCCACAACCACACAGAACTGGAATGCCTCTTTTCCTATCGGGAATACTACCATATATTTTGATAAAAATCTCGTTGTGGAATCTGGTGCGACACTCAACATTACCAATCTCACCTTGCGTTTTTCTCCCGATTCAAAACTTATTATCGAACCCGGTGGTACAGTGAATGCCAATGGATCAACTTTTACTTCTGTTGAATGTATAGACGCCATGTGGTTGGGAGCTGAAGTAAGGGGTAACAACGGACAAAATCAAACACTCAATCCCGGTGGCGCGCAGGGAAAATTCATTTTGAATAATTGCGAAATATCAAATGCCATTGATGGGGCAACTGTTGCGGAGCGAATAAGCGGTAACATCTATAATCTAACCAAAACCGGTGGAATATTACGCGCCTTTGACTCCCGTTTTCGTAATAACAAGCGGGATGTAGATTTTCAAACCTATATAGCCCCCAACGGAAATAATCAACTTAGTCTTTTCAAAAACTGCACTTTTGAAACCAACAGTCTTTTAAAAGATCAGAGTTTTCCTGGGCACCACGTTAATCTTGTCCGAACAAAGGGAATTTACTTCACGGCCTGCGTTTTTATTAATTCAGACCTTAATACTTATCAATTCCCGTACACAAGAGGAACAGGTATACGCTCGTATGATTCTTATTTTGTAGTGCAGGAAGGTTGTACTGCTGCTGTTACTTATCCCAACCCCTGCCCAACTGTCAACCAGGTTCCTACATCGTTCAGTAATTTAACCTATGGAATTAACGCCTTTAGTTTAAACCCGATCAACACCGCCATGATTAAAAACAGCAATTTTAATAATTGTAACCGAAGTATTTTTATGCGCGGCATTGATAATGCTACCATTCACAACAATAATTTTAATGTAGGCAGCGACTTTTTTATCCCGTTTTTGGGAACCGTTCGCTCTTATGGCGTGTATCTTGATAATTGCAGCGCGTACAACTTTACCGAAAACGATTTCACTTCGTCTTTTAATGGCTACTACGGGGCTTATGTGAATAATTCGGGAACAGATGCAAACCGGATTTATCACAACACTGTCACCAGTTTGAAAGAAGGAATGGTAGCTGCTGCAATAAATGATGGTACATCTGCAAACGCTGGATTAGATTATCAATGCAATATTTTCAATAACGATGCGACTGTTGATATTGGTGTAGTATTAGGAGGAGTAGCACCTTTTACATTAAATTTAGGAATAAGCGATTTACAAGGTGTTTGTCAAACTTCTGCTGGAAATCCAGTAATTTCAAGCCCAGCTAATAATATTTTCACTGATCCATCTCCTTCAATTCCTAACACAAATGGCATAAGTGGAGACCTTTGGCAAAATACTGGTGTAAATACCATTAAATATAATTTTTCGAGCAGCCCTGCTCTTAAAACAGAACCCGTTAACTATAATCTCATTGGTAATACACAATTAAATGATTGTGTAGGTTCTAATGCGTTTCCTATTATAAACAATATTAATGATGTATGTCCGGGAGTAAATATTTTCAAACCCCGCCCTATAATTTACGCCAATATTGATGTGGTGAAAAGCGTAATAGTTAATAATGCTGCTTTGATTGACGGAGGAAATACACAAGCCCGCATTGACTATATCAATTCCACCAATATCAACTGGCAAATCCGTGATGAACTGATGAACTACGCTCCCTACCTGAGCGATGAAGTGCTGATTACCCTTATCAATAAAACGCCAGCCGTAGCACCGTGGGTTATTGATGAGGTGGCAAGCGCCTGCTCACCATTGAGTGATGATGTGCTGTTGGAACTGGTGAACCGCACACCGCAGGTTCCCGATTACATTTTGCGCGACCAGTTTGTAGCCGCCAAACCCGTGCGCAAAGACGTAATGATCGCTCTAATAAATAAAAATGTTCCGCAATGGGTGTTGCGCGAGGTTTGCATGGCCAACTCGCCACTAACGGATGACGAACTGCTTGCCCTGCTGCAACGCCAGCAGCCGTTAAACGCCAGTACGGTAAACGATATATTCATGCTCAACACACCGCTTACCTCGCAGGTGCAACTGGCGCTGGATAACCGCAACCCTAAAATACCCAACTGGGTAAAAACAAACCTTGCCAATAGCAGCTACGTAGCCCCGCATCCCAACACAAGGCAGGATCTTTTAAGCCCCGTGGAAGAACTGGAAGCAGAAAACGCATTTTTGGGCAAAGAGGTCGCTCTGGATTACCAGGAACTCATCCGCCAGTATCTTAACGATACTACGGTAAACGACCCGTTAGACAGCGTGCTGTATATTTATAAAATTGCCGGGCTGCCTCATGGCAAATGCAAACAGGTAAAAACCATGCTCGCCAAAGGCGACTATGCCGGTGCTGAAGCCCTGAACGATACCATCCGGTCATACAACAATCCCGACCTCGATGCCTTTTGCACCATGACCGACATGATCCTTAAAATCTATACCGACACCTCCGGCTGCTATAAGCTGCTGAACGACCATTTGTTGAGGCAAGACTTTGAAGACCGCGCTAACCAGCCGTTAACCTGCAAGGAATGCGCCCAGGCACAGGCCATTATTGAAATAGTATTCGGAACCAAGTTTGCCGAAGGTTTTGATGACCTTGTGCCGGAAAACGCCCCCAGAAGCGCTAATGCTGTTGAAAACATAGATACCGGAGAAAACAACCCTGAATCTTCCCTTAACGTAAAATTGTATCCTAACCCGAATAATGGTATATTTACAGTAGGGTATTTTCCTGAAAATGACCTTGCTGTAACATCATTGAAGGTTTATGATATGACGGGAAAACTGGTATATAGCCAGCAAGTGAATATACGGGCCGGGGGCACCCGCGAACTGAGGCTGGAAATACCGGCAGGAATTTATTTTACGGAGCTAATGGATGAGGCAGGAACGAAACAAGTAATAAAAATTAGCGTAACAAAATAAACACTATCTCCTCCCCGGATATTTCCGGGGAGGTATTTCAATGAAAAGAAGATCGCTCATATTGTTTTTTCTAATACCATCGTTTTTCTGCGTGGCACAAGTAGAGAGGTTTAACAATATGTATGATTTTTTTGGTGGTGGCGACATTAGTAAATTCTGTCAGGAAACTAATTATGGCTATTTAGTTTGCGGGGTGGCAACGGATACGAGTAATCATCAAGTCATGGGGTTGTTAAAAATTGACAAGCAAGGAAATGAAATAGAAAAAATAACTTATGATTTATTTCCAAACAAATACTACTGTGAAAATGGGGTTTTTAATAAATCAGACAGTTGCATTTTTTTAATAGGAACGATAACTTTTCCTAACAACGATATTGCCGCACACCTGACAAAACTTAATCAATACGGTGATACCTTATGGACAAAATTAATTTATGACACTGCTTATAATTCACAAGGGAATGCCATTTTTTTGCGCCCAAATGGTGAACTCATGATTGTTGGGGCAAGTGATAAAATTGATGTTGTTGTTAACATTCTTGTTTTAAAAACTGATAGTTTGGGAAATCTCATTTGGGAAAGAGACTTTGGATCTTTTAGTACTTACGATACAGGATGGAGTATTGACAGCACTTTAGATGGCGGATATGTAATTGGTTGTGGAAAATATAATTTTGGGAATCAGGTTTTAAAGTCGTATGTATTAAAAATTGATTCGTTTGGAAATTATGAATGGGGCTACGAATATGGAAATATAAATTACTCCAATTCTGTTTCAAGAGTTTCTGAAACACAAAACGGAAAAATCATATCGGCAGGTGCGAGAGGATTTTATAAGAACATAAATAATGATGTTTATTATAAGCCTAACATAACGTGGATTGATAGCATGGGAACTTTATTAAATAGTAAGAATTATTCAGTAGATTCTGCTGGCTTTATCGGCTTTTCAGACATCGTTGAAATTGCTAATGATGAATATTTAATCACAGGCACATTTGAAGAAGTTCAATTTTGCAAAATCGGCTTATTTAAAACTAATTCAAATGGCGATTCCGTTTTCGCAAGAACATATCAGGTGTTTGATAATTATGAATTTGCTGAGGATGTAAACTCTACTTCGGATGGAGGATTTATAATATGCGGATACAATTATCCGTTAAATCTAAGTCAAAATTTCCGTGTAATAAAAGTAGATAGTTTAGGTTGTGATACTTTGGGTTGTCAGTCCGTTGGAATTTCTGAAAATGAAAATCTCTGGAATGAAAATAATTCATTTCTTGTTTTCCCAAATCCTAATGACGGAAAGTTTTTTGTACAAGTAAAAAATATTCCTGCCAGTGCATTTTTTGAAACGCGAATTGAAGTTTTGGATTTGACAGGGAAATTGATTTTTCAGACAAGAGAAAATTCTTTCAGGAATATTTCAGAAGTGGATATATCAACGCAACCAGCTGGAATTTATTTTGTGAGAGCATTTTTTGATAATGCTCCGGTTGGAAGTATCAGCATAGTTAAACAATAATGAAAATTTTTAATCATCCAATTAAATGGGAAAAGGAAAATATATCGCAATCAAAGATTTTTTTTTACAATTATGGGATTCAAGGCAAATCGAATTAATTAATGCGAACCAGATAACAACTATACAGGAGAGCGTAAATTATGTTCATCCTGAGTTAGAGGTAAAAGTCCAAAATTTATCTAAGCCTTTTATAATAATTTCTGCGCCAGGCGCGGTGGGAAAAACGACATTTGCTAAATATGCAACGAATATCAAAAAGGGATACTACTGGGATTTAGCCAGCTTGAAACTTGGCGACAATACATTTTCAGGAACTTTACTTGAAACATTTGGTGTAGATAAAATTAGTACGGTGTTGACTGCAATCTCCAAAGGAGAAATCACATTATTTATTGACTCTTTTGATGAAGCAGAAATAGTTAGTGGTTGGTTTGGTATCGAAAAATTTCTGACTGAGGTTATTAAATATGCCAAATCTTCTCCGAGACCAAACATTATTATTTTTTCTCGCTCTGAAACGGCCTTAGAAATTCAAATGAAATTAGATGAAATTAGCGGAAAAGAATCGTACTCCGTTTATCAGATTGATTATTTTTCTGAGGAACAGGCAATTTCGTTTATTGAAAACCGAATCATACAAAAACCCTCTAATCATGCAAAATTTATTAACCCATTCAGAAGGGCGATTAAGAATATTTTTTCATCTATTGGCATGGGCATAAATATTAAAATTTCTGTTGAGAATCTTTGGCAAGATGAAGAGATAAGATGCTTTTTAGGGTATAGTCCCGTTCTTGAGACAATAGCCGATTTTTTGTTCGATCAGAATTATGAAGAAATAGCAAAACAATTTGAATCGAAGCAAAATGTTGAAAGCGGATTGGAGATTATTCATGATTTTATTGGTAGAATTTTAGAACGGGATAGAAATAAATTCATTAAAGGATTGAAAGATAAAGTATCTGCACACATAAAGGGGTGGGATGATTGGGATAAGATATATTCTAACGAAGATCAATTAAAATTTGTATTAAATTGTGTCACGAGACAACCCATGAAAGATAACGTACTGTTTAATTTTAAGATACCTGATTGGCTTGAAAAGGCATTTACCGATTCGCTTAGTTATTTTATTCATAACCACCCATTCATCCGTGACAGCAAATTTAGTAGCCCTGCTTTTAGAGATTATACTCTCGCAAAACTATTAATGGATAAGAATTTTGAGTCAACTTGTCTACATCAATTAACAAACGGAAATTTTATTTTAACACCACTTTTTGCGTTTTTCTATAAAGAATTTAATGGAAATGTATGCAAATCTGGACATACCGGATTTATCTATGAATCAGTTTCATCAAGAACGAGTTTTGATGGTAATTCTTTACTTACATACGTTAGAAGTGAAGATAATAAAACGATATTTGAGATTACAAATACTTCGGGGCAAAAATCGCTGAATGTTTTAATGGAGTGTTTAACGTCAGACAAAGAAGCACTCACATTTTACAATAAACTAATAAACGCAGATATTAATGTTAATTCAAACGTTGTTTTGGGCAGAAGAGGTGGAAGTTTTGACTTGCATAACGTTGAAATAAAGGCAAAAAAAATTATTATCAATGCTAAAGATCTGATTGTTAATTGTCATGATAATATTAATTCTATTTTAGTCGGTGATGAAATAGCTCATTCAGATCATTCCCTTGAAATTATTCATAAAGGAGGCGGGGAATTTATTATTAATGGCGATGGTGCTCAAAGGTATCCGTGGGCAAACTATTATAAAGAATATAATTCATCTTCAACCGAAAATTTCAAAGATGAATTATATAGTTTAAAAAGAATTTTGGAACCGTTTAGAAAACATGGCAAAGATGAATTTGCAAAGCAATCTGAGTTTATTGATAATGAAATAATCAAAAACATATCGCTTAGAAAAAACCTGTTAGAATTTATGATTAGTCTTGAAATAATTAAAAAAGGATCTGATAGAAAATATTATCTTTATGAAAACGTTTCAATTAAGTACGGTATTAGTTGGAGTGGATTAAAATCTTTAAATCACAATGATAATTTAATAAATTTTTTAAATGATTTCAGACACAAATTTCCGAAAAAGTAGTATCTATTTTGCGCCCTACCCCAACGCGTACGATGCAACTTTTTAATCCTCTTTCATCCTCCTAAATACTCCTCTATTGCAACACCATGCAATTTCCACCTACCAACCATGCTACTGCCATATTGTAAGCCACAAAACTATCATTGCATAACCCACAGCAATCAAACAAAACCATAGAAGCAGATTAAAACCTGAATAAAAAAACACCCCCCGGATAAAACAGGATTAAAAAACCGGAAATCTGAATTTTGCATAGTTGAATTTTTGTAAAGCGGAAAAAATCCGCACAAAACAACCATGCTAATACAAGACACTGAAAACAAAACCAGGCAACTCAATGAAAAAAAAGAACCACTCACAGTTGAAACACTGAAAAAATATCCCGGATTTGAGAACATGAGTGAAGAAGAACTGCAAGAAAGAGTTTTTACTATACAAACTCTGTGTGAACTTGGCTATGAATTTTTGCAGCAAATCCAGTCACAGGAGGGTAAAAAAACAGGTATTGAAATAACCCCTAACTTTAATACAAAACAAGCCGCATGAACCAACTGGAAGTATTCAATAAGTTTGCCAAAGCCAATAAAAACAGAGCTTTGCAGCGGGTAACAACCAATGTAGTAGTATATACCCGTGTATCCACCAAAGAACAGGCAGACAACAATTACAGTCTTGCTACACAAAGAAAAGTGATTGAAGAGTATGTGGAAAAACACCACCTCAACATAGTAGGATTTTTTGGCGGCACTTATGAAAGTGCAAAAACAGATGGAAGAAAAGAATTTCTGAGAATGTTAGAGTTCATCAAACAATCAAAGAATAAGATCAGCCAACTGCTTGTATATAGCTTAGACAGGTTCAGCAGAACAGGAGGAGCCGCGATAAAACTGGCAACAGACCTCAGAGAAAAATATGGAGTAAATGTCTTTGCAGTCACACAGCCCACAGACACCAGTAACCCCAGCGGAGTACTGCACCAAAACATACAGCTACTCTTTAGTGAGTTTGACAACCAACTCCGCAAACAAAAAGCAGTAGCCGGAATGAAAGAAAAATTCAAGCAAGGAATATGGGTAGTAAGAGTACCACCTGGCTATGACATAGTAAAAAGTAAAGGAGAGAGAAAAATTGTACTCAATGATGAAGGCAAAAAACTCAAAAAAGCATTTGAGTGGAAACTGCAAGGAGTAAAGAATGAAGAAATAGTAGCCCGTATGAAAGCAATGGGAGTGAATATGTATCCGCAAAAACTCTGCAAAATATTCATAAACCCCTTTTACTGCGGAATCCTGTCACATAAAATGCTTGAAGGAAAAGTAGTGGAAGGAAAACACGAGAAACTAATAACAAAAGAAGTGTTTTTAAAGATCAACAACCTGCTCAAGGAATCAAGGTACGGCATACCCCATGAAAAGGAAAACAATAACCTATCCTTAAAGACCTTTATGAAGTGTTCCGGCTGCGGTACATCACTTACAGGGTACTTGGTTAAGAAAAAGAACCTCTACTACTACAAATGCCCCACAAAGGGATGTAACAGTTCTAAAAATGCCAAACAATTAGATCAACTCTTTCAGGAGAAAATGCAGACCTATTCACTGGAGGAGAAAAATATAGACCCTATCCTTTACAATTTTGAGTATGTGTTACAAAAGAACAACCAACAGGCAGAACAGTTGGCAAGTGAATTAAAGACAAGGTTAACTGAGATCAACAAGAAAATAGAGAATATAGAAGACAAGTACTTTGCTTTAAATGAAATGCCGGAGGAAACCTACAAGCGGCTCATTGAAAAGTACAAGGAAGAAAAGCAGGAAACACTCAAAGAATTGGAAAATTGCGCCCTAAACAGTTCTAACCTCTTGCAGCAGCTAAAAACTGTTTTGACATACCTCAGTAATCCCGCGAAAATGTGGGCTTTAGCAGGGGCTAAACTCAGGGAAAAGCTGCAAAAGGTGGTATTCCCTATTGGGATGGTGTTTGATAAGGAAAAAAATGCTGTTCTAACTGAGAGGGTAAATGATGTTTACAGGCAATTGGCTTTATTATCAGGGGGATTGGGATGCTTAGGGGGAGGTAATTCCCCCTTTTTGGAGTGTGCATCCCTCTGTGCGGAGAGAGAGGGATTCGAACCCCCGGGACTTTTACATCCTCCTGTTTTCAAGACAGGTGCGATTAACCACTCTGCCATCTCTCCGGTGCAAAAGTAGCAAAGAGTTTGAAAACTAAAAGCGATTTTATTTTTTTTAAAGCCCGGCCTTATGGGATTTTAAGCTCCCCGGGGTGTTATATTTCTTCCGAAAAATACTCTTTTATCGAACCAAAATAGGCATCCTGCCAGCCTTCGGTTATGTTTTCGTAATCCTCGTCAGGAATATTAGTGTGTTTTACTTCGACTGATGTACAATCTTTATCTGCATGCAGTTTGATGGTAACAATGGAGGGTTCTTCCTGTTCGCCAAAATACCATTGCTGAACAATCTTCTTGTTTTCTTCAAACTCCAGGTTTTTTCCCACGATGCTGCCGCTCCATAAGGAGAATTCAGATCCCGGTTCAGTTGACATTTCAACATCCTCATTGGTCCATATTTTTATAGCCAGCGGGTTGGTGAGTGCATTATACACTTCTTCGGGAGTGGCGGTGATGAGAAAATATTTTTTAAAGTCTTTCATAACGGTTAATGGATAAATGCAGTTAGTGAAGAATTTTGTAAACCAGTTCTTTCATAATATCCCCGCCTTCCATACCGGTGGTATCCACACCTTTGCTTTTCAGGTCGGCCTCCAGCAGGTACTCGAATATTTTCACACACTTTCCGGGAGAATAGTTTTTGGCATAACGGGCATAATCGCGCACAAAAAACTCGTGAACACCCAGTTCTGCAGCAATTTCGCGGGCGGGTTTTGTGCTTACCAGGTGATAACGCATAATCTTGGTATAATATCCGTAAAGCGAAGGTATCAACGTAAAAACCGGGTGGCTTTTTTCGTTTTGGGCAAAATAGGTGATAATGCGGTTGGATTTAAGAATGTCTTTTTCGCCCAGCGCGTTTTGTAACTCAAACACATTATAATCTTTACTTATCCCGATATTTTTCTGAATGATATCATCGGTAATTTCTGCTCCATCGGGAACAAATATTTTCAGTTTTTCAATTTCGTTGGCAATTTTCGAAAGGTCATTTCCGAGAAACTCCGCCAGCAGGGCAGATTGCCTTGGCCCGATTTTAAGTTTTTCTTCCTTTACATATTGTTCTATCCACTGAGCCAGTTTATAATCAGCTACTTTTTCTGAATTGAAATAAACCGATTTTTTATCAATGATCTTTCCGAATTCTTTCCTGCGGTCGATGGTTTTATATTTATAGCATAAAACAAGAATCGTACTTTTCACAGGATTTTCCACATACGGTTTCAGTTCTTCAATTTTATCGATATTTTGTGCTTCTTTAACAATAATCACCTGGTATTCGCTCATCATCGGGTAGCGTTTGCAGGAAGCCACCAGTTCGGGTATTTTAATATCCTGGCCGTATAAAATAGAAAAATTGAACTCCTTTTCCATTTCATTCAGCACATTTGCTTCCACAAAATCAGCAATTTTATCAATGTAAAAAGGCTCTTCACCGCAAAGAAAATATACGGGATGATAGATTCTGTTTTTCAGGTCGCGAAGAATCTCGGCAGCGTTATCAGCACTGGTTTTTTTTGCCATTATTCGAAACGGAGGTGTTTGATAGAACGGCCGAAATTAATCAACTCGTTGAGAGAATCCATGCCAATCTGTAAATGTTTTTCCACGAAATGTGTAGTAACGATCTTATCACTGGCTTCGGTTTTTACTCCTTCGGGAACCATGGGTTGATCAGATACCAGCAACAATGCTCCCGTTGGAATTTTGTTGGCAAATCCCGTTATAAATAAAGTAGCCGTTTCCATATCAATGGCCATCACACGAAGTTTCCTTAAATAATCTTTAAATTCTTCATCATGTTCCCATACTCTGCGATTGGTAGTGTAAACAGTTCCTGTCCAGTAATCACAATTGGCTTCGCGAATGGATGTTGACACAGCACGCTGTAACTGGAAAGCGGGCAGGGCAGGTACTTCGGGAGGAAGATAATCATTCGAGGTTCCTTCCCCGCGAACAGCGGCTATAGGAAGAATCAGGTCGCCAATATTATTTTTCTTTTTTAACCCGCCACATTTTCCGAGAAACAAAACGGCTTTTGGTTGTATAGCCGAAAGTAAATCCATAATAGTGGCTGCGTTGGCGCTTCCCATTCCGAAATTAATGATGGAAATATCTCCTGAAGTGGCGTTAGGCATGGCTTTGTCCGCTCCCTTTAACGGAACATTTTGCGCTTTGGCAAATAACTCAACATAATTACTGAAATTGGTAAGTAAAATATATTTACCGAATTCGTTTAACTGTGTTCCGGTATACCGGGGGAGCCAGTTTCCGGTAATTTCTTCTTTGGTTTTCATGTAGTGGCAAAATTACAAATAATAACTCCATATTCAGGCAAGGGATGGGTTGCCTTGTATATGTACATAAAAAAAATGCCCGGTTCTCACCAGGCATTTTTGTTTATTGAAAGAGATCTATTTCACTTCTTCAGTTTTTTTAGTGCAGGTAGAAGTTCCGGTTCCATGAGAGCAGCAGCCCTTTTTGGTAGCTTCGGTAGAAGTGCTTCCGGTAGTTGCAGTAGCCGTTGTTTTAGAGCAGCAGCTTTTTCCTTCAGCATTGGTAGTGCAGGTGTGCTTTTCTTTTTTCTTTTTCTTCTTACCTGATTTTTCTGTTTTCTCAGTCTCGGTTTTGTTTCCCGCAGCAAAAGTTACAGTGGTAGAAGCAGTAAATGCAACCAGCGCCAGAGCTAAAAATATTTTTTTCATGTTTTCTGTTTTTAAGTTGATTTCAAATGTACACACAATTATCAGCAATAACAAGATTTTAACAGGTATTTAACTTTTTTGTGAATCTAAACGGGTTGAGGGATGAAGGTTATTTGTCAGTGGTCAGTGGAAAATCCTACTAAGCAATGACTACTGACCAAAATTCACTCTCCCAGTTTAAGCGAATGTCCCAGTTTGTCTTTTTTGGTTTTGAGATAATGCTCATTGTGTGGATTAGAGGCAATTTCGATAGGAACATTATCCACGATTTCTAATCCGTAACCAATTAAACCTGTGCGTTTTTTTGGGTTGTTGGACATCAGTTTCATTTTCGTTACCCCAAGATGTCGCAGAATTTGTGCGCCCACACCATAATCGCGCTCATCGGCATTGAATCCAAGCTGAATATTGGCTTCTACGGTATCGAAACCTTCCTCCTGGAGTTTGTAAGCTTTTAGTTTGTTCAGCAAACCTATTCCTCTTCCTTCCTGGTTCATATAAACAATCACTCCTTTTCCTGCTTTTTCTATCATGTGAAGGGCTGCATGTAACTGCGGGCCGCAATCACAACGGCACGATCCGAATATATCACCGGTAATACAACTGGAATGTACACGAACCAACACCGGTTCATCTTTTTTCCATTGGCCTTTAATAATAGCCAGATGTTCCTGCCCGGTGGAAACCTGTTTGAAAGCAATCATTTTAAAATGGCCATGTTCGGTAGGAAGATCAACTTCAATTTGTTTTTCTATCAGCGAATCGGTTTTTAGCCGATAGGCGATCAGGTCTTTTATGGAAACAATTTTCAGTGAGAATTTTTCAGCTATTTTCATCAGTTCGGGAAGACGGGCCATTGATCCGTCTTCATTCATAATTTCCACAATAACACCCGCGGGTTCAAATCCTGCCATACGCGAAAGGTCAATAGCGGCTTCTGTATGCCCGGCTCTGCGTAATACGCCTTCTTTTTTTGCACGAAGGGGAAAAATATGCCCGGGTTTTCCAAGGTCTTCGGGTTTGGTATTGGAATCGATCAGCGATTTTATTGTTTTTGAACGATCGGAAGCAGAAATTCCTGTTGTGCAACCATGTCCGATCAGGTCGACCGATACTGTAAACGGAGTTTCATAAGCGGCCGAGTTTTGTGAAACCATCAGGTTGAGGCCGAGTTCATCGCATCTTGTTTCTATCAGCGGTGCGCAAATCAGTCCGCGGCCGTGTGTGGCCATAAAATTGATGATTTCGGGAGTAGCATTTCGGGCAGCAGTAAGAAAATCGCCTTCATTTTCCCGGTCTTCGTCATCTACTACAATCACCACGCGCCCGTTTTTTATTTCTTCGATCGCTTCTTCAATTCTGTTCAACCGGTAATTTTCCATACGCTTCTTTTTCCCTTGTTTTTACGATGCAAATTTACGACAATTCAGGGGTTTGTGGTGGTAAATAGGGCAGATAATTGGGCTGTTACCACCTCCCACTTATAGTGATTGAAAACGAATATACGGCCTTCATCTGCCAATGACTGGCGTAAATCGCTGTTGCTGAGGAGGGAAAGTATCTTTTCAGCATAATCAGCCGGATTTTCGCCAATCAACAGGTGCTTGCCGGGAAGGGCTCCCAACGCGTTGTTGGCCAGGGTAGAGGTAATACAGGGTAGCTGCATCGACATAGCTTCCAGTAGTTTATTTTGCAGGCCTGTTCCTATCTGCATGGGAGCAAAAAATATCCTGGCTGATGCATACGAATCGCGCTGGTCATTTACCCAGCCGCTTACAATAATGCTTTTCCCGTTATGAAGTGCTTTTACTTTCTTATGGGGATTGGCTCCCGAAATAAGTAAAGAAACCTGCCTTCCCCTTTTTTCACATTCCGGTAAAACATAATTCACAATATATTCCACGCAATCTATATTGGGCGGGTAATTCATATTTCCGTTAAATACCAGGTCGTATTTTTTTTCTCTTTCAACAGGAGTAAAATAAGCAGTATCCACACCGTTAGGAATGATGTGTATTTTTTTCTGGTCGGGATGCCAGATAAATTGCCGGTCCTGATCGGAAATGATCACCTTGTGTTCGAAATAATCGAAGATGAGGTTTTCGTATGCCACCAAACGCCTGGCTTCGGCACGGAAAAGAGGGCGAAAGAAAAAAGGCGATTTTTCCGTTCTCCTTTCTATTCCCTTCGATAATGCGTCCATGTAATCGAGCGTTTTGGAAATATGGTGCTGGTTTTTCACATATTCACTGCAACGGATGAGCTGGCAGAAAATGTGTTGGGGCTTAAACGCAGTGATAACACGGTTAACCTTTTTGGCAGCCGCCTTATCATAAAAATATTTTACCTGGAAAGGCTGGGAAGAAAAAAAAGCGAGTAAAAGGCGGAAAGCAATTTTTATTTTAGAAAGTTTGTGAATATGAATTTCGCTGCAATATTTTTTAAGTTCGGTTTCCGCATCGGGATGAACAGGTGAATCGGTAACACAAAACAAAACTATTTCGTGGTATTTGGATAATTCTTTCAACTGGTGAAAAGCGCGCAGCTTATCGCCTTTTTCAATGGGCCAGGGTACACGTGAAAGAATAACCAGCAGCTTCATATCAGTCGGTAAGAGAGTGATAGAAGTTAATCAGGTCGCGGGTAAGAAGTTTGTTGTCGTATTTGTTCTCTACCAGTTTTCGTGCATTTTTTCCTGTTTCTTCCACCAAAGCCCGGTTATTTACTAACGTATTGATGGTTTCAGCAAATTCACCGGGAGTGTTGGCAATAAACAGGTGTTCACCTTTTTTGTAATCTATTCCTTCGGCACCAATTTTTGTGGAGATAACTGTTTTTCCCAATGCCATTGCTTCTATAATTTTCACTCTTATTCCACCGGCTGTCAGCAGGGGAACCACCATAATAGATTTGCTGTTGATAAAATCGTTGGCACTTTCCACTTCACCGGTAACGATTACATTTTCGGGTGCATTTTTCACCAGGTATTCGGGCATTTTTCTTCCTGCCAGGTAAAATTTTATTTCGGGCTGATGGAGGCGTATTTCCGGCCATACTTTATTCAGAAACCAGTTAATCCCCTCTACGTTAGGTGTCCAGTCCATGGCACCGATATGAAACAGAGAAAGAAATTCGGGAGGAGTATGGCTGATGGTATAATTGTTATAATTAATTCCGAATGGAATATTGACAATTGGTTTAAAGCATTTGAAAGAAAGATATTTTTTAGCATCTTCATTGCTGATAGCCGCAATTCCGTCTACCTGGTTGATGACATTCAGTTCATAACGTTTCAACTGGCGTGAAAGTAAATTGAGATATGCTTTTTTGGCGCGGTTTTTTGAAGCCTCGGCCATCCGTTCCCAGATAATGTATTCGAGGTTGTGCGAGCGCAAAACGATTTTTCCTTTGGAATGCCTCCTGATGGTAGCAATGTAGGGAGTCATGAATAAACTTTCAAGGTGAATGACATCATATGAATTTTCACGCAGGGTTTTTATCAGCTTTAAGTCGAAATCGGGAGAAAAAAAACGGCTGATATTGTAGGAATCGGAGGTGACAAGAGCTGAAAAGGCATCAACGAGATTTACGGAGGTGTCAACATAAACACTTTCTATTTTCGTTTTCTGCCTGTAATCTTCGGGCATCAGGTCGGGAAGGAACGGGTGTTTTTGAGTTTCTACTGTCAGAATATTCACTTCATATCCTTCTTTCATTAGTCCTTTGGTAATGTTATTCATGGCGATGCATCCACCGTCAATGGCTGGCAAAGGCGGTTTATGGCAAAGCTGAAGTATTTTAAGCGACATGGTGCAAAATTAACTTTTTCTCCTGCGCAGGAAACGGAATTTTGAAATGTAGAAATCTTTGGTGAATAATTTCGAATCGCGGTTGGATGACCAGGTGAGCAGGAAACTGAAAGGTGCCAGCACAAAAGTACTGAGCCACATTCCCCAGAAAGGGTCCATCACTTCCGATTTGGCCATTTTTTCTCCGCTGATGGAAACAATGTAGAAAAAAATAAATAATAATACGGAAGCTACCATTGGTGCACCCAATCCTCCCTTACGTATAATAGCTCCCAGTGGTGCGCCAATAAAAAACAAAATCACACAGGCAAAAGAAAGTGTTAGTTTCCGGTGCCATTCTATGCGGTGTTTGTTGATGTATTCGTTTCGTCCGCGTACTTCATCTTTCAGACCGGTGTATACACGGTTTATTTCACGAGCTTTGGTTAAGGCCACTGAAACAGCATTGGCCTTTTCTTTTTTTTCAAGATTTTTCCATAAAAAAGCAGTGGGAACCAGTGACGATGAATCAGCCTGTCGTACCTGTACGGGGCGATAAATCATGAATTCGTTGGTGATAAATTTTGAAAAATCCTCTCTGCGCTGTGCCAGGTGAGATCGCAGTGAATCTTCCGCTATCTCCAGCTGTTCCATATTCATCATTTCAAAATGCGAGCGAAAAACGTCTACATCGGTACGCTGCAACTTAAACGCTTCCATATCAAAATGCAAAACACCTTCCTTGAACGACATCTTCATAAACGGATATTTTGCGTTTTTTACGCTCGAAGGATCCATTTCCTGGTAAATTCTTCCGTCAATAAGGGTAAAGTAAAGATGATCACCGTTATCTGTTTTCAATAATTGTCCCTGTTCGGCATACAGGTCGCGTTTCAGCAGTGCATTGGGATGCGACTGATCGAAAATAAAAATCTCTTTGAATGATTCATCCGAATTGTTTTTTTCTTTGGCATAAATGCTGTAACCGGGAATGTCGTTGTAAAATGTTCCGGGATTCAGTGCCAGTGTGGGTTTTTGTTCCTGTATGTCGTTAATAAGCGCCCTGAATTTCAGGTTGGCTACCGGCCAGGTATAATTGGAAAAAAAGAAAGCCCCGATGCTGATCAAAAAAATAAAAACAGTAAGCGGCCGCATGATTCTGGTTAGGGATAATCCTGCCGATTTCATGGCGGTAAGTTCATTGCTTTCGGCCAGGTTTCCGAATGTCATAATAGACGAAAGCAAAATGGCAATTGGCAATGCCATAGGAACGAGGTTGGCAGAGGCATAGAAAAGCAATTCGGCCACCACATACCATTCCAGGCCTTTTCCCATCAGGTCGTCAACGTATTTCCATAAAAACTGCATCACCAGAAAAAACATCGAAATGATGAAGGTGGAAATAAAAGGCCCGATATAGGCCCTGATGATAAGAAGATGAAGTTTTTTCAAGGTAAATAGTCAAACGTCAGGCCGGCTGCAAAATTGCGAAAAGAAGCGAGATTATGCACCGAGTTTTTGTTTTAAAACACCAATCTGGTTATCCCAGAGAAATTTTGATTCGGCCATGTCGCTTTCATCAGCAAAATCGGTCACTATCAGCGCCACTTCATTGGTGATTGGGTCGGTTTTTATGTTGAATTCGAACATGGTGTTGTCGTCTTCATCTTCCCGTTCCCACTGGAATTTTATCGACTCGAATGGTTTTTTGGAGATCAGCCGGGCACGCTCTTCTGCGTCATCCCATTTAAATATATACACCCCGTTTTTAATATTTACATCGTCAGCAAACCATTCGGAAAGACCATCTGGAGTACTTAAGCTGTTGAAAAGCACTTTATTGGAAGAGCGGAGGGGATACTCAAGCTCGAATTTCTGTTTAGGCATAACCGGTAATTTTAAATGAATAATAGTAATTTCGCCCGCACGTATCCTTAGGATGCTATAAATATAATAAATTTTACCGAATGGCGCTCATTCATACCTTCGAATCTTCGGGAAATACTTTGTTCAGGTACAGGGGACAGATTCCACTCCTTCTTTTTGCGGCCTCCGTTCCGGTAATCTGGCTGACGGATATTACTTGCATCACGGAGGACATGTATTGGGTTTTACTGGCTGTTTGTGGTTTCGTTTCTTTTCTCGGGTTTATCATCCGTGCTATCGCTATCGGCACCACGCCTAAGAACACTTCCGGAAGAAATACAAAAGAGCAGGTGGCCGATACGGTAAATCAAACCGGCATCTATTCCACCGTAAGACACCCGCTTTACCTGGGCAATTATTTTATGTGGATCGGTATCGTTGGATTTACTTTCAATATCTGGTTTGTACTGGTGGTTACCCTTGCTTATTGGCTGTATTACGAAAGGATCATGTTTGCTGAAGAACGTTTTTTGGAAAAAAAATTCGGAGAAGTTTATATCAGCTGGTCGATGAAAGTACCGGCTTTTATTCCTTCTTTCAAAAATTATAAAAAATCGGTGGTGCCATTTTCCATGAAAAGTGTTTTAAGAAGAGAATATTCAGGAATCCTGGCCACTGTTTTCGGATTTCTATTTGTGGCGCTTTGCCGCGATTATTTTATGATGGAAACATTTGAATTCAATATGAATTATGCCTGGATTTTGGGCGGAACGCTGGTGTTTACTTTTATTCTCCGCTCGCTGAAAAAATATACCAGCGTTTTAAATGAAGAGGGAAGATGGTAATAGCGGTTTTCTGATACCATTTACCAGCACACAAAAACTGGTTTCTATCCTTTTTTTTATTCTCATTTTATTTTCCTGTAAAGAAAAAAGCAAACCCCGGAATTATACGGGCGGACATGCGCATATGGAAATTATGGTTCAGGAGGAAAGTTTTTTTGGGAAGGATACCTTCAGCAAGCTACCACCGCAGGGTATGACAAAGACAGAAAGCATCGCACTTCTGCTGGTGTCTGATACCATCCTCAGCCGGGTAATTTCAAAAACAAAGTGGCAGGGAGATGTTTTTTCAGCACGTGAAAACATAAGAGTGCATGAAGTAGAAAATGCCACAGAAATATTAAAAATTGAATTTTATCACGATCATGAAAAAGCGGCATTGAATTTTCTTGACACATTGTATAATGAAGCATATCTCTTTGTACGGGGATACCTGGGTTCGGATGTAAAGGAAAAGCTGTTGGATATAGAAAGTAATCTGGATAAAATAAGGATAGACATTAATAAGGAAGAAGAATTATTAATGAAGGAAAAAGAAAAAAATCCCGAAAAGTGGCAGGAATATAATTATAATACCAGGCTGGCAGAAAAAATGATAAAGCTGATGGCGAATAAAAATATATTGGAAGAAATGATTCATTCCTTAAAAAGGAACGATGGGATAGTAAAGATATCCGTTCTTTCCAACGGAATAATGGATAATGATGAATACTTTCATTCTACAGCAGGCAATATCTATGAACTGGAATTGAAACGCGAAGAACTTCTGATGGCGAAAGCAAAAAATGCTGAAATAAAAGAACTCGAAAGCAGAATCCGGGAAGAAAAACAAAAACTCATTCGGTACCTGGAATTAACAATAGAAAATTTGAACAAAGAAATGGAAAGAGATATGGAGTTAACGGAATTCCAATGGCAAAAGGATTCTGTTATTTCCACTGTGGTTCTTTCCCGGCAAAGGCTTGATTCGTTGAATACGGGATATATTCGCCTTTTGGAAAAGCAGGCTACTTACAGGATGGCGCAGGCAGGATTAATACCGCAGATTTTTATTGTTGAAAGGCCGGCTTACAGCAGTAAATGAACTTACTCCCTCACTTCAAAATTCACACTCACGGTATTTCCTTTGTCGTCTACGATTGTTAATTTATGTGGCCCGGGAGCAGGAACAAATTCCATCTGGTGAATATCCATAGTAGAACCGATAAATAAATCATCAAGATGCCAGAATAAAGTGGCAGATTTATCGCGGTGTGTAGCTTCAAAAATAGTTTTTCCTTTTTCCCCTTCTAACGTTACAGGGATATGTATTTTACTTCCTTTTTTCGGATACAAAATTTCCATCGGTTTGTTTTCTTCCACCGATTTGCAATCACTTCTGAATTCCGGTAATGTTTTGTAGGAAGGATTTTTTCCCTTATAATAATATTCCATTACCGGAGGAAGAACAAACCACGGATGGTGAATCATTTCTTCTGCCAGTTCGCAATCACTGTCCACCCGGTATTTTCCGGTTTTATCCAGGTGCACCAGCTGATGATAGGGACATACCGGTGTTTCGCTACAGGTAGCGGGAATCCATGTGGTATCCACTTCTTCGCAGACATCAGAGGCACGGTGTCCGCTTAAACGGCATAAAGGAACTTTTTCCATATCGTCATAAGGCATCCTGAACCATTCTGATTTCGGCAAGCGGCTGAATACATCAAATAAAATGGGCGCTGCTGCTTCTATTCCCACCAAACCCGGCCTTCCTTCGCCATCGGCATTTCCAACCCAAATACCCACCACGTATTTCGGATTCACGCCAATGGCCCAGGCATCACGAAATCCGAAACTGGTTCCGGTTTTCCACGCAATTTTCGATGAAGAAGAAAAATTCTGCCAGTTTTCATCCCCTTCCGGCCGCGCTACATCCAGCATGGCCTGGAAAGTAAACCAAACTGCTGCAGGATTTAATAACGGTTCGGACGCTTCAGCAGTTAGTGTTTCAGCGGTTACATTTTTTGATATATAGTAAGGCCGTTCGTTTACCGATTTTTTGTAATCGGGATACTGGTTCAGGTTCCTGGCCATCGCTGCGTAAACCGAACAAAGATCCCATAGTGAAGCTTCAGCCCCTCCAAGAACCAGCGACAACCCATAATGGGAAGAGGAAAACTTCAGGGTGGTTAATCCCAGTTTTTTCAACTGGTAGTGAAATTTTGCAATACCGTATTGCTGCAACATTTTTATGGCCGGAACATTCAGCGATCGCGCAAGGGCACGGTTGGCGGAAACAGCGCCATCATATTTCTGGTTATAATTTTTTGGGTTGTATCCCGAAATATGTGTAGGCACATCCGGCACCAGCATTTTGGGTGTAATGATTCCATCATTGAGCATGCCGGCATATAACAAGGGTTTTAGAATACTGCCGGTGCTTCGTGCAGAAGGAATGATATCCACATCGCTTCCGTGTTCTTTTTCTTCATTCTCCACATTCCCGGCATAAGCAATCACTTCACCTGTGTTTACATCAATCACCAGGCAGGCTGCATTATAAATTTTGTTCAGTAACAAACGTTCGTGATGGTGTTCCAGTATTTTCACTACCTGTTCCTGTATTTCCTTATCAAGAGTGGTGGTAATACGTTCGCCTTTATGGCCTTTTTTCATTAGTTCATTAACAAGATGAGGGGCGACCTGAGGAAGATCTGCCGGTTTTTGCGGAAGCGGTTCGGTTTTAGAAAGCAAAAGGGTAGTGGAATCTATTTCCCCGATTTCAAATAAGCGGTCGAGCAGGCGGTCGCGTTTGTCTTTCAGTTTATATTGATTTTTTCCGGGATAAATCAGGCTGGGCGCATTGGGCAACACAGCCAGCAAAGCCGATTCAGCCCACGACAGCTGGTCGGGTGTGCGGTTAAAATAACGCCATGCCGCTGCATCAATCCCCACCACGTTACCTCCCATGGGCGCATTGGAAGCATAAAAGGCAAGAATCTCTTCTTTGGAATAGGAAAATTCTACCCGTGTGGCAAGTATCGCTTCCAGTATCTTTTCACCATAGGTGCGTTCCTGTCCTTTTCTCATCAGTCTTACTACCTGCATAGTGATGGTACTTCCACCGCTTACGCGCCTTCCTTCCGAAAAATTTTGTTTGACAGCTCTTCCGATCCCCCTGAAACTGATACCTATATGCGAATAAAAATTCCTGTCTTCAAACTGGATAATGGCTTTTTCAAATTTTTCGGGAACATGTGGATTATGAGGAAACCGCCACTGGCCGTCATCAGCTATTCTTGCACCCAATACATTTCCCTGGCGGTCGTAAATTACCGTGGAGGTGGGATCATTGAAGAGTTTTTCGGGTATGGCATTGTAATACCATATAAAAAAAATGATCCACAGGGCGTACCATACATACCTGTAGCGGTAGTTGAAACGCCAGAACCGGAGCCAGAGTCGTTTGAGCATGATGGGTAGTTCAAATATACGAACAACGATTTACCGGGTTTTTACATTTTTTATCCGGAACAAATTGTTATTTTGTGAGAGTTTTTAACGATTAACCGCAGAGTGGGTCAACGGGTATTTCTTATATTGCTATTTGTGTCTTCGGCTTTTTTGTCCAAAGCCCAGCAATACAACTTTCATAATTATTCTGTAGGCGAGGGGTTGGCACAATCGCAGGTATTTGCCATTGCAGAAGACAATGAAGGTTACCTGTGGATGGCTACAAGAGGAGGAGGCCTCAGCCGTTTTGACGGCATATCATTCAAAAATTTTACCACACGTGATGGTTTAATCAACGATTTCGTATTATGCCTGCTGAAAGATAAAAAAGGAAATATCTGTATCGGTACCAATGCCGGCCTTAGTATTTATAACGGTAAAAAATTTACCAGCTATTTTCCCGGAAGCGATTCTTCTGCCGTTTCGGTTAATGCACTCGCTGAAGATAAAAACGGACGATTATGGATGGCTACAGCAAAAGGTATTTACTATCTCGAACAAAATAAACTGGTAAAATACCCGGTAACCAAAAATATGGTGAGTTGTCTGCTCATTGATTCCAAAGGGAATTTGTGGTTTGGAGATGATTTTGGTTTGAACCTGGCAGATACAGTGAAAGGAAAACCGGTAAGTTATCTTTTCAGAGGGAAAGACGGTTTTACCAATGTATTGGTTCGCGCCCTGCACGAAATGCCCGATGGAAATATTATGGCCGGAACATATGGCGGAGGGGTTTTTGCTTTTAATAAAAAAAGAGCAAAAGCTTTTCCCTTGTTTAAACCCGATGAACTGAAAAGCCGGATTATTCATGATCTTTTACAGGATGGACAAGGCAGATGGTGGATAGCTACACACGATGCCGGAATTTACCGTTACGATCCTTCGGATAGTTCGCTGGTGAATATTTCGGAAAATGAGGGATTGGCCAATAATCATGTCAGCTCGTTATTTAATGATAGTTGGGGGAATATCTGGATCGGCACTTCGGGTGGTGGCGTTTCCAAATATTCGGGAGAACAGTTTGTGCATTATACCGAAAAAAACGGACTGAAAGGAGATTATATTTATTCTGTTTTCGTTTCTTCCGACAGTTCGCTGTGGATGGGAACCAATGCCAAAGGAGTGGTTCGTATAAAAGGAACTAACGTGGTGCACTATTCAGCAGAAAATGGTTTTGTGGATGAAAAAGTGAAATGTATTTTCCAGGATAGTTACGGAGCCATGTGGTTTGGAACAGAAGGAGAAGGATTGTGGCGGTTCGATTCATCGGGATTTATAGGTTTAAAACGTGAGCAGGGGCTTACGGGAAACTGGGTAAAGTCAATTGTACAGGATAAAAACGGTGCTCTTCATATTGCCACAGCGGGTGGTGGTGTTTCCCACATCTATCGCCCTTTCCCCGAAAACAAAAATAATTTTACCATAAAACGAAGTGCAGGTGACCTTCCCGACAGGGTGAATTGCCTTTTTGTTGACAAAAACAACACCATCTGGGCAGGCGCTGATGCTGAAGAAGGAATTCACAGTATTTCTTTTTCCGGGAACTATGCATTTATCATTACCTACCGGCAGGTGGATAAACTAACGGTTCGCGCCATACGGCAGGATAAAAACGGTTACCTGTGGTTTGCTACAGCAGGAAAAGGATTACTTCGCATACTTCCGCAGCAGCGAAAACTGAAAAAAGAGGAGATGGAATATTTTACCACAGCAGACGGACTTACCTCGGACAACATCTACCTGCTGGAAACCGATAGTGAAGGAAATTTGTGGGCAGGTTCGGAGACAGGTGTGGATAAAATTATACTGAATGAAAACAGCAACATTGTTTCCATCAAACACTTTGGAAAAACGGATGGCTTCCTGGGAATAGAAACCTGCCAGAACTCCGCTGCCCGTTCATTTGACGGATCCATCTGGTTTGGCACGATCAACGGGCTTACCAAATATAATCCGCAGCGAAAAACCAGCAATGCCAGTGCACCACGGCTTGGCTTCACCGGCATTAACCTGTTTTACCAACCTCTCGAAAAAACCCGTTTTAAAAACCAAAGAAAAGATTGGGAAAAAATTTCCGATCAGTGGACATTGCATCATGATGAAAACCATATCGGTTTCGAGTTTATCGGGATTGACCAGAGAAATCCCTCTATGGTAAAATACAAATGGAAACTGGAAGGACTGGACGGTGACTGGTCGCCTGTTACCAATAAACGCGAGGTGACTTACAATAACCTGGCACCTGGAAAATATACATTTAAGGTGATGGCTATGAATGAAGACGGAGTGTGGACAGAAAAACCGCTGGAGTTCTTCTTTGAGATTGAATCACCCTTTTGGGAGAGATGGTGGTTTAAACTGATTATGTACTCGGCCATTGCGGTGATTATTTTATCCATCGTATTGGTGTATACCCGCAATGTAAAAAACCGTTCTCTGCGCCTTCGTGAACAACTGGAAACGGAAAAAAAATTACTGGAACTTGAACAAAAGTCACTGCGATTGCAGATGAATCCGCATTTTATTTTTCATGCGCTGAATTCTATCCAGGGCCTTATTCTTGAGAATGACGATAAAACGGCACGTTTATATCTTACCAAGTTTTCGAAACTGATGAGAAATATTCTTGAAAATTCCCGCGAACAGCTGATATCCCTCGACCGTGAGATTCAAACGCTGAATGATTACCTGGCGCTGGAAAAATTTACCCGTAACGATTCATTCGATTATGAAATAGTAACAGATGAAGAAGCTGAAAACGAAATAATAATGATTCCTCCCATGCTTCTCCAGCCTTTTGTGGAGAATTCCATTATTCATGGTTTCAACGGGCTGAACCGGAGAGGAAAACTGGAAATCCATTTTTCCATAAAAGACCATTACCTCGAATGCCGGGTGAGAGACAATGGGGTAGGAAGAGAGAAAGCCATTCAGAATAAAATGCAGCGCGACCAGCAGCACAAATCCATGGCCCTTATTGTTACCCAGGAAAGACTGGATACGATCAACGCTGCCATGAAAAAAGAATGGGGTGATCATCATAGTATTGTAATCAACGACCTTACGAATGAAAACGATGAGCCGGACGGAACAGAAGTTATTGTAAGAATTGCCGTTTAAATGCAATGAAGATCATAAAAAATAAAATATCTTTTACGTTTATCCTTTTAACGTTAGTCACAGGGCTTCGGGCACAGTTGTCGTTATGGAATGACAGAACCCTTCCTGATACTGTGCGGATGAAAGCGCTTGATGAATATGCATGGTCTATCGTTTATTCTCAACCCGATTCGGCAGAAATTTATGCACACCAGCTGTTGAAAATGGCCGGTGAACAGAAAAATAATTTTTATGAGGCCTATGCCAATAACACAATTGGTGTTTCGTATGACGTGAGAAGCCGCTATTCAGAAGCACTGATTTTTTACCGGAAAAATATTTTCCTCTACCGGAAAATGAATGATAAAAGGGGAGAAGCTTCTGCCGAGATGAATACCGGTATCATTTTTTATAACCAGGGTTTGTATAAAGAAGCTTTAAAACATTATAAACGCTCGGTTACACTCTATGAAGAAGCCGGTGATAAGAACGGTTTGGCCGGAGCTTATGTAAATATTTCGGTTATTATTAAAATAATGCAGCGCTACGAAGAGTCGATGGAGTTTGTGAAAATGGCCGAAGGAATTTTTCTGGAAATGAAAGATACCTCATGGCTTGCCATTGTTTATCATAATAAAGCAGATCTGTATAAATACCTGAAACAATCCGATTCGGCCTGGAAGTATTTTGAAATGGGTTTGCAGCTTAACATGAAATCAAATAATCTATATGGAGTAGCTACGACCTATAGCAGGATGGGCGCATTGGCCGATGACCTTTTTCAGTTTGATAAAGCAATCGATTATTTTAATAAAGCCAGCCGCCTTTTTCAGCAAATCAATGATCCAACAGGAATGATCGGTGTGCAGGTGAACTCGGGAAACGTTTTACTGAAACAGGGAAAAACAAATGCGGCACTCGATAGTTGTGAAAAAGCTTATCGCATGTCACTGCAGCTGAATACCTATTCAGAACACAATTCTTCCTGCGGATGTCTTTATGATATTTACAAAAAAAAGGGCGATAATGTAAATGCCTTAAGGTATTTTGAAGAATATATCCAGGGTAAGGATAGCATATTTGGACTTGAAACTGCGGAAATGGTGGCTCACCTCGAATTTCAGTATAAATACATGCGCAGGTCATTTGCCGATAGTGTGAAAAATGCACAAAAACAGAAAATCCTGGATGCCCAGATTGAAGCGCAAAACGCTAAAATTGATGTTCAAAACGCGCAACTGGAAGCAGAAGAGTCGAGGAACTTTTTCCTGGTGATATTTATTTTACTTCTGCTGGCTTTTGCTTTCATCGTTTTCAACCGTTTCCGCATCACCAGCCGGCAGAAAAAAATTATTGAAGAGCAGAAAAAGGATGTGGAATTTCAAAAAGAAATAGTAGAAGAAAAAAACAAAAATATCACCGACAGCATCAATTATGCCCTTCGTATCCAGCAAAGTTTTTTACCCAAAACAGAAGATATGAATTCTGTTTTCAGCGATTACTTCATTTTTTACCTGCCAAAAGATATTGTAAGCGGAGATTTTTTCTGGATGACCAAAGGCACTGTTTTTTCTTCCAAAAATGAAAAATCGGATGCCATCATTTTTTCCATTGCCGATTGCACCGGACATGGCGTGCCAGGCGCTATGATGACGATGATAGGAAACACATTATTGAATCAAACCATCAGCAATCCCTCGGTGAAAACCCCTGCAGAAGCGCTGGATTTTCTGAACAACGAATTACCCAAAAACCTTAAAAAACAAAACCAGCAGGCTCACATCCGCGATGGAATGGATATGGCTATGATTGCTATTGACAAAAACAATGGAAAACTCTTTTTTGCCGGGGCTAATACATCACTGTTACTTATACGAAATAACGAAATGACAGAATATAAGGGAGATAAACAACCCATCAGTGCAGGTGATGATGTTATAAAACAAAATTTCAGCCTTTCTGAAATAGAAATAAAACAGGGCGATTGCTTATATATGACCACAGATGGTTTTCCCGATCAGTTTGGTAGTTTTGATAAAGAAAAAACAAAAACGGGCGGTAAAAAATTCAAAATGAAACGACTGAAAGAAATATTGCTCAAAAACCATTTGCTTCCCATGGAAAAACAAAAGCAGGAATTACAACATACATTCCAGGTTTGGAGGGGTGAACTGGAGCAGGTGGATGATGTGTGCGTTATTGGAATTAAAATAGGATAACTCTGGTTTAACTCATATGGGAAAAACGAATTTCTTTCCGTTTTCTCAAATTTTATATCTTTATACTAAGTTTTTGCCAAATGAAGCGGATATCCTTTCTTTTTATTCTGTCTCTCGTTATTTCTTCAGCCGGTGCGCGGGATATTTACTTTTTGTCCTCCGACACCACCCAATGGAAAAAAAACATCGGTAACTTTCTCTCCATCGTTGGCGATTTTCCTGATTCCACCTTAAATGAAGGCCTTAAAATTCTTGAAGCAGCTAAAAAACAAAATCTTAAAGAATGGGAAGCCAAAGCGCATTACATGATTGGCGTAGCGTATTACTACAAAGAAAAAGACGATCTCGCACTTGAATACCTGCTGAAACTTTATGATTACGAAAAAGACATTAATAATTATTATTATCTCGGTTATGGTGCAAGCCTTGTGGGATATATTTATGATGAGGCCAAAAAACCAGAAATGGCGGTAGAAGCTTTTCTTAAATCAGCTGAATATTATAAAACGTATGGCTATCCCACAGGAGAAGGCGGTGTTTATCTCGAAGCAGGTAATATCTACTATGCTGAAAAAGATTATGACAAAGCTGAAACCTATTATAAAATGGCTCAGAAAGCCTATAAGCAGGACGGTTATGAAAAAGGACTCGCCAGTTGTGCCTATAATCTCGCCAATCTCGAAAATTATAAGCGGAAAAATTATCCTGCTGCTGAAAAATATTACCTCGAGGCCATCAAATACTACGAGCTTACCGGCAATGAAAAACAAAAAGCCAACTGTGCTTTTTACCTGGCAGAAATTTATGACTTTTACCTGAATAAACCCGAAGAAGCCAAAAAATATTACCAGCAATCCTTCGACAAGAGAAACGAAGGCGCTGATAAAAAAGAAACAGCCGATTCTTATTTTTCCCTGGGAAAAGTCAGCCTGCGCTCACAAAACTACGATGATGCGGCACGCAACCTTCAACTGGCTGCCGACCTGTATAACGAGCTGGGCCTTCAGTCTGAACTGGGAGACACATATATCAACATGGGGAATATTTATTTCTACCGCGGAAATTATCCCAAAGCACAGGAATTTTACCGGCTTTCACGCACCGCCTATGAAAAAGCAGGAAGCATTGACGGACAGGCCGGAAGCCTTGTGGGATTAGCCAATCTTTTTCACGGGCAAAATGATGATGTGAAAGCGTTACAACTGTATGAGGAAAGTTTAAAATTATATGAAAAAGCCGGTAACACGCATTACAGCGGGATAGCTTCCGTGTATACAGGAATAGGAAACTGCTATTATGATAAAAAAGAGTATGACAAAGCCCTTGAATATTACCTGGAAGGTTTGAAGTACGATGAAAAAGCCAGTGATACCGAAGGAAAAATTGTAAAACTCATTAATATTTCCACCATCTATTCCTATCGCGGTGAATCGGATAAAGCAGTGGAGTACCTCGAACAAACACTAAAAGAAAGCAAGGAAATTCAGAATAAACTTTACATCGCTTCCACACTCAAAAGCCTCGGGTTTCATTACCTCAGGCAAAAAGATTATGACAAGGCAGTGGAATATTGCACCGAAGGACTGGAAATGGCAGAGGAGATGGGAGTGCTTCCCCAAAAAGCCGATAACTGCCTTTGTCTTTACCAGGCCTATTATTACAAGGAAGATTACAAAAACTCGCTCGATTACTACATGATCTATAATGACGTAAACGACAGTTTGGTGAATGAACAAAATGTACGCGAACTAACGAAAATGGAATTAGCGTACGAGTACGACAAAAAAGAAGCTATGCTGAAACTGGAACAGGAAAAAAGGGCAATGGAATTACAGGAAGAGATCAACCGAAAACAAATGATGTTTCAGTTTGAACAGCAACAGGCAAAAATGCGGGCAGAGGCCGAGAAAAAAGAACTGGCTCTTAAAGCCAAAGCCGAACAAAACAAACTGGCTATGGAAGAAGAGATAAAACGCCAGCAATTAGCTATGGAATTTGAGAAAAAAGAGGCAAAGGCAAAAATGGAAACCGAAAGAAAAGAAATTGAACACGCCAAAGACATCGAAAAAAAAGAAATTGAAAATGCTTCGCAACGAAGGCTAACCTATGCATTTATTGGCGGATTTGCAGTCATGTGTATACTCGCTTTTTTCATTTTCCGCAGTTACCGCGACAAACAAAAAGCCAATAAAATTATCCTTCAGCAAAAAGACGAAGTAGAAAGACAGAAGTCGGAGATTGAACGAAAAAGCAATGAGATAGAGGAGAAAAACCGTGAAATTGTAGATTCCATCACCTATGCAAGAAGATTACAGGAAGCTATTCTTCCACCGCTGAAACTGGTACGTGATTATCTCTATGAATCTTTCATCATTTACAAGCCAAAAGATATTGTAGCGGGCGATTTCTACTGGATGGAAACAGTTTCTTCAAAAACTAACGGAGATGGCCTTAAAGCTCGTCAGCAGGGCGAACGTACAGCTATTGAACAACTACCCGAATCAAAGAAAAAAATCCTGTTTGCAGTAGCGGATTGTACAGGACATGGAGTTCCCGGAGCAATGGTAAGTGTAGTATGCAGCAATGCTCTTAACCGCGCTGTAAAAGAGTTTCATATTCAGCAACCGGCAGCTATTCTCGATAAAGTTACCGAACTGGTTATAGAAACGTTCGAAAAAAGCGAAAGTGATGTAAAAGACGGAATGGATATTTCGCTTTGTGCTTTCGACCCAGATACACTTGAGCTGGAATGGGCCGGTGCAAACAATCCTTTATGGATACTAAGAACCGCTACCGGTGAAATTGAAGAATACAAACCCGACAAACAACCCATAGGAAAATACGACAACCGGAAACCTTTTACCAATTACAAAATAAAACTCTCCAAAGGCGATTCGCTCTACATGTTCTCAGATGGTTATGCCGATCAGTTTGGCGGAACAAGCGGAAAAAAATTCAAGTACTCCAAAATGAAAGAACAACTTCTTTCCCTCCGGGGTAAGTCAATGGATGAACAAAAATCCGCTATCAACCAAACCTTCGAAAAATGGAAAGGAGAATTAGAACAAGTGGATGATGTTTGTTTGATTGGAGTAAGAATATAAAAGGAATGAACGAATGATGAATACATGAATGACGAATTTTGAGCGATTTCTTAATTCGTTATTCATCATTCAATTATTCTTAATTCTCTCCGCCCAAAAAACGAATTTGCTATCATACAATTACACAACTGACTACTGACCATCTTCCCCCAACAAATCCGGCCTTCTTTCTTTCGTGCGTTTAATCGATTCTTCCATTCTCCATTCTTCAATCAGTTTATGATTTCCCGACAAAAGAATTTCGGGTACTTTGTGTCCGTTATAATCTTCGGGACGTGTATAAACCGGTGGTGCCAGTAAATTATCCTGGAAAGAGTCGGTGAGGGCAGAAGTCTCGTCATTTAACACACCGGGCAACAATCGTATTACCGCATCACACAAAACAGCAGCAGCCAGTTCGCCTCCGGATAAAACATAATCACCAATGGAAATTTCCATCGTCACAAACAGGTCGCGGATGCGCTGGTCGATGCCTTTGTAATGTCCGCAGATGATTATTATATTTTCCTTTAATGAAAGCTGGTTAGCCATTTTCTGATCCAGTGTTTTTCCATCGGGGGTCATGTAGATAATTTCATCATAACGTCTTTCGGACTTCAGTTTTTCGATACATAATGCTATCGGCTCAATCATCAGCACCATTCCGGCTCCGCCACCAAACTGGTAATCGTCAACGCTTTTTTGTTTGTTGGTGGAATAATCACGGATATTGTGCAGGTGTATTTCCACACAGCCACGTTCCCTCGCCCTTTCCATAATGGAATCCGAAAAAGGACTTTCCAGCAGGTTGGGTAAAACAGTAAGAATATCTATTCGCATACGTCAAAGATAAAAAAAGCCCGGCTCATCACCGGGCTGATACGCAAAACCAAATCACACCTGTTTAAGAGATCATAATCTGTTTTCCCTTTTTTCCGTTTTCGGGATGGATTTTCGGCAATTCAATTTTCAGAATTCCGTTTTCGTATTTTGCACTGATTTTTTCATCTTCTACTTCTTCGCTGAAGGCAAAGCTTCTCCTGAAAGAACCATAACTGAACTCCTTTCGCGTGTAGTTCTTTTCTTCAGAAGAGTTCTCCGACTTATGTTCACCCGAAATCTCCAGTTCCCCGTTGTTAAATGAAATACTGAAGTCTTCCTTTGTAAACCCGGGAGCCGAAACCTCCAGTTGATAGGCATTTTCGCTTTCCTGCAGGTTTACAGCCGGTACATACCCGGCAAATTCCCGCGAAAGAAAGCTGTCGTTGAAAAAATCATTGAGCAGATTGTCGATGGAAGGCGCCAATAGCTCCCGCCTCTCCATCCGATGGTTGGGTTTGTTCCATTTAATGAGTGTCATAGCATCCTCCTTTTTTAATTGTTTTTTTATAGTTTCTTATTACCCAAAAGCAACACCCGTACCAATGAAAAAATCTGTCAAAATGACTTTTTGATCTGCCAGAATTTCTTGCCTTTTTGTAAAAAATAGTTAAACCCGGATTATGCATTAGGATTGTAATGTAGTAGTGAGCAGGGGATGATCAAAAAGAAACGTATCCGGGTTTAACCCCGATGAAACGCAGTTTCTATCGGCCTTTGGCAAATTTTGCATTTTTCTAATGCAAAATTTGGGTTAAAAGAAAATGCCACCCGTGAAAGAGTGGCATATCTCATAGCATGCAAGTAGTGTTAGTACATGACTAACTCCGGAAAACCGCTATTTGCTTCCCGGGACGAAGATTTTTTGGATATAAAGAGTGATTGAAAAGACGTGCAAAACTATCCCGGCCGGAATGCCCGAATACAGGTAAAGTCAGGTGACCAAAGTCACACCAAAAGGCAAGCGGGGAGAAAAATCTCTTCATAGCAGGCAGAATAAACATAAGACAGAAGTTTAACTAAAAAGGTTGCATGAAGAAATCAAATCCACATTTTACTTTATTTCGGACATTTTTTTGGGTTGGATAACAGCCGGATAGATTGAGAATTAGTCCGCACTAAATAATTTTTATCCCGTTATTTTAATTCTTTCCACCATTTCCCGGTGCTCCCTCACATCATGCACCCGCATAATAACGGCTCCTTTTCTCACCAGGTCTTCATTTACTTTCAGGGTTCCTTCCAATACCTGTACGGGTAATGTTCCGTACATTTTTTGAATAAACGATTTCTTTGATACCCCTGCTAAAATGGGTAGTCCGTTAGTTTTAAAGGCCTTGAATTCAGCAGCTATTTGTTGGTTATGTTCCGGTGTTTTTCCAAAGCCAAATCCCGGATCCAGTATTACCTGATCCACGCCCGCTGTCCTGAGTTCCTGCAGCTTTTTCTCAAAAAACCGGTTGATATCTTCCACCACGTTTTCATATTGCGGTTCGTTTTGCATGGTTTTAGGTGTACCTTTCATGTGCATCAAAACATAGGGCGTACCGAGCTCCGCCACCGTAGCTATCATCCTGTTATCCAGGTTTCCGGCACTGATGTCATTCACCATACAAGCCCCTGCTTCCACAGCTTTCCGGGCCACTTCGGCCCTGAATGTATCCACCGAAATGAACTGTTCCGGCCATTTTTGGTGTATGGCCCCTATAACCGGTATAACCCGCCTAATTTCTTCCTCCACCGTAACATCATCCGCCCCCGGACGGGAAGAATAACCGCCTGCATCAATAATATCGGCTCCTTCGCCAATCATTTTTTCGGCCTGAAGCAGGGCTTTTTCCAATGAAAAATGCTGGTTTCCGTCTGAAAAACTGTCGGGCGTAACGTTTAATATGCCCATTATGCGGGGTTGGTCTAAATGCAGCTTCCGCCTACCGAAAACGAGGGTTTGGTAACGATAAAAACCTGTATCTTTCGCGTCCATAAATTTCAGCATAAAGATAGTCATTCCGGGCATGAGCAATACTTCTCAACAATACGATGCGGCCATCGAAAAATGCCGCGATATTTTTGTAAAAAAGACCCACGACTACGGAAGCGCCTGGAGAATCCTGAGAGTAACTTCGCTTACCGACCAGATTTTCATCAAAGCCCAGCGCATCCGTACCCTCGAAGAAAAAGGCGAATCGAAAGTAGGCGAGGGGATTGAACCCGAATTTATAGGTATCATTAATTATTCCATTATGGCGCTCATCCAACTGGAACTGGGTACTGATGCCGAAACTTCCATGCCCCGCGAAAAAGCGTTGGATCTCTTCAACAAAATGGCCCGAAAAGCCAAAGACCTGATGGAGAAAAAAAACCACGACTATGGCGAAGCATGGAGAAACATGCGTGTCTCATCCTTTACCGACCTGATGCTGATGAAACTGCTGCGCATTAAACAAATTGAAGACAACAAGGGAAAAACATTGATATCAGAAGGAATTGACGCCAATTATTTTGATATGGTGAATTACGGGGTGTTTGCGCTCATAAAACTGGATGAAATGAAAAGTTAAACCCTGTTAAGGCAGTGTTAAGATGAAGAATGAAACGGAAGCAAGAAATATCTTTGAAGAAAAACCAAAACCATGACACGTTTTAAAACACTTCACGGATTATTAGGAATAGCCCTGCTGCTGGCAGGAGTTATTTTCATTTATCTCGGGTATACCAGTAAAACCATTGTAGATGAATTCAAAATTTACTGGATGTTTACGTTTAGTGCGCTTATACTCGGATTGATTATTTGTGCCCATGAAAAAGGAATTCATCTCGCCACTTATATTGCCCGGATTTTTACCGGGTCGCTGTTTATTGTTTCGGGATTGATAAAAGCCAACGACCCGAAAGGATTCGGCTACAAACTCGAAGAATATTTTAACGAACATTCTCTCGGGCCTTTCTGGGAAAACTTTTACGATTATGCCCTGCCTTTAGCCATTTTAATTGCCGCTGTAGAAATACTTCTTGGCCTGGCCGTACTGGTAGGTGGAAAAGCACGGCTAACGTCATGGACACTGCTGGCAATGGCACTTTTCTTTGCCTGGCTCACTCATTTTACCGCCACCTGCATCTCCGACCGCGAAGCTTTTATGGCGATGTCGTCAGAAAAAACACTGAAGATCGAAGAGCAGTTCAAACCGCAATATGAAAAAGCAAAAGAAGGCTGTGGCGATTATTACGATTATAAAGATGAAGTGATAGACAGCACCTATACACCAGATGACATAGCAGGAATAACAAACTGTAATAAACTGGTTGCCGAAGTAGATACGCTGAAAAAACGCGAACTGGCCAAAATAGGAAGTTTTGATAAAGCCTGCGTGGATGATTGCGGGTGCTTTGGCGATGCACTGAAAGGTTCTGTGGGAAGATCACTTACTCCCTGGGAATCGTTTTATAAAGATATTATGCTGTTGTTTTTTGTATTGGTGCTGGTAGTTCAGCAGGGAAAAATAAAACTCAACAATAACCGTGACGACCTGGTCATTCTTACTCTATCGCTCCTTGCTATTTCTTTTTTTGCCGGTGGCCTGTTCGGCTGGATGTGGCCTACTTATTTTACGGCCATTGCTGTTTTGCTGTATTGGATGGTGAAACAGTATTACATCAAAAAAATCGGTAACGAATGGACTATCGCAATTGTTTTTGCTGCCTGGTGTTTTGGTTTTACTTTTTATTGCAAACACTATCTTCCTGTAAAAGATTTTCGTCCCTATGCAGTTGGAAAAGACCTGATAGAAGAACGAACTGATATTTCTCCCAAACAAACGTTTATCTATATTCTGAAAGACAAAAAAACAGGTGTAGTCGATTCACTGGAAGCATTTCCTGAAAATTACGAAGCGAATTACGAATACATGGGATTCACTACCAAAGTTATTGAACCCGGAAAAGATGCTCCTGCCCGCGATTTCAGCATCAGCGTAATGGGAACCGGTGAAGAAATCACTGATTCGGTTCTTAATATGCAAAAAGTAATTTTCATTGTAGCCTACAATATAAAAACCACCCACACCGAAGCCATGAAGGAACTGGTGGTTTTGAATGAAGAACTGAAAAAAGCCGGCCATAACGTGTTTTGCCTTACTGCTTCTCCCGAAGAAGAGGTGCTGGAAGCAGAAAAGGAATTCGGAAAAGGCTTGAATTTTTATAACGGTGACGAAAAAACATTAAAAACCATGATCCGTTCCAATCCCGGTTTAATGATTTTTACAAGAGAAGAAATTACAGATGAAGCAGAATTGAAAAAAAGACAAAAACTGATGGAGGAGAACCGTGCTGTTTTTCCTGCTCACCGACTTGTTTCGCGCGCCATGTGGCCCGGAACAGCATTGCCCGACCTTGATGAACTAAACGAACACCTGAAATAAAACATAAAGTGCTGCGGTTTGTATTTAAAAAGTTGATGTATGGTTTCC
Organism: Bacteroidota bacterium; assembly: GCA_049322335.1. Classification (GTDB taxonomy): domain Bacteria; phylum Bacteroidota; class Bacteroidia; order Flavobacteriales_D; family UBA2798; genus JBMORL01. The sequence continues at coordinate 62,910 of JBMORL010000092.1, forward strand.
TCGTTTTGTTCGGGGTGGTAACAGTTATCTTTTTTCTTTTCCATGCCAAGCCGGGAGATCCTGCCCGTATGCGCGGAGGAAAACATGTAGACGACAATACCATAAAAATGATCGAGCGCGACCTCGGGCTCGATCTTCCCATATACCAGCAATACCTGATGTTTCTCAATGATATTTCACCGCTTTCCATCAATAGTAATAATCCCGAAAGCCGTTTGTACCTCGACACTTCAAAATATACCTACAGCGAATTATTTTCAGTAGGTGGCGAACGGGTGTTGGTTTTTAAATATCCCTACTTCGGAAGAAGCTACCGAACCGATAGAAAAGTCTCTGATATTATTTACGACACGTTACCATTAACCATGCTCCTTGCATTCAGCGCCATGATTATTGCCACCATACTGGGAATTTTGCTTGGCATTATCTCCGCTTTAAATCAAAATACATTTCTCGATAATTTTAACCTGGTCGGTTCCGTGTTGGGCATGTCGCTGCCCTCGCATTATGCTGCGTTGGTCATACAAATGATCGCGTCCACTATCTGGTTCGAAACCACTTTAATTCCGCAAATGCCGATTTACCTCTTTGCTGCGGGAATTATTTTCGGAATTATTTTCAACGGGCTGCATAATAAAACACGAATCGTGAAATCTTTCTCTGTACGATTCATGTTTGAACTCGGATTAAAAGGTTTTACATTCGGAATATTGTATTGGTTTATCGGTATAGCCATCAACGGAATGGTAGGATACGAAATGCTTCCGCTTATCGATTTATATTTTAATCTTCCCGGTACCGATCTGGTGGGAGTAGGCTCGCTGGAAGAAGTAGATGATATGACCGGTGAGATTTATAACCGATGGGATAATCTTATTCTTCCTGCCATTACACTTGGCATCCGGCCGTTAGCTATCGTAATGCAACTCACGCGTAGTTCTATGCTTGATGTTTTATCGCAGGATTATATCCGCACCGCCAAGGCAAAAGGTGTTTCTGAATATGATGTGATCGTTGTTCACGCCCTCAAAAATGCGTTGAATCCCGTTATCACTGCCATCTCCGGCTGGTTCGCCTCACTGCTGGCAGGTGCGGTGTTTGTAGAAAACGTTTTCGGATGGAACGGGATAGGAAAAGAAGTGTTTGACTCGGTATTTTATGACGATTTCCCCACAGCATCCGGATGTGTGCTGGTGATTGCTATTTTCTTTGTAGTGATCAATATCCTCGTAGACATCGCTTACGGAATACTTGACCCCAGAATACGTTTACGATAATGAGAAAAAAAATTGTTGCCGGAAACTGGAAAATGAATTTAAGCTGCCACGAAGCAACAGCCCTGTTTTCGCAAATACTGGAATTTACAGAAGAATTTCCAAAAAATACGGAAGTGGTAATATGCCCGCCATTTCTTTACATTAAAGAATTTGCCAAAAAAGTTTCATCTTCAAAAATCGTCAGCATTGGTGCACAAAATTGCCACTTCGGAAATGATGGTGCTTTCACAGGAGAAATTTCTGCTGAAATGCTCAAATCGGCAGGCGCCAAGTATTGTATTATCGGGCACTCCGAACGAAGACTCATATTTGGCGAAACAGATGAAACCGTAAATAAAAAAACAATAAAAGCACTGGAAGTTTCACTTAATGCTATTGTGTGCGTTGGCGAAACACTTACTATCCGCGAACAAAACGGCCATTTTCCTTATGTGGAACAACAGGTAAAATCTGCACTCGCCAGTATTCCTGCCGAAAAACTTTCAAAAATTATCATTGCCTACGAACCGGTGTGGGCTATTGGCACAGGAAAAACAGCCACGCCACAACAGGCACAGGAAATGCATGCGTTTATCAGGAATATCATTTCCGTTTTATATGATTCTTCTGCAGCTGAAACTATACTTATTCTTTACGGAGGAAGCTGCAATGCTGAAAATGCAAAAAGCCTTTTTGAATGTCACGATGTAGATGGTGGCCTTATTGGCGGAGCCTCATTAAAAGCCGGTTCTTTTATACAGGTTATTAAATCGGCAGGATAATGAATTACGTTGGCCTTGTAGTAAAGGTGCATCCCGTTATGCCGGGCCGCGATATTCTCATCAGCGAACTGGCCGATGCAGGATGCGAAAGTTTTTCAGAGTCGGCTGAGGGTTTTGAAGCCTGGATACCCGCTTCAGATTTTAACAGCGAAAAGATCAGTGAAGTTTTCAGAAAATTCGAAAATGAATTTCATATCTCTTTTTCCGAAAAACAAATTCCTGCACAAAACTGGAACAGCGAATGGGAATCGAATTTTTCTCCCATCGAAGTTGATAAAAAACTACTCATCCGCGCGCCCTTTCATCCCACACAAAGCGGTTTTGAATTAGAAGTGGTTATTCGGCCACAGATGTCATTTGGCACCGGCCATCATGAAACCACCTGGCTGATGGCAGATCAGCTGATGGAAAAAGACATCGCGGGAAACACTGTTCTCGATATGGGCTGTGGTACAGGAATTCTTGCCATTGTTGCCGAAAAACGGGGTGCCGGCAGCATTTTAGCCGTTGACATTGATGAATGGTCGTATGAAAATACGCTCGAAAATGTTAAAATGAACAGCTGCACCCGCATTATTGTTGAAAAAGGAGGGGCCGAACGCATAAAAGGAAAACATTTTCAGTTTATTTTAGCCAATATCAATCTCAATGTACTTTTAGCCGATATGGCGGCTTATTCTCAGTCACTCCTGCAGGGAGGAACGATCCTGTTCAGCGGATTGTTCACTACCAATGTGGCTGAGTTAAGGACAGCGGCTGAAAAATCAGGCCTGGCTTTTGCAGGTATGAAAGAAAAGAACAATTGGGTGGTGGTTGAATTTCAAAAAAAATGAAAATGGTGATCAGAAAAATCCTGTTTCCTGTATTCTTATTTTTTGTTGCCGGACAGTTACCGGCACAAACTTCTTTTCCTGCCGATCCCGAAAAGTATATCGAAGAAGCAGAAAAGTTCATGGGACAATATGACCGCAAAGAGGCTAAAAACTTTATAGATGAATTCAAGCCCCTGTGGCTAGGTGTTCCCTCGAACATAAAAAGCGATGTGTATCAATATTCCAATACCCTTGTTGGAAAAGGAGCCAAACCTTATCCCGAGTTCTGGGCCTATCTCACTTCCATCAAAAAAATGGCAGAAAATAACCTGCTGAATTCCGTTTATGAAGGATGGAAAAATACACTCACCAAAACACTTGACGCCCGCGATAAAAAACAGTATTCCGAATTTCTCGTTTTCAGTATGGGTTTTTTTAAGGATGGTTTTATCTACAACACTACCAGCCAGCAATGGAAAACCACCGGAAGCGATTATAAATTCGATTACGACAATAACCAGCCACGAATCACTTATTCCAAAACCGACCTGAAATGCTATGCTAAAAATGACAGTTCGGTAGTTTATGGAACATCGGGCGTTTTACTGCCCCTCAAAGAACGTTTTGACGGGAAAGGCGGAACGCTTACCTGGGAACGCGCAGGATTAAAAAAAGATGAAACCTGGGCTGACCTGAAAAAATATGATGTGCGGTTAAACTCCGTGGGATTTGATGCGGACTCGGTGGTGTTTCACACGCCCTATTTTAAAATGCCTCTTTCGGGAAAAGTGAATGAAAAAATTGTTTCACTTCCCAAAACACAGGCAGCTACTTTTCCTCAGTTCCAGTCGTACAGCCGGAGACTATTCATCAAAAATATTTTTCCGAATATTGATTATGAAGGCGGATTCCAGATGCAGGGGGCCAGCTTACTCGGTTATGGTACATCAACAGAAATGGCGCAGATCATTCTTTATCGTAACAATGTTAAATTCATGAAATCGCTTTCCACGCTCTTCACTATTAAGCCCGAAAGTGTGGATGCCGAAAAGGCGCAGGCCGTTATATACATAGAAAAAGATTCTATCTCCCATAACTATCTCAGGTTTAAATTCCAGAAATCTGAAAATAAAGTTACCCTTTCAAGAAATAAAGACGGATTGTCGCAAAGCCCGTTTGCCAATACCTATCATAAAATTGACATGTATTTCGAAGCCATTTTCTGGAAGCTGGATGATCCGGTAATGGAAATGGGCTCGCTTTTCGGAAACACAGATAAATCGGCACGGTTTGAGTCCTCTAATTATTTTTCTATAAACAAATACAACGAACTCCAGGGAATGGATCCCGTTCACCCGATGGTGCCTATCGAACAACTTTCCATCCGGAAAGATACTAACCACCTGGCCCTTGCTGACGTGGCTTCGTTTATGGGTAAACCCACCTCGCAAATACTGTCTGTAATCGGTGCACTGAATAACGGTGGTTACATTACCTACGACCCGGAAAGCGAAATGATAACCGTAAACAAAAAATTATACGATTACCTGAAAGCACGCGCCAAAAAAATTGACTACGATCCTATTGATTTCGACTCGGAAATAGAAGGCGCACAAACCAATGCCACACTTAATCTTTTAAGCTACGATCTCACCATCCGGGGAGTGAAACGGGTAAATTTAAGTGACTCACAGTTTGTACGGATCTATCCCGATAAACAGGAACTGGTACTGAAGAAAAACCGCGACATAAAGTTCTCGGGAATAGTAAATGCCGGAAGCACCGAATTTTTCGGAAAAGAATTTTTCTTCAGCTATGCCGATTTTAAAATAGATCTTTTACAATGTGATTCCATGCGGCTGCGGGTTTGGCCTTTTGAAGGAAGAGCAGATAAGCAGGTGCGCGTAAAATCCGTTATACGGGGAGTAAAAGGAACAATTACTATCGATGGAAAAGAAAATAAATCGGGATTGAAAAAAGGGTTTGAAAAATACCCTATTCTTAATTCCACCCAACCTACCTATGTTTTTTATAACGATAAAAGCATTCATAAAGGTGTTTACGACAGTTCTACCTTTTATTTTAAGGTGGATGCTTTTGTTATGGATAGCCTTGATAATTTCCGGGCAAAATTTCAAAAATTCCCCGGTGAGTTTAAATCAGCAGGAATTTTTCCCGTTTTCCGTGAAGAACTTTCCGTACAAAAAGATTATTCACTCGGATTTATCCGCAAAGCTCCGCCTGAAGGATTGAAATTATATGGAGATAAGGCCGTATTTAAAAATGAAATACGCCTTTCCAATAAAGGTTTGCAGGCTGATGGAGTAGTTAACTTCTTAACGGCCACAGCTGAATCGAATGCCTTTACATTATTCCCTGATTCTTTGGCCGGATTGGCCCAGAAATTTGTGAACATCGAACAAAAAGCCCCGCATGAAGTTCCCGATGTAAAAGGTGTGCAAACCTATGTGCGCTATGTGCCGAAACAAAAAGTAATGTATGCTTCTTCCACCGATTCATTGATTAATTTCTTTGGGAATAACGGAACAAAACTAAAAGGAACGCTCGCCCTCCGCCCCGAAGGAATGACAGGAAGAGGAAGAATGTATTTCGAAAAAGCAGAAATAAGTTCGCGGAATTTTAAATACAAAACAAAAATAATTGATGCCGATACATCCGCTTTCAAATTGAAAAATGTGGATACAGAAGGGCTCGCGTTTAAAACCGATAATGTAAATGCACATATCGATTTTGTGAAACGCTATGGCGAATTCAAATCCAACGGTGAAGAATCGTTTGTGGAATTTCCCGATAACCAGTATATCTGTTACATGGATCGTTTCAAATGGTTTATGGACTCGGAAGACCTGCAACTGGAATCCGACCGGAAATCTTCTTCAGGAAACATTACCATTGATACCGATCTCGACCTGGCCGGTTCCAATTTCTTTTCCACACATCCCGAACAGGATTCACTCAATTTTATGGCGCCAAAAGCCAGATTCGACCTTAAAAATAAAATTATCCGTTGTACTAACGTAGAGTTCATTACCGTAGGTGATGCACGCATTTATCCCGACAGCCAGAAAGTAACCATCCAGAAAAAAGCCAAGATGGAAACGCTGTACAACGCTAAAATTATTGCCAACAACATTACCAAATACCACACCATCTTTAATGCGCGTGTAGACATAAAAGCAAAGAAAAAATACATGGCCGAAGGAGATTATATCTACCGCGATGAAAATAAACTGGAACAAAAAATCCACTTCGCTAATATTTCACTCGACACTACTTTCCAAACCTATGCGAAAGGAGATATTAAGGAAGAGGAAAAATTCATGCTCAGCCCCCATTTTGAATACAAGGGTGGAGTAGAGCTGAAAGCCGTGGATATCGGTTTGAATTTTGACGGGGCAGTAAGATTGGTTCATGCCTGCAACGGAATAAGCAGAAACTGGTTTTCATTCAAATCGGTAATCGATCCGCAGAATATTGCCATTCCTGTAAACGATGTGATGGTAAACTTTGAGGGTGGCCTGCTCAGTGCCGGTGTTTCATTAAACACAACACCCGATTCCATTGCAGTTTATCCTACTTTCCTCTCGGCCAAACTCAAAAAAGAACACCCCGATCTTTTGAAAACAACCGGTGTGCTGGTGTTTGATAAAAAACTACAGGAATATCAGATTGCTTCCATAGATAAACTGAAAGAAAGAACCCTGCCCGGAAATTTCCTTGCACTAACAAAAGAAAAATGTGTAATTAACGGTGATGGAAAAATGGATTTCGGAATGAGTTTCGGGCAGGTTAAGGTAACGCCTATCGGAACCATGACCCACACTTTAGACGATCAGAAAACCACCATGCAGGTTTCCATGTCCATCAATTTCCCTTTTTCGGAAGATGCAATGGAAAAAGCAGCGGAGAAAATTAATAATTTTCCTGATCTTCAGGCATTTGACTACTCAAAATCAAACTACGAAAAAGCTCTCCGCGAACTTATAGGGATTGAAAAAGCCGATAAAGTAGTGGCAGATCTTAGCCTTCATGGGGAAGTAAAACGCTTTCCTTCTGAATTAGCGTCTACCATTATGATTGCTGATGTGAAGATGGTTTGGAAAAAAGACCTCGGAATCTGGGTGTCTGAAGGCCCCATCGGATTGAGCAATCTCTTTAAAAAACAGGTGTTTAAGTATGTTTACGGTAAAATTTACCTTAAAAAAGGTGTTAAATCTGATGAAATACGCGTAGTTTTGGCTTTGGACGAGAACACCCTGTACTACTTTTCGTATAAGAACGAGATGTTAGACGCCTGGTCAACGGATGATAGTTTTAACAAAGTCATCCAGGAAACCAAAGACGACAAAAAGAAGTTTAAGGGTGAAAAAGGTGAAAAGGATTTTGAGTATCGCTTCGGATCCAACAAAGGCCCCCAGGCGAGATCATGGATTGATTGGGAAAACTAAACCAAAAGCATGGAACAGATCTTTACCGAGTACAATGTTCTGGCCGTTTTAACTGCCTACCTGATAGGATCAATCCCTACTGCGTTATGGGTGGGAAAGATTTTTTACGGTATCAACATCCGCGAACACGGAAGTGGTAATTCGGGGGCTACCAATACGTTTCGTGTATTGGGAAAAGTAGCCGGTACTTTTGTTTTGTTATTCGATATTGCCAAAGGCCTGGGCACTGTTGCTCTTTTGGCCTGGTTCAATCCGTTTGAAGCCGAAACATGGGAGCAGGTGAATTTTAAACTGGTGGTTGGAACCATTGCGGTAATCGGACATATTTTCCCTCTTTATGCCCGTTTCAAAGGAGGAAAAGGTGTTGCCACATTGCTGGGTGTAGTTATCGCCCTTCACTGGCAGGCCGCCCTTATCAGCCTTGGTATTTTCCTTATTATTTTCCTGGCCACCCGTTATGTTTCCCTCGGATCGATGATAACGGCCATGTGCTTTCCGTTCCTGCTCTTTATCTTCTTCCGCCCGGCCCCGCTGTCATTCATCTACTTTGCTATGGCTATTGCTGTCCTCGTTCTTATCACCCACCAAAAGAACATCGAAAGGCTCATGCGGAAGGAAGAAAACCGTATGAATATAAAGATTCGTAAAAGAGCCTAAAAAGGGTATAAAAATTTCAACTAACTTTAGTCTTTGGTGTACAGGTGTTAAAGTGCCGCACGGGTGAATTTTTTGAACCTAACTATCAGACATATAGTCGCTCTTTTGGTAATGCTGTTGCCCGGTTACCTGTTTGCCCAAACCGAAGCAGAGCTCCAGAAAAGAGGCAATAAGCTTTTTGAAGAAGAAAAATTTGTGGAAGCCAAACGCGATTTCGAAGCGCTGGTTTCCCTCAATCAAACCAATGCCGATTATAATTTCAAATACGGAACCTGTTTGCTCTTTGCAGAGGGAAACAAGGCACAGGGATTAAAACATCTTCGTTTTGCAGCTCAAAATGCTTCTATTGATAAACGTTGCTGGTTTTATCTCGGAAAAGCCTATCACATCAACTACCAGTTTACCGAAGCGATAAAGGCTTACGAAAAATTCAATTCCGTTGCTTCACCCAAAGAAAAAGAAAAATACCAGGTAGCAAGACATATAGAAATGTGCAACAACGGCAGGCGCCTGCTGAAAAATATTTCAGAAATCATTGTGATTGATAAACGCGATAAGGAAGAAGCCGAGTTTTTCCGTTTATACAGCATGGAAAATATCGGAGGGAACCTGATCGTGGTAGACGAGCTGAGAACTTCTCTCGATAAAAAAAATAACCACCGTATTTTAATTCACAATCCTAAAAACTCAAATGTGATCTTTTATTCCAGTTATGGAGAAGATGGAAAAACAGGAAAAGATATCTACAAAGTAAACCGCCTGCCCAATGGCGGATGGGCACAACCGCAGCGCATAACAGGTTCGGTAAATACAGCTTATGATGAAGATTTTCCTTTTATGCACCCTAACGGAACCACTTTATATTTCAGCTCAAAAGGACACAATTCCATGGGAGGTTATGATGTATTCAAAAGCGAATACAATCCTTCCACCGGTTCATTCGGCCCGGTAGAGAATGTAGACTTTGCTATCAGCAGTCCGGATGATGATATGTTATATATCGTGGATTCCCTTGACAGGAATGCATGGTTTGCGTCAGCACGCGAAAGCCAGGACGGAAGGATTTATGTTTACAATGTGCGGGTAGACAGAATCCCTGTATTGATTTCTATTCTGAAAGGAAAATTCATCAATGAAATTGAACCCGCCAGCCTTTCTGCCACTATCCGAATAGAAAATATGGCCACCAACGAACTCGTGGGAATTTACAATACCAAATCGGCAGACGGAGGATATTTGATTACACTGGAAAAAAGCGGCCGTTATAAATTCACCGTTATTCCCGCCTCCAGCAAAAAAGAACATGTGGCAGAAGTAGATATTCCTTACCAGAAAGAAATCCGTCCGCTGAAACAGGAAATGGCCATTATAGACGATAACGGAACCGAAAAACTGGTTATCCGCAATTTGTTTAACGAAACTGTAGAAGATGCTGAATTGATTATTGCCGAAGTAATGCGAGAGATGGGATTACTTAACATCACACAAAATATCAATATCGACAGTCTTGACCGTATCCGCGATTCAATTGCCAATGAAAGAATTGATACCGCTCTTAATGTAAACCTCACCAATGAAGATCTGTTGAAAATGGTGAAGGAAGACGCTGCGCAACTGGAAAAAGAAGCCAATGAACTGAAAGAAAAAATGGAGGCGGCTTACGTAGTAGCCGACATGAAAAATAACGAAGCAAAAGAAAAAGCAAGACAGGCTGAAAAACTGATTGCTTCAATAAGTGATAATACCAGTCCGCAGGAAAAAGAACAAATTATTGCTGATGCAGAGGAATTGAACAAACAATCGACACAATTGCTGAATGAAGCTGCAGCGGGAATAGAACTGGCCAAATATTTTAACCAGCAATACGAAAAGAAAAAAACCGAAGCCACTACTTCTGCCAATTATGCCAAAGGAATTGAAGAAGCGCTGGCCAGTAATAATCATAAAGAAGCCATTGATAAGTTAAAACAGCAACAGGAATACATTAAAAGCGTAATGGCTCCCGACCTGAATAAAACCGATCTGCTGACCGAAGCAAAAGTAAAAGCACAAACCAAACAAAACGAAGCCAACAAAGCGCTGGATTACGTTTCGGAACTGAGAAGGGAAGAGGAGGACATCAACCGCAAGATCAAAAACCTGCAGGAAGAATATAACATCACAAAAAGTAAAAAACGTAAGGAAGAAATTGAAAAGGAACTGGAACGTTTGGCCGATGACCGCACCACCGTGCAAAGCGACCTGAGAAAAGCCAACGAAAAACAAACCGCGTTACAAAACGAAGCCAATGAACTCACTGCACAGGTGAATGTAATGGAAGAAATAAACTCGGGAGGAATAAATACAACACTTTCGCAGGCACAGAAAGATAACCTGGGCAATGAAATCAATAATGGTGAAGCATCAAAAGCTATTGAGAAAAACAACCAGTTCCTGGCAGATAATACGGAAAAAAACAGGGACGACCGGGTGGATATGAACACCTACTTCAATGAAAACCCAAATTACAAAGAACTCAACAACCGCCAGAACGAAATTGCTGCTATTACCGATGAAAAAACGAAACTCGAAGAACAAAATAAACTCAACGACCAATATGTTTCGAAAATTGACAACGATGTAACTGAACTGAGAACACAACTCGGCAACGAATCCGATCCCGAAAAGAAAAAAGATATCCAGAATAAAATCAACGGGCTGGAGAAAGTAAAAGAGAACAAGATAGAAGAGAATAAAAAGAACAATGAAAAAATGATTACCATCTCTTCGGTAGGGGAAACAAGGAAATCGGAAGAAGAAGTAATAAAAGATGTGTTTAATGCCTATCTCGATGAATTTGCATTGGTAGACCGTTCTACCGAAAGCGAAACTGAAAAAGCAAATAAAAGAATTGAGCTGAACAATGAACTGGTAAATAAAGCAGATATTGAAATTGCCCGTATTGAGAACGAACTAAAAACCAATCCCGCCAATGCGAAAGAACTGGAAGAAAGAAAAAACACGCTGGAAAAAATAAAATCGGATAAGGAAAACGAAATAGCCAAAGACAAAACTATCATTTCTTCTTCAGCGCCCGAACTCAGTTCCACTCAAAAAACGCTGGTGGAAAATACTGATCCCGGTTACCAGGCCAATATGGAAGCAATCAATGCCAATACGTCAAACGAAAATGAAAAAGCGATAAAACGCAACGATGCCAACGAAGAACTGATCACAAAAATCGATAACCGTATTGAAACCCTGCAAAACGAAAGAAAGAACAGCAATGATAAAACAGCTATTGATAAAGAAATAGCAGAACTTGAAAACCTGAAAGTGATCAAGGAAAATGAGATAAGAAACGACAAAAAAACGCTGGCTGATAATAAGATTATCCGCACCGACTCCAAAGGCGATCCGTTGTTCAGTTATGCTGAAAAAACAGATTATGTTAGTCCGGAAGCTGAAAAAATTGCCAATGACAATAAGACAAAAACAGACCAGATAAAAACCTCGGAAGAAAATCTTACGGCACTTCGCATCAAAGAAAATACTTCTGCAGATGCCAGCGAGAAAAAAGATCTGAATAAAAAAATAGAAAAAGAAGAAGATAAGCTGCTTACTGCCGAACTGGCGCTTGCTCCATCAGTTGAAAAAGCCAATGCCGCAGAAAAAAACGAACTGGAAAAAAGAGTAAATGAAAAACATGACCGGATAAAGGATAATGCACAAGCTATCAATTCCACCCAATACGGAAGAATCAAAGAACTGGAACAGGACGCATTGGATCAGTTTGTCGTAGCCCGAAATCTCCGTGAATCAGCCAATAACGAAAGAGATAAAAAGAAAAGAAATGAGCTTTTAAAAATTGCTGCAGAAGCAGAGAAAAAAGGAAATGAATACCTGGCCGAAGCCGACCGGTTGTATGATGTAGTATTGGATGAGTATGTAATCACTTTTGCCTCCAATCCCGTAAACCCGGTTTTGAAAGAAGCTACCGTTGCCGAACTTGATCCCACTTATGGAAATTCGCTGGATAAAATTAATTCTTCAGACAAAACGGAAACCGAAAAGGCCAAAGACCGTATCGCGCTGAATGAATCGCTGGTGAAGAACATCGAAAAAGAAGAAAATGAAGTAAAAGAACAAATCCGCAGCGGAAATGGAAACCCGCAGGAACTAAACCAGCGGCTGGAAGTTTTAACCGCCATCAAAACCGAAAAGACCAACGAGATTAGCGAAGACAAAGTGAAAGCAGAAAGCAGCGTAGTGAGCACTACCACCAATTCCGACCCCGTTATTTCCTCTTTATCCAACGACCAGAGAAACGAAATTGCAGCCATTGACAATTCCTATATCGACAAAAAGAAAAGTATAACCGAATCGAACATAAGCGAAACACGAAAAGCGAATGAAGAGAATAAACTCAACGAAGCGTTGCTGACACAAATCGATAATAAAATTGCAACACTTGAAACCGAATTATCTTCTTCCAATGTAACCAATAAAGAAGAAAAAGAAAATCAGTTGCAGGAACTCAAAGAGGCTAAAACAGTTATTGAAAATGAAACCGAAGCCAATAACCGAACGCTGACAGAAGCCGGGATAAGAGAAGAAAATAAAACCACAGAAAGTTATACTGAAAATAAAACCTATACCAATGAGGATGCTATAAAAGAAACCGCTGCCGTTACCGAAAAAACAAATGCCATTAAAACCAGCGAACAAAACCTGGAAGACTTAAAAATAAAACGTTCTGAAACCACTGATCCCGCTGAAAAGAAAAACATTGATAAACAAATCGACAAGGAAGAAAATAAATTATTGAGCAACGAACTGGCTGTTGCCCCGGTAATAGCCAAAGCGAATGCAGCCGAAAAAACTTCCAGCGAAACACGTATCGCTACCAAAAAGGAAGAAGCTGATATAAAAAATATCCCACTGGATAACCCGCTTAATGTTCGCGCCAATCAATTGCTGAGAAATGCCGAAAATGAATTTGCTAATGCCGCCAGCTTACGCCAGCAAGCCGCCAAAGAAGGGAATAAGGAAAAGAAAAATGAATTACTCAAAGAGGCCAACGCTGCCGAACAACGCGGTTTAAATTACCAGCGCGAAGCCGAACGTACCTATAACCTGATGCTGGAGGAGTTTGCACTTACTGCTTCCAATAAAAAAATGGAAAATGTTCCTGCCAATGAAACAGAGCGCGAATCAGCTCAACTACGCAATGACGCTGTCCGTTACAGAAACCAGTCGGAAGAACTCACTCTCCGTGCCAACAACCTGGAACCACAAATAGAAAAAGCAAAGAAAAAAGATCGCCCCGCTTTACAGGCTGAGCTGGATGGGTTAAGAAGAGAGGCCGAAAAAATGAATCTTAAAGCCAATAATGCTGAAGAACAGGCAAACATTATTGCTCAACTCGAGGCAGACTGGCTGGCCGAACAGGCGAGAATTGCGGATGAAGAAAAGAGAAGAAAAGAACTGGGAGAAATTGTGCGCAGGTGGCCGGAATACGCAAAATACTACGACCTTGAAATTGTTACTGTATCAGCCCGTAAAAAAGTAAATGATGCCGAAAGTGAAAACAAACGCCTGTCTGATCTTGCCGAAAATCTTCGCAAGGAAGCTAACGGGTTAAGGATACAGGCAGATAATGAAACTGATCCCGCACGAAAAGACGAATTGCTTGCCCGTGCCACTCAAATAGAAAATGCTGCCGCCATCAACCAGCGCAAATCCGATTCACTGAAAATTGTGGTGAGCCGCAACCAGGTTGAACTGGATAATGCTGCTTTTGCTTCGCGCAACTATTTACAGTCTATTGATCTGAACAAAGCCAATGATATCCGTTTTGTGGTCAACAACGGTAAAAATCTCATTGAGCCGATTCGACAGGTGGTTTCCGATTCTGCTATTGTAGCCGGTAACTTCACCGCTCCCGAAGTAATTACCGATAACGTATTCACCAAAACCGAAAAATCGGCTTATTCCAACGACAATCCTATTCCGGTTAATCCGAAAATGCCTTCGGGAGTGTATTACAAAGTGCAGGTGGGCGCTTTCAGAAACCGTATTCCGCAGGATTTATATAAAGAGTTTGCTCCCGTATCAGGTGAAACCACTCCTAACGGACTTACCCGTTATACAGTAGGTTTTTTTACCGATCTTAATTCTGCCAATACCGCCAAAAATGACATCCGCGCACTCAACTACCGCGATGCGTTTGTGGTGGCATTTTGTAACGGTGTGCGTATTCCCATTGCTAATGTAAATAATTGCCGCACCGATGGAGCAGTGGCGGTTAATCCCGTAAATCCGGTGAACCCTGTTAACCCGGTTAATCCCATTAATCCCGTGAATCCTGTAAATCCGGTCAACCCGGTTAATCCTACAGTTTATTATGATACGGTTACCGGTGCTGCCAAAGCCAACCAGGTAGAAGTGATAAAAGGACTTTTCTATACCGTACAGATTGGCGTATACTCGCGACCCGTTAGTCCGGATAAATTATTCAATATCACTCCGCTTAACAGTGAGCTGACAAGAAACCGACTGGTGAGATATACTACAGGAGTTTATACAGATATCAACCCTGCCAATGCACGCAAAGATGAAATACGGAATATCGGAATACGTGATGCGTTTGTAACAGCTTATTTCAACAGTGTAAAAATTTCAGTGGAACAGGCTGCTGATACATTGCGCAAATACGGAAATTCAGTTCTGGTGGATCCCAATAATCTTACGGCACCTTCCAATCTTACACCGGTAAATCCTGTAGTGAATGAAAATAACGGCAAATACAACGTCATCCTTGGTGAATATGTGAACGATGTTCCGCTGGATGATGCAGAAATTTTCCTTTCCAACAGCAGCCGTGGCATTAAAAAAACAGTGATAGGCGGAAGTTCGGTGTATTACCTCGATGGATTTAAAACAGAAGCTGAAGCAAATAATGTAAAGGATGAGTTCAGGGCAAAAGGTTTGATAACTGCGTATGTGAGTGACAAATTACCCGGTAATGATACCGGTACACCGGATGTGAATGTTTCCGCTGTAAAGCTATCGAAAGAAGTGGGAGGACTGGTTTTCCAGGTGTATCTGGGTGAATATATGGGCGAAGTGCCCCGCGAAGACGCTGAAGTATTCCTGGCTAACTCATCAAAAGGAGTAAGGCAAAAGGTAAACACTTCTGGTTTTAAGATTTATTACGTGTGCGAATGCCCAAAATACGATGATGCCATGGCCATGAAAGCCCATTTTATAGCCGAGGGCCTATCTTCTGTACGGATTGTTTCCATAAAAGACGGAAATGAAATATCTTTGTCAGAAGCTATAAAACTGATCTATGAATAAAGGTTTGTTATTTGCTGTTGAAACAGAAACCGAAGAAGAGGTATTGGTGCTTACCGAAACGGAAAAGCAAAACAGTATTATTCTTTTTAATGATGATGTAAACACGTTCGACTTTGTGATTGAAACCCTGGTGATGTATTGCCAGCACGATCCCGTTCAGGCCGAACAGTGTGCCTATATCGTACATTATAAAGGAAAATGTCCCGTAAAAAATGGTACGTATGACGAACTGGAGCCCATCTGTACCCGAATGCTTCAACTCGGATTATCAGCTGAAATCGCCTAATTTTTTAAGCCATAAATGAAAAAGATTCTTTTCCTTCTAACGGTTATCGCCTTTGCGGTTTCTTGTACCCGTGTTCCTATTACCAAACGCAAGCAGTTAAAACTAATGAACGAACAGGAACTGATTGCCATGGCGGATACCGCTTACTCCAATTTTTTAGCCAAACACACTGTTCTTCCCAAATCGGATGAACGTTCTGTGAGAGTGGAAAGAGTAGGGAAGGCCATCGCTAAAAGCATAGAAGGTTTCCTCGAAAAAGAAGGAGCAAGTAACCGCATTGAAGGATTCAACTGGCAATTTAACGTGGTAGATGAAGAAACAGTAAACGCCTGGTGCATGCCGGGTGGAAAAGTAGTGGTGTATACCGGAATTTTACCACTGGCAGATGATGATACTTTGCTGGCTGTGGTAATGGGACACGAAATTGCCCATGCCGTTGCCCGCCACGGAAATGAAAGAATGAGCCAGGGAACTGCAGTGAATATCGGGGGAGTGGTATTACAAAGTTCTACCGGCAATAAAGGCGAACTGTTTTCTCAATCCTATGGAGTTGCTTCTGCTTTGGGAATGCTCAAATACTCACGCACACACGAAACCGAAGCCGATAAAATGGGACTGGTGTTTATGAAACTGGCAGGATACAATCCGTATAAGGCAGTTGTTTTTTGGGAAAAAATGGCTGCGTTGGGAGGAAGCACTCCACAGATTTTAAGCACACATCCAAGTGATGAAACACGTATTGCTGATATTAAAAAGTTTTTGGAAAATATTGATAAGTATACGAACTGATAGCCGTACCGGATTTTTTTCTTCGGGATGTTTGAAAATCTTTTTTCCGGCTTCCTTTTTATCTTTTCTTCTATTTTTTTTGTTTTCACCTGCTTTTAGTTCTGATAACAGGTTATTTTATGAGAATCACAGCCTGGCCAAAAAAGCAGAACAAATCGTTTTTGATTCGTGGATGAAAAATGTGGCGCCTGTTATTACTCCCGAAGAACTGTCGAAGTGTTCAGTTAAATATTCGGAAGCAACAAGCCGGTTTTACAGGGAAATCCGGAGAAAAGAAGAACATGAAAGAACAGGTTTTACCGAGCGGGTGAGAAACATGGTATTTAATCATGTTTCATTATGGGATTGCGGTGAATATATCCAAACACATCCGTATATGCCATCTTTTCATCCACCCGGACAAAATATTATTCAATTTATGGAGTATTTAAAAAGCGTGAATTATTCGGGATGGCCGCTGACAGAACAAACCATTTACTTTGGAAATTCTCCGGATGATTCAGCAGCACTGATAAGTTACCTGGGAAGGGAAGAATTTGGTTCTGACGGTTTTTATTCTGGGCGTGATTCTGTTTCCGGTGATTCTTCAAAAAATTATTCTCCACGTTTTCATCCGGCCATTCATTCACAGATTCTACCTGTTACGAAAAAAGGAAGGCCTGTTTTCAATGCCTTATCAGCTCTTCATTTTAAATTATGGCATAAGCAGGAAGTAGAAGGGGAAAAGTTAAACCCGGGTGAGTTATCTTTTATTTCGAAATGGAATGAAATGAACAACAAATTATTGAAAGTAAGCGGGGGTTATACGACAGGAAAAAAAACGGAATCCCCAATGTATAAGTAAATTTTCTCTTTTTACGGCTATTGCTTCAAAAATCCTGAATAATAGTTTTTATCACCGGCAACTCTCATCAAGTAATACCCGCTTTCCAGTAATGAAACGTCCATGTTGATTCTATCTGACGAAACGGTCAAAGAAATCACTTTCCGGCCATCCACGCTTATAACGTCAACCGAATAAGTGTTGTTGGAAGGAACAGAAACGGAAATAAAATCACTTGCAGGATTGGGATAAAGCAGGAGCGGGACATTGTTAGATTCTATAATTCCTACAGGGGAATGTGGTAAACCAGAATATTTGGCAAAAAACGCATCACTCCCTGATGAATTCAAATAAGCTGTATCCGGCCCAAGATCCATATCCATTACATAGTAAAATTGGCCGGCTAAATAAATATTATCATTCCCATCAACATAAATACTTCTTGGAATATCTCCGCTCGTATTACCTAATTTTTCTGCCCAGATATAATTTCCATTGTTATCATATTTGGCAAAGAAAATATCATCCGAATTACCATTAGAGTCCATGATTGCGGTTCCTGGTCCCGGATCAAAATCCGCGTAATTGAACTCCCCGGTTAAATAAACATTTCCGGAAATATCCAAAGCAAGATCCTTTACGTTATCATTATATGCACCTCCTATACTTTTTGCCCAGGCCAGATTCCCGTTATAATCATATTTGGCAAAGAATATTTCCTGAGAAGAGTTATAAACAGTATAAATACCGGGCCCCGGATCAAAATCTGTTTGATACTGAATAGTCCCGGTAATATAGCAGTTACCAACAGCGTCTGATTTCACATGAAAACTCCTGTTGTTAAATGCATCACCAATGGTAATTGCCCATAGATAATTGCCCGAAACATCATATTTCGCCAAAAAAATATTTTGAGTTCCACTATTACTTTTGAAAACAGAATCAGGACCAGGATCAAAATCTGCTGTTCCTGTAAACCAACCAGTAATATTTATATTCCCAACATTATCTACTTCAATGCTTTCAGATGATGTAAAGCTGCCACCAATACTTTTTACCCATTGGAATATTCCATTACTGTCATATTTGGCAAAGAAAGAATCAGTGCTTCCTTTCGCAGCCAAAACGAAAACTCCGGGGCCGGGATCAAAATCAACCGAATCAATAAAAAGTCCGGTTACATAGATATTTCCAATGTCATCCACCGAAATACCAGTAGCCCAAACATAGCTGCTGTCATCTTCCAGGTTTTTCGCCCAGATATAATTTCCATTATTGTCATATTTTGCAAGGAAAAAATCGGGATTACCGATTGAAATCAGGTTTGCAATACCTGTTCCCGGATCAAAATCAATTGTATCAATAAAAGTGCCTGTTATGTAAAGATTTCCTGCATTGTCTATAGCCAATTC
The DNA here is from genome assembly GCA_049322335.1 of Bacteroidota bacterium. Classification (GTDB taxonomy): domain Bacteria; phylum Bacteroidota; class Bacteroidia; order Flavobacteriales_D; family UBA2798; genus JBMORL01. The sequence goes on from JBMORL010000092.1 coordinate 81,537, forward strand.
ATTAAGTCCGTCACTGGTATCACTTCCCATACTCTTAGCCCAAATATAATTTCCATTACTATCGTATTTAGCCATGAAAATATCAGATTCCCCCTGGGAGGTCAGGTTGGCAATTCCTGGCCCCGGATCAAAATCATCAGTTAAATTCAAATCACCCACTATAAACACATTTCCCGAAGCATCGGTCAGGATTTTGTTAATCACGCTTCTGTTAAGATTTTTTGCCCATAGATAGGATTGCGTCATTCCGCATAATCCTGCGCTGCATAGAATAATGGTAAAAAATAATTTGCTTTTCATACCTTATACATTTACAGTTAAAGTTACGGTATAGAAATAATTTTTCCGGAAAAATGTATGTAACGGTATTAGTTTCGTAACTAACGGCAACAAATCAGGGAAAGAGCACCGGTTACATAAATAATAATGAAGGTCCTGAAGATCATTGCTCCTTCACAAAACCGGAATAATAATTTTCATTCCCGGATACCGCCACAAAATAAAACCTGCGTTTAAGCGATGAGATATCTGTCGTGATTTTACCTGAAATGGCTTCAGAAATCACTTTCCGGCCATCCACGCTTATAACGTCAACCGAATAAGTGTTGTTGGAAGGAACAGAAACGGAAATAAAATCCCGCGCAGGATTGGGATACAACAAGAGAGAGCTGGTGTTTATTTCAATAATTCCATTGGTTGTGGGTGCATTCACATAGGTTTGTTGCGGACTCGTAGAACAACCGTATGAATCAGTAACGTTTACATAATAGGTACCGAAACATAAATTGGAAAACACGCTGTCAGTACCAGACGAAATTTGAGTTGCATTTTGATCGTAAAGGGTGTAAACAAAAGGAGGAATTTCGCTTACTGGTGTAACGATAATAGAGCCATCACAATTTTGCGGAGCAGAGGTTGTGGTTGTGTCTAAAATAAATGCAACAGAATCATTAAAGCCAACAGTGGCATTGAATGTGGAGGAATTTCCGTTGCTGTCAAAAAATACCCAATTGTAATTGCCGGGGCAGAGGTTAGTGCAATCGGGGCCCACCATAGTAAATGGCGGATTTAAGGATGGGACAGGAAGAACGACCATTCCGCCACAAGCATTTGAACAGGAACTTGAAATTATCATTTCCGAACCATTCATGTCACAACCGCCACCATAAGTGGGCTGGATCCATGCCAGTTCGTCTTCTGTAAAACCATAGACGGAAGCCCACTGAAGAATTTCAGGATATACTTGAACCAAATCATGCACATATCCGTAATTATTTTCACGGCTGATTTTTTCAGAAACTTCACGATGCCCGGTTTCTATAATAAGATGGCCAACTGCGCAGGCGGTGCCCAGGTGATCGATAAAATAGGGCGTGCGATCCGTGTGATAAATATTTTCAGGAAAAATTCCGGTTTTTCGGTAATCGGCAAGAATATCCAGGCAGTGCAGCCGGTTTTCCAGTTGTTTTGAGTGAGGCCTGCAGGAGGATTTTCACAGAGATAATTTTCAACCCATGCGAGATGTGTTTGAATAAGTTCCACATCACCGCATAATTTTTTTTTCCTGCAACAAAACTGGCGAAAAGATTTCTTTTGATTTCCATTCTTTATTCATCTCGCACAACTGCATATAAACAGCAGGGGAATGTTGTGCAAACGAAACAACCGGATTCAGAACACAGGCAAGTAGGAAGGCTTTCATAACAAGTTTTTATAAAAGACGCGACTGGTAAAACAGAGAGTGCCGGTTGAATAATTTATATTTAACATAATGGCATGTTATAAGACAACAATTAAATCCATTTTTCTATGGAAAGAGTTGTTTTATAACAATATATTATGTTAAACAGCTTTGGTGACTTTTATTCCTTTGAAGACAGTAAGATGGATAAAAGTCGTGTGATGGCGCGGGTAGGGGGAGTTCCTGCCGCGCTAAAAGCTATTTTTTATGGGGATAGGGGAATAGTTCTGCCGCCCAACATAACGAAGTCAGGGTTGTTTAAATTCAATAATGTCGAATGAAAAAGACAAAGAATATGTAACGAGAAGGGAGCTGAAGTTGGTTTTATTTCTTTATACCGCATCCATGTTAATAGGTATAATTATAACCGCTTTGCTCAAAACAATATAGCTGAAATGGCAGCCCCTAACGCAAATGAAGAAGTTAAAAGCCACCAATAATTTTTTATAACACTACCGAGTAATAATTTATATTTTAAATCTCTGATAGTTTTTTCGTATTCAAGATTTTCAATCGAAAGTTGTTTTAATTTTTTATCTAATTCTTTTGTTTTTTCTTCATTAGAATTAATAATTTTATTTTGTTTTTCTTCTTCAATATAACCTTGAAATAGATTTCCTTTTGGAGTTATCCCAATCATATTTCTATTAAGCCTTCCAAATTGAGCATAACCATCTTCAACTAATTTGTTCATCATAAGAGAACACGTACGTAAATCAATACCTGTTTTATTGGAAAACAACCCAATATCATCAATCTCTCTTTTTTTTAATTCATCAAGAAGTTTATCTAAATTTTCATTATTCATGCCGGATTATACTGCGTGTCATCCAAAAGGTTTCATCCATAGAAGTAGTCAGCGTGTGATTGGGCGGGGCTATTTAACATAATGTAAATTATAAGACAAATATAAATATATTATGCATTTGATTTTCAATAATATAAGTATAATATGAGGTTTTGATTAATCCGGAAACCGAAACCGTCAAATCTTCAATTTTTAATAAATCTTTGATAAAAACTACCGTTTTTTCCAGATATCCGGATAAAATAAATCCCGGTTGCCATTTCACT
>JBMORL010000093.1:0-1090 GCA_049322335.1 Bacteroidota bacterium
ACTTGATGCCAATTCCATGCAGGAAGCAGAAATTCTTTTTGGCCCCGGTGCGGTGATGTATGGCAGTGACGCTATTGGCGGAGTAATGGATTTTCATACTCTTGATCCAAAATTTGCTGACTCCTCTTCGTTGCTTTTTACAGGAAGTGCATTCGCAAGATATTCCACAGCGAATAAGGAAAAAACAGCTCACCTTGATTTTACTATCGGTTTAAAAAAATGGTCTTTTGTCACCGGGTTTTCTTATGCAGATTACGAAGACCTCAAAGCGGGAAGTAAAGGAAATGATTATTTTTTACGCCCCACTTACCAGGAAACGATAAACGGAGCAGATACACAGTTCGTGAATCCCGATCCGCAGTTGCAGGTGCATTCCGGTTACAGCCAGATGAACTTTCTTCAGAAAATAATTTTCAAACCCAATAAAAAATGGGAAATAAATTATGCCATTCATTATTCTGCTGCTTCAGATGCCCCGCGCTATGATCGTTTAACACTGGATGCCAACAACGACACTGTTCTTGATAATGCACAATGGTATTATGGCCCGCAGAAATGGATGATGAACAGGTTGGGAATTAAACATTCAGAAAAAACAAAACTATACGATCAGGTGCGTGTTGTGATGGCTGCACAAAGCTATGAAGAAAGCCGCCACGACCGGAAAACAGGAAGTTCAAGCATACGGCATCAAACCGAAACAGTAAATGCTTTTTCGGTAAATGTGGATTTTGATAAAAAGGCCAGCGAAAAATTTTCACTGTTTTACGGAACAGAAGCGATAATGAACCTCGTGGGATCGGTTTCTGCCCGTGAAAATAGTATTACGGGTGAAGTAACGCCCAACACAACGCGTTATCCGGATGGCTCAACATGGGAAAGCTATTCGGTGTATTCGGCAATAAAATATAAAATGAGTCCGCGCTGGGTTATGAATGCAGGATGCCGGTACTCTTATTTTCGTATAGTGGCCGATTTTGATACCACATTATTTCCGTTGCCATTTGTACATGCCGAAAATAAAAACGGTTCGTTAAACGGAAGCCTTGGATTTGTTTTCAATCCTGATGAAAAATGGCAAATCTATATC
>JBMORL010000094.1:0-83144 GCA_049322335.1 Bacteroidota bacterium
ATCTGTTTACATTATTGGGAGGAACACCAATGGCCGGAGGAACATGGTCGCCTGCATTAACTTCAGGAACCGGAGTATTTGATCCTGCTTCTGACGCTGCTGGCGTATATACGTACACCGTTAGTGGAACAGTTTGTCCGAATGCAACGGCAACGGTTACTGTTACGATCACTGCTTCTGATGATCCTACATTTGCTTTTGCTGATTATTGTGCGGGAAGCGCAAATGGCCCTACGGGAATTGTAACACCCGGTGGAACATTTACATTCAATCCTGTTCCCGGAGATGGTGCCACCATCAACGCTTCAACGGGCGTTATTACAAATGGAGTAGGTGGAAACAGTTACACTATTCAGTATACTACACCTGCAGGCCCTTGCCAGGATTCAAGTACGGTGAATATCACGGTTGGGGTTTCCGCTAATGCAGGAACCAATGGAAATACGACACTTTGTTCATCGGCAGCAATAGTTGACTTGTTTACATTACTGGGAGGAACACCCGGAGCAAGCGGGACATGGAGCGGCCCATCTGCGCTTGGTGGCGGATCGTTAGGAACTTTTGATCCGGCAACCAATACCGCAGGTACGTATGATTATCTGGTAACCGGTACAAATGGTTGTGTGAATGATACCGCTTCTGTTACAGTAAATATTGATGTATCACCCGGAACCGCCAATGCTGGTTCAGACCAGACTATTTGTAATACCGTCACCACAGCCACATTAAATGGAAACATTCCTTCTGCAGGTACGGGTGTGTGGATAGTTATTACAGGGGGAGGTACGGTTACTACTCCCGCCAGTTCTTCATCCGGAGTTACCAATCTTTCTAACGGAACAAATCAATTTGTGTGGACGATCTCCAATGGAATTTGTCCGTCTGATGCTGATACGGTAACGGTGTTGTTGCAATCCTGTACTTCTACAGCCATTGAAATTCCAACAGGATTTACTCCTGATGGTGATGGATCGAATGATACATGGGTGATACCGAATATTAATTTGTATCCGGATGTAAGAGTAGAAATTTTCAATCGCTGGGGTGGATTACTATTCGCTTCTGACGGATATGCCACTCCATGGGATGGAAAATACGAGGGAGAGAATATGCCGGTAGGGTCGTATTATTTTGTAATCGATCTGAAAGACGGAACCCCGGCTTATAAAGGAACGGTGACGATTATCAGGTAGAAAATAAATTCTCAATAAAAAAGCGCGGAAATAAATCCCGCGCTTTTTTATTTGAAATAAAGAAATAGAATAAGCCGGCATTATTTTTTTTTGTGTAAAAGACTTATCCAAAAACGAAAGGCAATTTCAGGCAAAACAGTACCTTTACTACAACCTGAATCCGGAATATCAAACCGGAATCTCTGCTTATGAAAAAAACAATTTTTCTTTTTTTTGTTTTTTCGATTTTTTCACTTACTGCTTACGCACAGTTGGTGATTGTGCAAAAAGGGGGAAAACATGGCCTTAAATTTTATGATTCCAACAAGTGGGAGCTTAAACCAAAGTATGATAGTATAATAGAAGTAAGTGATGATTGTTTTATACTTAAAAAAAAGGAATTGTATGGGATGTTTCATGAAAAATATCTTTTTAATTATGAGTTGATAAAACCGAAATATAAACAACTGATCGGGCCATTAAATCAGGAGTTTTGTTTTATAGACAACAACGGGAGGTATGCACTTTTTGATCATAAAGGAGACCAGTTGACCAAATTTGAGTTCAAACAGATTCTTTTGATGAAAAGATACCGTTTATTTCAAACGTTTAACGACAAGTGGATGTTTGAATATAAAAGCAATACAAGTCATTACGGACGTGATACTGTTTTTGCAGATTCCATATCGGTTGACGGCCAGCATACAATATTGTTTTCAGGAAGAAATACAAAGATCGGATATGAACTATTTACTGAAAAAACAAATGAACTTAAAGTGTACGGCCATTTTGACGATTCTTCTGAAATGGCGATCATAAATGAAAACGGACAGGTTAAAACCGGAATTTCATTTGACCGCGATATAGGGAGAAAAGTAATCATTCTTAAAGCAAAATATGGAAACGCTATTGCTGATGAAAAGGGGAGGATAGCAAGCCCCTGGTATAAAAACATTACTACTCTTTCCAATGGTCAGTATATGACAACGGATGGTTTTAAATATGGAATAATCGGAAAAGACCTTCAGGAAATTTTCAAACCCCGGTTTTCAGAATTAAGACAGGAAGCAGATGGCTACATTACCCGCAGAGATGAAACGTATCATGGATTATTTAACCTCACGTCCAGAAAAGAAACAATTTATGAGATCTACGGACAGAACGGAGAATTGCTGGCTCATTCAGATATACAGATAAAAAAAGTAAGTCCCGGAAAGTACAAAGTGGGAGATAAACTGTTTAACGTAACACATAATAAATTTGAAGAGGGTGTTGTGGGTATAACGGATGCCGGATGCGGGTTTCATCAGATCAGGAAAGACACCAGTTATTATTATGTGGACACTTCGGGAAAAAAAATATCCGAAGAATTCCCGGTAATGTATGAGAAAAAATACAGAGATGATGGATTAACTGCTCTTTTCGGGGTTTTTAAGTTGATTACCATTATGCCATTTGTTACTGAAATCGCCAGTGGAGAAAATCCGTTTGTAGGGCGAGGGTATAAAGAAAAAAAATACGGATCGGGGTTTCATGAAAACAGGGCTGTAGTTGCCATTCCGGATAAAAAAGGAAAGGCAGTTTTCGGTTATATAGATACCTCCTTACAATTGGTGATTCCCTATCAGTACGATGAGGCGACTGTTTTCTATGGAGAAATTGCTTTTGTAAAAAAGAAAGAAAAATGGGCCATCATCGATAAAGAGAATAAAAATCTCAGCGGATTTATATACGATGAAATTCAGCCCTTCGGATATAACCTTATCATTGTTAAAAGGGGAACAAAAAAATATCCTTTTTCGTTCATAAATTATAAGGCTGAAAAGGTGGATCTGCCTGAATTCAGCAGTTACACTTATGAAAGCGATGGGACAATAACTATCGAGATCGGAAATTTCTCAGGAAAGAAATTTACTGTTACACAAAAAGGAGAAATGTTACCGTATAAACAAGGGGAATAGAATTACTCGTTTCAATCATCAAATAAACTCATATTGGGATGAATTTGAAAACCGAATGAGTGTAAAAAAACAGAGCTTAGAACATCGCTTTCACTCCGTTTTTTTATGTACAGGCAATGATTGTATTGTTGAACCAGTATAACGCCCTGAAGTAGAAACTCACTCCGCTCGTTTCACTTCGGAACGGTGAAGTGAAAGGCAATGAAATTCAAAAGGCCTGAAGATTACTCTTCAGGCCTTTCTACTTCACCGTACCCGGGACGGGAGTTGAACCCGTACGATCGCAATGATCACAGGATTTTAAGTCCTGCGTGTCTACCAATTCCACCACCCGGGCAGAAAAGAACAATTACTCCACTCAAGCCCATTCAAAAAAAAGCCCCTCTCCTGGGGAGAGGGGTTGAGCGGGAAACGAGACTCGAACCCGCGACCCCGACCTTGGCAAGGTCGTGCTCTACCAACTGAGCTATTCCCGCTTATAGTGACCGGAATATTACTTCCGGAGTTTGTGCTCTACCAATCCTGACGATTACATCTGCGATGTAATGTCAGGATCCTGACAAGCTTTGCTTCGTCAGGACTGAGCTATTCCCGCTTATTCCCTTTCACAGGCTTGGCCTGTATGGGGTGACAAAAGTAAAAAATAAATCAAAATTCCAAAAATCAGCCTCCTATAAGCTTTTTTATCTCGTTCAGCTTCATCAAAGCCTCTACGGGTGTAAGGTTATTGATATCAGTTTTCTGAATTTCCTCCTTAATCTGCGCCAAAACAGGGTCATCCAGCTGGAAAAAACTCAGTTGCATATTGTCTTCATCTGATGGATGGGATACTGAAGTGCGCCCGGAACCCGATGCCGAAGGGTCGGTTGAGGAAGCCGCATGGGTTTTTTCCAGTTGTTTTAGTATTTCCCCGGCACGCTGCACTACTTTTACCGGCATGCCCGCCATTTTTGCTACGTGAATTCCAAAGCTGTGTTCGCTGCCGCCCTGTACCAGCTTACGCATAAAAATTACTTTGTTGTTTACTTCTTTTACCGACACATTAAAGTTCCGGATACGTGGAAAAATATCAGCCATGTCGTTCAGTTCGTGATAATGTGTGGCAAATAACGTCTTGGGCCTTGCTTTTCCGTTTTCATGCAGGTATTCGGCAATGGCCCAGGCAATGGAAATTCCGTCATATGTACTGGTTCCGCGGCCAATCTCGTCCAAAAGAATTAAACTGTTATCCGAAATATTATTCAATATACTGGCGGTTTCATTCATTTCCACCATAAAAGTTGATTCGCCCGAAGTAATGTTATCTGACGCTCCTACACGCGTAAAAACTTTATCAATCAAACCGATCTCTGCCGAACGGGCGGGAACAAAACTTCCCATCTGCGCCATCAGCACGATCAATGCGTTTTGCCTGAGCAGGGCTGATTTTCCGGCCATATTCGGACCCGTTATCATAATAATCTGCTGTGAGTCGCTGTCGAGATAAATATCATTGGGAATGTACGATTCTCCCAATGGCAACGATTGTTCAATCACCGGGTGGCGACCATCTTTTATATCAAGAATTTTGTTTTCGTGTAAATGCGGACGGGTATAATTATTTTTTAATGCGGCTTTGGCAAAACTCAGCAGGCAATCGAGTTGTGCAATTAAATTTGCATTTACCTGGATAACGGAAATGTAATCGTGAACAGAAGCAACCAGTTCGTTGAATAAACGGGTTTCCAGCGCCAGGATTTTTTCTTCAGCACCTAATATTTTTGTTTCATATTCTTTTAATTCTTCGGTAATATAGCGTTCTGCATTGGTGAGTGTTTGTTTGCGTATCCAGTCAGCAGGCACTTTATCTTTGTGCGTATGTGTTACCTCAAGATAATAACCAAAAACATTATTGAAGGAAACTTTAAGCGAAGGAATTCCTGTTCTTTCAGATTCGCGCTGCTGGATCTGCAATAAATAATCTTTTCCCGAATGGGATAGATGCCGCAACTCATCCAGTTCAGCGTTGATTCCTTTTTTTATTACATTTCCTTTTCCCACTGCAACAGGAGCTTCATTTTCCAGTTCATGTTCTATTTTTTCGCTGATAACGGAGCATGGGTTGAGTTGTTCTGCAAATTTTTTAAGAGAACCGGCTTCACGGCACACAGAGCGGATAGGTTCTATAGAAGATAATGCTCTGTTGAGTTGTACTAATTCACGGGGAGAGATTCTGTTTACCGCTACTTTTGAAATGATCCTTTCCAAATCGCCTGTCTGGCTAATATGAATGGATATTTTTTCCTGTGCCCTTTCGTCTTGCATAAAATAACTCACGGTTTCCAGTCGCTCATCAATCGGCTTTTTTTCTTTCAGCGGAAGCACTACCCAGCGTTTCAGCATACGCGATCCCATTGGGGTGGAGGTGTGATCGAGTACGTCAATTAACGTTTTGCCTTTTTCGTTGGCAGAATAGATCAGTTCAAGATTACGGATGGTAAAACGATCGAGCCAAACGTATTTTTCTTCTTCAATTCTCGCAATGGAAGTGATATGTGCTGTTTTATCATGAGCGGTATCGGCCAGGTAATGCAAAGCCGCACCTGCTGCAATAATGGCTTCCTGCAGATTTTCTATTCCATATCCTTTCAGCGATTGCGTGCCGAAATGTTTTAATAATTTTTCTTCAGCGAATTCACGGGCAAAAACCCATTCGTCCAGTTTGTAGGTATAAAACCTGTCACCGAATTTTTCTGCAAATTGTTTTTGAAAATTGCGCTGAAAAAGTACTTCGCTGGGCTTGAATCCCTGAATAAGTTTATCTATATAATCGTTGCTTCCCTGTGCAACAAGAAATTCTCCTGTGGATACATCAAGAAAAGCAATACCGGTTTCTCTTTGTCCGAAATGAACAGCGGATAAAAAATTATTGGATTTGTTATCGAGTACTTTGTCGTTATAGGAAACTCCGGGGGTAACGAGTTCGGTTACTCCTCGTTTTACAATTCCTTTTACCATTTTCGGATCTTCCAGCTGATCGCAGATAGCCACACGGTAACCCGCCCTCACCAGTTTGGGTAAATAGGAATCAAGGGAGTGATGGGGAAATCCCGCCAGTTCCATTTCGTTGGCGGCTCCATTGTGTCGTTTGGTTAAAACAATACCAAGAATCCTGGCCGTTTTTACAGCATCCTGTCCGAATGTTTCATAAAAATCGCCCACACGAAACAACAATAATGCATCAGGATATTTCGCCTTGATGCTGTTGTATTGTTTCATAAGGGGAGTTTCTGAAACTTCAGTACTGTTTTTTTTCGCCATTTCACTCAATTTCCACCCGAAAATAGAACTATTTTCAGCAAGTAGGAACTAATAATTTTAGTTTTATCCTGAAAAGACAAATTCTCCCCTCTCCACGGAAGAGGAACCGGGGGTGAGCCCCGGATTTCGTACCTTCGCCCAATGTCTGAACACCGCAAATTAAAACTAACCGAATTAAACCGCCTTTCAACGGAAGAATTTCACCGGGTGGAAAAAAATCCTTTGGTAGTGGTGCTTGATAATATCCGAAGTCATCATAATGTGGGAAGTATTTTCCGTACAGCGGATGCGTTCAGGATAGAAAAAATTATTTTATGCGGGTTTACACCAGTTCCTCCTCACCGTGAGATTCACAAAACCGCTTTAGGAGCTACCGATACCGTGAAATGGGAATACATGGAAAAAACAATGGATGCAGTTGTACAACTAAAATTGGCCGGATATAAAGTATATGCCGTAGAACAGGCAGAAAACAGTACGATGCTCGATCATTTCCCGGAAATAAAAGGAGAAAAAACAGCAGTGGTATTCGGACATGAAGTGAATGGGGTAGGGCAGGAAGTAATGGATAGCTGTGATGGGGTTATCGAAGTTCCTCAGCAAGGCACCAAACATTCTCTCAATATTTCGGTATGTGCGGGGATTGTAATGTGGGAATTATTTTGTAAATTGCGGTAAATAATTTTACTATGAAAACAAGAACACACATTTCTCTTTTTACTATTGTAGCTTTATCGGCATTTACTTTTGCAGCATCTTTTGCCCATCAGTCAGCAGAGCTTTCAGAATACAAAAAACCTTCTTCCATTTGTCCCGGTTGCAGTTTTAACGGGAAAAAATTATATGGAAAAGTACAGGTGGTAACGGCATTTCCTGATATCAAAGTGCAGGTAGTGGATGCCTTTCCTGATATAAAGGTAAAAATGGTAGATGCTTTTCCTGATGCCTGCGGGAAATGGCAACTGGTAGACGCATTTCCTGATTTTAAAATCCAATTCGTAACAGCATTCCCCGATGTAAAAATCAAATATGTGGATGCTTTTCCCGGATGTGATTAAGATATTAGACAAATACAGATATCAGAGGCGAGAAATTGGTTTGATTCATCTCTTGTTTTCTGACAAAGTCAGAAAAATTCTAACATCTAACACCAACACCACGCCAGTGCGCGTGGCAAGTCTAACATCTAACATCTAACATCTCTCTACCCACAATTCTTCTGTGCCACAATCAGGCAACTGCTTCCAAATGGTATTTTTTTTCCTTTTCGGATAGCGGCTGATTCTGTTTTCCAGATGTTGTTTAATATTTTTCCGGTTAAACCTTTTCTTTTTTCATGAGCAGGTAAGCGGGTGAGCGGGCCGCCTGCTGTTTTTTTCTTTTTTAACTTTCTGCGGAGAATGCGAAACAGTAAAATGGCCGGAGGTAAAACAGAAAAAAAGTAAGTGGAATAAACGGTTCTGAATCCAGCTGATTTCAATTTCTTATTTATTTCCCGCAGCGTATACCGGTGAAAATGCCCGGCCTTAACATCCGCTTCCGACCAGAGAAAACGGTGAGCGGGAACAGTGATGAACAAATAACCGTTTTTTTCCATAGCAAAAGAAAGTTGCTGCAAAAACCCGGTATCGTTTTCAATATGTTCTACCACATCAAAAATTCCGATGGAGGGAACCGATTCGTTTTCAAAAGAAAGATTATCCAGAGAAGCGTGAATAACTGTATCTATTCCCCTGTTTTTTGCATTCAGGCAACCTTGTTTTCCCGGTTCTATAAGAACAACCAGGTGTGCGTTTTTCTGAATGGCACTGGCTACAAATCCGTTTCCGCCACCGATATCAAAAAATAATTCACCCTGGTAAAATTTTTTTACAGCTGCAGTAATGCAATCGTTCCGGTGATTAAACCAAAAACTTCCCTCTTCAAACTCATTAAGGGTTTCATTTCCGTCATCAGGATAAGAAACAACGCTCGTTTTCTCCGGACACCATATCCCATCCTGTTCAACAAGCCCCTTGATATATTTTGAAGGATTCATTTATTTTTCATTCTTGTTCTGAAATCACTCCACCTGTCCAACATCCCCATCTTCCAATGACCCCTGACCAATGATTGTCAATCCAACACTTCCAGTTTCGCGAATTTCAGTAACAATTGTTTTTGTCCCACTTCAGGAAAGAATACGGTAGCTTTATCGTTATCAATATGAATGACTTTTCCTTTTCCGAATTTTTCGTGTTTTACGTTATTTCCTACCCGGACAGCACCTGGGTTAGAAGAAGCAGAAACTGAACCGGGATTAATCTTCACCAGGTTTTTCTTTTCCACCGGTGATTTTTTCTTTGGTATTTCATCGGTGAAAAAATCTTTGGTATCCATTTTTACTTTTCGCTTATTCCACCCGAAATTCTCAAAATCATCAGTATCATTTTTTTCTATGACAGGTGGCATTTCAAGATGCTCACTGTCTATTTCCTCAATAAACCGGCTGGGCTCGCAATGGGTTAAATTTCCCCAGCGGTAGCGTGTCATGGCATAACTGAGTGTGGCTTGCTTTTCGGCACGGGTAAGGGCAACGTAGAACAATCTCCGTTCTTCTTCCAGTTCCTGCCGTGTGCTAAGCGACATTTGCGAAGGAAAAAGATTTTCTTCCATACCCACAACAAATACATATGGAAATTCCAAACCTTTGGCAGAGTGAATGGTCATCAGCGACACGTGGTCGTTTCCTTCTTCGCTTTGTGTGTCGGCATCGGTCAGCAGGGCAACATCAACCAAAAAATCGCCCAGTGTGGCGCTTTCACCCCGGTTGTTTTGTGCTTCTGTAAATTCGTTGATACCGTTCAGCAATTCCTGTATGTTTTCATAACGGCTCACACCTTCGGGAGTTTTGTCGTCATACAATTCTTTCATTAATCCGCAGGCACCGGCAATGTGAGTAGCGGCATCAAAAGCATTTTTTTGTTGCATGATAACGGAAAAACTTTTTATCAGCAAAGCAAATTCTTTCACTTTGTTGATAGCAGAAGAGGATATTCCCACGTTATACATTTCCGGCATTTCCACCACATTCCAGATCCCTGTTTCGCGTTGTGCAGCTGCTACTACAAGAGCGTCAACTGTTGTTTGTCCGATTCCCCGTTTGGGATAATTGATCACACGTTTCAACGCTTCTTCATCATTGTGATTGGCGGTCAGGCGGAAATAAGCCAGCAGATCTTTTATTTCCTTACGTTGATAAAAGGAAAGTCCACCGTAAATTTTATATTGAATATTGGCTTTGCGCAATGCTTCTTCAAACGAACGCGACTGGGCATTGGTGCGATATAGAATTGCGAAATGGGTGTTTTTGGCCTGTTTATTCATTTTGATATCAAAGATGGAATCAGCTATCATTCTTCCTTCTTCGTTATCGGTGGGTGCCCTTAGGACTTTTATTTTTTCTCCGTCTGCATTTTCTGTCCACACTTCTTTCTTCAGCCGTTCTTTATTTTTTTCAATCACGCTGTTGGCAGCATTCACAATGGTTTTGGTGGAGCGGTAGTTTTGTTCCAGTTTAAAAACTTTGGTGTCGGGATAATCTTTTTTAAAGTTGAGAATGTTCTGGATATTGGCACCGCGGAAAGCATAAATACTTTGTGAATCATCTCCTACCACCGTTACGTTTTCATACATCGCGGCCAGTTTTTTTACGATAACATATTGCGAATAGTTGGTATCCTGGTACTCATCTACGAGAATGTAACGGAATTTTTGCTGGTAGCGATACAATACGTCTGCATGGTCGCGTAAAAGCACATTGGTTTTAAAAAGCAAATCATCAAAATCCATTGCTGATGCCTTGAAGCAACGGTTTTCGTAATTCATATAAATTTCCGCAAGCCGGGGTTTTCCGCTCGAACGGTCATCGCCCACCAGGTCGGATTCCTGCGCATAGGCGGAGGCCGATATAAGGTTGTTTTTGGCCGAGGAGATGCGGTTGTATACAACGCCCGGTTTATAGACCTTGTCATCCAGTTGCATTTCGCGCAGAATATCTTTGATCAGGTTTTTGGAATCGGCTGTATCATAAATCGTAAAATCGCGGGGATAACCGATTTTATCTGCCTCAATACGTAATATGCGGGCAAAAATGGAGTGAAAAGTCCCCATCCAAAGATTTCGTGCTTCATGCTCGCCCACAATTTCCCCGATCCGTTTTTTCATCTCACGGGCGGCTTTATTGGTGAAGGTGAGGGCCAGGATATGAAACGGGTCAACGCCTTTATTCATCAGGTGGGCAATCCGGTAGGTAAGCACTCTTGTTTTGCCCGACCCTGCTCCGGCAATTACCATCGCAGGCCCCTCTGTATTCTCCACAGCTTCGCGCTGAGCCTCATTCAGTTCTTCAAGATATTTCATCACCCAAAATTAACCATTGCTCCTTTGGATTTTAGCCCTGTTTATAAATATTTGTTAACTCGTTTCTTACTGCTATATTTGAATAATGGGAAAAAAGAAAGAAGTTAAAAGCGAAAAACAAAAACCGGTATCCGTTTCACCAGCTGGTATTTCAGATACCTCCCTGCGTAAAAGAATGGCGGGAATTATACTGGTACTCTGCTTTTTTCTGTATGGAAATACATTATGGAACGGTTATTCAATGGACGATGAACTGGTATCCTATAATCACGAACTGGTTTCAAAAGGCATAAAGGGAATTCCTGATATATTTACCTCGCGTTATGCGGTAAACGAAAAGCAGAATTATGAATACAGGCCCATGGTGCTGGCTGTTTATGCAGTGGAAGCCCAGTTTTTCGGACAAAAACCGGCCACCAGTCATTTTTTTAATATCCTGATTTACGCTCTTTGTTGTTTTGTGCTTTTTTTGCTGTTACACCGCTTGTTTAAAAACTACCACTGGATTTTACCTGTCGCGGCCACTTTAATTTTTCTTATTCACCCTATTCATACCGAAGTCGTGGCCAGCATTAAAAACAGGGATGAAATGCTGAGCTTTCTTTTCGCTTTATTCAGTTTGTGGGTGGGATTGAATTTTGCAGAGACAGGAAAATGGAAATACCTTGTTTTTTCGGTGTTGCTGCTGGGAGTTTCCATGTTAAGCAAAAAATCATCCATGACTTTTATTGCACTCATTCCGTTTACTGCCTGGTTTTTTAATGTGGGTGGGATAAAAAACAAGAGAGTGATTTTTCTGTTTGCCGGTTTATTGCTGGTGTATTTTATTCCTCAGCTAATGGTGAAATTATTGGTGGAAGAAAAAATGGTTCAGCGCGAATTGTTGTTTTTTGAAAACCCATTATACGACCGTTCGCAATATACTTTTTCCGACCGCGTTCCTTTTTCCTTTTATACTCTCGCTTATTATACCAGGTTAATGATTTTTCCTCATCCGTTGCGTGTTTTTTATGGATATAATGAAATTGAAATGGCTGGCTGGGATCACCCAATGGTATGGGCAGGTGTGTTGATGGTGGTGGCACTTGTTGTTTATGGATTTTATAAGATAAAAACGCGCCAGGCATGGATATTTGGTATTTTTTTCTTTTTTGCCGGCATGTCAGAATTTTCCAACCTGGTTCGTCCGGCACCCGGCATCATTGCCGAGCGATTTACGTTTATTCCTTCTATAGGCTTTTGTATCGCTGTTGCCTGGTTGCTACTCGAACTCACAAAAATTCCATACCGCGAAATTTCTGCTCAACGGTTTAAATGGCCTCCGTCACTTCGTATAGCTGCAGTGGCATTATTTTTATTGTGTAGCGTAAAAATAATCAGCCGGAACAACGACTGGTATTCCCATTTCACCATTTATCATCACGACATTACGTATACAGAAAATTCTGCCAAACTTAATTCATTGCTGGGTTCGCAATATGTCAGTCAGCTGGAAAAAGAAATGGTGAAGTTAAATGCGGGGCAGCCACCAACACTTACTTTTCAGCAGAGAAAAAACAAAACAGATTCCGCCCTGATGTTATTTAACAGGGCTCTGGAAATTTATCCGGATTATATTGCGGTAAATAATAATATAGGCGCAGTGTATTTTACCTATGTCCAGAATTACGACAGTGCCGGAAAATATTTCAAACGTGCCGTTGAGCTGGATACGGACTATGTTCAGGCGCATTTTAATTTTGCTTCCTGCGAGGAAATAATGTTGGGCAGGTATGAAGAAATGGCAGCTTTTTATCAATGGAAAAATAAAAACGCTGCATCAGGCGGAAAAGAGAAAACTAATCAGGTTCTTACAGATTCACTTGGAATATTTTTCAAAAACTTTGATTTTCTCAAAACACGGCTGTCACAAACCATGAACAATGCATTTAGTGTGTTGATACAGAATAAAGATTTTTCCCAGGCTCCGCTGGAATTTCGTAAAGGAGCTGAGACAGTTCTGTCCGGTGGATTTTTGCCGGTTTCTTCCGCGGGGCTTGATAGTATGTGTTATGCTTTGGCAAAACAAACAGAAATTTTATACCAGTCTATGAATTTTTCCGGTGTCAACACATCTGTTGATTCCATTTCGGCTTTGTATTTGTATCCTTTCGTGGATTCGGTAGTAACCGGTTTGTATCGCTTAAATAAAATTGCTTCTGTCGGTTTTCAACAAGCCGATCGGGCAATTGGAAATTTTGCTGAAGAAAAAAGAAAGGAAAAATTTCAGAATATGCTTCGTTCACTTAACCGAACACTTTTCCTAAATCCCGAATATGTTGTTTCCTATAATAAATTGCAAAATATTTACCGCGAAAGAAATATGGGTGATTCAATGGTGAGCCTGGCTCTGCGCTCGCTTGAATATGATGTTTATTTAAAATCCGATCTCTTTACAGCTATCGGGAGCGGATATTTGATGTCAAAAAATGATGTACAGGCAATTGTATATTTCGATAAATCCATTGCGCAACTGGAAAACACTGTAAAAAAACTTTCAGTGATGTATACTCATATGACCGGGGCTAAAAATACCGAAACATCACAAATGGTAATCGGGTATTTACAAAAAGTAAAACGCGACATTATCAACCTGTGTGAATTTATCTCTGTGCATTATAACAGGAAGGGCGATAGCGCCAATGCTGAAAAATATATAATCAGGTCGCAACCCTACCGGATATGAAATCGGAAATAGCTGCAGTGTCATATTATCTTCCCGGAAAAATTCTTACTAATGAAGAACTGGCGGATTTAAATAAAAATACATCGGCAGGCGAATTGTTTAAACGCACCGGTGTAAAAGAACGCAGGATACTGGATCGTTCCATTCTTCCGTCAGATTTTGCACTGGCTTCTTTCCGGAACTTCCTGCAGCAGCATCCCAAAATTGATCCAAATGAAATTGATTTCCTCATTCACTGCAGCGAAGGCACAGATTATCGTTCACCTTGTACGGCAGCCGTTATCCAGCATAAGTGTGGGTTAACCAAGTCAACCGGTGCTTTTGATCTTTCCCTGAGTTGTTCGGGTTATGTGTATGGTTTGTTGCTGGCTTCTTCTCTCATTGAATCAAAACAGGCGCATAATGTGCTTTTTATTGCACAAGGCGTTCCCTCGTGGGTAGTGCATGAAGAAGAAACGGAAATGCGCGCTTTGTTCGGTGATGCTTCTTCCTGTACACTTATCAGGTCTGCTTCTCATGAAAGAATTGGAAATTTTGTTACCGGAACGGATGGGGCAGGGGAACATGCGTTATATGTTGATCGCAGCAGTGCCAATCATCCGCTGGATGAAAAATGGTTCGGGGAAGAAAATAATTTTTGTTTTTTACCTTACGGAAGAATGAAAATGAACGGGGTGGATATTTTTTCATTTTCCCTTTCTGTAGTTCCCGGGCTGGTGGCCGGAACACTGGAAAAAAACGGGTTAACAGAAAACGATATAGATTTATTTATTTTTCATCAGGCCAATGCATTTATGCTGGAAACGCTAAGGAAAAAAATGAAAATTCCGGTTGAAAAATTTGTGATCAGCATGGAAAAAACCGGCAATACGGTATCTGCTTCCATCCCGGTTTGCCTTTCACAATGTATCCTCTCAGGAAGGGCGCAAAAGGGCAATAAGATTCTGATTGCGGGATTTGGTGCCGGATTTTCCTGGGCAGCAACAGTTATTACGCTTTGAAATAATGGCTAATCAGGTGTAAGCAGTTTTACAAACAATGATTTTTTTATTCCCAGTTTCATTGTCAGAAAAACTGGTAAGGCAAATCCATAACAGAAAACTCTTCTGAAATAATTTCCCGGGTTGCGGATGATATGTAGTTTTTGATTGATCAGGCTGAACAACAATGCGCCCAGTATCCTGCTGCATATCCATTGTTTTTGATGAACATATTCAGCACGCAGCACATCAAAAAGAATAATTACCCTTTGCCGGTCGGTTTTGTTCCATGCTTTATGATAAGCGGCATCATTAAATACCAATAACTTTCCGTTTTCCCACGGACGCTCTTCATAGCCCACGTAAAATCCACACCGCGGCAAGCCATCCGGAATTTCTATTCCAAGGTGACACCTGTATATGGCATCTGTATCTCCCCGGTGAGGTTTTATTTCGCTTTGAGGCTCCATTACACTTACAGAAAAGGAAGTAATGCCCGGTATGGAAGAAAAAAAACTAACTGTTTTAGGACATGCGTTTATTGCTTTTTGAGATCCTTCTATTCCCCAGAAATAAAAACTGAATGTTTTCCACTTTCCCGGGAGATTCATCATGTCTTTGGCAAAATAAGGCTTAAGCTCAGCAGAACCCGATTGCATGTGTTCAATAATTTCCTGTTTGATTACCGCGTAATTTTCTTCCAGCATTTTAGCCCATTCAAATCCTTCCGGATCGAAAAAATAATCTTCTTTTGTTCCTTTTTTTATCCGGTCGGAAAAAGAATAAAAGGGGCGCTTCGGTATGTTAAACAGGAAACTCATTACACGAGGAGTTTTCGGTTTTCTTTTTTCAAAATCAGATTCACTTTTTCTTTCAGGTAGGCCGGCAATGGCCCGTAAAGCCGTATCATGTCTTCATCACTGGTTGTTTTAAAGGAAAAATGTGGTTCGCCCAGTGGTTCCATATCCCCCGTATATTTTCCTATGGCCTTGCGGTATTTATTTATTTTATGAAAATAATTTTCTTTGGTAAGTTCGTAAACTTCATGGTTCTGGTTATGACCGGAATCATTTTCCGCAAGGCGGTAACCGAAAGTTTTATTAAAAATAATGGCCTGCCGGTTGGTTTTTAAAACTTTGATAATCGTTTTTTCAAATTCACAGACCAGGAAATTGTAATCGTGCATGATGATGGTGCACAATGCCGGAACAATAGATTGGAGATGGCGCTCTTCCCAGAAAAAAATCCCTCCTTCTGATATGCGTTTTTCAAAATCCGTGTTTTTTCCGTTGATCAGCCCTATTTTTTCACCTTTATATTCTACCAAAAGGTAAATATTGTTTACAGTATCAACAGACCTAAACCATTTCAACTGTTCTTCTTTCGAAATCTCGCCCTGGAAAACCATAGTTCGCCTTATTTTTTCAGAATTTCTTTTTGAGCGAACCAGTTCAATGTCTTTTTCCGTTAGACGCACGAGCCGTATGCCGTACTTTTCAATAATCATTAAATAATGTTTTTTACAGAATAGGGCGGTTTATTCTGCTGGAACTGGTACAGTTTATATAAGTAATTTCCAATGATTCCCAGGCACAAAAGAATAATACTTGTGCTGAACATGATGCTTACAATAATGGATGTATATCCTAATGGCACATTGTGCATCAGCTTATAATAAATAAAACGTATACCCATTAAAAAAGTAATAATGGAGAAAAATAATCCTGCAGCAGTAATAATTTTCAATGGTTTTGTACTGTAATAATAAAGTATATTCAGGTATATGCCGAATAACTTGAAAAAAGAATAACCGGTGTGCCCGCTTTTTCGTTCATGATGATCCACGTCTACTGTTTCTACATTTCCGCTGTACCAGGCCAGCACCGAATCGAGAAACAAAAAATGTGTGGTGTGTTTTTCTGCAAGAATTTTTGCCAGGTGTTTTTTAATGATCCTGAAGGAAGATCCGGCTCCTTTATTGTGCTTGCGGTAATCGGATGTTTGTCTCATAAACAAACTTCCGAAATTACGAATGAAGGAATGGTGCTTTTGTGCATACATTCCATAAACGATATCAGCATCCGTTTGCTTTTGTTTTTCAAATAATTTTATCAGTTCCTCAGGCGGATGTTGTAAATCATCATCCATGGTGGCCACCAGTTCTCCCGAACAGAAGGAAAATCCGCATAAGATGGCATTATGCTGGCCATAGTTTCTTGTGAAATTAATGGCTTTAAGATGCTGTCCGTATATTTTTTTCTGCCTTAGGATTTCTTCCCAGCTTTTATCACGGCTGCCGTCATTTACCAGTATTACTTCCCACGAAATATTTTTTTCAAGTGTGGATGCTATTCTTGCCAGTAATTCGGGAATGATTTTTTCGCTGTTGTAAACAGGAATTACGACTGATAATTGAACCGGTGTGCTCATAATTATTTTCCTCCCAGTAAAAACCCGCCATCCAGCGTAAGTGTGGTGCCCGTTATCCATCGCGATGCATCCGAAAGAAGAAATACAGCCGCATGAGCCACATCTTCCGGCATACCTACACCCAGCGGATATTTGCTGATGTGTTCTTCCATAGCTTCACTGGTGGTTTGTTGTGCGGCAGAATCATACATAGGTGTTTTCACCATGGCTGCTGAAATACAATTTGATCTTATGCCCTGTAAAAAAAATTCCAGCGCCACCACTTTACTGAATGATTCCAATGCTGATTTCGATCCCGAATACAATGCTCCTCCTTTATGCGGATGGTGTGCAGAAATGGACGACATAAAAACAATGGATGCATTTTTATTCAGTTTTTTCTGACGCCCCAATCCGGCCATCAGCAAAACCTGCGCATTATAATTGATTCCGAAAATTGAATTTATTTTTTCTTCGGTGAAAAATTTAATCGGGTAAGGATGCACCGTTCCTGCACAATGTACCACACCGTCAAGTAAAGGCAGATTTTTTACGAGTTCGTTTAGCTCTTCTTCATGGGTAAGGTTAGCGGTCATCATCCGGTGTTCTTTTCCTTTCAGCAAATCAAAAGTTTCTTTTAATCGTTCTGTGTTTCTGCCGGTAATTACAGTTTTTCCTCCCATTTCCGAAACGGTAACGGCTACCTGTCTTCCTATCCCCGAGGAAGCTCCTGTGATCAGTATAGTTTTATTATCGAGTTGAAAAGGCGTCATACTTATTCGGTTTCGATCAGCGGAAGTATTTCAATTTTGGCCTGGGTGAGTGAAGCGGATCCCCAGCTTAATCCTACTCCAAATGCCGATAACAAAAGATTGATAGGTTGACCTGATTTATGTTGCAGCTCGGTAACAATGGTCAGGGGAATTGATCCGGAACTGGTATTGCCAAACCTGTTAATGGAATATGGAACTTTTTCAGGAGGGATTTTTAGTTTTTTCCTGATCGATTCATTCATCAGCTTGTTGGCCTGGTGAAAAATAAAATAATCATAATCTTCAACCGTGGCATTTTTGTACTTCAGCAATTCGGCCACGTTGGGAGGTGCTTCACGAAGTGAAAAATTAAAAACTTTTAAACCATCCAGCCATAAATTTCTTTTTGAACGCACAATCCCTTTTTCATATTCCACCATCACATCTGTTTTTTCATTCCAGCGCGAACGGGTTCCGCCATCCGGTATCATAATCGCATCATATCCTTCACCGTCACTCTGCAGGTTGAAATCAATGGGCATAGCCTTTTCATCATACTCAATATAAGTGGCCGTGCCGGCATCGCCAAACAACGGATAAGTACTTTTGTCCTGTTTCGAAAGAGAAAAAGTGGATTTATCTCCTACCAGCAACAATCCTTTTTTGAATTTTCCGCTGCTCATCATACTGCTTATAACGGATAGTCCATAAACGTAGCCCGAACATCCCAGCACAATATCAAAAGCAGCAGTGGTTTTGGGAAGTCCCAAACGATGCTGGAGAATAATCCCCGTAGCGGGTAAAAAATAATCAAGGGTTTGTGAAACAAAAATTAATACATCAATCTCGTTTCGGTTAATGTGAAGTTTTTCGATAATAGCATTGGCAGCTGCTAAACACATGTCGGAGGTGCAAAGATGTTCTCCGGCCACACGTTTTTTCTCAATGCCTGTGGTTTTTATCAGTAATTCACGCTCCGATTCTGTAAGCAAAGTATAATCACGGTTGTGTTCTTCATGTTGGGGAACACAGGCCGCAATGGCCCTGATGGAAATATGGTCGGCTGTGAGAATAGCCATTTATTTTATCCTCGATTTCACTATCTGGTAAAGGTCATTTACTGATTTGCATTTTTGAAGGTCTTCACCGGTTATGGTAACGCCATATTCTGTATCAATCAACGCAATAATGATCAATACATGCATGGAACTCCACTCCTCTAACGAAGTAAATTCTGTTTCGGGCTTTAATGTACCGGGTTTAAGTTCCTCAATTTCAGCTTCAATTTTTTGTATGAATTCCTGTATTTCCATCGTTTTTTGGTAAAGGTATTAATCAAAATGCAGAATAAAAGTAACAAATATAATGTCAGCTCCTTTCAGTAATTATCCGGCACACTGCTACACTTGAAAGAATAAATCAACTTACTCTTTTTGTACTTCTTCTTTTTGCTTTTTCTTTTTCAGTATTTCTTTCAGGTAATCATCACCGTTATAAACGGTTAAAATGCCTAAATAATCAAAAGCAAACCGGGCCGATTGGCGAATCATCTGGCGTGCAAAAAATGGTAAAATATAATAACCCTTAACCACGGCAATATCCACCATCGCCATCCAGTAGCCGATTACCGAACGCAGGTAATAGAAAGCTGAAAAAGAGGCTGGGGTTGAAACATACTCATACTGCTGGCCCGGCTTGTTGTCAATAAAATGAATAAGGCCAAGTTCCTTTTGCGTTAGTTCATTTTTCCACTTCCCGATCTGGTTGGTGTTCACTTTGTTCAGCAACTCGGGAAAAAGAAGGCCCACCACCGGATGTTTCCCGTCACCGTAGTTTTCCCTGGTTTTGAGGTAAAATTCAAGCATCACCGGATGGAATTCAATTCCCAGGAAGTGACAAATTTCCTTCACTTTTATTTCCGGATCATGAACCAGGTCTTCATACCTGATGGTATAAAATTTACTCCTATCATGTCTTTTTTCGTCCTCTATGTTTTTGTTGTAAATAGCCCAAACCTGTGCCAATGCCCCCACATTTTTTCTCTGAAAATATTTCCGGTTCGAAACAATGGTATCGCGGTAATCCCTTACCAGGTGAATAAATTTTGCATCCGGAAAAACTTCCTTCAGATCATTGATAAACAGACTATAAACCGGGTTTTTGTCACCGATAATCATCGGCTTCCCCTTGTTGAAAACGGATGCGTGATTGAAGTATACCATTTTACACAATAAACTGAAATCAAGAAGTTTACAGTCGTATTGCAGGATAAACGCTCTTAATTTTTCATACTCCATTTCCCAATATCTTTTAAATTTCACATCACCATACAGGTCGATAATGAAATTTTCTACCAGTGCTGGCGTCCATTGGTTAATGCATTTGTACTTGTTTTTCAGGTGAATAACAAATTTTGATTCAACAGAAACAACGGTATGAGGATGTGCGTCCAGGATGGTTCTCAGCAGTGTTGTTCCCGAACGGCCCATACCCACCACAAAAAAAATCGGGAGTTTTCTTAATTCTTCAATTTCAGGTGCTTTTTCCATATCCGGGCCATGAAGTTAATCAAAACCGGTTTGCCGGTGTTTTTGTGACGGAAAAAATAAAAAATGGTGGCTTCCGGTGATTTGGATTACAAAGAAAACCCGAAAAGAAACACTCGTTTTTAGTAAGTGGTGATAACCAGACTTTTGCATGTTGACAGACCCGTCTTCCATACGTTGTTATCAGCCGCTTGTTTCAACGTTTTCCAAAACCGTTTTTTCTCTCTAAAAAATTATCAACCGTAGTTGTTTAATAAAAATAAACCTCTAAATTTGCAGCCCCATTTTATGGGCTTAAACTAAAAAACACAGTAAAAACAAGACTTTTAAGATGCCTACCATTCAACAATTGGTCCGCAAGGGAAGAAGCTTCAAGCCTTCAAAAAGCAAATCGGCTGCCCTTAAATCGTGCCCTCAGCGCAGAGGTGTGTGCACCAAGGTGTATACTACCACTCCCAAAAAGCCAAATTCTGCTCTCCGCAAAGTGGCAAAAGTGCGCCTCACCAACAGTGCTGAAGTAATTGCCTATATCCCCGGTGAAGGACACAATCTCCAGGAACACTCTATCGTGCTGGTGCGTGGTGGCAGGGTAAAAGATCTTCCGGGTGTGCGTTATCACATCGTTCGCGGAACCCTTGATACTGCAGGTGTTGAAGGACGTAAGCAACGCAGATCCAAATACGGAGCAAAGAAACCCAAAGCTAAAAAAGCATAATTAAAAGCAGATAATTATTACCCATGAGACGGACCAAAGCCAAGAAAAAAGAAATCCTTCCGGATCCCAAATACAGAGAGGTTATTGTTACCAAATTCGTTAACAACCTCATGTTTGATGGTAAAAAAAGTATTGCTTACAATACTTTTTATGATGCCCTCGATATCGTTGCCAAAAAGACCAATGAAAACGGGCTTGATACATGGAAAAAAGCTATCGAAAATGTTACTCCTTCCGTGGAAGTGAAAAGCCGCAGGGTGGGAGGAGCTACTTTCCAGATCCCTCAACCGGTTCGCGATAGCCGTAAACAGTCTCTGGCAATGAAGTGGCTCATAGGTTATGCCCGCGAGCGCAACGAAAAATCAATGCCCGAAAAACTGGCCGGAGAAATTATCTCCGCTTCCAAAGAAGAAGGTGCTGCATTTAAAAAGAAAGAAGATACACACAGAATGGCCGAAGCAAACAAAGCCTTCTCTCATTTCAGATTCTAAACAGGAGAAAATAAGTCATGTCAAAAGACCTAACATACACAAGAAATATCGGAATCGCTGCTCATATCGATGCTGGAAAAACAACTACCACCGAGCGCATCCTTTATTATACAGGGGTAAATCACAAGATTGGTGAAGTACACGATGGAGCCACTACAATGGACTGGATGGAACAGGAGCGCGAACGTGGCATCACTATCACTTCTGCCGCTACTACCTGTTTCTGGAATTATCGTAACAATCAATATAAAGTAAACATAATCGATACCCCGGGACACGTTGACTTTACCGTTGAGGTAAACCGTTCACTGCGTATCCTTGATGGACTTGTATTTCTCTTCTCTGCTGTAGATGGTGTTGAACCTCAATCAGAAACCAACTGGCGCCTGGCGGATAACTATAATGTTACCCGTATGGGCTTTGTAAATAAAATGGACCGTTCCGGTGCCGATTTCCTTATGGTGGTAAAACAGGTAAAGGAAATGCTTGGTGGTAACCCGCTTCCGCTTCAATTACCAATTGGTGCCGAAGACTCTTTTAAAGGAGTAGTTGACCTGATAAATAACCGCGGAATTGTTTGGAATGAACACGATATGGGCATGACCTATGAAGTGGTTCCTATTCCCGATGATATGAAGGAAGAGGCTAAAGAATGGAGAGAAAAACTCCTTGAAGCCTGTGCCGAATTTGATGAGAGCTTAATGGAAAAGTATTTTGAAGATGCTAATTCCATAACAGAAGATGAAATTCTCGCTGCCCTTCGCCAGGCTTGCGTGAATAACAAAGTGGTACCCATGCTTTGTGGTTCCGCTTTCAAAAATAAAGGTGTTCAAACTATGCTCGACCTGGTAATGGCTCTTCTGCCAAGTCCGCTGGATAAAAAGAGTATTGTAGGTACAAACCCTGATACCGGTGAAGAGGTTTCACGTAAACCCGATGCAAAAGAACCTTTTACAGCCCTCGCATTTAAAATTGCAACCGACCCGTTTGTAGGACGCTTGTGTTTCTTCCGCGCTTATTCAGGAAGACTTGATGCAGGCTCATATGTATTGAATACCCGTAGTGGAAATAAAGAAAGAATTTCCCGCATTTTCCAGATGCACGCCAACAAACAAAATGCTATTGAATACATCGAAGCAGGTGATATTGGTGCCGCAGTTGGATTTAAAGATATCAAAACCGGAGATACGCTTTGCGATGAAAAACATCCTATCGTACTCGAAGCCATGAAATTCCCCGAGCCGGTAATAGGCCTTGCGATCGAACCCAAAACCCAGGGAGACCTGGACAAACTCGGAACAGGTTTATCTAAACTGGCCGAAGAAGATCCCACTTTCCGTGTGAGAACAGATGAAGAAACCGGCCAGACCATTATTAGTGGAATGGGTGAGCTTCACCTGGAGATTATTGTTGATCGCCTCAGACGCGAATTTAAAGTAGAAGTAAACCAGGGTGCTCCCCAGGTGGCGTATAAAGAAACAATCAAAGGAACCGTTTCTCACCGCGAAGTGTATAAAAAACAAACCGGTGGCCGCGGTAAATTTGCTGATATTCAATTCACCATTTCTCCGGCCGATGCTGATTTTGTTATTGATAACAAAAACCAGGGTCTGCAATTCGTAAATGAAATTAAAGGTGGTAATATCCCCCGTGAATTTATTCCTGCCGTTGAAAAAGGATTCCGTGCCGCTATGGTAAATGGTGTACTGGCCGGATATAATATGGATAAAATGAAAGTGGTTCTTACCGATGGTTCTTACCACAACGTTGACTCCGATTCACTCTCTTTCGAACTTTGTGCCAAACTCGCTTACCGCGAATGTTTGCCTAAAGCCAGCCCCGTTATCCTCGAGCCCATCATGAAACTTGAAGTGATTACTCCCGAAGAAAATATGGGTGATGTAGTAGGCGACCTTAACCGCAGAAGAGGACAGGTAGAAGGAATGGATGACCGTGCAGGTGCAAAAGTGATTAAAGCAAAAGTTCCTCTTTCTGAAATGTTCGGATATGTAACACAGTTGCGTACCATCACTTCCGGAAGAGCAACATCAACAATGGAATTCGATCACTATGCAGAAGCACCCAGAAATATCGCTGATGAAGTGATCGCCAAAGCAAAAGGAAAAGTAACAGCATAAATAATAATTGGTAAATGAGCCAGAGAATCAGAATTAAACTAAAGTCATACGATCATAACCTCGTTGATAAATCAGCAGAGAAGATCGTGAAGACTGTAAAAGCTACCGGTGCAGTAGTAAGCGGGCCTATTCCCCTTCCTACACACAAAAGAATTTTTACAGTGCTTCGTTCGCCTCACGTAAACAAAAAAGCACGTGAGCAATTCCAGTTGTGCTCATACAAGCGCCTGATGGATATCTACAGCTCCTCAGCAAAAACCGTAGATGCACTCATGCGTTTGGAGTTACCCAGCGGTGTGGAAGTAGAAATTAAAGTCTAGTTAAACAATAAATAAATAATAAAATGCCTGGATTTATAGGTAAGAAAATTGGAATGACCAGTGTCTTCAGTGCCGAGGGTAAAAACATACCATGCACATTAATTGAAGCCGGTCCTTGCGTGGTTACGCAAGTGAAATCCCCCGAAACAGACGGGTATTCTGCCGTGCAATTGGCTTTCGGTGAGCGAAAAGAAAAAAATGTTTCTGCCGCCATGAAAGGAAAATTCGCAAAAGCCAACACTGCTCCCAAATGGAAACTGGTTGAATTCAAAGGATTCGAACAGGAGCTGAAAATGGGTGATGTTTTGTTGGTAGATGCTGTAGTCTCAGAAGGTGAATACGTAGATGTTCGCGGTGTGTCAAAAGGTAAAGGATTCCAGGGTGTGGTAAAACGCCATGGTTTCGGTGGAGTAGGTGGACAAACACACGGACAACATAACCGCCTCCGCGCTCCCGGTTCAATGGGTGCCTGCTCTTTCCCATCACGTGTTTTCAAAGGAAAACGCCTGGGCGGAAGAATGGGTGGAAACAATGTAAAAATGCAAAACCTTGAAGTACTGAAAGTACTCGCAGATAAAAATCTCCTCGTAGTAAAAGGATCCGTTCCCGGGGCAAAAGGTTCATTCGTAATTATTCAGAAGTAATGGCCATGGAATTAGAAATAATAAATACAAAAGGAAAGAAAACTTCAAAGAAGGTTTCTCTCAATGATTCGGTTTTCGGAATCGAACCTAACGATCACGCCATTTACCTGGACGTAAAACTGCACCTGGCCAACAAACGCCAGGGAACAGCTAAAACCAAACAAAGGGCAGAAGTAGAATATTCTACCAAAAAAATTAAAAGACAAAAAGGAACCGGTGGAGCCCGCGCAGGAAGTATCAAATCACCTCTTTTTAAACAAGGTGGAAATGTGTTCGGTCCCCAGCCACGCGACTATTCTTTTAAACTGAATAAAAAACTCAGAAAGTTAGCCCGCAAATCCGCTCTTGCCTATAAAGCAAAAGAAAACAATATCACTGTCCTCGAAAATTTCTCTTTTGATAAACCTAAAACAAAAGAATTCCAGGATATCCTCAAAAACCTCGAACTGGCCAACAAAAAAACCCTGATGATACTTCCCGAAGAAAATAAAAATATTTATCTCTCTTCACGTAACATCGGAAAAACAAAAGTGGTGAAAGCCTCTGATATCAATACCTATGATATTATGAATGCTACTCAGCTGGTACTGCTCGAAGGTTCCGTTCAAAAAATTGAAACCATATTTAAATAAACGGCTATGAGCAAAGTATTGATAAAACCGATGATTACCGAAAAAGCCACGTCTCTTACAGATAAACTGGGACGCTATGGTTTCATCGTTGACCGTAAGGCCAATAAAGTTGAAATTAAAAACGCAGTAGAAAAAAACTATAACGTGAAAGTGGTTAACGTAAATACCATCACCACCGGTGGAGGAAAAGGAGTTACCAAATACACCAATAAAGGAGTTGTCACTGCCAATAAACCGATCGTAAAAAAAGCTTTCGTAACACTCGCACAGGGTGATGTGATTGACCTTTACGGAAATATCTAAAAGAAATGGGATTAAGAAAATTACAACCAGTAACACCGGGTACGCGTCACAAAGTGACTGCGAACTTTGATGATATTACCACATCGAAGCCTGAAAAAAGCCTCCTCGTTCCCAAAAAGAGATCGGGTGGAAGAAACGGCTCCGGCAAAATGACCATGCGTTATGTTGGTGGCGGACATAAACAAAAATACCGCATCATCGATTTCAAAAGAAATAAACATAACGTGGATGGCACTGTAGCTACCATTGAGTACGATCCCAATCGTTCCGCAAGAATTGCTTTGGTGAAATATGCTGACGGAGAAAAACGTTATATCCTTGCACCGCAGGGAATGAAAGTTGGCCAGGTGATCAAATCAGGCGCAGGAATTGCTCCTGAAATCGGTAACGCACTTTTCCTCTCAGAAATTCCTCTCGGAACCATCATTCACAATATCGAAGTTTATCCCGGTAAGGGTGGAATGCTGGCCCGCAGTGCCGGATCTTACGCGCAATTGAATGCCCGTGATGGAAAATATGCTATCATCAAAATGCCTTCAGGTGAAACTCGTATGATTCTCGCCACCTGTCTGGCTACAATTGGTGCCGTTTCCAACTCAGAACATAACCTTGTTCGTTCGGGTAAAGCCGGGCGTTCACGCTGGTTGGGACGCAGGCCCCGCAATCGCGGTGTGGCTATGAACCCTGTTGATCATCCAATGGGTGGTGGTGAAGGACGCGCCTCAGGTGGACACCCGCGTTCACGCAAAGGTTTGCCGGCCAAAGGGTATAAAACACGTACTCCTAAAAAGGCTTCCAATAAATTCATTATCGAAAGAAGAAAAAAATAATTAACTGCTGAATAGAATACTATGAGTCGTTCACTTAAAAAACCACCGTTTGTCCACTATAAACTCACCAAAAGAGTTCATGATGCTATGGCGTCCGGTAAAAAGAATGTGATCAAAACCTGGTCGCGCGGATCTACCATCACTCCCGAGTTTGTAGGTTTTACTTTCGCTGTTCATAACGGAAATAAATTTATTCCCGTGTATGTTACCGAAAACATGGTAGGACATAAACTGGGAGAGTTTGCCTCTACCCGTACGTTCAGAGGACACTCCGGAAACAAAAAAGATGTAGCCACACCGGCCGCCAAATAATAATTGATTAAGTCATGGGTGCAAGAAAAAAAATAAGCGCAGAAAAAATAAAGGAAGCCAACAAAACAAAAGGTTTTGCAAAACTGGTGGATTGTCCTACCTCTCCCCGTAAAATGAGACTGGTAGCCGATATCATCCGCGGTGTGGATGTGCTCAAAGCATTACACGTTTTACAACACCACCCACAGCACGCTTCACGCAATTTGGAAAAAGTTTTGCGTTCGGCCATTGCCAACTGGGAAACAAAAAATGAAGGAAAAAGTACCGAATCACTTTTTGTGAAAGAAGTATATGTAGATAGCGCACGTTCTATTAAACGCCTCCGCCCCGCCCCGCAGGGAAGAGCTTACCGCGTTAGAAAACGTTCCAATCACGTTACACTGGTAGTTGATTCTAAAAATAATTAATAAAGAAAAGTAAATGGGACAAAAAGTAAACCCAATTGGTAATCGTTTAGGTTTCATCCGCGGATGGGACTCCAACTGGTATGGCGGAAAACGTTATGCCGATAAAATTGTGGAAGATGAAAAAATCCGCAAATACCTGATGGAGCGCCTTCGTAAAGCCAGCATTTCCAAAATTGTAATTGAGCGCACACTTAAACTCGTTACAGTTACCATCAATACTGCCCGCCCCGGAGTTATTATCGGAAAAGGTGGACAGGAAGTGGATAAACTGAAGGAAGAGTTGAAAAAACTTACCAAAAAAGAAATTCAGATCAATATTTTTGAAGTAAAACGCCCTGAAGTAGATGCCCGTCTCGTTGCAGATGGTATCGCAAGGCAGCTCGAAGCCCGTATCTCTTACCGCAGAGCTATTAAAATGTCAATTGCCAGCGCTATTCGTATGGGTGCAGAAGGAATTAAAATTACAATTTCAGGACGACTGAACGGAGCTGAGATTGCACGTACAGAAACTTTTATGGAAGGACGTGTTCCTCTTCACACTCTTCGTGCTGATATTGATTATGCAGTTGGCGAAGCACTAACTACCTACGGATTGCTGGGAGTAAAAGTGTGGATCTGCAAAGGAGAAGTTTACGGAAAACGCGACCTGTCTCCCAATATCGGAATGACCAAACCCCTGGGTGGAAACTCACAGGGTGGCGGAGATGCCCGTCAGCCAAAACATGGTGGTGGAAAACCCAGAAGAAAAAAGAAATAAATAATTTATCATAAATTATGTTACAGCCTAAACGCACAAAATACAGAAAAACACAGAAGGGAAAAGGTACACTGGGTGGAAACGCTAAACGTGGAAGCACTATCGCTTTCGGATCGTTTGCCCTCAAATCGTTAGACGGAGCCCTGATGACTTCACGCCAGATCGAAGCAGCACGTGTGGCACTCACCCGTTTTATGAAACGTGAAGGAAAAGTGTGGATCAGAATTTTTCCCGATAAACCTATCACCAAAAAACCTCTTGAGGTTCGTATGGGTAAAGGTAAAGGTGCAGTAGAACATTATGCTGCCGTTATCAAACCCGGAAGAATTCTTTTCGAAGCAGATGGTGTAAGTGTTGAAACGGCAAGGGAAGCGCTGCGCCTGGCTGCTCAAAAATTACCGGTACGTACAAAATTTATCGTTCGCAACGATTACGAAGGAGCGAAATAAAAGAATAACAGCAGTATGAAAGCAAGTGAATTAAAAGACCTCTCGGTGGAGGATTTAAAAGAAAAAATCACCGAAAAATCGGCCGAACTGGCAAAACTCAAAATGAGCCACGCCATTTCCCCGGTTGAAAACCCGATGAATATCCGTTCCACCCGCAAGCACGTGGCTCGGTTGAAAACTGAATTATCAAAAAGAAATAAGGCCGCGGCCAAATAATTAAGTTATGAGCGAAAGACCATTACGTAAAGAAAGAATAGGTGTTGTTTCCAGCAACAAGATGAATAAATCTATTGTTGTTAAAGTGGAACGCAAGGTAAAACACCCCAAATACGGAAAATTCGTAAAGCGTAGCAACAAATTCGTTGCGCATGACGAAAAAAACGAATGCAACGTGGGTGATACCGTGAAAATCATGGAAACACGCCCCCTCAGCAAAACCAAATGCTGGAGACTGATCGAAATAATTGAACGTGCTAAATAATTTTTCAGAGCTATGTTACAGCAGGAATCAAGAATGGCAGTAGCCGACAACAGTGGTGCAAAAGAAGTACTTTGCATCCGCGTGCTTGGAGGAACAAAAAGAAGATATGCTTCTATCGGGGATAAAATTATCGTTTCGGTAAAAGATGCGCTTCCTTCAGGAAATATTAAAAAAGGTCAGGTTTCTGCTGCAGTAGTAGTAAGAACCAAAAAAGAAATCAGGCGCTCAGACGGATCGTATATACGTTTTGATGATAACGCGGTAGTTCTCCTCAATGCACAGGGAGAGTTGCGCGGAACACGTATTTTCGGCCCCGTTGCCAGAGAACTGCGCGAAAAACAATACATGAAAATTGTTTCACTTGCCCCCGAAGTGTTATAAAGAAACAGAATTATGCAAAAGAAATTACATATCAAAAAAGGAGATACCGTTAAGGTGTTGTCCGGAGAATCAAAAGGCTCGGAAGGAAAAGTTCTTTCTGTCGACCGGAAAAAATTGCGTGCCGTTATCGAAGGCGTAAACCTCGTGAAAAAGCACAAAAAACCGGACGCAAAAAATCCACAGGGTGGAAGAGTTGACGAAGCAGCGGGTATTCATATCTCCAACCTCATGCTCGTGGTAAACGGACAAACTACCCGCGTGGGAAGAAAAGAAGAAAAAGGTAAAATCGTAAGATACGCTAAAAAAACAGGGGAGGTCATCAAATGAGTTACGCACCCAGACTTAAAGAAAAGTATAAAAAAGAAGTTGTTCCTTCTTTGCATAAGAAGTTCAACTATAAAAGCACTATGCAGATTCCGCGCATTTCCAAAATCTGTATCAACCAGGGATTGGGCGATGCCGTAGCCGATAAAAAACTCGTGGAATCAGCTTTGAAAGAATTATCTATTATCACCGGGCAAAAAGCAGTACCGACCCACTCTAAAAAAGATATTTCCAATTTTAAATTGAGAAAAGGTGTGGCCATCGGTGCACGGGTTACCCTGCGTGGTGATGTGATGTATGAATTCCTCGACCGCCTGATTTCCGTTGCGCTGCCCCGTACACGCGACTTCCGCGGAATAAGCCCAAAAGGATTTGACGGACGCGGCAACTTTACTTTCGGTGTAAAAGAACATATCATTTTCCCCGAAATTGATATCGACAAAGTGAATAAGATCCTGGGAATGGATATCACATTTGTTACCACCGCTAATTCCAACGAAGAAGCACTGTCATTATTAACCGAATTCGGATTTCCGTTCTCAAAAAAATAAAAGAAGAAGATGGCAAAAGAATCAATGAAAGCGCGTGACAGAAAGCGTGCAAAATTAGTGGCCCAATACGCTGAAAAAAGAGAAGCGTTGAAAAAAGCAGGTGACTGGGATGCATTGCAAAAACTTCCACGCAATTCTTCCTATGTCCGTAAACGTAACCGTTGCCAGCTTACAGGCCGTCCCCGCGGATATATCCGTCAGTTTGGATTGTCGAGAAACGTTTTTCGCGAAATGGCGCTGAACGGAATGATTCCCGGAGTAACAAAATCGAGCTGGTAAAAAACGAAATAAAAGAAAAAGAAATGGTAACAGATCCTATTGCAGATTATTTAACCCGCGTACGAAACGCGATAAAAGCCAATCACCGCGTGGTGGAGGTTCCTGCTTCCAACCTGAAAAAAGAATTGACAAAAATTCTTTTCGAACAAGGCTACATCCTCAATTATAAATTTGAAGATGACAGCAAGCAGGGAACAATTAAAATCGCTTTGAAATACCATCCCGTAACCAAAGATTCAGCGATCCGCAAACTGGAACGCATCAGCCGCCCGGGATTAAGAACCTATACCCACACCACTAAAATGCCGCGTGTACTTAACGGCCTGGGCATTGCCATTCTTTCCACATCAAAAGGTGTTATGACCGATAAAGATGCCAAAAAGAATAATGTGGGAGGCGAAGTACTTTGTTATGTTTATTAATCAAGGAGGAAACAAAAAATGTCACGTATAGGAAAATTACCCATAGAAATTCCAAAAGGTGTTGAGGTGAAAATCAATAGCAACACCGTTACTATCAAAGGGCCAAAAGGCGAACTCAAACAGGAAATGCGTCCTTCGGTTACCGTTAAAGTGGAAGAAAACCAGGTAGTGCTTTCACGCGCTACCGAAGAAAAGCAGGATAAAGCACTTCACGGATTGTATCGTGCGCTTTTACAAAATATGATTGATGGAGTTTCAAAAGGATATAAAATTGAACAGGAACTAATCGGTGTGGGTTATCGTGCTAACGTTACCGGCCAGCAACTTGAGCTTACTCTCGGTTTTTCACATAATGTCATTTTTGAATTACCAAAAGAAATAAAAGTAGCTACCTCACAGGAAAAAGGACAGGCTCCCCGCATTACACTTGAGTCGTATGACAAACAACTCATCGGAATGGTAGCCGCCAAAATCCGCTCTCTCAGAAAACCCGAGCCTTACAAAGGAAAAGGTGTTCGTTTTGTAAATGAAATTGTTAGACGCAAAGCCGGAAAATCGGCCGCAGCTAAAAAAGCTTAATAATTATGGCAACCAAAAAAGTATTACGCAGAAGTAAGATCAAACAAAGTATCCGCAAAAACGTAAGCGGTACTTCCGATCGCCCCAGGCTTACTGTTTTCAGAAGCAATAAGCAGATCTATGTTCAGATCATTGATGATATAAAAGGTGTTACACTTTGTTCTGCCGGTTCATTGAAAAATGACTCTGCACAAAAAGTAAACAAAGTTGAACAGGCTAAACTCATCGGAAAAGAAATTGCTGAAAAAGCAAAAAAAGCCGGAATCGAATCAGTGGTGTTCGACCGCAACGGGTTCCTGTATCACGGAAGAATTAAATCGCTGGCAGATGCTGCACGCGAAAACGGATTGAAATTCTAATTTTTGAGATAGAAAAATAATATGGCAAAAGAAAACGTAAAAAGAGTAAAAGCTACCGATATCGAACTGAAAGATCGTCTCGTAGCGGTAAACCGTGTAACCAAAGTTACCAAGGGAGGAAGAACATTCAGCTTTTCCTCTATTGTGGTGGTAGGAAATGAAAACGGTATCGTGGGACACGGACTCGGAAAAGCAAAAGAAGTTACCGAAGCTATCTCAAAAGGAATTGATGATGCCAAGAAAAACCTCATTAAAGTTCCCATTGTAAAAGGAACCGTTCCTCATATCCAGGAAGGTAAATTCGGTGGAGCAAGAGTATTTCTTAAACCAGCCGCTTCCGGAACCGGAGTAATTGCCGGTGGTGCAATGCGTGCCGTTCTCGAAAGCGTTGGAGTAAAAGATGTATTGGCAAAATGCCAGGGTTCAAGCAACCCGCACAACGTGGTAAAAGCTACTATCGATGCACTTTCTCAGTTGCGCGATGCCTATACCGTAGCTCAATACCGCGGAATTAAACTCGATAAAGTATTTAACGGATAACAAATAGTTATGGGCAAGATCAGAATCACTCAGGTGAAAAGCGGTATCGACCGTTCACAAAAACAAAAAGATACATTGCGTGCTTTGGGAATTACCAAAGTGTACCGCTCTGTAGAAAAAGAAGCCACCCCGCAGGTTTTGGGAATGGTTAAATCCGTTCAGCACCTGGTGGAAGTAAAAGAAATTTAAAAAACTGAAAAATGAAACTCAACAATTTAAAACCCGCTAAAGGTTCTACCAAAGTGAACAAACGTCTCGGACGCGGACAAGGTTCCGGTTGGGGTGGTACTTCCTCACGCGGACATAAAGGAGATAAATCCCGTTCCGGTTTTAAAAACAAACGCGGATTCGAAGGTGGACAAATGCCTTTGCAAAGACGTTTGCCTAAATTCGGATTCAACAACATTAACCGCGTTGAATACAAAGGTATCAACCTCGATTCTATCCAGGGATTGATCGATAAAACCAAAGCAGCCGAAATCACTCCCGAGATCCTTGTTTCAAAAGGACTGGTAGGAAAAAATGACCTGGTGAAAGTGCTCGGGCGCGGTGAACTGAAATCAAAAGTGAAAGTTTCTGCACACGCATTTTCTGCCACTGCAAAAGCAGCAATTGAAAAAAATGGTGGTGAAGCAGTAATCCTGTAATTCAAATACTCAGAATGAAAGATCTCATAAAAACACTAAAGAATATCTGGGCGATTGAAGAGCTGAGGAAAAGGATCATTATGACCTTTGCCCTCATTCTCATTTATCGCATAGGTTCGTATGTGGTGTTGCCGGGAGTGGATCCCGATAAACTGGCAAAAGCCGGTACCGATCAGGGCCTTGCTGGTCTGCTCGACCTGTTTTCAGGAGGAGCGTTTTTACGCGCTTCCATTTTCGCGCTGGGAATTATGCCCTACATCTCTGCATCTATTATCATGCAGCTGCTGGGTATTGCTGTTCCTGCCATTCAAAAAATGCAGCGCGAAGGAGAAAGCGGAAGAAAACGTATCAATCAATGGACACGTTTCCTCACCATATTCATCACTTTCTTCCAGGCACCGGGTTATATCGCTACTTCTGTTCCCGAATATGCACGTACCGATGCATTCAGCTGGTGGCTGGTAGTTCTCATTCTTATTTCCGGCACCATGTTCGTTATGTGGCTGGGTGAAAAAATCACCGACCGAGGAATTGGTAACGGTATCAGCCTTATCATTATGATTGGTATCATCGCCCGGTTCCCGTCATCATTTATCCAGGAACTCGTATCACGTCACTCCAACGGTGGTTATGTAATTCTGCTTGTGGAGGTAGTGATGTTATTAATGGTAATTGCTTTCACCATTATGCTCGTTCAGGGAACCCGGAGAATACCGGTGCAGTTTGCCAAACGGATTGTTGGCAACAAGCAATACGGTGGCGTTAGAAATTATATCCCGCTTAAAGTAAATTCTGCCGGAGTTATGCCTATCATCTTTGCACAGGCGCTGATGTTCATTCCTATGTACGTTAACCAGGCAACAGACGGAAAATGGTTTACCGGCCTCGTAAGTTTTGATGGTTTCTGGTACAACTTTATATTCGCTATTTTCATTATTCTGTTTACCTATTTCTATACAGCTATTATGGTAAATCCGCGCTCAATGGCAGAAGAAATGAAACGCAACGGAGGGTTTATTCCCGGTGTAAAACCAGGAAAACAAACCGAATCATTTATTGATAGTTTGATTTCAAGGATTACTCTGCCGGGTGCAATTTTCCTTGCTACAATAGCTATTCTTCCTGCATTCGCCATCAATTTCGGCATCAAACAGCAGTTCGCTTATTTTTACGGAGGAACTTCGTTGCTGATTATGGTGGGTGTGGTACTGGATACTTTGCAACAAATAGAAACGCATCTGTTGAGTCGCCATTATGACGGTTTGATGAAGAGCGGAAAAATAAAAGGACGGGGAGTTCAAATGCCGAGCATGGCAAGTTAATTACTATGGCAAAACAGGCATGTATTGAACAGGACGGAACAATTGTGGAGGCACTTTCCAACGCCATGTTTCGCGTGGAGCTGGAAAACGGACATATTATCACTGCGCATATTTCGGGCAAAATGCGCATGCATTACATTAAAATTTTGCCCGGTGACAAAGTAAGGGTGGAGATTTCTCCTTACGACCTCACTAAAGGAAGAATCTCATTCAGGTATAAATAAAAGACAAATGAAAGTTAAAGCATCTATCAAAAAACGTTCAGCCGACTGCAAGATCGTTCGCAGGAAGGGAAAACTTTACGTGATCAACAAAAAGAATCCGAAATTCAAACAACGTCAGGGATAAAATAAAATAATATGGCAAGGATTGCAGGTATAGACTTACCCAAAAACAAAAGAGGCGAAATCGGCCTCACTTACATCTACGGAATCGGAAGAAGCTCCGCCAGAAAAATTCTTTCTGCAGCAGGAGTTGATTTTGATACCAAAGTTTCAGAATGGAATGACGACCAGCTCGGAAAAATCCGTTCGCTGATCAACGAAAAGTTTAAAGTGGAAGGTGCGCTTCGCTCCGAAATCCAGCTCAGCATCAAACGTCTGATGGATATCGGAACTTACCGCGGTACACGCCATCGTAACGGACTACCGGTGCGCGGACAAACGACAAAAAACAATGCGCGTACCCGTAAAGGAAAACGTAAAACTGTTGCCAACAAGAAAAAAGTAACCAAATAAAAATAGCTAACGCTTATCTATCATGGCAAAACCAGACGTAAAAGAAGAAAAAAAGAAAAAAAAGAAGAAAGTTGTTGTTGACGCTGTCGGACAGGCTCACATTAAT
The DNA here is from genome assembly GCA_049322335.1 of Bacteroidota bacterium. Taxonomy (GTDB): domain Bacteria; phylum Bacteroidota; class Bacteroidia; order Flavobacteriales_D; family UBA2798; genus JBMORL01. The sequence goes on from JBMORL010000094.1 coordinate 34,973, forward strand.
GCAACTTTCAACAACGTGATCATCTCGCTTACAAATTCCAACGGACAGGTAATTTCATGGTCCTCTGCCGGTAAAATGGGATTCCGCGGATCGAAAAAAAACACTCCGTATGCTGCACAGGTAGCTGCCGAAGATTGCTCCAAAGAAGCATTCGAAAGCGGATTACGCAGGGTGAAAGTGTTTGTAAAAGGACCCGGAGGAGGACGCGAATCAGCAATACGCGCCATTCACAACAGCGGAATTGAAGTAATGGAAATCGTGGATGTTACCCCGCTTCCTCACAACGGATGTCGCCCACCCAAGAAAAGAAGAGTATAATTTTATTGAAATAAGATACAAAAATGGCAAGATACAAAGGCCCCAAATCGAAAGTTTCAAGAAGGTACAAGGAAAACCTTTTTGGACATATTGATAAAGCTCTCGAGAAGAAAAACTATCCTCCCGGGCAGCATGGTCCCAATAAAAAAAGAATGAAGCAATCTGAATATGCAACCCAGTTGTATGAAAAACAGAAAGCCAAATTCATTTATGGGATCCTCGAGCGCCAGTTCGAAAATCTTTTCGTAACAGCATCACACCTTAAAGGAATTACCGGACACAATCTTCTCGCTTTGTGCGAATCACGCCTCGATAACACAGTGTATCGCCTGGGAATTGCCAAATCAAGAAGAGCAGCACGCCAGCTGGTTTCACACCGTCATATAACGGTTAACGGACAAGTGGTAAATGTGCCCAGCTTTCAGCTGAAGCCCGGAGACACCATAAGCGTTCGCGAACGTTCCAAATCAATGGAAGCCATCGCCAATGCAATCGGTTCGAATTCCAAAAAATTCGACTGGCTGGCATGGGATGGAGCTGAAATGAAAGGAACATTCATCAATAAACCGGAAAGAGAACAAATACCGGAAAACATTAAAGAATCTCTCATTGTCGAATTGTACTCTAAATAATTAATAAATATGTCAATTCTTGATTTTCAAAGACCGGACAAAGTTGTAATGATCAGTTCTGATGACTGTATCGGCCAGTTCGAGTTTCGTCCGCTTGAGCCCGGTTATGGAATTACCGTAGGTAATGCCCTGCGCAGAATTCTTCTTTCTTCACTCGAAGGATATGCTATCACTTCAGTGAAAATGGAAGGCGTGGATCACGAATTTTCTACCATAAAAGGAGTGGTGGAAGATGTTACTGAAATCATTCTTAACCTCAAACAGGTTCGTTTCAAACGCCAGATCAACAGCGAAAACGAACACGTTACTGTTTCCATCAAAGGACAGGATAAAATTACTGCCGGTGATATCGGAAAATTTACCTCATCTTTCCAGGTATTGAATCCCGACCTGGTGATTTGCCACCTCGAAAAAAGTGTAAACATCAATATGGAATTAACCATCAGCAAAGGCCGTGGTTATGTTCCTGCAGAAGAAAATAAAACAAGCAACGCATCCATCGGCACTATTTTCGTTGACTCTATTTTCACTCCCATCCGTAACGTGAAATACAGCATCGAAAATTATCGCGTGGAACAAAAAACCGACTACGAAAAACTCGTTATCGAAGTAGCTTCTGATGGTTCCATCCATCCGAAAGAAGCATTGAAAGAAGCTGCTAAAATTCTTATTCAGCACTTCATGTTGTTTTCCGATGAGAAGATTACACTCGATACCATCGAAAAACAGGAAACAGAAGAGTTTGATGAAGAGTCACTGCACATGCGCCAGTTGCTGAAAACAAAACTCGTTGATCTTGATCTTTCCGTTCGTGCACTCAATTGTTTGAAAGCAGCTGACGTGGAAACACTCGGAGAACTGGTGGCCTACAATAAAAATGATCTTCTGAAATTCAGAAATTTCGGAAAAAAGTCACTCACCGAGCTGGAAGACCTCGTTCATGCCAAAGGACTTCATTTCGGAATGAATGTGGCAAAATATAAACTCGATAAAGACTAGAAAATATTCCGTTTCTTCAAAATAAAATGGAATAGCAATTTTTAAAAAGTAAAAAAATGAGACACGGTAAAAAGGTAAATCATTTGGGCAGAACCAGCTCGCACAGGAAAGCACTTCTTTCCAACCTGGCCAGTTCGTTGTTCGTTCACAAACGTATCAACACCACTGTAGCCAAAGCAAAAGAGCTGAAAAAATATGTTGAGCCCCTGATTACCAAATCAAAAAATGATACTACACACAACAGGCGTGTTGTTTTCAGCTATCTGAAAAATAAAACCGCAGTAGCAACCCTGTTCAGAGACATTTCTCCCAAAGTGGCCGAACGTAATGGTGGATATACAAGAATCATCCGCACAGGTGCCCGTTTGGGTGATAATGCCGAAATGTGCATGATGGAACTCGTTGATTTCAATGAATTGTTGCTGGGTGCCAAGGGTGAAAAGAAAACCAAAACTACCCGCAGAGGCCGTACCAAAAAGAAAGCGGTTGCCTCAAAAGAAGGTGAATCTGAGACAAAAGAATCAACAGAAGAATAAACTACTGTTAAAATTAACACAAGCCCCGGACATCCTTCGGGGCTTTTTTTTCGTTCAGGATTGCAAGAATGTTGGGATTTGAACAGAAGCAAATATTAATTTAACCTTAAGATTTCGTAAATTGTGCCATAATCTCCAGACTATGAAAAGGTACTTTTTACTTCCTTTTTTCCTTTTCTCCGGTTTCCCGATTTTTTCCCAGGTTATTATTAACGAATATTCCTGTTCGAATATTTCTACCGTTACTGATAATTACGGACAAAACGAGGACTGGATTGAATTGTTTAATACTTCCGGAAGCGCGGTAAATCTTACCGGATTTTACCTCAGTGACAAGGCAACTAATCCTACCAAATGGCAAATACCATCCGGTACCATTGCAGCCGGTGGCTACATGATGGTGTATTGCTCAGGACGAAATGAGTTTTCAGGAGGAAATTTACACACGGGTTTCAAGCTCACGCAAACCAAACCCGAAGAAATAGTTTTGGCAAACACTTCCGGAACGATCATCGAACAGATTACACTTAATCCCACTCAAACCAATCATTCAAGAGGAAGAACCACCAATGGCGCCTCTGCATGGAGTTTGTTCACAACACCTACACCCAACGCATCCAATACAGGTGATAAACTGGAATATGCGCAACGCCCTTCCATGAGTCAGCCACAGGGATATTATACAGGAACTATTTCCATTACCATTACTGCCAACCCGGCCGATCAAATCAATTATACAACAGACGGTTCGGAACCTACTTCGTCATCCACGCTTTATACAGGGCCAATTTCTATTTCAGCCACCACCGTCTTACGGGCTAAGGCTTTCAGCAGTAATCCACAGGTGCCTCCGAGTTTTATTGAAAGCAATACCTATTTCATAAATGTTAACCATACCGTTCCCGTAATTTCAATTTTCGGAACGGATCTGCCTTCATTGCTTGCCGGAAGTTATGGCGATCCCGATGTGGTTTGTGAATATTTCGACAGGAATAAAGTATATAAAACCGAAGCGGCCGGAACAGCCAACAAACACGGAAATGATTCATGGGCATACGATCAGCGTGGAATTGATTTTGTTGCCATTGATGAACAGGGATATAATTATGCACTGGAAGAAAAATTGTTTACCCGAAAAGACCGCGATAAATTTCAGCGTATTATTTTAAAACCTGCAGCTAACGATAACTACCCCTTCGAAGGAGGTGCGCATATCCGCGATGCGTATGTTCATACACTTTCACAGGACGGAGATCTTGCTTTGGATGAAAGAACATACGAACCCTGCATCATGTATGCCAACGGACAATACTGGGGCGTTTATGAAATACGTGAAAAAGTAGATGACCATGATTTTACTGATTATTATTATAACCAGGACGAATGGAATTTGTATTACCTGAAAACCTGGGGAGGAACATGGAGTGAATATGGTGGCGCTGCTGCACAGGCTGATTGGGACGCACTACGGAATTTTATTAATTCAAATAACATGGCCGTTCAGGCAAATTATGATTATGTCGACAGTTTGTACAATGTAAAAAGCCTTGTGGATTATTTTGCACTTAATTCGTATGTGGTTACTTCCGACTGGCTCAACTGGAACACGGCATGGTGGAGAGGAATTGATCCCGCAGGCGATAAGAAAAAATGGAGATACACTTTGTGGGACATGGATGCTACTTTCGGACACTATATAAATTACACCGGTATTCCCGATCAATCTCCGGCTGCCGATCCGTGCGATCCCGAATCTCTTCCCGATCCCGGTGGCCAGGGTCACGTTGAATTATTAAATAAACTAAGAGAAAATCCGGGTTTTGATAATTTCTATATTACACGTTATATCGATCTTACCAATACAGTTTTCTCCTGTGATAACATGATAAACAAACTGGATAGTTGTATTGCAGTAATTACACCCGAAATGCCCGGACAGATTGCCAAATGGGGAGGAACAATGGCAGGATGGCAGGCTAATGTAAATACTCTCCGCACATTTATTGATACACGTTGTACCGCTATTCAACAGGGATTTTTAGATTGCTATAACTTAACCGGCCCGTATACTATTACTATAAACGTTGATCCTCCGGGTTCAGGTAATGTGCGTATTAATTCGCTTCAGTTGGATACTTATCCGTGGAACGCTACCTATTACGGTGGAATTACCAATGAACTGGAAGCTACTGCAGTGGGAAATTATGTGTTCGACTACTGGGAAATGGTAAACACGGCCAATCCTTCGCCAAATGATTCATTGATCACGGTTAACTTTTCTTCCAATGATAATATCATCGCACACTTTAAAACACCACAGGCCTTTTTCATTCCCACAGCTTTTTCACCTAACGGTGATGGCATAAACGATTTTTTGGTGATGCTGGGTGAAGGAATTATTTCTGTAAACCTTGATGTTTATAACCGCTGGGGAGAAGTAGTGTTTCAAACTACCAACCCGCTTGATAAATGGGATGGAAAATTCAAGGGACAGGATCAGCAATCGGGTGTGTATGCCTATAAAGTATATGTAGTGCTGAGTGACGGAACAGAACTTAACCAGTCGGGCAATATTACGTTAATGCGATAAACGTTATGAAAAAACTGATTATAGTACTGGGTTTTATTCCTGTGTTGTCTATAGGGCAGGACATTCACTTTTCGCAGGTGATCAATAATCCATTGCATATTAACCCGGCCAATACCGGTGGATATGATGGTTACGAACGCCTCGTGCTGAATTACCGGTCACAATGGGTAACGGTGGGAGCGCCCTACAATACATTTGGATTCTCATTTGATATGCCCGTGTTCCAGGGCAAAGGCGATAAAGCGCATCTCGGGTTAGGTATAAATTTTTTCAGTGATAAAGCGGGCGATTCCAGATTCGGAATTTCGCAGGGAAATATTTCGGTGGCAGGTATTGTTCCGGTGGATAAAAACAATCGCCTCATTGCCGGTACTTCATTTGGAATTGCACAGCGTTCTGCCAATATTTCCAGTCTCCAGTGGGAAAGCCAGTTCAACGGGCAGGAATGGGATCCTACGCTTCCTTCCAACGAAGCGAACACATTAAATTCTTTCGCCTATCTTGATATTGCAGCGGGAGTGAGATATGAATTTACCAATACCAATTCGCATTTCAAAGGCTGGGATGTGAGAAGGGCAAGTGTAGGCGCTGCCTATTTCCACGCCAACAAACCACAGCTCTGGTATTTTTCAGGAGGAAATGAAACACTGCATCCCAAACTCGTCATTCACGGAATGGGAGAATTTGATTTGCCCAATACAACGTTTGGAGTATTGCCGTTCTTCACTTATTTCACACAAGGGCCGGCAACGGAAGTAAATATCGGTACGCTGGTAAGAATGGAGATCAGTCCCGGAACAAAAATTACCGGATTATTATCTGAATCCAATTTGTATTTTGGAGCGCAAATGAGATTAAAAGATGCTATCATTCCCCAGGTCATGTATTCATTCACCAGCTTCTCACTGGGAATTTCATACGACATCAATATATCCACTTTAAAAACCGTTTCACGCGGAATGGGTGGCCTGGAAGTATCGCTCAAATACCATAACATAAAAGGCGCTTTATTCAAACAAAGAAGCGGAAGCAAGATGTTTTGATTGAGTTGATATGGATTCGTATTAACTTTGATATATGAATTCAAAATGGCTTTTTATTTCTGCTTCCGTATCAATTTTTTTAATGATCCTTATTTCCCTCCCCTCATGGTACCCGGGAATGAGTGATTATCCAAAGATTCCGGCTTTTTCTTTTTTTGATCCGGATTTCCCCCGATGGATTCAATATCTTTTGTTTTTTATTCTTGCAGGATCATTGCTGTTTATTCTTCCTGAATTTACCCGGAAGATGGCAGCGACTGTTTTTATTATAACGGTTTCGGTATTAGTGCTGGAAGACATCAACCGCCTTCAGCCCTGGCTATGGATGCATGGTTTGCTTTTATTGTTCTGGTCGTTCTCAAAAACTGAAAACATTTTTGGCATCACCCGGTGGGCACTTGTTTGTATGTATGCGTGGAGCGGCATCTACAAATTCAATCTCAACTTTGCCTGGGAAGTATTTCCTTTTTTTATGAATGCATTCGGATTAAAAGAAACATTTTATCTTCCTGTTCATGAAGTAGGTGATTACTCTATGCCATTAATCAATCACCTGGCCTGGAGTGTGCCGCTGGCAGAACTGCTGGTAGCCGTTTTACTGTGTACAAAATGGCAGCGGCAGGGAATTTATCTTGCTGTTTTTCTTCATCTGGTCATCCTGTTTATTCTCGGTCCTCTGGGATTAAACTGGAATGAAGTGGTGTGGGTGTGGAATGTTTTGCTGATAGCTTTATTGATTGTGCTGCTTCTTTCCGGGGAACAACCCCGGTTTTCATTTGTAAAAAATAAAAAAGTATGGAACAGCCTGCCGGTAATTGTATTTGGTGTTTTGCCTGTTTTCTGGTTGTTTGGATGGATGCCCAATAATCTTTCTTTTCATTTGTATTCGGGGCAAAATGCTGAGCTGAGGTTTTACATGCCGGGAATAAATGAAGAATTTATGGATCCGGAAAAAGCCGAATGGACATTTTTTGACCCCGAAAGAAATGAAAGTGTTTTCTGGGCTGATCATTATGCCATCAGCGTAAATCATATCCCGGTTTTTGCAGAGGAAAAATATATGAAACAAACGGGACTCAAACTATGCGATTGTTATGGATATTCCGGGAATAATAAAGCAGGAATTATCATGGCACAGTATTCATACTTCGGTTCACGCAGAGAACTTACCAGGATTTCGTGCCCCGAACTGGAAAAATTACGCTAACTTTTTTTTAGAAGAAATAATTTCCTGTTTTTTTTTGTCATATTCCTGTCCCGTTATTTCCACCCAGTTTCCGTTTTCGTTTTTTATCATGTCTTCAATGAAATTGCGTTCAGGAAGAATTTTTGCTTTTATAAAAAGCAGTGAATAATAACTGCCGGTAATTTTTATCTCTTCAAATTCATCGGGACTTGCTATCCTGAAATAAGACAAGTTGTTGGGGTATTTTCGGTAAACAGGAAACTTCATTTTCTCGCCAATAAAAGTGTAAATTTGCCCAATGCCGGCCTATCAAAAATATAAAAAAGGAATGGAATACCTCGAAAAAGGGGAGTATGAAAAAGCCCTTGCCTGCTTTAACGAGGCCCTCGAAATTAAACCTGATACTCCTGATTTCCTCAGCGACAGGGCCGTGGCTTATTTTCACCTGAGGAAATTCGAACTGTCCATCATCGACCTTAACCGGGCACAGGAACTGGAGCCGCAAAACGGATACCGCTATTCCAGCCGCGCTTATGTAAAAGACAGGATGAACGATACCGAAGGTGCTATTGAAGATTATAAAAAAGCAATTGAAATTGATCCCGAAGATGCCATTTCATATAATAACCTGGGCTTACTGGAAGAAAAACTCGGTTACCAGGCTTTGGCAAAAAAGCGGTTTGAAAAAGCAGATGAACTGGAAGGAATAAAAAAAACAATTCAAAAAACAGAAAACGATAACCGGGAAAAAGAAATTCTTCCTGTAAATGAAAAGAAAAAAACAAAAACCGGGTTTATCAAAGAAGTATTTACCACTGGTAGCGGTTTCAGGGATTTTTTACGATTTATATTTAACGGTTTCCGCATAAAGAAATGACGCCCTTCCTGCAACATATTGCCCGGCAACTGGTATCTGACTTCGGATCGGATTTTGGCCGTGTAATGGTTGTGCTTCCTTCGCAGCGCGCTTCCCTTTTCCTGAAAAAATATTTGTCGGAAGAAGTTAAAAAACCGTTTTTGCTTCCGCGTATCATCACCATTAATGAATTTGTTGAAGAACAAACCGATTATGTTTTTGCCCGCCAGCCCGAATTGCTAATGGTGCTTTTCCGCGCCTATCAGAATGTGGAAAATGAACAGGGAGAATCATTCGAAAAATTCACCAAATGGGGAAACATTATGCTGGGGGATTTTAATGAGATCGACCGGTATATGGTGGACGAAAAAAAAATCCTGAGCGATTTATCCAATATAAAAGAAATTGAAAACTGGAGTTTTGGTTCGGAAGAACTTTCGGAGTTGCAACAGAACTATCTTAAATTCTGGAACCGGTTGTTGCTTTACTATAATGAATTCAACCGCCTGCTGGATGAAGAAAAAATGGCTTACCAGGGAAAAGTATATAAAAAACTGGCTTCAGAAACGGATGTACTGGTAAAAAAACTGAATGAAGAAAAATTATTTTTCGCAGGTTTCAGCGCTTTGTCTTTGTCTGAAGAAAAAATTCTTTTTGGGCTGCAAAAAAACGGAATAGCAAAATTGTTTTTTGACGCTGATTCTTTTTACACGCTCAAAGAAGGACATGAAGCAGGGTTTTTTATGAGAAAGATCCGCCAGCAGTCGCACCGGTTTGATTGGCTTACTGAAAATTACAAAGAGATTCCCAAAAAAATAAAAATATGGCCGGCACCGGGTAATATCAGGATGGCTGCGCTGGCAGGAAATATTCTTGGCGAACTCAATGAACGTTCGGAACAACCGGGAACGGCAGTAGTACTGGCCGATGAACAATTGTTAATGCCTGTTTTGAATTCATTGCCTTCCAATACCGGCCCGGTAAACGTTACCATGGGATTACCTCTCCGCCAGTCAGAATATTATTCGCTTGTTTTGCAGCTGCTCGATCTTCAGCAATCGTTTTCAGAGAAAATTCACAGGCAATCGGTTTATCATAAGCCACTCATCGCTTTCTTCGAAAACCAGCTGGTTTCTTCTTTTTCATCAACCGCACTTTTGTTTGTGAGAAATGTGGTGATGGAAAACAGGATTTTTGTAAAATTCACCGATATTGTTTTACCCTGGGAAAACAAAGAGTGGGAGAACATTTTTCATCCGTGGGAAAAAATTCCCCGGGATGCATTGGCGGGTATCGAATGCCTCAATCGTATTTATACTGAAAAAGCACAGGAAATAAAAAATGATTTTTTACTGGAACAGGTGCATTTGTTTTCCATCCTTGTAAACGATCTGAAAAGGCTGAGCGGGAAATATCCATATATATCAGAATTAAAAACATTGCGGCATTTTATAAGGCAGTATGTGAACAACGAAAAAATTTCTTTTTTTGGTGAACCGCTGGATGGTGTTCAGCTGATGGGAGTTTTGGAAACACGAACGCTCGATTTTAAAAACATTATCCTGCTTTCGGCCAATGAAGATAAAATTCCCAAATCAAATTTCGATAATACGTTTATTCCTTCGGATGTGAAACGTCTTTATGGATTGCCCGGAAAAGATGAAAAGGATGCTGTATTTGCTTATCATTTCTACCGGTTGCTGCAGCGGGCAGAAGAAATTCATTTGATTTACAATGATAATATGGAGATGATGGGAGGAGGCGAAAAAAGCAGGTTCATCCTGCAGCTGGAAAATGAATTACCCGTTTACAATTCTTCCGTAACAATTGAAACAATTCCTTCTTCGGCTTTGTATGAAAACAAACCTCTCCGCGGAAAAGAAATTACAGTTGATGAAAGCCTGAAAAAACGGATAGAAGAATATTTTTTGTCAGGCGTTTCTCCCTCAGCACTCAATACGTTTATTAATTGCCGGCTTGATTTTTATTATAAATACATCATCGGCATTAGGGAAGAAGAAGAATTGCTGGAATCGGCCGACCATTCCACTGCAGGAAAGATTATTCACGAAACACTGGAAGAATTATATCGCCCGCTGGTGGGTGGGTTTATCAGGGAAGAAAATATATCTGCCATGGCAAAAAATGCCGCACCCGTCCTGGAGAAAAAATTTAATGAATATTTTAAAAGTCACGAAGGCCTTTCGGGAAAAAACCTGCTCATCTATGAAGCCTCGCGCCAGTACCTCGAATCTTTTTTTAAAACAGAAACAGAACTCGTAAAAACAAACGGAGCCATTCAGCTAATTGCCCTTGAAACGGAGCTAAAAGGTGAAATGGAAATAAAACCATTGGGAATTAATGTAAAATTCAAAGGCATTGCCGATCGCATTGATAAACTAAATAACGAGGTACGCATCATCGATTACAAAACCGGGAAATTTGACAAAAAGGAACTTACTCCTGTAGCCATAAACGATGTGTTCGAAAATGGCGATTACGGAAAAGCGCTTCAGCTGATGATGTATTCGTGGATGTATGCAAATCAATCGGGAGAGCAGAATATACAGGCATATATTGTTCCATTACGTTTACCCGAAAAAGGTTATACGGGAATAAAACTGGATAAAAAAGATAATTTTACAATTCAGTATCATCCTCAGTTTTGTGAGCAACTGCAAAAACTGCTGCTGGATATTTTCTCTTCCAACGCCCCCATCCATCACAACCCCGAAAGCGAATACTGCATATTTTGCAAGTAACCTATCGGTATTTTCTCTGAAAGAGAAAATACAAAATCAATTCTCCGCAGGAGAATAAAAAAAGATGGTGAAGCAATCAATAAAAGTTGGCGAAAGCCAACAAAAAAAGCCACATAGTGACGCAAAAATTTATTTTCCTCTCTCCCGGGAGAGGATGATAGGAGAGGGAAAGGTTGGGAAAAAGAAAACCTGAAAAGAGTTCTGTGGAGGTGGTGTGTTGGAGGTGAACTCTTTCCAGGTAAACCTGCAAGGAAATATAAAACCAGTTAGAAGCAGGAGGTAGCAAATCGACCTGATTCTATATATAAGACGGATATTTCTAACAGCGGTTGCTTGAAGCGTTAAATTTTGCCTCAGGGAGTAAACTTATATCCAACCCCCCGGATAGAATGAAAAAACCGGGGGTTTTTGGGGTCTTTTTCGAAATATTTACGGAATAAAAGAATGTAATTGTCTATGGTTCTGGAAGATGGATAAGCCTCCTCGCCCCATATCCGGTCCAGGATTTCTTCCCTGGAAACCACCTGGTTAGCCTTTTCTATGAGCAATTTCAGTAAAAGGGATTCTCTTTTGGTCAGATCGGCCAGTTTTTTAGTGCCCTCAAATGCTTCGAAAGTGAGAAAATTGAGGGTAAAAACAGAGAATTGGAAGGTGTCGGGAGCAACGGTTTTGGGAGTTTGGCTGCGTGAAATCAGTTTACTTACCCGCAATAATAATTCTTCGAGGTTAAAGGGTTTTACCAGGTAATCATCACCGCCAATTTTTAAACCGGTTACCCGGTCAGAGCTATCTCCTTTGGCGGTGAGAAATAAAACAGGAGTAGTGTTTCCTTTTTCACGAATGTTTTTGCAGATGTCGAATCCATTGACGAAAGGAAGCATTACATCAAGAATAATAAGATCTGTTTTTATTTCCAGCGCAAAACTCTGCCCGTCTTTTCCGTTATTGGCAGTAATCACTTTATAACCTTCCAGCTCAAGATTCAGCTTAATGGCTTCCAGTAGATTTTCTTCGTCTTCAACTAATAGGATAACAGGCCTGGTAATCATAATTTCATCTCAAATATATGAGTTTTATATTCTTTTTTGATTTTGAAAATAGTTCCCTTTTTGGGAACTATTTTCAAAATAATCCGTATATTTGTAGTTGTAATTTATAACTGTGAGGGTAATCGCTAAAAAGACACTAAGGGAATTTTGGAAAAAACACGAAGATGCCGCGGAGCCATTAAAGGCTTGGTTTGATGAAACTTCAAAAGCGAATTGGAATAGCCCGGGAGATAGTAAAGCAAATTACCCTTCAGCCAGTTTTTTAGCAGATAACAGAGTGGTATTTAATATTAAAGGAAATACATACCGGTTAATCGTGAAGATAAATTACAAATACGGGATGGTATGGGTTCGTTTTATCGGGACACATGCTGAATATGATAAAATAAATGCTGAGGAAATTTAAAAAAGAAAATTATGGAATTTAAACTTATCAAAACCGAAAGGGATTATAAAAAGGCATTGAAACGCCTGGAAGAAATTTTTGATGCCCGGCCTAAATCAAAAGAAGGAGATGAACTGGAGATTCTTGCGCTCCTGATAGAAAAATACGAAGAAGAGCATTATCCCATAGAAGCACCAGATCCGATTGAAGCCATTAAATTCAGAATGGAGCAAATGGGTTATAAACAAAAGGACCTCGAAGAAATTATCGGATTTAAAGGAAGAGTAAGTGAGATATTAAACCGAAAACGCAAACTTTCGCTGGAAATGATCCGCAACCTGCACGAAAAAATGAATATTCCGCTGGAGTCGCTGATAAAAGCATATTGATGAATTATATACCTGAATGAAAATTGTTTTAACCATATGTTTTTTTACATTCTCCGGAATATTCAAATGTACTTTTTGTCAGTCCGACACATGCAACGGTATCAATGGTAAAAATCAAAAAATCAATGCGGGTGAATATTATTCAACAGAGTTTAAAGGAGAATTTAAATGCGGTACTTTGATGAACGGATATATGATTTACCGCGATACAGCCCATGTTGTGTTTTGTAAGCTTAAGTTTAAGAACGGAAAATATGCAGGTGAAATCGATCTGAAAACCGGTAAAAAGAAAGTGTATAATAAAGGCCAATTAAGTGAAGACGGCACATTTGATGAAAACGGCAACCTGCTGAATGGTAAAAAATATATTTATGATAACAACGGGCTACTCGCTGCCATTATCCAGTTTAAGAACGGAAGATATGTGGGAGATGGGCAAATAGAATGAGTAACGTTTTGCCCCTCCGGGGCAAATTATTTTTTTATTGATGTGTTAAAAATGTTGGGTGCCGCTGACATCATTAGAAAATTTTCACAGGATTTTCACTTTTATTTTGGCACCAGAGGTGCCCAACACTTTTAATATTCGATATCCCGACCAATTATTTGCCCCGGAGCGGGCAAAACGTTGTTTCAAAGTAGTTATGTATGCCAGGAACTCGAATTACTTCTCCTCCGCCAGCAAATACCCCAGCTTATACCAATCGAAAATTTTGAGTGAAGGTTTTTCAGAAAGCAAATTTTCAAGATATTTTTTTTCTTTTCGTTTGAATCGCTTTACTACAAATTTTTTCAATCCCGGCAATTTCATCCACCGGTAGGCTGAGTAAAGACGATTATCGGAATTGATCTTTTTCATGTTAATAAGGATCAGGAGGTTTTTTAACCCGTTGCGTGTATTTTCCAGAAACACTTCTGCGCTTTCCAGGCCAATGTGGCGTAGCGGGTTTTCTATATGTACAATCTTAATTTCTTTTTCACGCAAGCAAAAACTGAATAAAGTGTCTTCATGGCCATAGCCGGTAAGTGTTTCGTCAAACTTTACTTTTTCAAATACTTTTTTCGGGATAATAAAATTATTGGTCATGAATGAACGATAGGGATGAATTTGCCTCACATTTGCTGCTACCGATTCTCTTTCCACACCATAATACCAGCGGAGGTATAATTTTTTATCCGAAGGTTCAGCCGGGGAATAACTTCTTCCGCCATAAATCACTTTATCTTCCTGCAGGTGTGACATATAATTGATAATATATCTGTCGTTTTCGCATTCCGAATCACAATCCATAAACAACAGGTATTCGTATTTTGCCTGTTGTGCCAGCAGGTTTCTTATTTTCGAACGTCCCGCGTTTTTTTCCAGTTCGTTATACACCACATTTTCCCAGCCTGACATTTCACGGTTGTTTTTTTTGAATTCTTCCTGCGAAGCATCATCCAGGCAAATTATTTCAAAGGCAATGCCTGCCTGTTTGCACTGGACGTGCAGTGATTTTACCAGTGGCCTTGGGTCAAAATTGTAAACAGGGATGAGTATAGAAATCATCTCTTACGAAATGATAGGATTAAGCGGATTAAAATGAGCGGAAGGATTTACATCGTTCAGCTTCTGGTTTTCGCAGCGCAGTGTACGGAAAGGAAAACGTTCCATGATAGTGTAATCGTGCGTGGCCATCAACACGGTTTTTCCGTTTTTACTGATGGTAAATAACAGGTTGAGGATTTCAGCAGAAGTTTCGGGGTCGAGGTTGCCCGTAGGTTCATCTGCCAGGATCAGTTCGGGGTCGTTGATCAGTGCGCGGGCTATGGCAACACGCTGCTGTTCTCCGCCCGAAAGCTGGTGAGGCATTTTTATTCCTTTTGATTCCAAACCCACATTTCGCAGCAGTTCATCGGCTCTTTCTTTCATTTTTTTGCGGTCTCTCCACCCGGTGGCACGCATTACGAAAAGAAGGTTATCGTAAACATTGCGGTCAGATAATAACTGGAAATCCTGGAAAACAATACCAATTTTTCTTCGCAGGTAAGGAACATGCCTTCTTTTGAGTTTTTTCAGGTTATATCCCACACAGGTTCCCTCACCATCTTTCAGGTGGAGTTCGGCATATAACACTTTCAGGAAACTGCTTTTACCGCTTCCCGTTTTTCCTACCAGGTAAACAAATTCACCCGGTTTAAGTGAGATATCTACATCCGACAGGATCAGGTTGTCTTCCTGCCAGATCTTTGCATGGCTTATTTTAACCACTTCCTGCTGCGACATGGAAACTTTTATTTGAAATTTAACGTAAAGATGGCAAAAATTATCGCCTGCCTATTGAGCAAATGCCCTACCCGCAAGGTTTATTTTAACAGAATTACGTTGAAAACTTGTAATCCGGTTGAATTTAGCCGCATTTACGCTGTCTAACTTTACTTGTTAATTGTTTCCGAATGAAAAAGATCACAAAGTGGCTTTGTCCGCTGGCCCTGTTTTTTGTTTTTCTGCCGCATTTTTCAGGTGCGCAAAAAACAGCTGTTTATACTGATAAATACAAAGACTACCGCGAAGCTTTGGAATTGTATGATAAAGCATTTTATTCTGCAGCGCAGGAAAAATTTGAAAAGATCATCCTGGCGGTAAAAGATCCGCATGATGAAGTGCAGATCAATTCAGAATATTACTCTGCTTTATGCGCCCTTCACCTTTTTCATCCGGATGCAGAATACATGCTGCAGGAATTTATCGAAAGGCATCCCGAATCTCCCCAGGTAAAAACCGTGTACCTGCATCTCGGCCGGCATTTTTATAATAATAAAAAATACAAAAAAGCAATTGAGTATTTCGAAAAAGTTGACCGTTTTAACCTGACTACCGAAGAACTTTCGGAATACTATTTTAAAATGGGGTATTGTTATTTTATGCAAAAAGATAATAAAAATGCCATGCTCGCATTTTCTGAAATCAAAAATACTGAAAACGATTACCGTGATCCGGCTTTGTATTACTATTCCCACATTTCCTATACTGAAAAATCTTACCAGGTAGCACTCGAAGGATTTGAAAAATTAAAAACCAGCGAAACGTTTAAATCACTGGTGCCTTATTATATTGCACAGGTTTATTACCTGCAGGAAAAATACGAGATGGTTACGCAATATGCGCCTCCTCTGCTTGATTCTGCTGATGAAAAAAAGAAACCCGAACTTTCACGTATCATTGGCGATTCGTATTACCGCCTGATGAAATATGATATAGCTGTTCCTTATCTCGAAAAATATTTTGCTTCGGTAACACCTACCCGCGAAGAAAATTACCAGATGGGATATGCTTATTACCGCAGCGGAATATATGCCAAAGCTATTCCCTGCCTTAATAAAGCTACCAACGCAAAAGATGAAATGGGACAGCTGGCTTATTATCATATGGCCGAATGTTATTTACGTACCAATCAGAAAGAATTTGCCCGGAATGCGTATGAGGGGGCAGCAAAATCAGATGTGAATAAAGATATCCAGGAAGATGCCATGTTCTCGTATGCTAAACTGGCCTACGAACTTTCCTACAACCCGTTTCACGAAGCTATTGATGCGTTGCAAAAATACCTCGTAAAATATCCCAACAGCAAACGAAAGGAAGAAGCCTATTCGTTTTTGGTGAATGTGTATCTCACTACGGGAAATTACCAGTCGGCACTGGCAGCCCTCGATCAGGTAAAAAACAAGGATTTTAAAATGCAGACGGCTTACCAGATGGTGACGTTCAACAACGGTGTTAATTTGTACAGGAACGGAAAATATAAAGAAGCTGTTACTGCTTTTGAAAACGTAAAAACTTACCCGATAGACAAACGCCTGAATTCCGAAAGCAGGTATTGGATCGCTGAATGCAGTTTCCAGATGAAAGAATATGATAAAGCGATTTCACTTTTTGAAAATTTTCAGAAAGAACCGGGAGCATTCAGCTCAAAATATTATAACCTCGCCAATTACAATGTGGCGTACGCATGGTATGAAAAGGGAATGAACTCTTTCAGCGGTTCGGATGCTGCTTCAAATGGTGATTTCGATAACAGCCTGTATACCTTCAAAAAATTTGTTTCCGATTCAAAAGAAAGCGATAAGGCAAAATTATGTGATGCCCATCTCCGCATTGGCGATATTTATTACATAAAAAAACAAAATGAAAATGCTATTGCTTCCTATCAGTCGGCTTTAAGTTTGCAGGCAGGCTCGAATGATTACGCGCTTTACCAGGCTTCTGTGTGTTATGGTTTTTCGGGAAAATACAATGAACAGGTAAACGGAATGAAGAAACTGGTGAATGATTATCCCAATTCACGTTACGTTCCCGAGGCTATTTACCATACTGCTGAAGGGTATAATGCGTTAGAGGATCATAAAAATGCAATTACTTATTATCAAAAGTACATTACACAATATCCGTTGAGTCACAAAGTGAGAGATGCGTTAATGTCGATGGGATTGATTCATTATCACGATAAAAATTATGCCGATGCCGAGAAAATGTATCGCAGGGTTTTGGCTGAATATAAAACAGCAGAAGATATCCGTGCGGCATTGGAAGGAATAAAACCGGTATTGACAGAGCAGGGGAGAACAGATGAATACATTGCGCTGGTAAAACAATACGACAAAGGCGGGGAATCGAATAAGGAAATTGAAAATACCATGTGGGAAGTAGTAAACGGTGCGTATGAGAAAAAAGAATGCGATAAGGTGATAGAAGGTGCTAACAAATACCTGCAACAGTTTCCCGAAGGAGGACATGCATTGCCTGTTCATTTTTTCCGCGGGGAATGCAATTACGTGGGAGGCCGCCATGATCTTTCCATCACCGATTATGAATATGTATTGGCGCAAACCACCAATTCCTATACAGAATACGCTACTATGCGAATGGCATCCATTTCCTATAAGAAAAAAGAATACGCCCTGGCTAAAACCTATTATGAATCGCTGGAGAAAATGACAGCAGATGCTGCGCGTAAAGCCGAATCGCAACTGGCATTGATGCGTTGTTATTACCAGTTGAAAGAGTACACCAATGCGCTTGCGTATGCAGATATTGTTTTGAAAGATCTTTCTATCAAAGACGAACTGAAAGCCGAAGCTAACCTGGTGGCGGGTGTTTCACTGGTGCAAAACGGGAATTATACCGATGCCCTCAATTACCTGAAAAAAACCATCACGCTCGTTAAAAATAAAATGTGGGCCGAAGCAAGATATAACATAGCATATATTTATTATATGCAGGAAGATCATAAAAAATGCGAAAAAGAAATTTTTGATTTTGTAAAAGTAAAGCCCAATTACGATTACTGGCTGGCCAAAGCCTATATTCTTCTTGCAGATAATTATCTCGCGCTGGGTGATCCGGCCCAGGCAAAAGCAACGCTTAAGAGTGTAATAGATAATTATACAGCAAGTGATGATATTGTGCCTGCGGCTAAAGCCAAATACGATGCGATCATTGAACAGGAAAACCAGCAGAATAATAAACGGATGATTGAAGATTCCCTTAAAATAATTCCGGGTACCGAAGAAACAGAAGAAACCAACGAGGAGAAAAAGGAAAATGAAAACAACAAATAAAATTATTGCATGTGCCGTATTGTTATTACTAACGGTAATCGCACAGGCACAACCCGAACCGCAAAGCGAATTTGGCACTGAAACCATTATGATTGGTGCCAATCGTCCCATTGAACGGGCGAGGAGGATCAATGAACAACCTAAAATTGCTGATACGAGCATTGCGGTACCGGCTATGAGTTATAATAACCTTCCGGGAAGGGCTGATGTGCGCTATGCCCCCGATCCTATCGATCCG
The DNA here is from genome assembly GCA_049322335.1 of Bacteroidota bacterium. Classification (GTDB taxonomy): domain Bacteria; phylum Bacteroidota; class Bacteroidia; order Flavobacteriales_D; family UBA2798; genus JBMORL01. The sequence continues at coordinate 53,554 of JBMORL010000094.1, forward strand.
GCCAAACTGAAAATACAACCCACACTCGAAAAATTATATAAGTTTTATGCCAAGGCAGGAGTGGGAATGTATACCACTCCGCTGGCCGAAATTTATTTTAACGATGGATATAATAAAAAAGGAACTTATGGGATTCACGCCAAACATTTTTCTTCGCAGGGTTCGGACAAACAAAAATCATTCAACGGTTTTTCAGATAATGAAATAGACGGTTACGGTAAATTCTACTGGAATAAATACGAAATTGGGGGAAATGCAGAGTATAAGAGAAATGTGGTTTATTACTATGGAAGCAATCCTGATTCACTGGATATAGATAAAGATAAAATCCGTCAGCGGTTCAATTATTTTTCGGGAAAAGCGTATTTCGGTACGTACTATCCCGACTCCGATAAAATAAATCACCGTGAAGATCTTCGTTATTATTATTTTGATGATGCTTTTGGTGCGGTAGAACATAACGTTTTGGCGACTTCAGCACTTACCACAAGAAAGAATAAAGAAGTGTTTGGTGGAAATATTTTATTTGATTATAACAGTTTTTCACCCACGGCACACGATGTAAACTGTTTAAACTGCTGGGAACTGGGTTTAACCGATTCGGCTCAGAACACAGCTTTGCTGCAACTTAATCCCTATGTGATGTCCAATTACAAAAACCTGCACGTAAAAGTGGGGCTTTCTATCTGGGCGGATATTGACAAGGAAACCGGGAAATTTCGGTTTTATCCTGATATCGAAGCGAGATACAGTTTGTTTAATGATGTATTTGTTCCCTATATTGGTATCACCGGAAAAACAGTGCGTAATTCCTACCGTTCGCTTACCAATGAAAATCCATTTGTGATGTCGGTAGCCGACCTGAAAAACACCAATCAGAAGTTCAGGATTTACGGAGGATTCCGCGGAACAATAAGCTCCACTATTTCCTTTAACGCCAAAGCAGATTACCTGGTGGCGAAAAACATGCCGCTGTTTGTAACAGACACTTCTTATTCTTCCGAAAATCGTTTTGCAGTGATTTTTGAAGATGTGGATGTAGTCAGTGTGTCGGGTCAACTTATGTGGCAAAAAGCAGAAAAGCTGAAATTGTTATTGCGCGGTGAATTTTTCAGTTATTCTCCCCTCGAAGAAAGAAAAGCCTGGGGAATGCCGGGATTTACCATTACCAGCGGATTCATTTATGATATGTATGATAAAATTATTGTACGTGCTGATTTATTTGTCACCGGAAAACGATACGGCCGTTCACTCACGCCCGTTGACGGAGTGACAGAAGATCATGGTGTGTATCCTGTGGAATTAAAACCATTTGCAGATATCAATCTGGGGTTTGAGTATCGTTACACCAAACGGCTGTCGGGATTCATTAACTTCAATAATGTAGTTTCTAAAAAATATCAATACTGGTATAATTACCCGGTGCAGGGGATCAATATTCTTGGAGGAGTGACGTATTCGTTTTGACGAAATAACGTTTTGCCCCGCTGGGGCAAATGTTAATCATACGTTGACCTGTTAAAAACATTTGGTGCCGCTGGCACCGTTAAGTTTATTTTACGTATCATTTATTCAGCTGTAGCACAAAGATTTGTAGCTCGATTTTATTTGTATTGCAGGCACCAGAGGTGCCAAACATTTTTAACAAAAGCTTATCTCTTAAAACATTGCCCCAGCGGGGCAAAACGTTATTTCTCTCTAAGCAATTCCGCTGGAAAACTGAAACTTCCTTTGTTGGTTGAAACAAATAACGTAAATCCTTCACCCGTTATATCATGTAGCCTGTTTTTCGGAAAATAAACAATTATTTCAGTACACGAACCCACATTCACGTTTCCGCATTCTTTCAGTGGACGGGCTTTCATAAACCCGTATGCCGGGTTGATATTTATTATCTGAATATCACAATTTCCGTAATTCCTGAAGTGACAGGAATAAAACAAATAATCAGGATGTTGTTGTAGTAAAGTTGGCGTGAGCCTAAAAACGGAATCCATAAATTTTTTCTCACCCGATAGAAAAGGATGTTCCTTATAGTCCTGCACAAACAATTGACGCAGATCGTATCCCGTATTACCTATCATCAGGTGTTGTTTTTTATTGAGCCTGAATTCCAGCGAAAATCTACCCAGTGAATCCGTTTTTCCCAAAGCAATTTTTTTCACAATCACCGGGTAGCCTTTATTTTTAGTTACATCCGGATTGTCGTAAGTGGTATGATAAATTTTTGGAGGAGGAGCACCAAATACACTTACTGTTACTATAAATGGACTTGGATACGGAATCCCATCTCCCCAATAAAAATGTCTTTCAAAAAGATAAATTTCTACCGGTGCCTGATTTTTTGTGTAGCAGGGAATTCCGCTGATGGAAACCGGGGCATAAGTAATAGTATTCAAACTATCAGGATAAATGGCTTCTGAAACAGGTATTGTTCTTCCCGGTAATTTTTCAAATGGCTCACAGGAAAGATTTTCCATGGGCAGGCAATCGCTACCGGGTTTACCGTTTTCATGATGGTGAGCCCGGGCAATAAATCCCTCTATTTTGCAATTCCCGGTTTCGGTATCAATTTCTGCGTTGGTAAAATAAATGCCACCGGGAATACTCTCATAGGAAACAGGATTGGGGACATAACCCACCATTGGCATCGAATAAGGAACCCATGTAAAAGGTGGAAATGTCCAACCCATCTTTGGATCCCATCTCTGGGTATAGTCGGTTTTTTGCTCTTCGAGCCATTTTAAGCGGATTTTCTCAGTCTGGGAAAGGCCAATATCCGCCCGGAGGAGGAAAAAGGCCGCAAAAGCCAAAAAAAGGGGTGATTTTCTCATGCTTTAAAGACCCCTTTTGGACGATAAGGATGCCCCTTTGAGCGACCCTTAACAAAACATTAACATAATCCCCGAAACCACCAAATTTTCAGCCCTTTTTTTATCCTTTTTTTCAACAGGTTTTTATTGACAACTTAAGTGTGATTTTGTTGAAAAATACCAATGAAAATCGTATATTTAATGAATATAAAAACGGGCAGAATTTTAACTTTGTTAGCCCTTAAAAAAACAAACCAAAAACAAGTATAAAAACCAGTTGAAAAATGAGTGAAGTAAAAGAGTATTCAGCAGACAGTATACAGGTCCTTGAAGGATTGGAAGCCGTAAGAAAACGTCCCGCTATGTATATTGGCGATGTAGGCGTAAAAGGATTGCACCATCTCGTGTATGAAGTAGTGGATAACTCCATTGACGAAGCGCTGGCGGGTCATTGTACGCATATAGAAGTATTCATCAATGAAGATAATTCCGTTACCGTAAAAGATAACGGACGAGGGATTCCAGTCGACTTCCATGAAAAAGAACAGCGTTCTGCCCTTGAGGTGGTAATGACCGTTCTTCATGCCGGTGGTAAATTTGACAAAGATTCCTACAAGGTTTCCGGTGGATTGCACGGTGTTGGTGTTTCGTGTGTAAACGCACTTTCCACTATGCTTAAAGTAGAGGTTCACCGCAGTGGTAAAAAATACGAACAGGAATATTCCATTGGTAAACCACTATATGATGTGCGTGAAATCGGCACCACCGATTATCGCGGAACCATTGTCACCTTTAAACCCGATGACAGTATTTTCTTTGTTCACGAATATAACTATGATACCCTTGCTACGCGTTTGCGTGAACTGGCTTTCCTTAATCACGGTATTCACCTGCGCCTTACTGACAGGCGGACAAAAGACGTAAGTGGTAGCCCCGTTAGTGAAGAATTCTTTTCACAGGGCGGATTGAAGGAATTTGTTCGTTTCCTCGATATGAATCGTGAGCCTTTGATGGGCGATGTGATGTACCTGGAAGGAGAAAAAGCCGGTATTCCTGTTGAAGTAGCGATGATCTACAATACATCGTTCACCGAAAACATTCACTCCTACGTAAACAATATCAATACCCACGAAGGAGGAACGCACTTAGCCGGATTCAGAAGGGGATTGACGCGCACATTAAAAAAATATGCAGATGATTCGGGAATGCTCAAAAACCTGAAATTCGATATCAGTGGCGATGATTTCCGTGAAGGATTGACTGCCGTTATCTCTGTAAAAGTACAGGAGCCGCTTTTCGAAGGACAAACCAAAACAAAATTGGGTAACAACGAAGTAATGGGCGCAGTAGACCAGGCTGTGGGTGAAATGCTATCCAATTACCTCGAGGAAAACCCAAAAGATGCACGCCAGATCGTTACCAAAGTAATTCTCGCTGCCACTGCCCGTCATGCTGCACGAAAAGCGCGGGAGATGGTGCAACGTAAATCAGTTATGGGCGGAACATCTCTTCCCGGAAAACTGGCCGACTGTTCTGAACGCGATCCCGGAAAATGCGAATTGTTTTTGGTTGAGGGAGATTCTGCAGGCGGTACAGCCAAACAGGGCCGCGACCGCAGGTTCCAGGCGATTATGCCTTTGAGAGGTAAAATTCTCAATGTGGAAAAGGCAATGTATCACAAAATTTTTGAAAATGACGAGATAAAAAATATCTATACTGCATTGGGCGTAAGAGTGGGAACCGAAGAAGATTCCAAAGCGCTCAACCTCGAAAAACTGCGCTATCACAAAGTAGTGATCATGTGCGATGCTGACGTGGACGGAAGTCATATCGAAACGCTTATTCTTACTTTCTTTTTCCGGTATATGAAGGAATTAATAGAAAACGGATACGTTTATATTGCTACTCCACCTTTATATCTCGTAAAAAAAGGAGCCCAGCAACGTTATGCATGGAATGAACAACAACGCGATCAGCTGATAGAAGAAATGAAAGGGGCAGGAAAAGAAACAGGAGTAAATGTTCAGCGGTATAAGGGTCTCGGAGAAATGAACGCAGAACAATTATGGGAAACCACTATGAATCCTGAAAACAGAACACTCCGCCAGGTAACGATAGAAAATGCAGCCGAATGTGACCGTATTTTCTCCATGCTCATGGGTGATGATGTTCCTCCACGCAGAGAGTTCATTGAGAAGAATGCAAAATACGCGAAGATTGATGCGTAGCATCGATTTAATCGTTGCCCTCCACATTATATGTGGATGAAATGAAAAACGTAAAAACTCTTGATTAAAGTAAAAAAATCCCGGTGAATTTTACCGGGATTTTTTAATGTTTCAAATAATTACTTAATGATTTTTCCGGAGGAAAATCCATTCTCTGTTATAATTCTGTAAAAATATATACCGGGTTTGGTCAAAACCTTTCCGATATTTATTCTGTTGATGTTCGCGTAGTTGTCTGAAACAAGGAGTTTGCCCATATTATCATACAATTCAAAAATTATTTTATCCTGCTGTTCAAATTCAATAACCGTATTCTCCGTTACAGGAATGGGAAATACGTTTGGTAATAATGAATAAGAATTATTTTCCGGAATACCCACTCCGGGATTACTCAATGTAAAGCGAATAATGTTTTTTGACGGCCCGGATGGATTATTGCCTGAATAATTGGTATACAAATAAATATCTCCGTTGGGCATTGTTATTCCGCCCACATCTCCGATTCGTTTGGTGTTATTGATCAGCATTGGTGTTCCTGAAGAATCCACAAAACTTACACTATCCGTTGTTACCGGCCAGATCAACCCATCTGCAGATGTTGCTTTTATCATTTTTCTAGCAAGGTCCATTGCGTATAATTGATAGGTTGAGTTCTTTTTAATTACAATCGGATCGTGATGATCCTGATAGAGAAAAGTATAATTTCCCCAGGTAAGTCCGTCAGCAGAAGTGCCATGAATTAAACTGCTCGGAGAAATCAGTGTGGAAGTATCCGGATTGGCTGAAAAAATTCCAGCATAAGTTCCGTTGGAAAGTTTATAATAGGAGCCATGTCCTACAAGATAAAATGGAGAACTCATTTGATATGGTTTGATATCAATCCGTATTCCTTCCTGTGAAAAATTAATTCCATTGGAAGAGGTAGCGCTTCTTACATGGTATTGAGGAGTTCCCCCATTTGGAAATTTTTGTGTACACCGGTAATACATCCTGTATTGTCCGGGGGATGTTTCTACAATGCTGGGCCCACCGATTATATAGTTCCTTGCGTTGGTATCTGATGATCCGCAAAAAACCGTATCCACTACAATCCAGTTGATGGCATCAGTTGATGTAGCATAGCTGATACAATGTTTTTGACCAAAATTATATTGAGTATTCATATACATTATATAGTTACCTGTTGGCATTCTGATTGCTTCAGCCATTGTAGGAATGGAGCCTGAAGTACCGCCCGGAAAACCGGAAACATTAGATCCCACGCTATAATCTTCGTGAGTCCATATTTCTGTTTGTGAAAACAGATGATAATTAAAAAATAAGCTGAATATGAGTAGTAATTTTGATTTCATAGCAGTATTTTGTTTGATTAATTAGTATTTCTTTTTATTTACTTTTCATTTATTGTTTACCCGATTTGAAAAATTGAATATAAATATATGTATTTAATAAATGCCCGGTGAGATAAATATTATCTTCCATACCTGGGCTGATACAACTGCAGATAAAAATTACCGGGCACTTTAAAATAAATTACCAATCCGTATCCGTGATCTTCAATTTTTCCTCTGAATTTCACTCCTTTTTTCTTCAGTTGCTTTACTGTTTTTTCGATATCATCGCAATAAAAAGAAATATCGTGTGTTCCTGAGGGAGCTTCTTTTTTACCTGCCGGGTGAACGCCCATATCGGCTTCCGGTAAATCAAATATAAGCCAGCCGTGTCCGATATCGGTAGCTTTGAATCCCAGTTTTTCTTTCAGAAATTTTCTCAGTTCCGCAGCTTTTGAACTGTAAAACATGGTGTGGACGCCTTTGATCATAGTGATAATTTTGTAAGTGGAAAGTAATAAAAAACCAAGGCAATACAAAATGGGATTTTGTTTTTATTATACCGCCCTGCAACGCGGATTGCCGCGGTCGCTACGCTTCCTCGCAATGACAGCGCACAACTTAGTATAGCAACAATAGGTTGTGCGTTGTCATTGCGAACCCATGTAATCATGGGTGAAGCAATCCGCGTTGCAGGGCAGGCTTTACGACCCCCAATCCCTCTTTTCAATCCTGTAAATAAAATTCAGCTTCTCTTCCTCTCCGAAATACGCTATTTCCTGCTCTGAGATTTTCACAGCGCCTAATTTCTCAATGGCTTTTTGAGAACGGATGTTAACAGCTCCAATATGAAAGATCACATTCTCCACATACTGAAAAGCATGATCCAGCATCAGTTTTTTCAATGCCGGATTGTATTTTCCTCCCCAGAATTTTCTCCCGAAAAATGTGTAGCCAATGGAAACCTCACTTTTTTCACTGCTGAAATCATAAAAACGCGAACTTCCGGCCACTTCACCGGTCTTAGTATCCATAACCAAAAATGCACCACCCGATTCCATGGCTCCCCTGAAAAAAACTTCAAATACTTCACGCTGGTAACGGTTTTTATTGGGATGCTGCTCCCATACCAAAGGATCACTGGCTACTGCATATAGTTTTTCAAAATCCTCTTCTTTTAAAGGAGTGGCGGTTATGATTTCTGTTTTTAGAAGAGGCTGGAGATTCATTTAATCTTTTTTATAAAAATATTCGTATTTGGTGATGGAATCATGTTTTTTCTCGTTATTAATTCGTTTTACAGATTTTATCCTGTTCTTTTCATCATATTCGTAATATATAATAGTATCCGGATTACGCAGGGTGTCTTTATTTTCGGTATAAGGAGTATTATAATAAATTGTACTTATTGAGTCACGCCCTTTTATGTCACATTCATTGAATTCTAAAGTTGAATATTTTATAGTTTTACCATTAAAATTTTCAGTGAGAGTTATATATTGAATTAAACATTTGTTTGTATCATCGTACTTGTTATAAGAAATTCTTTTAAAACTAATTTTTTTTCTACGGTTTATTTTATGTATTTCTGTTTCCTTTTCAATTTCACCAGCATTATTTCTATTATACATGAGTTTATTAAAATCGTACTTAGATTTCCTTACACATTCGACTAATTGATTTTTATTATTGTATTTGTATTTTATTTTTCGATTGTATTTAGGTAAGTTATAATTCCAACCATGAGCATTTAAATTATCATGTTTTTGCTCTTTTTTTATTTTTGGATATCCTGTATTTATTTTGACAAATAAAACATTTCCTTTCCTATTGTACTTATAATTCGCAATTGAAAACTGGTTATTAGAAGAATCTGAGCTTTCCCATGAAAGAAGTTTTGCCGTTTTCTTTCTATTATATTCATCATACTCGTATTTCCAATGCCATTTTGATAAGGAACTATCAGAATAATAATTTTTCATTTCAAAAATTATATCCCCATATTTATTATATTGCGTTATGGTTTTTGATTCTATCCGTCCGGTATCGGTGGTTGTTCCATAATAATATCGATACTTATAATAAGTTTCTTGAGTATGTATTTGTCCCGAATCGTTATAATAATAATTTTCTTTATAAGATATGATCCATTTTGCAGAGTCTTTTAAATCAGAAGATTTTTCCCATTTTTCCACAACAATTTTTATACAATTCAGACTGTCATTTAATTCTCTGTTTAAAATATGAGTATTGGAATCATAAATTTGACTAAAGCCAAATTCATAAATTAAGACAGATATAATGCAAACTGTAAATTTCATTTAGAAATAAATTAATCAAAGTCCTACCAAAAAAAAGGACCAGCTTTCACTGATCCTTTTCATTCGTTTAGTATTTCTTACTTAAAATCCTGTTTCAACACCTCAAAAGCGGTTCTTCTGTTACGCTGGTGAGCAGCTTCGCGTTCGGCTTCTGTGGGGAGTGAATTGATGTAAACTTCTGTAAGTTTAATTACATTTCCTTTATCATCTTTCACCGGTTTTTTATCTTCTCCCAGTTTAGGAGCAGGTTCTGTTTCACCATATCCCTGTGGTATCAAACGCTCAGGTTTAATTCCTTTCGAAATAAGATAATCCACACACGATTTGGCGCGAGCCTGCGAAAGTCGCATGTTATAGGCATCGGCACCGCGCGCATCTGTATGCGATTTGATCTTCACCACCAGGTTATCGTTCAGTGTTAAGAAATCATACAACTGGTCGAGAATTTCCTTCGATTTGGGCCGCAGGTTCGGAGAATCAAAGTCGTACTCAATACCGGGAATCTCAATCTCTTCCCCTTCTGGCGGAATGGGACGGAGATAAAAATCCTGTTCGAGGTCGGCCGATTCGGTTAATCCTAACGTTTTGGCTGTTGCAGCATCGGCAAAAAATTTGGTTTTCTTCGCTTTCATAAATATTTCCATCTCCGGCTGCAATTCCTGGAAATAATATCCTTTATCATCTGTGGTGAGGAAAATAGGCTCCCAAACACCATTCACGTCTTTTAATTCCACCAATGCATTGGGAATTACTTCATCGGTCTCCGCATTGTAAACATAACCGCTGATGGTAAATTTCAGTTCGGGTTTGGTAAAAGAATAAACTTTATCACAATTGGCGCGGATGTCATTTACAGAATCACAATCGGAACATTGTCCCCGGTCGGAAGTAAAAAATCCGTTTTTCTGTTCGCGGTCAAGGATATAATAGGTTTCATCCTTACTTGTATTTACCGGTCCGCCAATATTAATCGGGTTAGACCAGAAATCTTCGTCTTCGTTATACTGGGTTTTAAACACATCCATTCCTCCGAACCCCCGGTGGCCGGTAGAGCTGAAGAACAGCGTGCTGGATTGTAAATGATAAAAAGGAGAAACTTCATCTTCGGGTGTGTTCACTGCCGGGCCAAGATTTACAGGTGCACCAATCATTCCGTCAGCATCAATGGGACAATACCAGATGTCCATTCCACCTTGTCCGCCCGGGCGGTTGGAAGAGAAAAACAATTTTGTTTCATCCAGGTTCAGCATCGGCTGCATGGTTTTGTAACCCTCGAGGTTGAAGTCGAGTTTCATCGGTTCCATCCAGCGGGTATTAAAACGCTTACTAACGTAGATGGCGCAATCGTTTTTGTTGGTTCCCGACCAGCGCGTAAAATAAATGGTCTGCCGGTCAACCGACATAATGCAGGCGCCTTCGTTCATCGGTGAATTAACCGGTGTTGCAAATTGCGTAGGCTTGTCATAGGAACCCATGGAGAAAGTGGAGACATAAAGATCGGTAGTATAATAATCAATTTCTTTTTTCGCATCATTCACTTTGTTTCCTTTTCGTGCGGAACCAAATATTACCGATTCATCTGTAAAATAATGTACGCCAAAAGCTGAAGTCCCCCGGTTAAAAGTGGAATCCATTAATTCAACTTTTACCGACTCATTTACATTCTCCGGATTTTTTGCAAAGGCGCAGCTCACCATTTTGGTTTCAGCCATTTTTTTCATCTGCTCATCGGTGGTCGTGTTCATGAAATCTTCAAACACTTTTTCCGCCTCGTCATATTTCTCATTGTTCATGAGCGTAACACCATACCAGTATTTGGTATATGGAAACTGGGCTGTAGGATTTTGATTAGCCAATGCATACCATTCTTCAGCATTTTCATAATCATGCACCAGGCGATACGATTCTGCAAGGCGGTGCAATACATATACTTTACGCGAATCTTTTGTGTCGATTGACGCTGTACTGTCTTTTTTCTTTTCACGCACCACCGATTTTACTTCATACGGATAGGTAACATCATATTTACTCGGAATGGTTGAAATAACCCTCTTGTAAAAATAGATGGCCGAACCGTAGTTTTCATTGGCAAACGCAGCGTCACCAAATTCCACCAGCTCTTTTTTGCTTTGTGACTGAACAAAGCCCGACAATAAAAGAGCGCAGAAAAATAATATATATCGTTTCATCATAGTTCTTAGAGTCTTGGACATGTTCTGATAGGATTGGGATCAACTTTCTTGTTCACAAAGGTTATGGATAACTCAAGTCCGCCACGGCCATTGGATGCAGGCTTTAATGTGGAGGTGTTGATATCGTAACTGATGCGATAAGTAAATCTTCCGAGTTTAAGCCCGGCATTCATTATAGCAGCATCTTTGTTTCGGATGTAGGGTACGAACAACAGGTAGGCATCACTGTCTTTTAAATAATAATGCACTTCGCAGCTATAGATGATTTCTTCAGCTTCTTTTTCATACATGTAAAAAGCCTTCGGAATGATCTGTATTTTTTCTGTAATATTCACCTTAGCTCCACCGTGAATGATGTAACGCATTGGTAAGCGGTTGCCCTGGTTAAAAAATGTTTCTTCGGGTTGGTTAAGATGGAAAAATGATCCGCCAATAAAAGGATTTATCAGTGCGGTTTCTTTTCCGTAATAATAGATCAACCCGGCATTAAAATCAGGTGCGATGATGCTGTTGCTGGCAAAAGGTTCTCCACTGGAAATGGCATTGTCAAACGTACCGCCTCCAAACGGAGTGTATTGGGTTTCGTAAGAGAGCTTGTTGTAATCAATGCTCTTGTTGAATACGCCTCCCTGGACACCAATGGAAATGTGATGATAATTGTTTTTATCCAGCTGAATGTCGTATGCACCTGACAGCAATGCGCTGAACACATTAAAATTTCCGGCACCTGCCCTGAAATTGGCCACCTGGATTCCCCATGAGAAATTTTTCCTCAGTTGTTGGTCGTAGGCCAGTAAGCCGGTTATATAAGGTTTGGTGGCTACCTGCGACCATTGGGTGCGGTAGTGGCCGTGTATCCTCATTTGTCCGCTGAACATACCTGTCATGGCAGGATTGAAATTCAACGCTGCGGCATCGTATTGCGAAAGATGGAAATCCTGCGCAAGTGCCGGAGCCGTTAGTGAGGAAAGTGCAAAAATATATATCAGTTTTCTCATACGCATCATCTTAATAAAGTTACATCACCCGATACCTCGCTGAATACATCGTCAAGGGTAGTGGCGCCTACCACATACACATATACACCTAAAGGTTGCGGCACACCGTTAAATGTTCCGTCCCATCCGATGGCCTGGTCGTGCGATTCGAAAATGAGTTGGCCCCATTGGTTGTATATTCTGAAATCAAGATCTTTGAACGGGCCACCCAAAACATACAACACATCGTTTATGCCGTCACCGTTACCCGGGCTGAAACCGGTAGGTACATCCGGTGGCATAAATACAATAACGTCTTCGCGGGTAGTATCCACGCATCCGTTATTGTCTGTTACAATCAGCATCACGGGATAAACTCCCGAGCTGTCATAATCATGACTGGTATTTTGCTGCGTATCCCCGGTTCCGTCACCAAAATCCCATTGCCATGAAACAATAGTACCGGCAGGAGTGGATTGGTCGGTGAATACAACATTTTCATATTGGTTTACTGTATTATCGCTGATGTTAAAGGCTGCATTCGGCCCCGGCAATACGTTGGTGTTTTGAACCAGTGTATCATAACATCCGAAAGCAGACTGAACAATTAATGTAACCGGGTAGGATCCGGCAGCAGGATAAAGATGATTGGGATTTTGTGTGGTAGAAGTATCTCCGTCACCAAAATTCCAATACCAGCTTACAATCGTTGAATTCACCACACTGGAAGTATCTGTAAAATCCGTTCCACCATTCAAACATGGATTCGGGCTAAAGAATCCTGCATTGGGAAGATAATGCACATCCACGGCCTGTGTAACGGTGTCCACACATCCGTTGGTGGAAGTAACAATCAGTGAAACGTTATAGGTTCCTGAGGCTGCATAAACGTGTGTGGGATTAACCGAAGTGGAAGTTTGCGTATCATCAAAATCCCAGAGCCACGAAGCAATTCCACCGATAGCTGTCGACTGGTCGGTAAAGGCACTGGTGCCGCCCAAACAAGGTGTGGTGAAATTATAGTTTCCAACCGGTGAAGGGATAATGGCTATGTCGATAGTGTCTCTTACGGCAAGGCATCCACCGTTATTGGTTGTAACAAATGCCAGTGTCACCGTTCCGTTGGCAATATCATTGCTTCCGGGAATGTAGGAAGAATTGGCCGAGCTGTCGGGAACAAAGGTTCCGTTTCCTAAAGTTGTCCATACTCCCGAACCGGTAGAAGTATTTACCAGCAGCTGAATCGGATCTCCCGAACAAGCTGTGTCGTTATTGAGGATACTAACGGTGGGCGGATTATAGAAACTTAACAGCAAGGTGTCGGTAGTGGTGATACAGTTTCCAACGTTGGTGGCAGTAAGGTAAATGAAAACCGAACCTGCGGAGGTGTCAGCAGAAGAAGGAATATAGCTTGTGTTGAGTGCAGTAGAACTTGGGTTGAATGTTCCGCTTCCCGAAGTGGTCCATTGACCGCCACCGGCAAACTGAATGGTTCCGCTTAACGGAACAGCCGAAGTGTCTTTGCAAACCTGGATATCTGTCCCCGCATTTACTAACGGTCCGTCAATAAACGTAACACGCACGGTATCTGCTGCTGTAGGGCACAAACCGTTACCTGTAGTGGTAAGCACAATATCTATAAATCCCGCTGCAACTTCTGCGCCTGTGGGTGAATAATCTGTAATTAATGTGCTGTTATTGGGATTATAAGTTCCGCTGGTATTGATCCATAATCCTCCGCTGCAGTTAGCCACTACGCCATTTAAACTTACAAGAGGATTGTTGTTACAGGCTGTGGTATCCGGGCCGGCATTGGCAGACGGAAGTCCCTGTACAAATAATGGTTTTTGAACAGTATCCTGGCAACCTTGTGTACTGTTTACAATCAGGGTAACCGTATAATTTCCCCCCGTAGAATAAGTGTAGGTAGGATTGGGTAAGCCGGAACTGTTTCCGTCACCGAAAAAATAATTCCAGCTGTTAATCGAGTTTCCGGCTGAGCCACCTGAATTATCGGTAAAGAATACAGGAGTAGTTACGCAAACAGAATCAGGCATAGAAAAATCGGCAGTAGAAAAAGCGATGGTAAAAGTCTGATAGGCCGTATCTGCACAATTGGATCCCGGATCAGCAATGAGTGTTACAGTATACGAACCGATTCCCGGATAAGTATGCGAAGGATTGGTAAGCGGGCTGTTGGGAGAAGCATCGCCAAAATTCCAGTCATAGGAAGTAGCTCCTCCTGTTGTATTGTTTTGCATCTGGATGCTTGTTCCGTTACAGCCGTTGATAGGACCAATAGCAGCCTGAACGGGTGGAGGACAAACCACTACGTTGAACTGGAAATCTCGGTAAATGCTCCCGATAAGAACTCCGTCACGGTATTCGTCACATCGTACTCCGGCTACATATTGCCCAAGGTTAGGCGGGATTCCGTTTATGATTCCCTGTGAAGTAATAGTGAGGTTAGAGGCTCCCGAAACATCCAGCGGGTTATTGGCGCTGAAACTCGGAAGGAAAGTTACGTTAACAAGATTAGGTACTCCGGCTGTGAACGTGAGGTCATTGGGCACGGTATAATCGATGTCGCTGAAAGGGGTATAAAAAGAATATACGAGCGAATCTCCGTCAGCATCCGTAGCAGAGTGATTGAACCCGATATTTTGTCCCTGGCAAACGAAAACCGGGGGAGGTAAAGTCCATTGAGGAGAGCTGTTGGTAAGTAATTGTGTGTTGTCGGTAATTTTACAATAAAATCCTTCTCCGCCATTCCCCGGGCCCTGACCATTGGGATTGTTGATATTCTGAACTGATCCGTTGCGGCAACAGGTTTCAAAATACATGTGATATCCACCGGGAACGGGAGGAAGGTTATTCACAATAGCAGTAAAAAGTCCTTCCTGAACACAGATGCCCGGGTCGGCTACACAGGTATCAAGATTAGGGTTTACTACATCATATTGCACCCTCGTAAGAGTTACACTTTGATAGAAAGTTCCGTTGGCCAGGTAAAACTCAACATTGGCAGTATTTTGTAAATTAACCGGAGTAGGCACGGTGGTAGGAGTGCAGTCCCTGTATAGCTTCAGAAGAATCCTGTAAGAAGCTCCGCCAAGGTGTTCGTAGGTAAGTGATCCTCCTACAATGTGGGTAGATTTTACGTTGGCGCTGAAGAATAAAATCGTACAGAGAGCAAGTAGCGTTTTCTTCATAGTTTTTTGTTGATGAAATTGAAACGGTAAATTTAGAATATTTTGCTCAAAAATCATTCATCGAAAGGATAAATTTTTTTATCTGATTTTTTCATTATTTGGTCGTAATTTGTTAATTTAGCAGATTCATAAAAAACCGTATTTGATGAAACGACTTTTACTGCTTGCTACGGGCACTTTTTCTGCCCTTATTTTATCCGCGCAAATCAATGTTCAGTGGGAAACCCGCTATACAGCTGCCGGTGCCAACAATGATATTCCCGTAGAGATGTATGTGGATGGAGCAGGAAATGTATATGTAACCGGAAGCTCCTATACAGCTGCTTCCGGGTATAATATTGTAACCCGAAAATACAACAATGCCGGTGTTGTTCAGTGGACATCCACTTACAATGGTGCCGGAAATGGAATAGATGAAGCCCGCGGTATCGCAGTAGATGGTTCGGGAAATGTGTATGTAACGGGTTATACTTTTGTAGGAGGAACCAATTTTGATATGATCACTGTCAAATATAATTCAGGCGGAACACAGCAATGGGCTTTAACCAATGACGGAGCCGGTTTTTATGACGAATCAAGGGATATTGTAGTGGATAATGCCGGTGATATTATTGTGGTAGGGGGAATACAGGCTACTTCCACCAATACCAATTACAGAACTATCAAGTATACTGCTGCCGGTGCTGTGGCATGGTCGCAGGATTATTCTTCAGGAGCTAACCTGGATATGGCACTTGCAGTAACAGTGGATGCCGCAAACAGTGTTTTTGTAACCGGACATGCTTTCAATACGGGCCAGGATCTGAATATCCGCACCATCAAATATAACTCGGCCGGAACACAGCAATGGAATACGCAGGTAAATTATAGTATCATCAATAGCCTTGATACACCTACCAGTATCGCTGTTGACGCATCGGGAAATACATTCGTTACCGGGAGAACATATAATGGCGCTACTACCGAAGATGATATTGTCACCATCAAATACAATAATGCAGGAACTATTGTTGCCAACACTCTTGAAAACGGAACAGCTAATTCTATCGACAAAGCAAATAAACTGAAAATAGATGCTTCAGGAAATGTTTATGTGGCAGGAAAACTGAAAAACTTTGGTTCTGCTGAAGATTTTTATGTGGTGAAATATGATAACTCATTAAACGAACAGTGGGCCTATTCCTATAACGGTCAGGGCGGAAACTATGATGAGGCATACGATCTTTCCTTTGACGGAAGCGGAGAAATTTATGCCACGGGTTACAGTTACCTCAGTTCTTCCAATAACGACTTTTTAACTGTGCGTTTGAAATTAACAGATGGCAGCCAATCGTGGGAAACACGGTTTAACGGTACAGCCAACAACAGTGATCAGGCGAAATCGATGGCTGTTGATGCTATAGGAAATGTATACGTTACCGGTGAAAGCAAAGGATCGGGAACAGGGACAGATTATTCTACTATCAAATATTGCCAGCTTACCACCAATGCCGGCCCCGATACTTCCATTTGCTCGGGCACCTCTGTTCAGTTGATTATTACCGGTGGTCCAACGGTTGTCTGGCAACCTACAGCCACGCTTTCCTGTTTGAATTGTGCCAACCCGGTAGCTACTCCATCAGCCGATGAAACATATATTGTAAGTACTACTGATGGGAATGGATGTACCGATTATGATACGGTTTCTGTAACGATCAATCCTCTTCCGGGGCCGGTTATTACAGCATCGGGGCCTACTTCATTTTGTATTGGTGACAGCGTAACTCTGACGGCCAGCGGATTTAGTTCCTATTCATGGAGTACAGGAGATACGACTGCATCTATTACTGTTAATGCGGCAGGAAATTATGGTGTTACCGTTACAGACGCAATGGGGTGCAACAATTCCACCAACCAGGTGATAACAGTATTTTCCCTTCCGAATATTGATGCCGGTTCTGCTGATCCTTTTTGTGAAGGAGACAGCACCCAACTCAGCGCATCAGGCGGAGTTTCTTATGTTTGGGATCCATCGCCCGATTTAAGCAATCTTACCGTTTCCAATCCGTTTGCATCGCCAACAGCCACTTCTACCTATTATGTAACCGGTACCGATGGCAATGGCTGTGAAAATATCGACTCGGTAACCGTTGTAGTATATCCTTTGCCTTCGCAGCCTACCAATACGTATATTATCACTCCGCCAACAGTTGTTACCAATAATGCAACCGGTAATCAGTGGTATTTGAATGGAGTTCCCATCAGCGGAGCAACGGGGCAAACACACAGTGTAGTAGCTAACGGAGATTATTGGGTAGTGTATACCGATGCCAACGGATGTGCCAGCATGAATTCTGATACTGTAACAGTAACCGGAATTGGGGTAGGCGAAATAGAAAACAAATATCACTTCTCTGTTTATCCCAATCCCAATAACGGAAATTTCACTTTGAATCTTTCTTTGACACAAAGTGAAAATATTAAAATTGAAATGCTGGATGTTATCGGAAAAGTGATGGTGACGGAAAGTTATTCTGCCAGCGGAATATTCAGAAAATCATTTTCAGCTGACCATTTGCCAAAAGGAATCTATATGGTTCGTGTGAATATAGGCAATGATACCATCACCAAAAGAGTGATTATTCACTAACGGTATACGGATAAACGCTGAACGAAAGAAGAACGGTTGTTTTTTACCGTAATACAATAAATTCCGGGAGCAAAACCGGAAAGGGGAATCGAAAAACGGTTCCCTTTTTTATTTTCCGAATACATTAACCTGCCCCGGGCGTCTGTTACAGATATCTGCCATGCTTCTTCAACCTGAGAATGAATAATCACCTGCGCATTTTCACCGGCAGGATTGGGAAAAACGGTGAAAGAAAAATCCTGTGGAATTTCATTTACGGATACTGTATAGGGATTAGACAGGTTAGAAACAGAGTTGGAACGTGTATAGGTTCCTGATGAACAGGAAGAGGACTTCAGTACTTCTATGTAATAATTTACGTTGGTGGTTTGTGGTAATGCATTATCCACCCATGAAAACTGGGTATTAAGTGTGGCAAACATCAGTTGGTAGGATCCTGTTCCGGTGGTATCGCGCCATACACGATAATAGGGGAAACTAAATCCGGCAGCTTCTGTCCAGGTAAGTTGTGCCTGTCCCGGAGCAATGATTGAACTGGTGAGATGGATGATTTTGTGTGTTTGCCCGAAAGAACTTTCATTGCCGCAAATGTTTTCTGTAGTGAGGCGGTAATGATAGGTGCCGGAAACAAGATTCACTGCGTTGTCAATATAATGGCTGTTGGAAGAGTAGGGGACGGAGGTGATTTTTATTTCAGACAAGCCATCGTATCTGTAAATGAAAAAACTATCGATAAAAGTAGTAACCGGTTTTTGCCAGATCAGCAGGTTTTCTGAAAAGTTGGTATTCACAGTACCCAGGCAAATTTCCTGAACAGGTGTATATGTACACAACGGATGAATATAAGCCGAGCCGCTGTTCGATCCGTTATCATCGTTTTTAGGAGCTCCGCATATCACATCCAGGTTATAAACAGAAAGCACCTGTCCGAATTCATCGGTTGTGTTTCCATCGCTGGCCGATTTTTTGAATTCATAAATCCAGTTGGTTCCGTTGTATCGCCATACGTAAAAGGCACCACTTTCCAGTCCCATATCGTCATCGTGAAAAGCTCCGCCAACAAGTGTTTTTCCTTCAATGGCACAGGCAAATCCCAGCCAGTCGTCCTGCTGCCCGTCAGGAGCGGTTAACATTTGCTGCTGCGTCCAAACGGTTCCGTTTCGTTTAAAAACATATACAGCACCTGTTGCGGTAGCTGCACCGTTTTTTCCATAAGCACCAATAGCACACAAAGTATCTTTTAAAGAAACGGAAAACCCGAAGGAATCACCTGCTGTGCCATTGGTGGGATTGAGTTTTTGTTCAATTACCCAACTGGTTCCGTTATATGAAAAAATATAAGCAGATCCGCTGTTTATTCCGCTGTCATCATCCAGGTAAACACCGGCTGCAATTCTTCCGGCATATACATCAACGGTATAACCGAAAAAATCATCCTGTGCAGGAAAAGTTCCGTTTAGTTTTTGTACGGGATTCCACCCGGTTCCGTCATAATGATAAACATAAACAGATCCGGTATTCAATCCTCCTACATCATCTCCATATGAACCAACAACGGCAACTGTATCAAAAATTGCTACCGAGGTTCCAAACTGGTCACCGTCTTCAGCATCCGAAGCAATCAGCTTTTGTTCCTGCACCCAGGTGGTTCCGTTGAAACGAAAAATATAGGCGGCACCCCGGTTACTTCCGCTTCCGTCATCAAGATTGGCGCCTACGATGGCTATATTGTTGTAAATGTCAACAGATACTCCGAAATTATCATCCAGGTTGGGGTCGGACGCTGCCAGTTTCTGTTCTTCTGTCCACGTGGATCCGTTTTTCCGGTAAACATAAGCGGTTCCGCAGCCAAAGGCTACATCGTTATTCAGGTAAGAACCAACAATACAGGCATCATTCCATATAGAAACTGCTGATCCGAATTCATCTCCTGAAGCACCGTCACCGGGAAGTAGTTTTATTTCCTGCTGCGAATAGCCATGATGAAAATTAATAAACACAAAAAGTAATATAGCAAGCAGGCGCATGAGATAAATTTTCTGCAAAAGTACGAAAATGAATGCAGATTTCATTTTAGTTGTGTAGCTTTATGGCGGATGAAAACAGTAAAAAAAATATTATTGTGGACAGAATATGCAGCCCTGGCGGGAGTTTTGGTGATGGCCGGGATGCTGATGCTTGGAATGTTTAAATATGAACATCTCAAGTTATTTCTTTCACTTTTGTCGTTACTTATATCCGTTTTTATTTTTCTCAATTGTGCTGACGACCGTTCGGGAAAATACAGGAAGCTTTTTAATTTCATCGGATGGCTGGCGTTTTTATCAGGAATGTTGTCGCTGCTGATGATTAATGAAATACTGAAAATCGACCAATACTGGAATTATCTGAATATGTTCCTCGTATTGGGTTTATATGCATCGCAGTTATCTATCCTGTTTGAATCGAAAGGAATGATGAGGTGGAAACAACTGAATTTTCTTTTTGCTATACTCTCATTTGTTTTTCTCGAACTGGCTATTGGCGGATTTCCGCTTTCGTTCCTTGTCTTATTCCTCGCTCTTGGCCTGAATTTACTTACAGGCGCAGTGATCATCATCGGGGAAAAGAAAAAATAAAAGTTAGTATCTCATTATGCTTCTTTTAACTGATCCCTTAATTCTGCTATTGAAATGCAGATCAAACGATTTTTGATATTTCACTTTTGAACTGAGATTGAAATGCAAAATAGAGAATGACGAATGCTGACACTTCGGTCAGCATCCCGGTCAGGGCATGGGATACATGAATAACGAATAGCCAGGCGAAATACGAATTACTGAACACACTTTATAACCAAACTATCTTTTCAAAATCCACGCTCCTTTTTCTTCATTTTTTACTTTAGACAGCAATTCATCTGCAGAATTTTTTTCAGTATAACCACCCAATGCGGCATAGGTCATTCCGTTGGAGCCGGTAAAAGTGGTACATTCATAACCTTTATTTTTCATCATCCCCTGTTTCTTTTTCGCATTGTTGGGATCTTTAAAACTGCCTACAATTACATAATAGCCGGATGATGCGGTGGTGGCAGTAATGGCAGGCTTCACTTCCTTTATTTTTTCTTTTTCCGGTTCTTCTTTTTTAGCTATAACGGTTTCGGGATTGCTTTTTTCTGTTTTTTTCTTTTCGGGAAGAGAAGAAGTGATGTTGTCGATAACATTCAGTTTACTGAGACTTTCCATCGTGTTTTCAGAAAGTTTATCCATCCATGCCAGGCTGTTTTCTCCTTCGGAAACGGTATTTTGCAGGGTGTCTTCAAACACCATGATACTTCCTGAGTAACAGGCTACCCATACTTCACGCGAAGCCTGGTCGTAGGTAATTCCGATGGGATGCGAATGTGTTTTTACCGTATCCGACACAGAAAACGGATGACAATTTATTTTAAGCATTTCTGCTGCTGAATAATTCACGGCATACAAAGCTTCGGCATCGTCATCCAGCACCATGCTCCGGGGCATTCCTTTTACTTTTATTTTTTCGGTTTGCAGTGTTTCAAGTGATACTTTGGCAATAGAATGTTCGGAGTTAAGCGAAATATAAAGCCATTTGTCATCCGGAGAAATACAGAGGTGCCTGGGTCCTTTTCCCGGTGAAAGAAAATGTTCGTTCTCCAGTGTTTCCAAATCAATGCGGTCGACACGATGGCTGCCCATTACTGCAACGTAGGCATATTTACTTTTGTTATCGATGGCAATTCCCCTCGGATGGGCACCGGTAGAAATTTTTTTCACCTGTTTTTCTGTTTTCAGATCAATCACACTAATGTCGCTGCTGCTCCAGTTGCTTACCAAAAGATATTTATTGTCGGGTGATACACACAAATATTTCGGAACGCTTCCTGTTTCCACTATGTTTTCCACTTTCAGCGTAGTGGTGTTTATTTTATAAATAAAACTTTTATCGTAATTACTTCCCCGGCAACTGTCGCATCCCGGATTTTTGAATCCTTCACCGGTCATATTATAATTGCTTATCCACGCATACTTTCCGTTATCCGAAAAAGCACATTCCACGGGTGAGCCTTTCAATTCCCCTTCAATTTCATCAAAACCATATTCAGAGGGCGTTATATCGTCCTTTATGGTTTTTACCAGCTGGTAGTCGCGGTTATATACATTCACCGTATGGGAATACATCATATTCTGGGCAAAAAACAGCCCCGTTCCGCTGGCTACCACCGATTTGGGTGTAAGTCCGCCTTTAATCACTTTCTTCAATACGAGTGATGCCTGGGTATTGGCCTGTAGTGGTAAAAGCAGTCCGAAAAATAAAAGGTACCGCATATCAAATAAGAATACGAATTTACAATTAATACCGGTGCTCATTGGAAATAAGCAGGTATAAAATTGAATAAATTTCGGTCGTAACCACTTCCGGGCTAAAAACAGTCTATTGATGGACTATTTTTATCTAAGAATTGGTATAACCTTTTACATTTGTGTAAAATCTGTACCGTCATGAGAAAACTTCAGCTTTTTGTCCTGTTTTTCATCAGCCTTTCAGCTTTTGCCGATGAGGGCATGTGGGTTCCTTCGCTGCTGAAGTCCCTCAATGAAAGCGACCTCAAAACAAAAGGCCTGAAAATTCCCGTGGAAGAAATTTATTCGGTGAATCAATCGAGCATAAAAGACGCCATAGTGCTTTTTGGCGGAGGATGTACGGCCGAGGTGATCTCCGACCAGGGACTTATTCTCACCAATCACCATTGCGGGTATTCGCAGATACAGGCACACAGTTCGCTGGAGAAAGATTATTTGAAAAACGGATTCTGGGCCATGACAAGGGCAGAAGAACTTCCTAACCCTGGACTCACTGCTACTTTTATTGTGAGGATGGAAGATGTTACCGGACAGGTGATGAAAGACGTGGATGTTTCGGTTACTGCCAATGTGAAATTACAGATACAAAAAAATATGGATGCCATTAAACTGGCTGCGGTAAAAGGAACACATTATGAGGCGGTGATCAAACCATTTAATTATGGCAATAGTTATTTTTTAATTGTTTCAGAAACGTTTAAAGATGTGAGAATGGTAGGAGTTCCTCCGTCTTCTATCGGGAAATTTGGCGGAGATACGGATAACTGGATTTGGCCGCGGCATACGGGTGATTTCAGTATTTTCAGAATTTATGCCAATAAGGAAAATAAACCGGCAGACTATTCTCCCGATAATGTTCCTTTTATTCCCCGTTATTCATTACCGGTTTCTGCCATGGGGGTGAATGAAAACGATTTTGCCATGGTGTATGGTTTTCCCGGAAGAACACAACAATATTTAACTTCTTATGCGGTGGAACTGATTTTGGAAAAACTTAATCCCGCCAAAATAAAAATGCGCGAAACCAGCCTCGCTATCATTGATGCCGATATGCGTTCTTCCGATCTTATACGCATTCAATATTCCGCAAAACAATCGAGAATAAGTAATGCGTATAAAAAGTGGATAGGCGAATCAGCCGGGTTGAAAGCGTATCGTGCAGTGGAAAAAAAGAAAGACCTGGAAAAAGAATACCAGCGGCTGGCAGAAAGTAATCCCGAATGGAACCGGAAATACGGCAACATACTCGGAAGTATGAAAAACCTGTATGCTTCTCTCGAAAAATATGCTATAGGTTATGATTATTATAACGAACTGGTGAATTACGGTCCCGAATTTATCGGTTATGCACAGGACTACTGGTTGCTGGCGGAAGATCCCGAAATGCTGAAGAAAAAAGAAGAAGTGGAAAAGCTGAAAGGATCCATTGATTATTATTTCAAAAATTATAATGTGGCTACCGATAAAAAATTATTCAAAGCCATGTTCCCGCTTTATATCAGCGGAACCCCGAAAGATTTGCTTCCTGACTATATAGCCACACTTGAAAAAAAATACAAAGGCGACTGGAATAAATATGCCGATGAGATTTTTATGCAATCGGTTTTTGTGGATCATAAGAAAATGACAGAGCTGATGAAGAACGTAAGTTCATCAACCGTTAGTAAAATTAAAAAAGACCCTGCTTACCTGCTGATGAAAGGTTTACAAGAGGGATTTGAAAACAAAATTCTTCCCGAATACCGTTTGCAGATGTTTGTTGGTGTGGAAAGCTGGATGTCGAAATACGTCCAGGGATTAATGGAAATGATGCCTGATAAAAAATACTGGTATGATGCCAACAGCACATTGCGCCTGGCCTATGGAAATGCGCAGGGCTCATCTCCTCATGATGGCATGCAATATACTTATTACACTACCCTTAGTGGAATGATGCAGAAATATAAACCGGGTGATACGGAATTCGATCTTCCTTCCAAACTGGTGGAGCTGGAAAAAAATAAGGACTACGGAACCTGGGCTTCCAATGACGGGTTGAGAGTTTGTTTTACCACCTCCAGCCAAACCACAGGAGGAAATTCCGGAAGCCCGGTGCTGGATGCCAATGGTTATCTTATCGGGATTAATTTCGACCGCAGTTGGGAAAGCACCATGAGTGATATTATGTTTGATCCCTCGCGATGCCGGAATATTGCACTGGATATCCGGTACGTTTTATTCATCATAGAAAAATTTGCCGGTGCAGAACACCTGTTGCGTGAAATGAATATCATCACTTCCGAAAAACTACAGCAGATAAAAGAAGAAAAAGATGCAGAAGAAATTGCAGCGCTCACGGAAAAGATCCGCGCACAACCCGATAATTTTTCGCTGTTGGTGGAAAGGGGAAAAAAATACCTTTCGATGGAAATGTGTGATGACGCAAAACTGGATGCAAAAAGCGCATTGAAAATTAAACCCAATGATGTTTCGGTAATACAACTCAATGCAGAAATAAAAATGCAGGAAGATAATTATACAGAGGCACTAAAAGACTGGGAAAAAATTATCCTGGCCAATGCTTTGGATGCCAATGCGTGGTTCAATAAAGCAGTTTGCCAGTCGGAGCTGAAAAAAACAGAAGAAGCGATTAAAAGCTATACCCGCTGTATTTCTATCAATAACCGCGACCACAGGGCCTATTATAACCGCGGAATTTGTTATTATATAGTAAATAAAACCATTGAAGGCTGTGCTGATATGATGGTGGCTGAAAAACTGGGCGGAGAAAGAGAATCGTGGATGAGAAAAGAACTATGCGAGTAAACGGTATGGTTTTTGCCTGTTTCAGCATTTTGTGTTAAATTTACTTTTCAAAACAACGGCTATGAAAAATGCATTGACTCTTTGCACTTTATTGTTTGTAACAACTGTGGCCATGGCTCAGCCTACACGCACCACTGTTCAAAACGGAAATGCCACCAATCCGCTTACATGGGATTGTACCTGTATCCCGCTTCCCGGTGACAATATTGTAGTGAATCATGCGCTGACACTCAATACAGATTTTGCCTATTCCAGCGGATCTTTTCTGATCAACGCTTCGGGTTCGTGCACCGGTGATATCCCCACCCGCGGAATGGCAGTTTTGGGAGGATCTTTTATTAATCACGGCACATTTTCGGTCGGTAACTTTTATCACTCGGGCGGAACGTTTACCAATGACGGAACTATTCTTATCGGAAACCTGTATGGTGTCGATCAAACAGCTACCGAAACAAATACAGGAACAATCACCATCAGCGATTCTCTTTTCGTAAATACAAACGCTGCATTTATCAATAACGGAAATTCCAGCGCACCCGTAATTGCTACTGCAGGAACGATCACCAACAATTCGACTATGTCGTGCAGCTATTTGTGGAATTCAGGAACGGTAAACCATAATTCAGGTGTGATGACAGTCACCAACGATATTCTTACTTCGGGAACGATAAATGTGAACGCGTCATTATCTGTCGACTACGATATCTGGAATTCGGGTGTGTTTGATAACGGTACCAGCCAGATTGATGTGGGACATTCTTTATACACGGGAGATTCTACCGCGCTGCCGGCTACTTTTACCAATGACGGTTTGATTTCAGTGAATAATGATCTGTACAATAATAAAACCCTTAACGGAAGCGGAAGATTTTGTGTAGGGCAGGTTACCGCCAATTCGGGAACCATTTCCGGCACACTGGATATATGCGACCAAACCGGTGGAGCTATCGATTTTAATACCGGCACCATTGCCGGCACCGTTACTTATTGCGCTGTAAACTGCAACGTAGGAACAGGTGATGAAGAAAAAGATGAATTCAGTATTTATCCCAATCCTTTCGACAACCAGGTAATAATTAAAAGGACTTCTTCTGACAGTCAGAATTTTATTCTACTCAATGCATTGGGACAAGTGGTGATGAAGATGAAACTTACAGCAGCACAAACCAAACTGGACATGTCAGAACTCAACAGCGGAATTTATTTTTATTCGGTGGAAGAGAACGGAGCCAAAACACAATCCGGAAGATTACTGAAAAAATAAGATAATTTAAATTTCGGGTTTTATGTTCTATACCGGGAAACTTAAAACCTAAAACATAAAATAAAAAATATTTATATGTGGGTAGAAATTGACAATAAACTGATGCGCGAACTGCGGTTTGCTACTCACGAAGAAGCTCTTGCTTTTGTGGTAAGGGTAACCATGCTGGCCGAAAAAGTAAATCACCATCCTGATATTTATTTCACTTATTCGCGTGTTTTGCTTTCACTGTGCACGCATGATGCCGGAAATAGTATTACACAAAAAGACCGGCAGATGGCAGAAAAAATTGATGCGTTGTTGGGTTGAAAGTGAAAAGTTGAAGGTTGAAATTGTTAGTGGCAAGTATTAAAAGTTATTATAGGAACGACACATTAATTTTAAACTTTCCCAACTTTCTCAACTTTCCCAACTTTCCCAACTTTCCCAACTTTCTCAACTTTCCCAACTTCCTGCCATTTAACTAAAAATCTTAGTTTTTTCATCCTGATTTGGATATTTCGGGGAATATTCGTTCCTTTGACAGGAATTCAGTCAATAAACGACAAAAAAACGATCAATGTACTTTGCAGAAAATCTCAAATTATTGCGCCTGCGGAGGAATATGTCGCAGGAAGAGCTGGCAGGAAAACTGGAAATTACCCGGTCTTCGCTGAGTGGTTATGAAAATGGTACGGCCGAACCCAATTTTACCACGCTGATCCGGATTTCAGGTTATTTTAAAATATCCATTGATAAACTTTTAAAAACCGAGCTGGATGGTTTGTCGGAAGCACAACTGGAAGAAATAGAAAAAGGATACGATATTGATCTTAATGGCAATAAACTTCGTGTGCTTGCCACAACAGTAGATTCTTCCAATCGCGATAATATTGAGCTGGTTCCCGAAAAAGCGAGGGCAGGCTATATGGCCGGCTATTCCGATCCGGATTATATTAAGGTATTGCCGACTTTCAATCTTCCTTTCCTTGCACGTGATAAAAAATACCGTACGTTTTGTATCAAGGGCGACTCTATGCCTCCCGTGCCCAGTGGCTCTTTTGTCACCGGTGAATACATTCAAAACTGGAATACACTCAAAAGCGGTTATCCTTACATCCTGGTCACTAAAGATGATGGAATTGTATTTAAGATCGTTTACAATAAGATCAGGGAAAACAAAACATTGCAACTGGTTTCCACCAACCCGGTGTATGAACCGTATGAAGTAGATGTGCGCGATGTTTTGGAAGTATGGCGCTTTGTGAATTTCATCAGTATGGAATTACCCGAACCGGGATACTCCAAAGACGATATTACCAATGTGGTACTCAATCTTCAGCGCGAAATGCGTCAGATAAAAAATGTGCTGAAGGATAAGGAGTAGAATTTGTAATCCGGAAAAAACAATTTATTTATCAGGAAAAATAAAAAACTAGTTATCGTGTATTCCAAACGTTTTTAAATTATCAATCCCCAGTTTTTCTTTCACATAATTATTCCATTTCAGCAATTCTTTTCTGTTTTTTCCACGTTCACATTCCCTGAAAAATGTTTTACTTAAACTTTCCATCTTCTTTTTTCGTTCGTGGTAAAGTAAAACCACCTGTTGTTGCGTAATCCCCGGTTTTTTTATTTCTGAATCCAGTTCTCTTCGCTGGATTTCCATCAGGTCGAAATAAATATTCAAAAAACAATTAGCCAGTGTGTCTATGGGATATTTGTAAAAACTTTCATAAGGGTCAAAAACCGTGGCTGTAAACACATGCAGCGAATCTTTGTAATAATTAACGTCCAGATATAAATGAACTTTTAATTCATACAGCGTTGCTGGCGCATTTACGAACTCTTCTTTTTTGGCTATGTTGGAAATGCTGTCTTTGGGTTGGTAAATAAAACAAATGCGGTCGCCATTCCAGTGAATGTAGGGAGCTTCAAAAAAATTGCGGTGATAGGGATCGTGGGTAAAATACTTTATGTCTTTTGAGTTATATATGGTTTCCGGCTGGGAGAAAAATAATTCATTTTTTGTTTTTTGTTCGGGCAAAGAAGGTTCATTGTTGTATTTCCAGAAAAAAGAATTATAGGGGGCCGCTTCTATTTTCCGGTAATCCGAAAGATAATTACGGCTATCGGTAAGACCCGGGAGAATAAAATGAGATTCGTAATCGTAGGCAAACAGAACAGCATTGGTTTTTATGGTGTATGGTTTCTTTTCCCTGTTCATGTATTCCATGGAATAATTAAAATCAATATGCTCAAAATATGCTTTGTCATTTTTTATTGTAAATGTTTCGGTAATGTCCATATTCACTTTACCGATGCTGTCGGATGGCCACAAAGGGAGAAACGGGTGTACGGAAGAATTTCGTAAAGAAAGATTTATTTTAATGATGTTTTTGGAAATCGAATCAATCCATGTCATTCCTGAAAAATATTTTCCTGAAGTGTCATTCGGAGTAAATCCTATGACATAAACCGGGTTATTGCTTTCATTTTTGTACTTTTTATTCAGCGACAACCGGTAATGTTTCTTCATTTCTTTTTTGGTCATCTCAAAAGGCTGCCGGGGAAGGTATTTGTTTTTTTCAAATAACTTCAACATAAAAACGGCTTTCGAAGTTTCGGTGGAAAGGAAAGAAGTATTGTCGTATTTGACAAAGGCAAGCCTTCCGTTTTTCAGCAGAATATCATTTACATCATAACCTGAAAAAATCCCGTTATAATAAGCTTCCAGCATTTCCACTTCCTTGTTACCAATAAATGTATTGAGGGAAAAATAGGTTTTTGCCGTATCGGGTTTAATATGTGGTTTCTTTTTACAGGAAGCAATCATTTCGTATAAAAAAGAATTATCCGCCAATACCGTTACTTCATCCAGCAATGTTGTGGCGAAAGATAATGCAACAATTTTTTGTTTTCTTATTTCAAGTGCAGAAAGCTGCCTGGTGATAAAACCGGTATAGGAAATTACGATCGTATCGTTCAGCGATTGGATGGCAATGGTAAAGTCACCATTTTCGTTACTGATGGTTCCTTTTTTGGAAGAATAATTGTAAATATTGGCATAAGGAAGAGGTTGTTGATCTCCGGCATTAATGATTTTTCCGCTTAGTTCAAGATGAAGTGATAGTTGCCGTGGTTGTGCATAACAAATGTGAAACGGAATGAAAACAGAAAGCAGGATAACTGTAATTTTTTTCACCATCCGATGGGAATATTTTCAATACGATTAATACTTCACTTTCCCCTTTTCTTTCACATCTTCTTTTTTCGCTGTTTTAATAACAGGGGCAATAACAGATATCATTTTTGTTTTTTTACTGAAGTAGTCTTCCAAAATCAGAAATCCTTCCATTTTTTCGCTGGCATAAATCATTTCAGAGTTAAATGCCATAGAAACTTCATTGGTTTTATGCATTTCGGTAAGGGGTGAACCGTTATGAATGCCGTCAGGAGCAAACCAATGCCAG
>JBMORL010000095.1:0-46996 GCA_049322335.1 Bacteroidota bacterium
CCATTGAGTGTCACCACTTTTGCATTGGACGTAAGAGCAGTAAAATTACCTGCATTGGCGTTGGAAGAATTGATAAGTGACACCGTTTGAAATCCGAACTGTGCACCTGCACCTGTTAATTCCACTTCATAAGTGTATTGGGCAAACGGAACGTATTCAGTTACCGGGTTTCCACCCGCATCCAACAACCGTGTATCGATAGTTACTCCAAAATTTCCGCCACTGTGGCAGGCATTGCATTGCTGGGTTTCTCCAACGGGAGACCCGGTTCGGTCTTTGCTCTGATTGGTAGCTACCCCGGTATTGTTAGACATCAGCATAAGTGATGTAAAAGCTGCCAGCAATGTGCCCGACACAAGTATTGTATTCTTCATTTTTCGGAATTTATTTACAAATATACCCTACCTTATCCTGTTTATTTCCCAAAAAGCCCGCACATTCTTGTAATTCTGCACAGAAATAAATGCTTTGGAAAGGTCAAAAAACTACCATGAAGAACGGGAAAAACACCATGTAGATATGTAAAAATACGACTAAAAATAAACGACTTTCTTTTTTCGATTGTGCAAAAAAACGAAACAAATAATTACCTTTGTTCTTAATGAAAAGGTCTGTTTATAACAAGATTTTATCTTTTTTCCTTTCGGTGATACTATTGGTTTCGTCCACCGGGTTTTTTGCTTTTCAGAATGTAGAAAAAAAGACAAAAGATTCGGAAGTATGGATCAAACTAAATTGTCAGTCGGGCCTTCCGGGCGAAGTTCCGGCAGAGAAGCAGGAAGCAGAAACCGGTGAAGATGATACGGAAGAGCTGTCGAAAAAACTCCGTTCGTTTTGTTTTCTTTCTGCTACCGATCCCCTGCTCTGTCTTCATTATTCTGAAAATTTAATTTTATCTCTTTTTAGTTCGCATCCTGCGAATACCCGGAATACGTTATATATTGAATACCGGCAACTCCTGATTTGATTTTTTTTCATTTTAACCCGTGCCCTGAAAAAATCAAGGCGCATAGTGATTTTACCTGTTCTAAAGCAGGTTATTTCATTCTGTTATTTAATATGAAAAAAAATGAAAGAAACAATTTCAGTTTTTGATGAAAAAAAGACACTTGATCATCTAAGGCATTACCTGCCCGCCCAGGCACCACTAAAGGATTTTATCCATCATAATACCCTTCATGCTTTCCAGCATATGAAATTTTTTGAAGCTATTCATCATG
This sequence comes from Bacteroidota bacterium, assembly GCA_049322335.1. GTDB lineage: Bacteria > Bacteroidota > Bacteroidia > Flavobacteriales_D > UBA2798 > JBMORL01. The sequence goes on from JBMORL010000095.1 coordinate 1,221, forward strand.
CGTCAAAATTATTTGGTTATAAAGTAAGTCTTTCTCTTGACGAATACAGGGCAAGATTTAAAAAGGGCGGGATAAGCCAACCTGTCACCGAAAAAATAATTACAGAAAATTTCGGCAAAGAAAAGGTGAATGAATGGATGAATAAAATGCTCTATGGAGAATACAATCTCAATCTCAGTCCGCGTATAGGTGCCTTGCGGGCTGCATGGAAAACGGAGTATAAAACCGACATGGATGCCATGGTACAACCGGTTTTATTCCGGGTATTGTGCAGTTATCTCGACCAGGGAATTTCTATATGGAATTTTCCGGTTTCCAAAAATGGGTTTCTTGCTTCGGTGAGAGAACTGGAAAGAAACAGTTTTTCGGGATTCTTTAAAACCAAAAGAGCAGGAAAAATTCTGCTTAGCAGCCGTTGTAAAATTCCTCATCTGCTGAAAATTCTTATTGGAGATGAAGCATTGTATGAGCAGTATCTCTACGATCAGCAATTTACCCACCAGGGATGGTCGGGAATGGTGGCCACAGTGGAACAATTTCCGGAAACTTTACCCGACCGGAAAAATATTTCCCTGCATGATGTTATTGCGTTTGAATTATTACTCGAAATTGACGCCCTGGATTACCATTTCGGAAGAGTGAAATGGAAACCGCTGGGAGAAGCGATACGCGAACGGCCGCAACCTCTGTTTGATCCGGTAGAAAAAGATGAATTACAAATTATTCTGCAATTATGGCAACAATCGTTTGAGCGGTCCTATTATGATGAAGTATTAACTACCCTTCAGCTTAACCGGAATAAAACGGAAGATCAGCGTAAAAGTTTTCAGGCTATGTTTTGCATTGATGACCGCTCATGTTCATTAAGAAGATATATAGAAAAAGAAGACCCGCGATGTGAAACATTTGGCACACCTGGTTTTTTCGGAGTTGAATTTTATTTCCGTCCCGAAAACGGAAAATTTCACACCAAACTTTGCCCGGCTCCCGTTAGTCCAAAACATCTTATCCTTGAAGAAGGAATAACCGGCAGGAGAAAAAAAGATCTGCATTTTCATAAGGAAACACATTCCCTTTTTCGAGGATGGATTATTTCACAAACACTTGGGTTCTGGAGTGCATTTCGTTTATTCATGAATATTTTCCGACCGGCCATGTCTCCTGCCACCGCTTCTTCATTCAGGCACATGGACAAAAATTCACGCCTCACTATCGGGAATGATGATCCTTCGCGTTTTGAAAACGGCCTGCAGGTAGGATTTACCATTGAGGAAATGGCTATCCGTGTGGAAGCATTATTAAAAAGCATCGGGCTGGTGAAAAACTTTTCACCACTTGTATATGTCATCGGGCACGGTTCGAGCAGTGTAAACAACCCACATTATGCGGCCTACGATTGTGGCGCCTGTTCGGGAAGGCCCGGATCGGTAAATGCAAGAGTGTTGAGCTACATGGCAAATAAAAAAGAAGTACGCCAAATTTTGGCACAAAGAGGCATTGAAATTCCGGTTGAAACACAATTTACAGGCGGGCTGCATGATACCACGAGAGATGAAATTGCATTTTATGATGTAGGGGAATTATCGAAAGAAAACCTGGCGCTTCATATAAAAAATGAAAAATCTTTTGAAAAAGCATTGTCGCTGAATGCAAAAGAACGATCAAGAAGGTTTGTTTCTGTAAGTACATACGGCCATGAAAAAACCGTACATGAAAAGGTAAAAAAACGTTCGGTCTCTTTATTTGAACCACGCCCGGAGCTCAATCATGCCACCAACGCACTTTGTATTATAGGAAGGCGTTCACTCACAAAAAATATTTTTCTCGACAGGCGTTCTTTTCTCAACTCCTACGACTACAGGGTGGATCCGGATGGAAAATACCTGTTGAATATTCTGAAAGCTGCTGCACCGGTTTGCGGAGGAATCAACCTTGAATATTTTTTCTCACGAACCGATAATCAAAAACTGGGGGCGGGAACGAAACTGCCTCATAACGTGATGGGGTTATTCGGTGTCGCCAATGGAATAGAAGGAGATCTTCGCCCCGGGCTTCCGGGACAAATGATTGAGGTGCACGATCCTGTGAGATTACTGATCGTAGTTGAACAATATCCTGAAGTTGTATTACAAACCATTCAGAAAAACAGTGAAACATATGAATGGTTTATCAATGAATGGGTAAACCTTGCCATTGTGGAACCTGAATCCAAAAAGTTATTCATGTATACGAATGGGAAATTTATTCCTTATGAAACCATAAAAAACGAAACAGAAATTATTTCAGATGTTGAAGAACTTGTTGCTTCGGGAGAAGAAAACCTGCATACAGGAATTTTAAACTAAACTACCACACATGAATTCACTCATACATACCCTGCTGTTAATTCCTTTCTGCGGGTTTCTTCTCAGTCTTTTTCTTCCAAAAGAAAACGAGAACTTTATTTCGCGCGTTTCTTTTTTTACAATGGGAGCGCAACTGGCCCTGGCTGTTTTACTTGTAACCCTGTGGATATTTAACGGATGTGAATCTGTTAATATCAGGGATGTTTCACTCTACGAGTCGAAAGGATATAATTTTTTCCTTGATTTTTATTTTGATAAAATTACAGTTGTCTACCTTTTGGTTGGAGCGTTGCTGACTTTTATGGTTACTATCTACAGTCGCTATTACCTTCACCGCGAAAAAGATTATAAGCGGTTTTTCAGCATTATACTTTTTTTCTACGGAGGGTATAACCTGGTAATATTTTCAGGAAATCTTGAAACCATGTTTATCGGTTGGGAAATACTGGGTATCTCTTCCTTTCTGCTGATAGCTTTCTATCGCGACAGGTATTTACCGGTAAAAAATGCGGTGAAAGTTTTTTCCATCTACCGGATAGCAGATATCGGCATGATCCTGGCCATGTGGCTAAGTCATCATTTATGGCACGAGAATATCACTTTTTCAAAACTTCAGAATTATGAGCTGGTCCACGAGCACTTGTCTCAACACAGTTTAACCGGTGCGTTTGTATCACTGATGATACTGATCTGTGCAGCTGCCAAATCAGCACAGCTACCGTTTTCATACTGGTTGCCCCGCGCTATGGAGGGCCCTACACCTTCAAGTGCTATTTTTTACGGCAGTTTATCGGTTCATATAGGAGCCTTTATTCTTATGCGCACTTTTCCATTTTGGGAACACCAGATTTCCATACGTATTCTCATTGCCGTATTGGGTTTGAGTACAAGTGTAATAGCAACCGGGGTAGCCAGGGTGCAATCATCGGTAAAAAGCCAGATCGCATGGTCGTCTATATCGCAAATCGGTTTAATTTTTATTGAAATTGCGGCAGGCCTTGAAACGTTAGCTCTTATTCATTTTGCAGGTAATGCTTTTTTAAGAACTTACCAGTTGCTGGTTTCTCCCTCTGTGGTAAGTTATCTTATCCGTGAACAGTTTTACAATTTTAAGCCCCGGCCCGATACTATCGAAGATTCTTTCCCTAAAAAAGTGCAATACACTTTATACATGCTAAGCCTCAAGGAATGGAATCTTGATTCCTTTATGTATCGTTACGCCTGGAATCCTGTAAAATGGCTGGGGAAAAAAATGAACTTTCTTACACTTAAATCGGTTTTCCTGTTTTTTCTTCCTGTATACATTATTGGTTTCGTATTGCTTGAATTCGGGAGAATTATTCCTGCAGAAACCTGGCAATTATTTCCCGTTATTTTCGGATTCACCGGGCTTGTGCTGGTAATAAAATCATTTACAGAAAGAATAAATGTAACTCTCAGCTGGATGCTGATTATACTTAACCATTTATTTATTGCACTGGCCGTTTCATTCAATGAACATTTTACCAATGAACATATACTTATGTACCTGGGCGGAATAATGTTATCAGGAATTATAGGTTATTTAAGTCTCATCCGGTTGCGTTCTTTCGAAACAATTAATCTCAACCGGTTTCACGGGCATTCTTACGAACATCCCAAAATTGCTTTTGTTTTTCTGCTGGCTTGCCTGGGACTATCAGGATTTCCCATCACTCCCGCATTCATTGGTGAAGACCTTATTTTTTCCCACGTTCACGAAAAACAATGGCTCCTGGCATTTTTTATTGCTGTGAGTTTAATTCTTGACGGATTGGCTATCATTCGGATTTATGCCCGTGTCTTTATGGGGCCACATGTCAAAAATTATCATGAAGTGGCATTCAGGTCATCGTAATTATTTCACCAGGTTTACATGTCCGATAAAACTGTGCGGCATGTTACTGTAGTCTTTGTAAAATATTTTATATACATAAGTATCAATCTGCGCCACTTCATTTCCTCCATCGGGAACTCCGCTCCATCCATAATATAAATTTTCAGATGTAAAAATAAGTTCACCCCAGCGATTGAAAATATACATTTTAAAATCATTTATGTTTATGCCTGTGGCTGTAAAAACATCATTAATTCCGTCACCGTCAGGTGTAAACGTATTCGGTACGAAAATGGCAATTTCAGGAGTTACATGTACATACTGTGATGTAGTATCCGTACAACCAAAACTATTGGAAGCAATAAGGGTAATCATAAAATAACCGGTATCAGTATAGGAAACCATCATATCTTGTCCCGGGGGAAGATTTACAAATCCCTGCCACTGGCCGGTAAACACACTTCCGGAGGTGCTTCCGGATGAAGTATTAATGATAACGGTGTTGGGATTATAGTCAGACAATTCTGTTTCACTGAGCGTAAACGAAGCCTGGGGCGAAGGATAAACTGTAGCCACACCCGTTTCTGTATAAGATCCGGAACATCCGTTAATATCGGTTACCTGAAGTGTTGCATTAAATGTACCCGGAGTATCAAAACAAACCTGTGGATTGGATAAAGAAGAGACGATGCCGTTGCTGAATGTCCAGTTGTATGTGACGGGTGGAACAGAAGATGTGGAAGAAAATGACACGCACACTTCGTCACATCCCGATGAACTTACAGGCAGAATAGCAATTTGTGGAAGCGGATGAACATCGATCCATAAAGAATCACTTACCGAACAGTTGTTGCTGTCGGTAACAGTAACAGTGAAAAAACCGGTAACCGGAGCAGTTAATGAAAAAGAACCGGAGGTATTGCCATTTTCCCAGGCATACGACAAAGTCCCTGTTCCTCCTGACGCATTAGATGAAATCGGAACAGCCACTCCCAAACAGGCATCTGCCGAATCAGCCAGCGACAATGAAATAGAATCAGGTTGCAAAACGGAAATAACTGCTGAAGCTGAACAACCGTTAGTGTCGGTTACATTAACAGTATAATTACCTGCAGGAATATTGGAAAGTGATGAAGTCATTTCTCCTCCCGGAAGCCAGCTGTATAAATAACTACCGCTTCCCCCGCTTACATTTATTCCGGCCGAACCATCAGTAAGCCCGTAACATGAAACCGAAGATGAAAAAACGGTATAGGATAAGGTTCCTGTGGTTTGTTGAATGGTGATATTGGCCGTATCTGTGCATCCCGATGCATCGGCTGCTATAACGGTATAGGGACCTGCGCAAAGATTATTTATAAACGGAGTGGTCATTCCCCCGGGTGTCCACACATAGGAAAATGATCCCACACCCCCGGTTGCTGCAGCCGAAGCATCACCTATGCACTGGCTACTGCAAATTATATCGTTTTGGGTAACAGAAACGGAAATGGCAGGAGGTTCATTAACCGTTACGTTTATTACTAACTGGTTTCCCTGCGATAAGCATGCACTGGTGTCGGAATCGGTAACTGTAATAGAATAATTTCCAGCCGGCAATCCGGTTACCGTATCATTGGTTTGCCCTGAATTCCATTGAAAGGAATACCCCGGCACTCCTCCGTTTACGCTGATGATAACACTCCCGTCATTTGCACCGAAACAACTTACGTCTTCAACTAACGTAGTATAGGTAAGCGCAGTATTGGTGGCCATAAATTTTGAAATTCCGATATCATCACTGCCACCGTAAGAACCAAAATAAGCCCCACCACCGGGATTTGCAGTGATAGCGCCTGTATTGGTATACTCTCCGGCTACATACAAACTTCCGGAAGGATCCATAAATATTCCCGCAGCAGTTTCACCGTTAGGTCCACCGAAGTAGGTTGACCAGTCTAAAACACCGGAAGAATTAAAGCGGCAAATCATGATATCCTGCACACCGCCAAAACTTCCCTGGAAATAAGATCCGCCACCGGGATTGACAACGGGAAAATTATTGGAAAATGTTCCGCCAACAAGATAAAGATTTCCGTTACTATCGGTTGTGAGCCTGTTACAATTCAGTGTCCCGAAAGCTGTTTCGGAATTATTTCCACCGAGGTAAGTTGACCAGTCAAGTCCAAGCCCGGCATCAAATTTCAAAAGAAACATATCATTTACTCCACCTCCATATGTGTTTTGATAGTATGCACCTCCTCCCATATTCAGTAATGGAAAATTAAGAGAGGAAGTGGTTCCTGTAACGAAATAACCGGTGCCACACTCTGCTTTTTTTATTGACAGTCCGTAATCCATTCCGGCACCTCCAAAAAAAGTAGCCCATTGTATTGATCCGGCACTGTTCATACGTAAAAGAAAAATATCGTAAAACCCTCCTCCGTTAGTCCCCTGGAAATATGCTCCGCCACCGGGATTAACAGTATACATTCCTGATGTGGAGCCCGAACATCCAACGAGAAAAATATTTCCTGCTGCGTCTTTTTCAAAACCCTGCCCGCGTTCTCCGCCATTTCCTCCATAATTGGTTGACCATACCAGCGAATTATCTGAGGTATTAAATTTAGCAATGAGCATATCAAATCCACCTCCATTCACCGGTTGATAGTAAGCGCCTCCACCGGGATTCATCAATGGAAAGTTGGAAGAATTTACAGTTCCCGTGATTAATAGATTCCCGTTTCCGTCAATGATACAGGCTTCGGCCAGTTCCTGCATATCTCCGCCAAAATAAGTGGCCCATTTTCTGATACCATTATTATCAAAACGAATAATAAAAATATCTTCAGAAATATTTCCGGGCAACGTATTATTGGCAGATTGAAAAAATGCTCCATTTCCCGGATCGTAGGTGGGAAAATTAGTGGCCCCGGTTTCACCGGCTACATATAAATCGCCAGCCGCATCAAGGCACATAGACTTTGCGTTACTGTAGTTGGTATTTCCACCATAATAAGTAGCCCAGATTATTGCGCCTGACGGAGAAAATTTCATCATGATGGCAGAACCCAACACACCGCTGGTTCCCTGGAACCACGATCCTCCTCCTGCATTAACCGCAGGATAGTTGGTAGAAGTAGAATACCCCACCAAAAAAACATTTCCCGATGCATCAGTAATAACATTGCGGGTTCCGTCAAGCACACCTCCGCCATAATAAGTTGACCATACCAAAGGAGGATCAATAACAAGTTTTTGGTTTTTATCATAATCGCCAATGGAAAAGGTAACCCTGTTCTCTTCCATTTGCAGTATGGCATTTACTTTTTCCCCGTTTTCTGAAAATGCTTCCAGTTTTCCCTCGGTAATTTCTCCGAGAGGAGTAGAGATTACCAGTTTTTTATTTTCTCCCGCAGGAAAAATTTTTCCTGCTCCTTTATACTCCATTACAATATCTGAAACATCGGCTCCCGGGTGAACAATAAAATCGTATTTTATTCCATTTTCACCGGAAGTGTAAATAACCCAGTCGATGCCAGGATAAACAGAACGGATAAGAACTTTTTGCCAGGTTTTTACATGAAGAATTCCATCGGGACAAAAAGGAAAATAATAATTTTTTTCACCTGCTGTCTGTTGCGAGGTAATGATGTTTTCCCTGCGTATATCAGCTCCGGAAAGAATCATTTTCTGCATACACCATTCCACTTTATGATTCATCTCCTTCCGTATATTTTCTTCTTTTTTCCACTCGATGTTTTTAGCGCGTTTTTCGGCTTTTTCTTTTTCCTCCTGTTCGTGGCCTTCTTCTTCGGGTATCCGGTAAAAAACATAATCCAACCCGGTTTTCGTAACGTAAATGTCTAAACCGTTAGTCCCCATCTTAAAAAAAACATCTTCAACAGGTTTTCCTTCGGTATCCGTAAATTGTCCCTTGTTTTCAGTAAACCCTGTTCCTGCTGATGGCAGGGGCTGATTTTGTGCGGCCAGGTGTGAAAAAGAAAACAGGATAAATCCAAGGAGTAAAAAAACCGTTACCGCGAGTCTTTTTACCAGCATGTCGGGAGTAAGATTTGTTTTCATCTGTTTTTGTTTTTTACTTTCCGGGAAACCTTTTTTGTTGCCCGGGGTTATCGGAAAGTGGTCGTGTTGTGATATCAAAATAAAGCCTTCTATCCTTTAAAAGAATACAACATTTTAATCATTCCGTGTATATATAAAATCACAATTAAACATCTATTTAATTGATTATTAATTATTTAAACATAAATAAATATTCTATTTAGTAATTTTATATATTTACATAGTGAAATCAGGTGAAAAGCTTTTTGCGTTGATCCGGTCGATGAAAAAAACTGAAAAAAGGTTTTTCAAACTTTACTTTTCCAAAACTTTATTTTCACTTAAACGCAGAAATAATTCCAAACAATTCATCCGTTTATTTGATATCCTGGAATCGCAAAAAGAGTACAACGAAACTGATTCCGAAAAAAAACTGAGAACTTCTTTTTCTGTTAAGCAAATACACCCTGTAAGAAATTACCTGTACAATAGTTTACTCGACTGCATGGTTATCACCGGACAGGAAAATTCATCAGGTACCTCAATAAGAAAACTGATAGACCAGGCAGAGTTTTTATTCAAAAAGGGGCTCTATATTCAAAGTTATGAACTGATAGAAAAAGCAAATGCCGGGGCCGTTAGATTTGAAGAGTGGGAGGCCCAGTTATGGATCAGGCATTGGAAAATGAGGATTGTCACCCGCCCGGAGGTATTCCGGCTGATTGACCATTCACCTGTCTACGATAAGGAATCGAAAAAATTGCTGACGAATCTTTCCATACTCCATAAACTGGAAAACCTGAGGCAAAGCATGATTAATAAAACCCTTGAAAAAGGACTTTCGTTTTACGATACTCCCTTTGCGATGAACTCAGAACTTGAAGCTATTCTGGATGCTGCGGAAGAAAAACCGGAAAATTTCAGAATAAGAAAAGTAGTCTTGCATATCCGGGCGTCATGGTTTGCCACTAAAAAAGATTTTGTTTCGGCAGAAAAGGAATTTGAAAATATCGTGAAATTACTCGAAGAACATCCTCATTTTATAGAAAACGATCCACAGGAATATTTTCGCATACTGAGAAATTTTATTGGATACAAAGCATTTAATGAAAAACATGAAGATGTATTGGAAATGGTAAAGAAATTGCGCGTTTCACCTGTGAGAACCATTTCCGGAAAAGAAATAAAATATCCGGCAGATGACCAGTTCTTTTTAAATAACACGGAAGCCTATGCACTTACAAAGAGCGGGCTTTTTACAGAAGCTTATGCATTTGTAAACAAATGGATCAGCCAGGAGAAAAGATGGGAAAAAAATCTGAACGAGGAAAACCGTACGCTACTCACCTACAATCTTGCCTATATCAGTTTTTCACTGGGAAAACAGGCAGAAGCATTAAAGTGGACCAACAAAATTATCCGTTCGCGTTTTGCCACTGTGAGACAGGATATAGATATTGCGGCAAGATTGTTAAACCTGATTATCCATTTTGAATTGAAGAATTATGATTTTTTGCCCTATGCAGTACGATCGACTTCCAGGTATATAAAAAAGAAAGAACACCTTTACCAATCGGAAATCCTAATGATAGATTTTTTTAAAAAGGTTCCCGTACTTTATACTGAAAACCGGTTAAAAGAATCCATTTTAAAACTCCGGTCGGATCTTGAAGACATGAAAAAAACAGCAGAAGGAAAAGAAGATGCCGAGTATTTTGATTATTTAATCCCATGGCTGGATAGTAAAATAAAAAATAAACCATACTCTAAAATAGTACGCGAGCAATATCTTTCACAAAAAGGTTATGAAAACTGAAATACAACGTAATTTTTAAGTCCGGGGTTGCCTGCCTGCAAAAATATTTTTTCAATTGTAATTTCCTCACACACCAATAGATAGTTGTTTAATAAACATTTTTTCAAACAAATCTTTGCTTCCAAATAATGGCCCTGTTTTTAAACTAAAAACACTCCTTCAATTATTGATAATGCCGCGTCTTCTTATTAAATTGGGAAGTAATTAAACGCTGCCAAACGTTCCGTCAACACGCTCCTTATGAAAAAACTTTTACTCACTTCTTTTTCCATTATAACTGTTAGCGCGTTTGCACAGTTAACCGTTACTGGTGGATTCAATGCTACGCAACTTGGAAATGTGCTGGCAGGAACCAACGTAAATATCATGAATGCCACCATCACCGGTGCCAATGCCCAAAAAGGCACATTCAATTTTACAGGAACAGGATTCCCGATCAGTTCGGGTGTGATTCTCAGTAATGGAAATATCAATACCGCCATCGGCCCGAATACACAGGGTGGAGCCGGAACCGACATGGGGCAACCCGGGCACCCCGATCTTACTGCTATTGCCGGAGTTCAAACTTATGATGCGGTAGAATTCATGTTTGAATTTGAAGTACAATCCGATCAGATTGAATTCAATTACGTTTTTGCCTCTGAAGAATACAATGAGTTTGTCGGTTCAAATTTCAATGATGTATTTGCATTTTTTATTTCCGGGCCCGGAATCACCGGCTGGGAAAATATTGCGCTTATTCCCAATACAAATGTACCCGTGGCCATTAATAATGTAAACAACGGAAGTTACTGGCAATATTATTTTGATAATGATGCCGGGCCTGTAAATATCCAGTTTGACGGTTTTACAGAATTACTTACCGCAAAAAAAGATAGCCTCATTCCCTGTTCTGTTTACACATTAAAACTTATCATTGCTGATGCCGGTGACGGAATTCTGGACGCGGCCGTTTTTCTCGAAGCAAATTCTCTTATCCAGGGAAATGTCTCTGCCAGTTCAAATACTTTCAGTGCCAACAATACCGCACTGGAAGGATGTATTGATGCCAGTTTTACTTTTTCACTTGACTCTGCACAAACCACCAACACTGTTATTCCTATCGGAATCGGTGGAAGCGCTGTAAATGGAGTTGACTATTCCATTATTGACACCGTAGTAATTATTCCTGCAGGACAAACTTCCGCTACTATTATCATCAATGCGCTTTCTGATGGACTCCCCGAGGGAAATGAAACCATTGAATTATATTTCACACCGGCTCCCTGTCAGCCTGTTGATACCGTTACACTTTTTATTAATGATTACCAGACTTTGCAATATGAAACCTATCCTTCCGATATAAGTTGTTTCGGAGCTAATGACGGATCTATCAATTTTTCGATTACAGGAGGAACAGCACCCTTTACCGTAACACTTACCGATTCAGCATCCGGATTATCCAATTCCTATACTACGTTTCCCATAACAGGATTATCAGAAGGAACATATTATATTGATATCATTGACGGATACGGATGTCCCGCTGAAGATATCATTGCCGGAAATTTATATACCGGTGGCCCTGTTTTCCTTCCTGATGGAAACGGATTTTCCTATCAAACTACTTTACCTATTTCAGGAATGCCTCCGGGAATGACACTTACCAGCGTAAATCAAATTCAATCGGTATGTATCACTATGGAACACTCGCGGATCGGTGAACTTGAAATTCTTCTTACTGCTCCCAATGGCACAACAATGGTATTAAAACAACAACCAGGAGGAGCGGTTACCAATATGGGAGAACCCTGTGCCATTGGTCCCGCTGATGCAGGAAATACAGATACAAGCCCGGGTATTGGATATACTTATTGTTTCACCCCAACCCCAACTTACGGAACGATGGTGTCGATGGCCAATGCCAATACGTATACTTATACGACTGTTTGTTATGGAACCATTGAAAGCGACAAATACCTTCCGGCCGGATCTTATACTCCATTTCAGCCCTTCTCCAATTTACTTGGAGTACCGGTAAATGGAAACTGGACTATTACAGTAACTGATAATATTCCGAATAACAACGGTTGGATTTTCGACTGGAGCATCAGTTTTGCTGCCGATCCTCCCGATTCCATTGCCGTAATTGCTGAACCGAATGCTCCGGCAGTTACTTATACTACCGTTAATCCTACCTGTGGTTTAAATAACGGATCGGTGAATGTTACTGTTACCGGTGATTATCCTCCCTTCACTTACTCATGGAGTTCGGGTCAAACTACACAGGATATTTCAGGTGTAGGTGCAGGAAGTTATACATTAACTGTTACAGACGCTCAAAGCTGTTCCAATTCCTATCCTGTTAATTTATCCAACACGGGAGGATCTGCACTCACTGCGGCAGTCCAGAACCAGTTATGCTCGGGTACAAATACGGGCGCTGTTAATCTTACCGTTACTGGCGGAACATCGCCATATACCTATTCATGGTCGAACGGTGCAACAACAGAAGATATTTCTTCACTGGCTCCGGGCACATATTCGGTAACCGTCACAGACGGAAGCTCCTGTATCAGTTCCTATACTGCTACGGTAAATGCTGTTTCTGTCATTTCAATAACCGGTGCTGTTACCAATGAAAACTGTGGAGACCAGGAAGGAAGTATTGATCTTACAATAATCGGAGGAACAGGACCCTTTACTTATTCGTGGAGCAATGGAGCTACTACCGAAGATATAACCGACCTTACACAAGGCGCCTATACAGTGACGGCTACAGATATTAACGGATGTCAGCAAAACAGTTCTTTTAGCATTATTAACCTGGTAGGAAATTGTATTCCCAATTGTGATCTTTCCGTTACTACTACTTCCCAATCCAATGAAATCTGCGGAAATAATAACGGACAAATCAGTATTAATGTATTCACCACCAATTCGCCCTACGCTATATCGTGGAATACGGGTAGTTCTTCCGGCTCGCTCACAGGACTGGATGCGGGAACTTATACTGTTACTGTTACCGACAATGTGGGATGTAGCTATAACCAAAGTTATACTCTTACCAACCAAACCGGCACATTAGCCATTTCCGGCACCAACATCACCAATGAAGTATGTGGAAACGGGCAAGGTGCAATCGATATAACGGTTTCAGGGGGTTCGCAACCCTATTCTTACTTATGGAGTTTTGGCCCCACCACACAGGATATTTCGGGATTAAATGCAGGAACTTTCAGTGTTGATATCACGGATGCCAACGGATGCCTGCTTTCTCAATCCTTCATTGTACAAAACCAAAGCGGAACATTACAGCAAACTTACGGGAACGCAATGGATGAAACCTGCGGCAATGGCGATGGCTCAATCGATATTACCATTACAGGGGGACAACAACCTTATTCGTATTCCTGGAGTAATTTTGCCACCACTCAGGATCTCATCAACATATCAGCAGGAAATTACTCCTGTATCATTACCGATGCAGCCGGTTGCCAGATCTCCACACCTGTATATACTGTCAACAACCAGTCTGGAGGATTGGCCATTGCCAATGCTGATGTGGATAACGAAATCTGCGGAAATAACCAGGGAGAAATTATCCTTACTGTTACAGGAGGAACTTCCCCTGTTACCTATTTGTGGAATACAGGAGCTACTACCTCTTCTATCAGCAATCTTACCAGCGGCACTTATTCGTGTACCGTTAGTGATGCCAGCGGATGCAGTGTTTACACAGGAAATCTTTTGCTTACTGATGATCCGGGAACATTATCCGTAATTTCTGTTTCCACTATGAATGAAGTTTGCAGCAACAGCACAGGTATCATCAATATTGAAGTAGACGGAGGAACAGGCCCGGTTAGCTTTTCGTGGAATACAGGTTCCATTTCAGAAGATTTGTTTAACCTTTCTGCCGGAATTTATTCCTGTACCATAAGCGATTCGGTGGGATGCAGCACCAGTGTTAATACCGTTATAAATAACGACCCGGGAACACTACAGATAGATAACATGATTGTTACCGATGAAAACTGCGGAGATAATACGGGTGCTGTCAACTTAATGATATCCGGTCAGGCCAATCCTGTTTCCTATTCATGGAGCAACGGAAGTACAATACAGGATATCAGTGGCCTTGCCGCAGGAAATTACAGCGTTACCGTTACTGATAATAATGGTTGCGTTACCCTCGGAAATACCACTGTGAATAATTTAACTAATGGATTTTCATTATCGCTGGCCTCTCTCAGCAATGAAGTTTGCGGGGCTGGCAACGGATTTATTGACGTTTCTGTTTCGGGAGGTTCAACTCCTTACTCCTATTCATGGTCGAATGGCGCAACTACCGAAGATATTTCTTCACTGTCTTCGGGAGTCTATACATTAACTGTTACCGATAATGCAGGTTGTATCATTACTTCTTCTTCGTATACAGTTACCAACAATTCGGGAACTTTGACCATCGGTTTCTCTTCAGTTTTGGATGAAGTTTGCAATGCCAATAACGGAAGTGTGAATATTGCTGCTTCGGGAGGAACATCACCTTATACTTATTCCTGGTCGAATGGAGCCGCTACGGAAGATATTTTTTCCCTTAACAACGGAACATACACCGTTACCATTACCGATGCCTCCGGTTGCAGCATGAACCAATCGTATACCGTAAATAATTCTCCCGGAACACTCAGCATAAGTTCGGTGGCCGTTAGTGATGAAGTGTGCAACGGAAATAACGGGGCCGTAAACATTACCGTTTCCGGTGGATCAGGAATCTATACCTATTCCTGGAGCACCGGAGCTACAACACAGGATATTTCAGGATTAAATACCGGAACATACACCGTTACCATCAATGACGGATCAGGGTGTTCACTTACCGGTACTGTATATACCGTAGGAACCAATCCCGGAAATTTCCAGATTGGGTCGGTAAGTAGTACTGATGCACTTTGCAGTAATAACGGAGGTGCCATTAGTGTTTCCTATACGGGTGCACAAAACCCGGTTTCCTATTTATGGAGCAACGGGGCCACCACCGAAGACCTGAGTAATCTTCCGGCAGGCGTTTATTCCTGCGCAGCAACAGACGGAAATGGTTGTCAGCTGAATATTTCAGCTGTGGTGAACAACGATCCCGGAACACTTACAGTTTCTGCCACCTCCGTTATACAGGAAACCTGTGGACAAGGAAATGGCGCAATTAACATTTCCGTTGCAGGTGGGTCCGGATCCTATTCCACTTTATGGAGCAATGGTGCAACAACAGAAGATATTTCGTCTCTTTCATCCGGCACATATACGGTATACGTTAGTGACGGAGCCGGATGTTCACAAAACTCAACCATTACTGTTGGTGGATCGGGCGGAAATCCTTCTATTAGCGGATTTACTATTAATGATGAAATCTGCGGACAAGGAAATGGTTCAGCCAGCGTAAATGTAACCGGTGGAACGGGCCCCTATACTTACAACTGGGCAGCTCCGAATTGTTGTACGTATGAATTACTGATGACGGGAGGCGCTCCTATTGGATGGACATCAGCAACAGTAACAGTAATTCTTAACGGAACTGTTTATGGAGTATTCAACAATACCGGAACTACTACTACACAAAATATTCCGGTTTGCACAGGCGATACCATCCAGTTGAGTTATTCGCCCGGTGGCACCAGTCAGAAGTGGTATTATCTATACGATGCCAGCGGAAATCTTGTATTCAGTGACGGCCCGTTCCCGGCAGGAGGATTGCAATATACCGGAACCACTAACTGTAATGCAGGCGGAAATGGCCCTACCTATTCAGGATTAAGTGCCGGAAGTTATACCGTAACAGTTACCGATGCCAACGGGTGCAGTGTTACAGGATCGGCAACGGTTAATAACAGCCAGGGGACTTTAGCAGTAACCAATGCCTTGATCACTGATGAAAATTGCGGAAACAGTGCAGGAGCAATTAACATTTCACTTACCGGAACCGTAAACCCTGTTACCTATTCGTGGAGTAACGGAACTAACACGCAGGATATTTCGGGAGTAGCAGCAGGAAATTATACAGTAACCGTTACCAATGGAAATGGTTGCAGCCTTTCCGAATCCTATACCATTCAAAACATCACCAACGGAACTTCCATCACTTCTTCTGTTACTACAGACGAAAGTTGTGGTGATACAACCGGTGTAATTGATATTACTGTTAGCGGAACCAATAATCCATTTACCTATAACTGGAGCAATGGCGCCACCACTGAAGACATCAGCGGATTAAATGCGGGTTCGTATTCAGTTACCGTTACCGATGCCACAGGCTGTGCGCTTACACAATCATTTACTGTAAATAATGTAACTAACGGGTTAAGTGCTTCAGCTGTTTCTACCGATGAAAGCTGTACAGGAGGAGACGGCTCGGTTGATATGACGGTTACATCCGCAGTTCCCTACTCTATCCTCTGGAGTGACGGCTCGACAACCGATGACATCACCGGGCTATCTAACGGAATCTACACTTATACGATTACCGATAGTTTGGGATGTATGCTGAGCGGATCAGTACAAATCAATACTCAATCTGCCAACATCACCATCACCAACTCGAATGTGAATGATGATTTCTGCAACAATAACAATGGCGATATTAATCTAACCGTAACATCCGGAAATCCTCCGCTCACCTATGCGTGGAGCAATGGCGACAATACACAGGATATTTTTAATCTTGGTATGGGAACCTATACCGTAATTATCACCGATAACCTGGGTTGCTCTATTGTGGATTCATTTACCGTAAACAACACTGCTTTTTATTTTGTATCAGACACCACCATACTTGACGCATCCTGTTCGTCATGTGCAGATGGATCTATTAATATTACAGTAACCGGGGCGGGCGGATTAACCTATAGCTGGAGCAATGGCGCCACTACACAAGACATCAGCGGATTGCTGCCGGGATGTTATACAGTTACGATGACCTCAGGAGGTGGATGTCAGTTGATTGAAACCTATTGCGTGGGTGCTGACACCAGTGGAAATGATGTTAGCGAAATGGAATTAAACGAATGGAATATTTATCCCAATCCTTCCAGTGGAAATTTTATTCTCAGTCTTCAACAATTACCCGCGGGAAATGTGGAAATGGAAATCTATTCCATCACCGGGCAGTTAGTTTATTCGGAACAAATGATGCAGTTTAACCTGCTGAAAAAGGAAGTAAATATCACTCACCTGGAAAGAGGTGTATACTTCCTTCGCCTCACAGGAGAGAGATTTAGTGATAAAACCGCAAGAATTGTGTTGATGAAATAAAAAATCAATTACGTCTGTATTCATCTGCGGGAGATTAACACGAGGAAGTTTTTCCCGCAGATGGCGCTGATAAAATTCAAATAGTTTTAAAGTAATTTTACTTTGTATTTCTCCGCCATTTTTTTCAGCTGGTCATCGGGAATATCATGGATATTTTTACTTCCGTGATAATTTTCTACTGTCGCCACATGAACTACATAATCAAATTCACCGGCCATTTTAAAATAAGGTTCCATTTCCCAACCGATAGTAAAGGTGTTGTCAACAAAAATTTTGGGACTCTCATTTTTCATTGCCTGCCGTGTGTTTTCTTCACAGGCTTTATAGGCAAAGTGATTTTTTTCGAATTCGAATTTGTATTCTCCCGAAATTTTATCCGTAAAATAATCATCTACCGAAAAGACCGGGTATTTTCCATTATCGGATAGTAAAGCTGCCAGTGTAGATTTACCGCTTCCGGGCAAGCCGCGGAGAAGGATGAGTGATCGGTTTTTCATTATGTAAATATACCAAAAGTCAACCGGAACAAAAAAAGCAACATTATCAGATTCCTGAAAACAATGAAAGGAAAAAAGTACAACGTTGATTCCGTTTTACACCATTTATAACCCGAACCCTCCAGCGATATTTGCGTTGAATCAATACATAAACACCCTTTTTATGAAAAAACTTAATCACTTTATGTTGCTCACTACAGCCAGCCTGTTGTTTTTAGCCATGCCTGCAAAAAGCCAGTGGACAGAAATGAATTCACCGGTGAGTGATGCGCTATACGATATAGATATGACTACCGGAAATACCGGTTATGCGGCAGGTTATTACGGAACCTTTCTAAAAAGTGTGGATGGAGGAAACAACTGGACAGCATTATCCGTCCCCTTTACAGATGATCTTCAATCTGTTTTTTTCTTTAATGCCGATAGCGGTTTTGTTGCAGGTAATGAGGGGCTGTTCCGTACCAGTGACGGAGGCCAAAACTGGACACAGGTTGTACTTCCCGATACGCAATCATTACATCATGTAGAGTTTCTTGATGCATTCACAGGTTTTGCCACCGGAAGTTCAACCTCCATTTATAAAACAACCGATGGTGGGCTTTCCTGGCAGAAAAAAAATGTAGATACCGTTTGGTGGAATGCCATTGCTGATATAAGTTTTCCTTCAGTCAATATCGGGTATGCTGTAATGAAAGGATATAATACCCATTTTTTTAAAACTACAGATGGAGGTGAAAACTGGTTTTTGAATGATGTATTGCCTTTTTGCCCTCTGACAAATATCGAAGGAATCCATTTTACATCTGATATCCGCGGATTTTTTGGCGGCTGGTATATTGGTGCATTTTATGAAACCAATGATGGGGGAACAACATGGACAGATCCGGTGATTAATGGAAGTACAACCACCGGAAATTATTATGATGTTGATTTTATGAATTCAACTACCGGGGTAATGGTGGGCTATGGCGGAGATGTGTTGATCACTGCGGATGGTGGCACCACCTGGAATCCGGAATTAGCCAATGCCGGAAGTTTACCTTTGTATGCAGTGTGTTTTGACGATAACGGAACTGTTTTTTCTGCAGGAGACGGAGGAAAAATTTACAGGCGCGGAGCAATTTCATCTGTAACTGAAAGTACTATTGCCCCCGGATTTTCTGCTTACCCGAATCCTTTTGAAACTGATTTCATTATTCATTTTCCTCAAATGCAAAATGAGATCAATATAGTTATCTACAATGCTGTAGGCGACAAAATATATGACCAGCTATTTTTCCATTCGTCAGAAATAAAACCCGAAATACAAATGAATTCGGGTGTGTATTTTGTGAAAATAAAAACGGAGAATTTTGAGCAGGCGGGGAAGATTATTAAGCAATAAAATAAAATTTACAACACCCCTGAAACAAAAAATCCCGCAGGTGCGGGACACTTTTGCTTTTTTAAGTGGAGAAGATGGGATTATTTCATGCTCTCAGCTTACCACGTAGTCTTAAAACAAAAGTTCGCTTCGCTCTTATTTATTTTCAGGATTGGCCTTTTGAAAGATTACTTTCAACGGCCAATCCTGAAAACAAAAAATCCCGCAGGTGCGGGATACTTTTGCTTTTTTAAGTGGAGAAGATGGGATTCGAACCCACGACCTCTTGCATGCCATGCAAGCGCTCTAGCCAGCTGAGCTACATCCCCTTTTCACCCTGCCAGGCTATGTGTAACAGCAGGGCGACATTTGACCCCAAAAGTAATAAATTTTTAGTATCTTCAATCAGGATTTACCCCATGCGCAGCACCGCTTTTTCCCGCCATATTGAAGAATTACTGGCCCGTTTCCTGGAAAAGGAGGCGGTGACCATTAAAAAAGCTGTTCCCGCCCACGGAGGGAGTATAAATGAATCGTTTGTGCTGGAAACTACCGAAGGAAAATTCTTTTTGAAAAGAAATGACGCCAACCTTTTCCCCGGAATGTTTGAAGCTGAAAGCCGGGGATTAAATCAATTGGCTATTACCCAAACCATAAAAGTTCCCGATCCCTATTTCTGCGGAAATTTTAAAGGACAGGGTTTTTTGGTGATGGAATACATTCAGCCGGGATTACAGGACGAAGGATTTTGGGAAAAATTCGGACTGGCTTTGGCAGAACTGCATAAAAAAACGGCTGAAAATTACGGATACGAAGAAAACAATTATATCGGTTCTCTTCCTCAATCCAATAAACAACACCGCCAATGGTTTGAATTTTTTGCTGAAGAACGACTTCGCCCGCTGGTACAAAAAGCAACAGAAAAAAACCTTCTGCTTCGCACAGAAATTGAAATGTTCGAAAAACTATACCATAAACTGGATGGTTTTTTCCCCGTTGAACTTCCTGCCCTGTTGCATGGTGATTTATGGAGTGGAAATTTTTTATGCAGCGTAAATGGACCTCCCGTTATATTTGATCCGGCCATTTATTACGGGCATCGTGAAATGGATATTGCCATGAGTAAATTATTCGGAGGTTTTCAGCAAAGATTTTATTCGGCCTATAATGAAGCCCGCCCGCTGGAAAAAGGATGGGAAGAAAGAGCAGAAGTGTGTAATCTCTATCCCCTGCTAGTGCACCTGATACTTTTCGGCAGCGGATATCATAAACAAATTGAACTTACATTGAGGAAATTTACTGCATAAACTCACAGGATACCGAACTAACAATCCCAATAGCTATCGGCAGAAGTGAAATACGAAATGCCGAACAAATGAATGATGAGCAAATGAGTGTTGAGTTTTGAAGTGAAATGCGAAATGCTGATAATGCACTCAACAACTACCTGCACTTACTTAATACACTCAGTACACTCAATAACTTAATAACTACCCACTGCAAATACAGATCAAACGATCCCAATAGCTATCGGCAGAAGTGAATTACGAAATGCCGAACAAATGAATGATGAGCAAATGAGTGTTGAGTTTTGAAGTGAAATGCGAAATGCTGATAATGCACTCAACAATTACCTGCACTTACTTAATACACTCAGTACACTCAGTACACTCCATAACTTAATAACTACCCACTGCAAATACAGATCAAACGATCCGGATAGCTATCAGGAACACGGATTTACGCAGAAAAGATCATCAATATTTTACTATCGACTTTTCCAGTTTCTCCTTCATCGCCATACACCGGTCCATTAATTTTTTATCGGGATTCCTGATCATGAACTGTGTGATTATCATATTGACGTAACCCAGCATCCGCTCTTTATCGGCATCAGGTTTATCCAGTTCTTTTTCCACTTTATCCAGTGCGGCATGGCAAAACTCCGTGGCTTTATTTTCTTCACCGGGAATTTTCATATAAGCCATTGACAACATGACCTCACCCGAATAACCTTCCAGCTTTTTCACCGGAATTTCTTTTGTGCTTCGATCCAGAATTATTTTTGCTTCCCGTGGAAGGCCGGCATCTGAAAACGAATTGGCAAGATTAGCGAAGGCATACAGATAATTGCTTACCATCGGTTCTGATTCAAATCCATTTTTACCGGAGATACCATATTTGTAAATTTCCAATAAATATTTTTTTTGATCTTCCCTGTTAATATGCGCTCCATAGGAAGATATTTTTTCAATGTAATGAGATAATACTACAACTATTCCATGAGCTTCCATGTGCATATTCAGTTCGCGGTCCCAGTCGTGGTTGTATTCCCCGCTGAAATGTGTTTTTCTATCCGGGTAATTGGAAGAAATAATATCCAGCTGTGCAATATGTGATTTATAGAGATAGTTTCGTTTGAAAACTATTTTTCCTGCAGGAATAAGACTGGAATCAGCTGACGGAACAGAATCGGTAAGGGTGAGCGTAAAACGGTTAGCATCGATGGTAAACCATTTTTCCTCATCGGTTTTTTTACTCTCACGGGAAATATATTCCAGTACCTGGCTGATTTCGGAAGTTGATGCAGCAGTTTCAGAAACACTCACCACATCCAGGTTATGCCGCTCATATTCCTCATCTGTTAATTTCATTTTCAATTTATATTTTCTTCTTACGTAGGAAATATACTCGGGCACATTCAGCAGGCTCGAATTAATAACCGCAACGTCTTTCCGAATTCCCTTTTTTTCCTGCATATACCAGAGAGGAAAAGTGTCTCCGTCACCGGCAGTGATAATAATTCCGTTTTTTTCGCAGGAGTTGAGCAGGTTGGCAGCATAATTTTCCATAAAAGGCCCATAGGATGTTTTATCCAGGAATTCTTTTGCACGTTCGTTTTCTTCCCACATATCCATCTGGTAAAAACCATACATTCCCTGGTGGGCACATTTCACATCTACCCTGCCAATTAATGTCTGGTAACCGGGATTCGTTTCTTTAATTTTTTCATACAATGCCGTTTCTTTCCGGATAAAATCAGAAAACAGGTCCATTTCTTCTGTTGTAGGTTCCCTTTTCTTTTTCTCATTATAGATATCAGAAACAATTGTATTTGCTTTACCCCCATAAGCGCGGGCCAGTGACTCCATTAATGTGTCGGTTAGATTAGAAGCATCTTCCAGCTCTTCAATAATATCATCTTCGCAACCTTTGTAACCATAATAGATCATCCGGTTATAATTATACGACTGGCGGATATGGTATTTTTTCTGGTATTCAGCATGCTCAAAAGTCCGGTTCGTTCTGAATTTTTCCCCGGGTTCCATATACCGTTTTTCTTCGAGCGACCAGAACAGGTTTCGCCCGGTTTCTTTTTCGGTATAGTCCTCGTATTTATATGAAATAATTTCATACCCCGGTTTTGTTTTGGCAAAACGATAAAATTCATCCTTGCTTTCAGGAAAATAATATTCTTTAAAAAACTGGTTAACCACTTCCTCATAACGGGGATAGGATTGATATTTTTCGATGTCTGCTTTTTTAGAACAGGAAAGGAAAACCAACAGTAAAAAGATAAAAGAAAAATATTTCATGTTTTTTATTTAAAACTCCAGTTGTATTTATCCATATCCTGCAAACAGTTTTTCAGCAGACTGATACTTCCGTTTATATCGTTTTTATCTGCCATTTCAATTACCTGGTGCACGTGACGTGTAGGGATAGAGATGCATCCTGAAATAGCTCCCCCGGCAGTCATCCGCTGAATACCGGCTGTATCCGTTCCACCCGCAGGAAGAATTTCGGGTTGCCATTTTATTTTGTGTTTATCTGCTGTTTTTTTCATAAAATCTACCATCCGGTAATCGCAGATCACTGATGAATCCATTACTTTAATGGCTGTTCCATGTCCCAGTTCAGTTACCTTTTCATGTGGTTTGGCTCCCGGCACATCATAAGCGATGGTAATGTCCAAACCAAAACCAAAATCAGGCTGAATATTCAATGCCGCTACACTGGCTCCGCGAATTCCTACTTCCTCCTGTACCGTAAATACTCCATACACATCATAGGCCGGATTTTTTAAAACTTTTAAAGTTTCCAGTAAAATAAAAACCGAAAGGCGGTTATCCAGTGATTTGCAATTCACACAATTTCCCATTTCAATCAGCTGGCGCTCGCGCGTTACGGGATTTCCCACTGAAATATATTTTTCTACTTCCTTCTTCGGCATTCCCATATCGATAAAATAATCGGTAAGCGGAACCACTTTTTCTCTTTCTGCGGCTGTCATCATGTGGATGGGTTTCGATCCCATCACACCCACCAGGTCTTTTTTTCCATGAACAATTACACGTTGTGCCGTTAGTGTTTTCGGATCAAATCCACCCAGCGGAACGAAACGGAGAAAACCGTTATCGTCAATATGGCTCACCATAAAACCGATCTCATCCATGTGAGCCGCCACCATCACCTTTTTTCTTTTTTTACCTCTTTTGATGGTGGTGATATTTCCCATATTATCGATGGAGATCTCATCCACAAAAGGTTTTACGGTTTTAAGCACCAGTTCACGCACGCGTTGCTCGTGCCCGGGAGCTCCCGCCACTTCACAAACTTCTTTCAGTAATTTTATATTCATGGTCATTACGTTTATCCGTTAAACGTTAGTTATTCGATTTTGCTTAGCTTAAGCATATTTGATTTTCCTTTTTCTTCGATAGGCATGCTGGCAATATTGATTACCAGGTCGCCCTCTTTCACCATGTGCAGTTTTTTCAACAGGTATTTGGAGTCAGCAATGGTATGGTCGGTGCTAACCATTTTATCGTAATACAACCCGATAACTCCCCAAACGAGACTAAGTGTGTCAAGAATTTTTTTATTTCCGGTTAAAACAATGGTGCCCGCTTTAGGCCGCTGCGATGAAATTTTGAAAGCCGTGTATCCGCTATGTGTCATGGTAATAATGGCTTTAGCTCCCACACGCTGGGCAAGACGGGTGGCATTAAAACAAATGCTATCGGTAATAAATCGTTCGTTTTCTGTATCCAGCGGAATAGATTCCTTGTGATAAATTCCATCAAAGGTTTCTGCCTCTTCCAGGATTTTACGCATGGTTTCAATCACTTTCACCGGGTATTTTCCCACTGAAGTTTCACCACTCAGCATTACCGCGTCAGCCCCGTCAAAAACGGCATTAGCCACATCGTTTACTTCTGCGCGGGTGGGTGAAAGACTGTTGATCATACTTTCCATCATTTGCGTAGCCACAATTACCGGTTTGGCCTGTTCAAGGCATTTGCGGATAATCATTTTCTGAATAAGAGGGACATTTTCGAGTGGAATTTCTACTCCCAGGTCACCGCGCGCCACCATCAAAGCATCCGATTCATGAACAATATCATCAATTTCTTCCAGCGCTTCCGGCTTTTCAATTTTGGCCACTACTTTTGCTTTTTTCTGTTTGGATGAAATCAGATGCTTGAGTTCAATAATATCACGTGCTGAACGTACAAATGATAATCCAATCCAGTCGATCTCTTTTGATAAGGCAAAATCAAGGTCGGCAAGATCTTTTTCCGTTAACGAAGGCAATGATACTTTTGTATTGGGTAAGTTTACTCCTTTTTTGGAAGAAAGGATTCCACCCTGCACAACTTTGGTAAGCACCTCATCAATTCCATTGGAGGAAACAATTTCAAACACCAGTTTACCATCGTCCAGCAATATTTTTTCACCGGGTTTTACATCATAAGGAAATTCTTTATAGGTGATATATACTTTTTGTGCATTGCCAATCATTTTTTTGGTAGTAAAAACAATTTCATTTCCCGGCTCCACCGGCACGCCATTGTTTTCCATTTCACCTACACGCAGTTTAGGGCCCTGTAAATCGGCAAGAATAGCTACATGTGTTCCCGTTTCCACAATCAGTTCGCGTATAATATCAATTACCTTTCCATGCTTTTCGTATTCACCATGAGAAAAATTGATCCGGAACACATTCGCTCCCTCATGCATCATCTGTCTTAATACTTCTTTATCGGAAGTAGCCGGGCCCAGCGTAGCAACAATTTTGGTTTTTTTCATTTTTCGTTATTAAAAAATAAGATTTTCTTTCGACTTAAGTGTTGGCACATCTATGCGGTAAGCGGTAAGCACCAATTCAATTTCCCTGATGGAAGCGATCATTTGTTCTGTATTTACGGCATGGTTGTTTCTCAGCAAAAGTAAGTAATCTGCCTGTTTATATTCAGGAATGATCAGCGAATTTCCGCTCCGGTTCTCCAGCAGCTGGTATTCCACGTGATCTTCTTCGTGATAATACTCATAAAGTGAATGAATAGAGAATTCGGATTGCTTTTTAGGTTTGTTGTCAAGGTCTTCCTTCTTTTTTGCCAGTTGCAATCCTAACTTTTGGTTTAATGCCCAGCAAAGCCTGTAATCTCGGGCATGCGAACTGATACCCACCAGGTCGAAGTCATAATCGTAGTCTACATCCAGCTGAAATTTGGTCATAAGTCTTTACAAAGTAAAAACTATGAGCAACAAATACAAAAGAATAACCTGAAAATTATTCCCTCTCCGGCCAATGAATACTGTTTGAACCTTTTGAATTACTTCAATAAGCTAACATGGCCATAATATTCCACCGAATCACCGTTGGATAATTTGCGGGCTTTCAGTTTCCACACATACACATCCTGTTTCGACATCATGCCTTTATATGTACCGTCCCACGGAACAGAACTGTTTTGTGAGTAGAAAATCAATTCGCCCCACCTGTCGAATACAAAAAATTCATATTTCAATGCATCATGACCACTGATAATGGGTTGCAATACATCATTTATTCCGTCATTATCGGGTGTAAATGCATTGGGAACATATACGAGGAATTCATCATAAATGGGAATAACCTGGCAAACAGAATCCACACATCCGTTTACACTGGTGGCTTCGAGGCAAACCGTGTAATTATTTGGTCCGGTAGAAGGAAATGTAAACGAAGGATTAACAGCCGTTGAAGTTCCTAATCCTGCAAAATCCCACACATAAGTGGAAGCACCGGTGGAAGTGTTTGTAAAATCAATAACGGGATTTAATACCGTTGCATCATTGGGATTAAACATAAAATCAGCTACAGGATCAGCAAACACACATACCATTCCGGTTTGAGTGGCCGAAGATGAACATCCGGCTGCAGAGGTGGTTTGTAGTGTAATATCGTAACACCCGGGGACAGTAAATGTATTGGCAAACCCGGTAGTATCGGCAGAAACCTGTACACCATCAATAAACCATGTTGCTGTGGGCGTTCCCAATGCAGTGTTATTGGTAAAGTTGGTGGTTACCGGTGAGCATCCTGATAACACATCACCCGCAAAAACAACCTGCGGCAATGGGTTAACCGTTATATTGGTGGTTTGTGTGTCACCGCATGCACCGGGTATAGTATACGTAATAGTGTGTGTTCCGGGGCCGGCTGTATTCGGATCAAATGTTCCTGCAGCAGCATTGGTAATTCCGTTTCCGCTCCATGTTCCGCCCGGATCAACAGCACTAAGCGTTACAGCAGTTGCATTTTCACAGAAGGGGCCAGCGGGAGTGATCGTAGCATCAAAATTAGCTACTACAACAATATTGATGGAGTTAACATCGCCACATTGTCCGGCAATGGTATAGGTGATGGTATGAGTACCAATTCCTGCTGTAGCCGGATCAAAAGTTCCTGCAGCGGCATTGGTGATTCCTGTTCCGCTCCAGGTTCCTCCCGGATCGGCAGCACTTAAAGTAGCCGCAGTATTTCCTGTACAAAACGGCCCTGCTGCTGCTATAGTGGCATCCGCGTTAGGAAGCACAGTGATAGTTGTGGTTTGTGTATCCCCACATGCACCGGGAATGGTATAGGTAATGGTATGAGTTCCCGGCCCGGCTGTGGCAGGATCAAATGTTCCCGCTGCAGCAGAGGTAATTCCTGTTCCGCTCCATGTTCCTCCTGCATCAACAGCAGTAAGAGTTATAGAGGGATCCTGCTCACATAAGTTAGGCACCGGTGAAATAGTTGCATCCAGCTGGTTGGAAACTACAATGTTGGTAGTTTGCACATCTCCACACACCCCCGAAATAGAATAAGTGATGGTATGTGTTCCGGCTCCGGCAGTAGCGGGATCAAATGTTCCCAATGCAGCGTTGGTAATTCCTGTTCCGCTCCACACTCCCCCGGTTTGCGCACCGGTTAATGTAACTGCAGGATCGCTCGTACAGAACGGGCCGGCAGGAGTGATAGTAGCATCAGCATCTGCTATTACCTGAATAGTGGTGGTTTGTGTATCACCGCAACTACCGGGTATTGAATAAGTGATGGTATGATTTCCCGCACCCGCACTGGTGGGAGAAAACTCTCCTGTTGCTGCATTTACAATTCCGGGGCCGCTCCAGGTTCCGCCCGGATCAACTGCAGTAAGGAATGTGTTGGGATTGGATGCACAGAATGGACCGGCAGGAGAAATGGTAGCATCCAGACTATTACTTACAACAATAGATGTAGTTTGTGTATCCCCGCATGCACCGGCAATGGTATAAGTAATGGTATGAGTTCCCGGGCCGGCTGTGGCAGGATCAAACGTTCCCGCTGCAGCATTGGTAATTCCTGTTCCGCTCCAAGTTCCTCCCGGATCAACAGCTGTAAGATTGACAGCCGGATCACCCGGACAGAATGGACCCGCAGCGGTGATCGTTGCATCCATATCAGGATTTACTGTGATATTTTCCGTATCAGTAGAACCGCACGCACCGGGAATAGTGTATGTGATCGTATGAGTTCCCGGGCCTGCTGTGTTCGGATCAAAAGTTCCGGCTGCGGCATTGGTAACTCCCGTTCCGCTCCATGTTCCTCCCGGATCTACCGCGGTGAGGGTTGCAGCAGGATCACTTTCGCAAAAGGGGCCTGCGGGAGAAATAGTGGAGTTAAAAGTATTGTTTACAGTAATGGTATACGTTGAAGGAGTTCCGGTACATCCGGCCAGTGTGGGTGTAACGGTTATGGTTCCTGTAATGGGTGCCCCTCCCCCGTTAGTTGCCGTAAACCCGGGTGTGTTGCCGGCTCCGCTGGCTCCTAACCCAATGGCTGTATTCGAATTTGTCCATGCAAATGTAGCTCCTGCGGGAGTACTGGTATAATTAGATGCAGCAACAGCTACACCTGTACATACGGCAATATTGGCAGGCACGGTAACTGTTGGCGTGGGATTAACGGTAATGGTATACGTATTGGGAGTTCCGGGACATCCGTTTACGGTTGGAGTAACCGTAATGGTTCCGGAAATAGCAGCCCCCGTTCCGTTAGTAGCGGTAAAAGCAGGAGTATTTCCTGTTCCGGATGCTGCCAGTCCGATGGCGGTATTCGAATTCGTCCACGAAAATGTTCCACCGGCAGGATTGCTGGTGAAGTTGGATGCCGCCACATTCGCTCCGTTACAAACTGTACTATTGGCCGGAACAGTTACTGTAGGTGTGGGATTAACGACAATATTGGTAGTAGAACTTCCTCCACAGGCACCCGCTATCGTATAAGTGATAGTATGCGTTCCCGGTCCTGCTGTGGCAGGATTGAATGTTCCTGCTGATGCATTGGTAATTCCTGTGCCGCTCCAGGTTCCGCCTCCTGTGGCAGCTGTTAAATTCACTGCGGGTGAAGACTGGCAAAATGGCCCTGCAGGTGTAATAGTGGTATTGGCAGGTGATCCGGTAGCAGTAACGGTGATGGGATTAGTGGAGTTATTACATCCGCCATCACTTATAGTTACTGTATAGTTTCCGGCACACAAACCGGTGGCTGTAGCAGTTCCTTGTCCGCCAGCAGGAGCAGGAGCCCAGGTATACGTATAAGTACCCGAACCACCGGTAACTGCAGCAGTGGCCGTACCGTTACATTGTGCGCAGTTGTCGGGAGTCTGGCTCATATTTACTGTTAATGCCGATGAACCGGTACAGGCTCCGCAGGTAGTAGTACGGAAATACAATCCGCAGGCGATGATGGAATAACAATCTCCGGAGGCAGGAGTGGTGGTAAAATTCATTGTGTTCAACCCCGCTGTAACAGTAGGTGCAAGATTATCAAAGTTGTAAAAGTTATTGGGAAAAGTAGCAGTGGCCGTACCGTGAGTATTATCATGTGTTCCTGTACCCGTATTGTTTTGCTGGTCGCCCGAAATCATAAATGCAGAAACATTGGTTCCGTTTCCGCAGGCATTAAATCCGGTCATGGTGTGTGTTGTGGGTACTCCACCGGTATTACTTACAATACATCCATCCTGTAAATACATGGTCCCTCTCCAGGTAGCAGTGGGATCGGTATAAATAACGATAAGCGTAACGCCATCCACAGGGTTGGCGCCCATTCCCATATTCACAGTATAGGCTCCGTTTCCGGTTACCTGTGCGGTGACGTTACCGCGGTAATGTAATGTTCCGCCAAGGTTCCAGCATTTATCCGGACCTGACCCTATCTGGGTAGCATTTCCGGGAGTTCCGTTTATGGTGTAGCTGGGATCGGAAGCAGATGTAGAAGCGATCCAATATAAATAGGCTTGTTGTATAGTGGCACAGGCAGGAATACCTGCAATGTTTAATGTTACGGGCAAACCGGTTCCGGGAGGAGAATAGCGGGTGGTGGTAAAAGCCGAAGCCTGTACATAACCCAGTCCGCACATGGTTTGGTTATAGGTGGTTCCCAGTGTTCCGCTTCCGTCACGGGTTTGTAAAACAGGTGTGGCAGAAGTACCGTCTCCAATGGTTTGCGCAGGGGCATACAGTGAAAAAAACAAGCCCGGCAACAGGAGTAGTTTATAAAGCGTTTTCATAGCAGTGGTTGAATTCGAAAATTAAGTATTTTCTTGCTGATTTCTGCTACGTAGACGGAGGAATGTGCGATTGGATGTGTTAAAAAACACGTTTTTTAAGCCCATTTTGCCTAATTTCTTACCTAACCGGTTTAGAAATAACATAGCGGGGCAACCTTTTACATATTACCAATGAAAATCAGGGAGCTATATAGAAACTGTCTGATCGCCAAACCAACAAGTATTTTTCATCCGCTTCACCGGGATATTGAAAGCTGCTGTCACCACGCATTTTAATAGCTTTTTTGTCGGTTAATTTCAGAAAGCTGATCCTGTATTGACCGGCTGAGAGTTCAGAATAAAGATTAATATAACCGCTAAAAGAGGCACTGAATTCCAGTAATCCTTCATGACATATATTAAATCCATAAAAATCCGTAAGTTTTGTCCAACCCGAATCAGTTTTTGTCTCCAATGAATAAAGAACTGATCCACCACATCCGCCTCCGTTATGAGCTAAAATACCAAGACTGTCTGCACAATGAAAATACACCCGGTGAACTGTTTTCTTTTTCTCCTTTATCGTTTTTAAATAAATGGAATCACCATTTTGAGGATGATAAATTTTTTCCTCCTGCGAAAAAGTGAAGACGATCGAGAAACAAAATAGTATTGATAACAGAAGCTTCATTATGAAATAACCATCAAAAATCGCGCCCCGGGATTTGTGATTTGAAAATAATTATAACTTTGCGCTCCTCAAATCCGGTGCGGTAGCTCAGTCGGTAGAGCAAAGGACTGAAAATCCTTGTGTCGGGGGTTCGATTCCCTCCCGCACCACCATCAAATGAAAAGCCTGGTTTTATCCGGGCTTTTTTGTTTGAAATTTTTACCGGTAATCCTCCGAAAGTGACTATTTTCACGCCTTATGCACCTCATCACCGACATCGGCAACACGCTGATAAAAACCGCCATTTTTCATGAGAATGAACCAGTTTCGCATGAAGAGTTTACTTCTTATGATGATTTCCGTAACTACTATGAAAAAAATGTTCAGCATAAAACCATCGTTTCTTCCGTAGCCAATATCCCCGAAGAACTGTTAATTCTTCTTAAAAAAAACAATGCTCTTTTCTTCTTTTCAGCCATCAAAATACCCATAAAAAACCGCTACAAAACCCCCGAAACCCTGGGTTACGACCGACTGGCCAACGCTATCGGAGCATGGTCTAAAAATCCCGGTAAAAATAACCTCATCATTGACTGCGGAACCTGCCTGAAATTCGACTTTTTGAACGAAAAAAATGAATACCTGGGCGGGTCTATTTCTCCCGGTTTAATAATGAGAGCCAGGGCTTTACAACATTATACCGACCGCCTTCCCCTGGTTGAACCCCTGCCGGAACCTGCCCTTATTGGCGACTCTACCACCTCCTCTATTTTATCGGGTGTTTGCAACGGAATGACCGGTGAAATAAATGCCATGATCGAACGTTATGAAAAAGAATACGGAGAAATGATGATACATTTAACAGGAGGCGATTCTTCCTTTTTTGCGGAAACCCTGAAAAATACCATCTTTGCAGACCGTTTTTTAACCCTGCGCGGACTAAATGAAGTGCTGAAATTCAATGCTTAAAAAAATCATAGCTTTTTCTACGTTTTTACTTACCGGTATTTTCACCACCGCGCAGCAAAATGTATATTCTCCCTATTCGCGTTATGCCTTTGGCGAACTGAATACTTCCGCCCTTACTCATTACATGGGAATGGGCAGTGCTTCTATCGGGCTGGCAGATTCTACGCTTCTTAACTATAATAATCCTGCTACTTATTGCTACATCGTAAGACACAAACCTATTTTCGATATGGCTGCCACGGGGCTCCGTATTACTGCACGAACTACCGATGCCAGTGAACAATCGTATGCCGGAGGATTAAAAAATATTGTATTGGGATTTCCCCTTACACGCAGGTGGGGAATGGGCATTGGATTGATTCCCTTCAGTTCGGTGGGCTATCATATCCGCCAAACCATTGACGAACCCAATATTGGCAACGTGGAATATGTGTATTACGGAGGTGGCGGGATAAACAAAGTGTTTCTTGGAAACGGAGTGGAAATTATAAAAACCACGCGCAACAAACTTTCAGTCGGTTTAAATTCTTCGTACGTATTCGGAACCATTTCCCGCGAACGTAAAGCCTATTATCCATCGGTTTCGTATCTCAATTCGCGCATTATTTCCAACAAAGTGGTCAATGATTTTGCCTTTGATGCAGGATTATACTACAAAGGACAGATAAATACCAACAACTGGTTTTCATTGGGAGCCACCTATGGATTCTCATCAAAAATAAATGCACGCGAAGAATTTTTTTCGCACACATTTGAAAACACAGGTTATGCCGAATACATCAAAGACACTATTCAGTATGTAGATTCCACCAAAGGATATATCAGCCTGCCCCGTAAAATCGGTTATGGCATTGCATGGGAATTAAGAGACTCAGTTGACGGACGCGCCTATAGTAAAACCATCATCAGCCTGCAATACGAAACCCAGGACTGGAAATATTACACCGAAGTGTTTGGAAATGATACCGTATCGGATTTTCTGAAAAACAGTTCCATGTTTTCGCTGGGCATACAATTTATTCCCTATATCAGCCATACGGCCGGAAAAATAAACTTCTGGAAGCGAATGAATTATCGCCTGGGGGCACGCTATTACACTACGTATCTTAGCATGAATGAAACCCAACTGAAACAATATGGCATAAGTTTTGGACTTGGCATACCGCTCCTTCACTCGGCTTCTTCTTCTATGCTTAACTTTAGCGTGGAAGGCGGGAAAAGAGGAACTGATGCCAATGGCCTGATAGAAGAAAAATACCTGAACTTCAATGTCGGCATCAGCGTCACTCCTCACCGGACAGAAGGATGGTTTTTTAAACGCAAATACGATTAAACATGACAACCGGAAAAATTTTAACAGTGAAAAAAGCAATACTAACCACGATAGCTGTATTGGCTGTCACTTTTTCATTCGCACAAAAAGAAGATTGGGGAAGTGACAGTGTGGAATGCCGCAAGAACGTCTCGTTGTATAATGAACTAATGCGACAAAAAAATTACGAAGAAGCACTTGTTTATTTAAGGAAAGTATTTGAAATATGCCCTAAGTATAAGGAAAGTATTTATATAAATGGCGCTATTATTTACAGGGAAAAAATTGCAAACGAAAAAGACGCAGCGGTAAAAGAAAAGAATATTGATACACTTCTTAATCTTTTCGAAAAACAAATGGAATATTTCGGAAGAAAAACCAATACGCTGGAACGTTATGGGAATGACCTTTTAAAATACCGTCAGTCGAACCCAATGCTTGCTTATACTATTTATAAAGAAGTTCTGGATAAAGAAAAAGAAAACACTTCCTGCCTTACGATCATGCGTTATTTCCAAACCATCGTTCTTTTGTTCAATAAAAAAGAAGCCGGTTTTGATATAACAAAAATAGTAGATGAGTACTTTAAGTGTCGTGAGTATATGGACAAATCCATGGCTGCACATACCGATGATAAAAACTGTGTAACAGCCAGTGAAGAATTGGATAACCTGGGAAGGAAATTTTTATCACCCGAGCAAATGCTTCCTATCGCAACAAAAAAATATGAAGAATTACCCACTGATCCGGCTCTGCGAATGCCGGCTTTGATCAGCCTCAACAACTTAATGAAAGAAACCAAATGTACCGACAATGATGTTTTTGAAAAAGTTGCGGAAGAAATCCACAAATCAAATCCCACTCACGAGTCAGCATATAGCTTAGGCTTGTCCAAATTAGGTAAAAAGAAGTATTCTGAAGCAAACGCGTATTTCAAGGAGGCTATTGATCTATGTAAAGATTGTGAAAGCCTTTGTGATTATTATTTAGGCGCAGCAAAAGCCAATCTCGGTTCGGGGGCTTATAGCACAGCCGCTTCATTTGCAAGACAATCCATTGGCAAATGCAAAGACAACAGTGAAGCTTATTCTATAATTGCCCAAGCCATTGCAGCTACAGATTGCGGAAAAGATAGTTTTGAAAAAAAATGCCGCTATTGGCTGGCATATGACTATGCTAAAAAAGCAGGAAACGGCTCGCTTATGTCAAAATATAAATCCATGTTTCCCACTAAAACAGAAGTATTTGATCATGGATTAATTGATAAATCGACTTTTCATATTGGCTGCTGGATGGACGAAGATGCTACTATTTATAAAGATTAATCATCATTTAATCATACAACATTCCGGCCCGAAAAGCCGGAATGTTTTTTTTATGCTCACACATTTTAGTGTAACTTCGTTTTGGTATATGAAACACTTCCTCTTCCTGTTTTTTCTTCTCACCGTTTTTTTCTCCTGCGAAAACGACATGCAGAAAGTACGCGAAGTAGCACTGGCTGAAAATCCATCTGACAAAAATTTTAAAGAAGTTACTCTTGTTTACACCGACTCAGGCAATACCAAAGCCGTTATGAATGCCCCCTTGCTGGAAGTTTTTATCAAAGACGAAAAAGAAAAATGGATTTTTCCCAGCGGGCTGAAAGTGGAATTCTACGACCAAAACGAAAAACGTGAATCGGAACTCACTGCGAAATACGGAGTATTCGACCAGCAACTAAGAAAACTAACGGTTGAAAACAATGTAGTGCTCATCAACTTTGAAAAAAACGATACGCTTTTAACCGAACTGCTTAACTGGAGCCAGGACAGCGCCAAATTATACACCGATAAACAGGTGATATTGAAAAGAAAAGATGAATACTGCAGGTCGCAGGGCATTTCGGCCAATGAAACGTTCAGTTATTATACTTTCTGGAAATTCCAGGGGCAATTTGACTATATTTACAACGAAAACGATACTACCTCCAACTAATGGATAAATACAACCGCATCTCTGAAATTTTCTGGCTCATCACTGCCATCGCCTGCGTATCACTGGCCGTTTACATCATTTCAATCAAGGGTTTTGAAATTGGCAAATGGTACTTTTTTATTTCGCTGCTGGCAGTGGCCATGTATCTTACCAAACGCATGCTCCGCATCCGCTTTGAAAAAACCAAACGCGAAGCCGAAGAAAAATTAAAAAAGAAAAAAGAATAAATGGATGCTTCTGTTTTCATTATTATTCTTACCTGCATCCTGTTTTCTGCTTTTTTTTCAGGTGTAGAAATCGCCTATCTGTCTGCCAACAAACTTAAAATTGAACTGGAAAACAAACAGGGATATTTTCATGCAAAAATTCTTTCTTTTTTCGTACGCAAACCTTCCAAATTTATTGCCACCATGCTGCTGGGCAACAATATTGCGCTGGTGGTTTATGGCTTATATATGGCTATGGTACTGGAGCCCCCCATTAAAAATTATATCTGGGAGAACGGCATTTTTGTACTGGTAATGCAAACCATACTTTCTACATTGCTCATTCTGTTTACAGCCGAATTTCTTCCCAAAGCAGTTTTTCGCATCAACCCCAATGGCATTCTCAAAATTTTTGCCCTGCCTACCCTGTTTATTTATTTTATTTTGTGGCTCCCGATGATGCTGCTTACCGGCCTTTCTCATGGTATTATCCGCTTGTTTACCGGTAAACCCGATAAGAATGAAAAAGAAGTAGGCCTGGGAAGAATTGATCTCGACAATTATGTAAAAGAAGTAGCCAAAGGCGCTGCCCAGTCAAAATCCGAAATCGACCACGAAATTCAAATTTTCAGAAATGCACTCGATTTTTCTAAAGTAAAAGTGCGCGACTGCATGGTTCCGCGTACCGAGATTGTTGCCGTAGATGTGGAAGCACCGATAGAAGAAATAAAGAAAAAATTCATTGATACCCGGTTATCAAAAATTCTCGTTTATCGCGAAAATATCGATCATCTTATCGGATACGTCCATTCCTACGAATTATTCCGTCAGCCCGAAAATATCAAGTCGATATTGCTGCCGGTATCACTGGTGCCCGAAACCATGCCGGCACAAAAACTGCTTGAAGAATTCACCCGCCAGAGCCGCACCATTGCAGTAGTAATCGATGAATTCGGGGGCACTTCGGGAATTGTAACTATGGAGGACGTTATAGAAGAGATTTTCGGGGAAATTGATGACGAACATGATACCGAAGAGCTCATTGAAGAAAAAACCGGGGAAAACGAGTACCGTTTTTCGGGACGCCTGGAAATCAGCTACCTGAACCAGAAATACCAGCTCAATCTATCCGATACCAGTGAATATGAGACACTTTCGGGGTATATTATCCATCATACCGAGGAAATTCCGGAGAAAAACAGCAGTTTTGAGATCGGAAATTACCGTTTTACAGTGCTTTCCGTGAGTGGCAACCGCATTGAGCTGGTGAGCCTTAAACCCCTTGTTGAATAGGTTTTTATTAATGGATTTTCCATTGTATATTCGCACCCCTAAATCGTAAATGTAAAATGGCAATTATTGGAAAGATCCGCGATAACTCGGTACTGGTGATTGGTATCGTTGGTTTGTCGCTCGCTTTATTTATTGTTGACCTGCCCAGCCTCACCAGCGGAGGAGGAAGTGAAAATCCCAACAGTATTGGTGAATTTTTCGGTGAACCCATTGACGGAATTCGTTATGACTCACTGCTGAAAGAAGGTGAAAAAAATGCAGAGATGTATATGATGCGCCAGGGGATGGAAATGACTCCCGAAGTGTTGGATGATGTACGCCAGCAAATCTGGGAAGATTATATCGAAGAACTTATTTACAACCGCGAACTGGCTCATTTCCCTTTTCTTGTAAATGCCGATGAGCTGAACGATATGGTTCACGGTGTGGATCTTCATCCCGAAATTGCCAATGCCGAAATTTTTAAAGACCCTCTCGGAAATTTCAGCAAAGATTCCATCGCCAAATACCTTCAGCGCCTCGAACAGGACTCGATAGCCAAAAAAAGCTGGAAAGCATTTGAAAAAACCATGAAGAAAGACCGTCTCCGTGAAAAATACGACCGTCTTATTTCTCAATCTCTCTACATCACTTCTTCCGAAGCAAAAAAAGATTTTACTGCTTCCACACAAATGTATAAGATCCGTTTCGTAATGAAACCCTATTACGAAATTCCCGATTCATCGGTACAGGTTACGGATGCCGATATCCGCGCTTATTACGAAAAAAATAAAAAGCGTAAGCAGTTTGAGAATCTCGGATCACGCACCTACGAGTATGTGGAATTTGATATCAAAGCCACCGAAAAGGATAAACTGGCAACAGAAGAAGAAATGAAATTTATTGCCGAAGATTTCAAAAAATCAACCAACGATTCTGCTTTTGTAATGCAATACTCCGAAAGCAAAATGTATATGCCTACACGCTGGAGCAGCCACATGGATGGTTTTCCTGCAGACATTGATGCGAAGATACAGGCAGCCGACAGCGGAACGGTTATCGGGCCGTACTTCCAGAACGATGTGTATAAGATCATCAAAGTAATCGAATCGAAAGATACGGCTCTCGAACAGGTGTATGCCCGCCATATTCTTCTCGGTGCGCAGGATGGAACTCCCGAACAGCTGAAAGCAAAAGCCGACACCATTCTTGCCGAAATAAAAGCGAAAAATAATTTTGTGGAAATGTCGGATAAACATTCCATCGACAAATTTTCGGCAGCTAACGGTGGAAGCCTTGATTGGTTCGGAAAAGGAAGAATGGTAGCGCCATTTGAAGAAGCCTGTTTCAAAGCCAAAACTGGCGACCTGGTTATTGTGGAAACACAATTCGGAGTTCACATTGTAGAAATTCTCGGTAAACGCGACAAATGCAAAACCATTCGTTATAATACGGTAGACAAACGTGTAAAACCATTGCAGGAAACCACCGATAAAATCCGTGAAAAAGCTTCTGAATTCCGCGATGCTATTCCTGATGGAACAAAGTTTGAGGAAACAGCAAAAAAATTCGGTTTAACGGTTCTCGAAGGAGAATTGTATGATTCGCAGCGCAAAGTGAATGGCCTTGAAAATTCAAGGAATCTTGCTGTATGGATGCTCAATTCAGCAGAGAATGATGTTTCTTCACCCGAAACCTGCGGAGAAAAAATTATCGTTGCCCGACTGGAGAATATCAAGGAAAAAGGCGTTCCCAAATTTGATGATGTAAAAGAGATTATGGAATTCCCCGCCCGCGAACAGAAAAAAGGCGACCTGCTGGTGAAACAAATGAGCGGAGCTTCTTCTCTCGAAGAACTGGCCGTGAAACTGGGCACCACCATAAAAGACAGCGTAGAAATTTCATTTGGTTCGCTTACTGTTCCCAAAGCCGGTGCAAAAGAACCCGAAGTAATTGGAACCGTAACTTCTCTTTCAAAAAACCAGAAAGGCGCTATCACTATTCCCATTAAAGGAAAAATGGGAGTGTATGTGGTGCAACTCGTAGATGTTTATGAAGCTCCTGCCACTGGAAAAACATGGACTGACAATAAAACCAACATGACTTTAACACGCAGGTCGATGGCCTCGCAAAAAGCATTTGATGCGTTGAAGAAAAAAGGAAACCTGGTGGATAAAAGAAATATTAATTAAACCTAACCTGATAGGAAAAACGGCTCACTTTATGTTGGGCCGTTTTTTTTATACACTATGCCGGAAGAAGAATACAGCGGATTTTCAAAACGCGGACAACTGGATCCGGAAGATTATTATTTGTCGGAAGAAGGATTTATTGTTTTTACTGAAAAATATTTATTAAAACGCGGTTATTGCTGCAAAAGCGGTTGCAGGCATTGTCCCTATGGTTATGATAAAAAAACAGGGGAAGTGAAAGGGAAAGATAAGTCTTGAAGAAGCAACGTTTTGCCCCTTCGGGGCAATATCCACCAGTTGAAACAACATATTAAAAATGTTTGGCACCTCTGGTGCCAGTAGAGTACAAATCGTCAATTCTATGTTTTTCCGGTGCCGCTGGTACATGTGGTTATTGTAATTAATGATTTCACATTTTCCCAGGCACCAGGGGTGCCAACCGTTTTTAATCCGCCAGATGGCGGACGAGCCTTGGACAGGGTTTAATTCCCCGCAGTTTACTGCGACAAAAAAAAATAAATATTCCTCTTACGAATACCCCGCAGCTTGCTGCGGGGACATTTATTGTTGTTAACGAAAAGCGACCCCTTGCCCCAGAGGGGCAAAACTTTACCAGTGCAAAGATCAACTCATAAACTCAAACAAATATTCTTCCCGAAATTCAATGTCATATTCGTTCAGTAATTCAAGATACTCTTCCCTGAACGATTTACTTCGGTGATGTTTCTCCTGGTTTTTGATATAATTAATTATATTGGGCAATTCCCGTTTTGAAATTGTAAAAGATCCAAATCCGGATTGCCAATAAAATTTTCCCCTTAGCAGTCCTGTAGAATTAATGAATTTGGAAGAATGCTCTTTGACTTCCCGAATTAATGATGATAAGTTGATGTCGGGTTTACAATTTAAAAGCAAATGAACATGATCAGGAACACCATTAATAATGAATAACTTTTGATTCTGATTGGTTATAATTCCCGACATATATTTATATAAATCTTCTTTTATTTCCTGATGAATTAATGATTCCCTGTGACGGACAGCGAAAACAACATGAAAAAAATGCTGCGAATAGGTATTGGCCATATTTTTTTTTGGAAAAATATAATAATAGAATCGAATGAAAAAAAATAGTTATACACTACGTAGATATACGTAATCAGATTAATGAAATCATTGGAAAGGATGAATGTATACGTTGTGAACAACATTTTGCCCCGCTGGGGCAAGAAACTTTATGGCATTATTTGCTAAAAATATTTGGCACCGCTGGTGCCATTCAACAATCTACATATTCGTATTTAGCTGGTGCCAGAGGCACCAAATATTTTTAACAACTCTATATAAAGTCATAGTTTACCCACGCCTAAGGAGGAGCAAACCGTTGTTTTGAAGTATTTTCTTAAAAATGTTTGGCAACTCTGGTGCCAAAAAAAATGGCAATTGCAAGAGGTTTCCCGGGGCCAGAGATACCGAACATTTTTAAATATACAACATGAAATTTAAATTATCCTGAATAACATAATTGTCAAAAATATCCGGCATCTCTGGTGCCAAAAAAAATGGCGATTGCAAGAGGTTTCCCGGTGCCAGAGATACCAAACATTTTTAAATATACAACATGAAATTTAAATTATCCTGAATA
This sequence comes from Bacteroidota bacterium, assembly GCA_049322335.1. Classification (GTDB taxonomy): domain Bacteria; phylum Bacteroidota; class Bacteroidia; order Flavobacteriales_D; family UBA2798; genus JBMORL01. The sequence continues at coordinate 41,518 of JBMORL010000095.1, forward strand.
ACATAATTGTCAAAAATATCCGGCAACTCTGATGCCAAAAAGAATGGCGATTGAAAGAGGTTTCCCGGTGCCAGAGGCACCAGACGTTTTTAACCAATCAAAACATGAAATATAAATTGCCCCAGAGGGGCAAAACGTTACCGAATAAACCCGTAACAGCAACAGGAAAACATCAAAACTGCGATAAATCCCATGGTGCTGCGCTGGTAACGGGATATTCTGCTTTTTTCACTTTACTTTGATAATATCCTTTTCCAAAATAGTGATCGTAATACATCTCATAACGGTCACTGACCTTGTGTAGTTCGGGATTGGCAATTCTTTTTCCCGTATGTATTTTTTCTGCTTTGGCAATCACTTCGGCAGGCGGTTTGGTTCCGGGCCGGCAATGAGAGAACACTTCATCCCGCAAAAATTTTATATATTCCATCGAATACCATAAGTGATTATTTTCCACTTCCCAGGTAAATGTTTCGTGCGAAAATATTTCAGGAAATGAGATACCATGATATTTCATCAGCTGGTTTTGTTTTACTTCAAAATAGCCGGGTTCACATTCCTGTGTTTCGATTACAGCAGCCCGTGGATCAGGGGCCAGCGACCAGGGCTGTGTATAGGGAGCGAAAGAACAAAAGGAAGTAATCCAGTCTGACAAAGATTCAATTAACCGGTTCCAGTAATGTTTTTGCGATTCCCACAGTTTTATTTTCGGATTCAGTTCAAATTCTGTTTTTTCGCATCCCAAATTAAATTTCAACACATTCACCGCGCCAAATTTCGATTGTTTTGCCAAAGTATCATATAATTCCAGTTGTCTTTCATATTGTTCAATATAATGTGGATTGATCATGGCTGCATTATAGAAATCGAGTGTGAACACTAATCCGTTACGCGTTACAATGGAACTTTCCATGGCTTTGTCCATTCCTTTTTCAATCATCAGGCGAAGAAAAACAGGATAATTTACACCTGATTCCCCCAGTTGAATTACATCTTCAACAGGTTTTATGAAAAGTTGTTCCTTAAAAAGTGCATTGGTCTCCACATCTGTTCCTGCATAATCGATAGCCTGTTGTTTTCCCTCTTTTATTTTTTCGATGGCATTTTTATAGGCCGATAACGTTTGCAACAAGAGGTTGCGGTCGGTCTCGTCATTATAAATGGGATTACCCTTTTCGTCCGTTTTGGGTTTGGCAGCTTCATTGAGCAAACGTGTATACAGCATACTGATGCCGGTATACAGGTTTTCGTCCATCACTTTAATATTAAATGCTGTGAAATCATCAAATTCTTCCACATAGCGTTCGAGAAGCGTAATTTTTTCCACCATTTCATCATACAAATTTCCTTTCAGTCCCCTGTTATCGCAATCTTTTTTCATATCGCGGTAAGCATTGAGAATGGGATCTACATATTGTTTATCAATAGCCATAGTTAACGGTTTACGATTTTTTTCAGTTCATTTATTTTTTCGAGAATCACTTCATCCGGAAAAGGAATGAGCCTGCGGTGACGTTCTTCCCACACCAGGTTAAAATCGAAATGATAGCCGGGCTTCCACTGATCCATTTCCTTTTCAATATCTGCCAAACGTTCGCGAAGATCCTTTTTTCTTTCTTCGGCATACTTTTGGTTTGCTCTTTTGTACTTATCGGGAATATTGGCTGTTTCATATACTTCAATTGTATCCGTAACAATTATACTGTCACGGAAAAAATATACATGGTCAACGGAAATTTCTCTTATGTTGATGAGTTCTTCTTCGTTCACCATTTCCATCAGATCCATTACATTGGTAAACTGATCTGCCTTTGACATAATGCGTTCCGGGCCAAGAGCGCGCACATCTTCTTTTATTTCGCGGTAGTGTTTGAGGCGGAGGGTATACTGGTCTTTGGTAAGCGCCACAGCATTAAGTTCGTTTTTGTTTCCCAGCGCATCACGGAAATTTACCAGTTCGTTACACGACATTATGGCATCATAAATGGCTTTTTCGCTTTCATACGAAAATTTAAAATCAGGATCGTTTTCATACCGTTCCATTCTTACGCGATAGTAATCCTGGTAGTCTTTTAAGTAATTATGCATGTGGTTTAGTTTAATAGTTCTGAAAGTTTACGGGTTGCGAAAGTTTTGAAAATTTCTACTCTAAACAAATCTGCAGTACCTGAATACAAAAGCATTTTATTCGTTATTTATTTTCTTATTCACTTACAAACTTATAGTATTTAAAATTCATCCACTTTTGCACTTTGTCAATTTTCCCCATTCCACTATTCAAGTTTGAGTTTTTTGCGGTATCTTCTTTTATCTTTTTCCCATTTCCTGGTGTGCGTTCCGTTATGAAAAGTGATTTTATAATTATTCTCCAGTGTAAGGTTGAAGATCTTTTTCCTGAGCAGTTTGGGATAAAAATTACTGAATACATTTCTGAACTTTGAATATTCTTTTACCACACCTATCTGTGCCAAAAGATCGTAGGTAGCAGCAGCACACCGCATACCGAGAAAGGCGTAGTCATAGGGCGTTTTTTCAAGGTATCCATTGGCTGTCATTTTTAACTGAAGATATTGCGCTTCCGTAACGGGAATTTCAACGGAAGTGTATTTATGCTTGAAGGTGTCGCGCACAAATTCATCATGAGTTTGCAACACCCATGCACTTGATTTTTTTTTCTTATGCGGAAAAATATGGTATTTAAAAAAAGGGTTGAATCCGATTACACTATCGCCCATCTGAAGAGTAACATGTCCCCCATGCATGCCGCCAAACCACCTTGTTTCTGTTTTCCGGTGCCCTTTTGCCGGTTTTGACCCATATAGAAAATGTACTTTGATAGTAAGAAGTGAATCCTGTCCCGCTGCAAAACAGGGTAAAAGAAGAAACAATACTACCAGCTTTTTCATGAACTAAATATACGAAAATCCGGTGAAAACTACCGTTGATTAATAAATTTTACAATTAACTGTATAATTACTAAATTAGCATGGTTCATTCAATGAAAAGATTTGCTTACATATTATTATTCTTCTGTTTACTATTTTTCCGCTCGGAAGCACAATTAACTCTTCCGTTTCCCGATTCAACCGGAGCGTGGACATGGTCATGTAGTGGTAAAAATTGCAATAGTTCGTCCAGGTATTATGTTGCCGGAGATACAATAATTAATTCCGTGCAATATCATATTTTGAGAATGGGTTCAACCAACCTGAATGATTCTTCTGACTGGATGAGCGGAACTAATATTATAGGTTATTTCAGGGAAGATAGCAGCAAAATTTATTTTCTCGATGATTCGGTAATAACATCTGGTGGCCCATTTTGTTTCTACAACTACAATAGTGAGATTTTTTCAACCAATAATGAAATTCTTTTGTATGATTTTACACTTGCTTCGGGGGAAACATTTAACCTGACTCCATCGCTGCAGGTAATAGTAACCAATATTGATTCCGTTTTATTGAATGGTAATTATTACAGAAGATGGAACTTTGACGGATATTTTATCTGGACCGGAAACGGGTCTTACTCGTGGATAGAAGGAATTGGAAGCAATATCGGATTCTTTCCTTATTATTATTTTTTTGAAGACGGGGTTGTACTAAATTGTTTTCATGAAAATAATGAGGATATTATTTTATATTTGGGGAATGCCTCTGACTGCGCCTCTGTTGGAATTGATGAAAATAAAACTTCAATTGAAAATACTATTTTATCTCCCAATCCGAATAATGGAAAATTTAAACTTGACATAACCTCCTCGTTTTTTCCATCCAAAACGATCATTACTATTACCGACATAACAGGCAGACTGATTTATCAATTTTCCCCATCTGAAGCGTTTCCAAGTATTTCTATAGATATTCCGGATCGAAGTGGTGGCTTATATTTCGCTATTATTGATGATGGCCGGAAAAAAGAAGTAGTAAAATTCATAAAAGAATAATTATTCTTCATTTTCAGTTTAGCTGAGAGTAATTTCGTATCATTGCAGTCCTTATTTTCAAAGGCTGTGAAAAAAAATAATTCAAATTCTGTTTTTTCCGTCTTTCGCCAGGCACTCAGGGGCGAGGAAACTGATTATACAAAAGGAAGTATTCGTAAAGCGGTTTTTTTGCTGGCTATTCCCATGATTCTTGAGCTGAGCCTGGAAAGTGTTTTTGCTTTGGTAGACATGTATTTTGTAAGCGGACTGGGTGAAAATGCAATGGCTACAGTGGGTTTAACAGAAACGGCAATTACACTTATTTATTCATTATCTATTGGATTAAGTATCGCTGCCACAGCTATTGTAGCCAGAAGAATCGGAGAAAAAAATCCGGAGGATGCGGCCGTTGCTGCTGTACAATCCATCCTGATATCGTTTTTTTTAATTGTGATTATCAGTCTTGCCGGTGTAATTTTTGCAGAAGATATTTTGCGTGCGATGAATGCGGAAGAAGATGTGGTGAAAGAAGGTGCCATTTTCACCCGAATCATGTTTGGCGGAAGCGCTGCCATTATTTTATTATTTCTTATCAATGGTATTTTCCGCGGGGCAGGAAATGCCGCTATGGCTATGAAAAGTTTGTGGCTTGCCAGTGGTATCAATATCATTTTATGCCCTGTCTTCATTCATTATTTCGGATTGAAAGGCGCTGCTATTGCCACCGTAATAGGAAGAAGTACAGGTGTAATTTACCAGTGCTATCATTTGTTCAACGGAAAAGGATTAATTAAAATTACTGCTCAGCATTTTCGCTTTAACGGTGAGATTATAAAAAATATTATCTCCATTGCTTCACCGGCTACTTTCCAGTTTTTTGTCGCCAGTGGCAGCTGGATCATACTGGCCAGCCTTGTGGCCGATACCGGTGGAACCGATGCATCGGCAGGTTACCAGGTGGCTGTTCGCAATGTTATTTTCTTTATTCTTCCGGCCTGGGGATTAAGCAATGCAGCCGCTACACTGGTGGGCCAAAATCTTGGTGCCGGAGAAATTGAACGGGCAGAAAAAAGTGTTATGATAACTGCAAAATACAACGCCATATTTATGGCATTTGTAATGTTGTTATTTATTTTTTGTTCCGAACCTATCATAAGAATTTTCAGTGATAAGGAAAATGTAGTGGAATACGGAGCATTATCACTGATGATTTTTGGTACCGGTTATATTTTTTACGGAATAGCCATGGTAATGACACAGGCGCTGAATGGTGCCGGAGACACGTGGACACCCACGTGGATCAATATTTTTTGTTTCTGGATAGTGCAGGTTCCGCTGGCCTGGTATCTTTCTACTACCGAATGGGGTGTTGGCGGAGTTATTGCAGCCGTTCCCGTTGCTGAAACACTTATAGCGTTAGTCTCTTTCTACTACTTCCGGAAAGGGAAATGGAAAAAAGTGAAAGTGTGAGAGAGATGTTAGACTTGCCACGCGCACTGGCGTGGTGTTAGATGTTAGATGTTAGATGTTAGATGTTAGATGTTAGATGTTAGA
>JBMORL010000095.1:47096-50177 GCA_049322335.1 Bacteroidota bacterium
TGTTAGATGTTAGATGTTAGATGTTAGATGTTAGATGTTAGATGTTAGAATTGATACGTAATACGTTTATTAGTGTTGTGATAGTTCCAACTATTATTAAAAGTAAATTAATATCGTAATCAAAAAGGAATAAGATTTTGCCCCGCTGGGGCAATTTGCTACGGTGAGGATATTGTTAAAAATGTTTGGTGCCGCTGGCACCGGTATATTTTTTACATATGTTTTTTATTTATATCGCTGGCACCAGAGGTGCCAAACATTTTTAATTATGCCTGTCATTCTACTCCTATTGCCCCAGCGGGGCAAAACGTTGTTCCCGCGCGCACAGGATTTTATACCGAAGTGAAATTCATCATGGTCTGTTTTTTTTGAAGAATTTCATTTGGCATAATACCAGTTACTGGCCTATTTAATAAATCAGTTTGGTATTATATACGAATGGAAAAAATTTATTGAAAAAATTTGATGAAACGTGTCTTCCAGCTTAACCGGATTATTACGAAACATAAAAAACCCTCCTTTACTATAAGCAAAGGAGGGTCAACAACAAATCACAACTATGTTTTTACTTTTATCCGCCCAGTAATTGTTTTACGAGTGCGGAGATGATTTTTCCATCGGCTTTTCCCTGTAATTTTCCCATGGCCGGACCCATTACTTTTCCCATATCGGCAGGAGAGCTGGCACCAACAGAAGCGATCACTTCCTTGATCACCGCCTTAATTTGTTCCTCACTCATCTGCTCGGGCATATATTTTTTGATGATATCGGCCTGGAAAATTTCAGCCTGCTCAAGATCGGCACGATTCTGCTGTTTATATATTTCAGCCGATTCCATGCGTTGCTTGTACATTTTCTGAAGCATTTTATTTTCTGCTTCCTCGCTCACTTCACCTGTGCCTTTGGTTTGTTCCAGGAGAATGGCGGATTTGATTGCGCGCAACGCTTCGAGTTTCTCTTTCTCTTTGGCCAGCATCGCGGCTTTGATGTCGTTATTTATTTTGTCTGCTAATGACATGTTGGAAGTTTTAAGGTTGAAGGTTACAAATTTGAAGGTTTTTTTCAACCTTCAAATTTATAACTTTTCAACGGTTGTTTAGTCTACGTTGTCGTGTAAAAATGAATTATTCGACTTTAATCCTGAGTTTTTGTTCCCGTTCTCATCGGTTTCTTCGTTTACCGAAAATTTGGAAACGGAAGATTCAGAAGAATGTTTGGCATCATTCAACTCAATATTCCTTCGGATATAAGCCGGCTGATTCTCCAGGTCGTTTAAACCGGTTGGAGTTTTCAGTTTCATGCTCAGTTCCTTGATACGTTGCAAACGTTCGTTGGCCAGTTTCTGTTGTTCATCCAGCGTAAGTTTTTTATCTGAATTATCTTCCGAAACAGAATTGTTTGCGTTGCTGAACAATGTAGTTTGCTCTTTTATTTCAGAAAGCTCGGGCTTGGACTGCTGCATTTCCGATTTCACCTGGTTGATGCTGTTGGAAAGAGGATTTTCTGATTTGGTTTCAGCTTTTGTTTCTTCTTCATCCAACACCAGCCAGTGTCGGATAATTTTTTTCTCTTCCGCTACCGGCTCCACTTTGGGTTGTTCAGAAATAATTTCCTGTTTTGGCAATTCCGCAACAGGCTCTGCTTTGGGAAGCTCAGTCACTATTTCTTTTTTCGGCTCTTCAGCAATAATCTCAGGCTGTTTCCATTCAGCAACCGGTTCTTCCTGTAGTTCTTCCGTTTTCTCTTCTTTTAATTCCCAACTGCTTTCGTTTACCACTATCACAGGTTTTTCTTCTACCGGCTCTTCTTTGGTGACAAGAGTGGGTTCAGTGATTTCCTGCTTATTGAGAAACTCAATAGCCGACTGGATAATCTCTTCTTTTTTCTCTTCAGCAACAGGAGTAGTTTCTGCTGACTTCAGGTAAGGTTCTTCTGCTTTAGCTTCTTCTGTGAAAGACTTTGACTCTAACGCAGATGACATTTGAGTAGGAGAAGATATCGGCTGGGTAATCATTACCGGTTTTTCGTCATTCAGGTGCAACACTTTCTTTTCGGGCATTTTTGCAATGACTCCGGTTTCGGGAGAACGGTTAAATCCGGTAGCAATTACAGTAACAGCTACTTTATCCCCGAGTGTTTCATCAAATCCATGTCCCCAGATTACATCCGCTGAAGAACCTGCTTCTTCCTGAATAAAATCGGTGATTTCAGAAATCTCGTCCATGGTCACTTCCTGTGTTCCATAAGTAATATTGAGCAATACAAATTTTGCTCCTGTTATATTATTGTCGTTGAGGAGTGGTGACGCCAGTGCTTTTTCAACGGCTACACGTGCGCGGTTATCTCCTTCTGCAGAAGCAGATCCCATGATGGCCACACCGCTGTCTTTAAGTACTGTGTTTACGTCATTAAAGTCAACGTTGATCAATCCTGTTACTGAAATCATTTCGGCAATACCACGGGCTGCGGTATTCAGCACTTCATCGGCATTGGAAAATGCAGAAGCAAGAGTGAGGTTACCATACATCTCGCGAAGTTTGTCGTTGTTGATCACCAGCAATGTGTCTACTGATTTTCTCATGATCTCAATTCCATCATCGGCCTGTACTCTTCTTTTCTTTCCTTCAAACTGAAAAGGAAGAGTAACAATTCCTACCGTGAGAATTCCCATTTCTTTGGCTACCTGTGCAATTACAGGGGCAGCACCGGTTCCGGTTCCGCCACCCATTCCTGCTGTGATGAACACCATGCGGGTGTTGTTGCCAAGAAGAGTTTTAATTTCTTCGATATTTTCTATCGCAGCGTTACGTCCTACTTCAGGAATCGCACCTGCTCCCAATCCCTGCGTAAGGCTAAGGCCCAACTGGATTTTTGTAGGGACAGGACTAATTTGTAACGACTGGTTGTCGGTGTTGCAAATAATGAAGTCAACACCTTTGATCTGTTGCTTGAACATATAGTTCACAGCATTAGATCCGCCTCCTCCCACACCAATCACTTTGATGATGGAAGAGGAATCTTTGGGCATTTCGAACTTTAACATAGTTGTAGTTGTTTGTTTATTGTTTGTTGTTTGTTGTT
>JBMORL010000095.1:50277-80888 GCA_049322335.1 Bacteroidota bacterium
GTTTGTAGTTTCGGGTTAGTCAATATCTTCCTCAAAGAAATTTTTGCTTCGCGAGAAGAATTTTTCGAAGAAAGAGCCTTTGGTCTTCTGCGAATGTGTTTTGATGGTTTTTTTCTGTGCGCGTTGCTGTCTGTCGTATTTTTCGAATCCTTTTAAAACAAGTCCCACGCCAGTTGCATATAACGGGCTGGTAACTTCGTCTGCTCCTTTTGAAAGATGTTCGGTGGGATAACCAACGCGCGTATCCATTCCTGTGATGTATTCGAACAGCTGCGAGATATGTTTCAGTTGCGAACCGCCACCGGTAACAACGATTCCGCCAATGAGTTTTTTCTCGTAGCCTGAATTTTTTATTTCGTAGTAAACGTGTTCCACAATTTCTTCCATTCTCGCCTGAATAATGGAAGCAAGGTTGCGAACTGAAATTTCTTTCGGGTCGCGGCCGCGTAATCCGGGAATACAAACGATCTCGTTGGCCTGGCTTTCACTGGCCAGTGCGCTTCCGAATTTTATTTTCAGCAATTCGGCCTGTTTGGAGATGATGGTGCAACCTTCCTTGATGTCTTCGGTGATCACATTTCCACCGAAAGGAATTACAGCTGTGTGGCGGATGATTCCATCCTGGAAAATAGCGATGTCGGTTGTTCCACCACCAATATCCACCAGCACCACACCTGCTTCTTTTTCTTCCTGGCTCAGCACCGATTCGCTGGAAGCTAACGGTTCGAGGATTAGTTCATCCACTTCCAAACCTGCTTTGGCTACACACTTGTGAATGTTTTTGGCCGCAGCGATTTGTCCGCTGATAATATGGAAATTTGCTTCGAGACGGATACCCGACATACCGATGGGGTCTTTAATTCCCTGTTCGTTGTCTACAATGTATTCCTGCGGCAACACGTGAATAATTTCTTCACCGGGTTGCATTACCAGTTTATACATGTTTTCAACAAGGGCATCAATGTCGGTTTGACTGATTTCCTCGTCCATCGAATTGCGGGTGTGAATACCGCGGTGCTGCATACTTTTTATATGCTGGCCCGCAATGCCCACGTTCACCACGTTAATTTCCACTCCCGATTTTCGTGAGGCTTCTTCTACCGCCAGTTTGATGGATTGAACGGTTTTTTCGATGTTGGAAACAACACCGCGCGTTACGCCTACCGATTCAGATTTTCCTACTCCGAGGATTTCAATCTTTCCATGTTCGTTTTTGCGGCCAACCAGGCAGGCGATTTTGGTTGTTCCGATGTCGAGTCCGACAATGATTTCCGGTGATTCCATAGTTTTTATTTTTTAGAACAGACAATTTGGTTTTTGTACTTGAGATTTATAGTGTCGTATTGATTCCATCCTGTTTTTTTTATTCCTTCCCTGTAAAACAACTTCAGCTTATTGAATTTTTCTTCCATCATTTCCGTATCACCAAAAACGATGCGGTGATCACCTACCACGGGAACCAGTTCCATTTCTCCGTAGCGGTTAAAATAAATTTCCTGCACCTGCGCACTCCAAAAGGGATCGTTGCTGATAAATTTTGCCATTTTATATACATCATCCGTTTTGAATGATTTTCTCAATGTAGTATCAAAAGCAATTTCTTCGGCACTGATATCCACTTCGGGTTCACTGATGTATCCGTTTACTACAATTACCCTCGGAGAATAATTTCCTGACACCGGCATCTGGTAACCTTTTTCATCGAGATAAAAATTTCTTCCGTTGAGGTTGATAATTCTTACGATGGGTTTGCGCTGCGCAATGCGAACTCCCACAGTGCCATCAATGGTTTTGTATACTTCTGCCTTTTCAATTTCGGCCAGTTTTGTAATATTTTCTTCTATGCCTGCAATATCAATATCACTCATCTTTAATCCTATCGGGTATAAATGATTTCTTTTCATTCGTTCTTCTATATCTTCTTTGGTGATAAAGTACATTCCGTTGGAATAATCCACATGTATTTCCACCTTTTTGCATTCGGTATTTCCCTGTGAATTGCTTACAAATCCAAGCAACACCAGTGTACCCAGGCACATGATTATCCAAAAGGTGATATGTATAATTCGTTTCATTTTTTATTTAACCATTCTTTTTTTACCGGCTCCGGCAATCCATCTATATCTCCTGCGCCCATCATCAGCACTACTTCCCAGTTGTTGTTGCCGGCTTCTTTTATCAGTTCTTCTTTTGTCAATCGTTTTTTTTTTACCAGTTTCATTTTATCCAGCAGTAATTGAGAAGTTACTCCTTCAATAGGCAATTCTCTTGCGGGATAGATATCGAGAAGGATAGCTTCATCCAGCTGATCCAGCACTTGTGCAAATTCATTGGCAAAATCGCGGGTACGGGAGAACAGGTGAGGTTGAAATACACCTGTGATCTTTTTACCCGGAAATAATTCGTGTGCTGCATGTATTGCCGCTTTCAGTTCTTCAGGGTGATGAGCATAATCATCAATCATCACTTTTCCTTCTTCCCTCAGAATAATTTCAAATCTTCTCTTTATTCCTTTAAATCCTTCCAATGCCTTTCTTATTCCTTCTTCTGTTGCACCAAATTCAAGTGCCAGTGAAATAGCTGCTGTAGCATTCGATACGTTATGCCGTCCGGGCATGGCAAATTTCAGGTGATCTATGTTTGCTTTCTCCCCACAATAATCAAAAACAAAATATCCATTTTCCACACGGATATTTTTTGCCTGGTTTTTTCCTTTTTCCAGTCCATAGGTGGAAGTAAAAATATTTTTATTCATCTTCACAGGTAATCCATCATTGTAAATTACTTTTCCGTTGGGTTGTGCCTGGTTTACAAATTCATTATATGATTTCCTCATATTTTCTGCGTCACCGTAAATTTCAAGATGATCGGGGTCCATGGCGGTTATGATAATTCCTGATGGATGAAGATGAAGGAAAGACCGATCGTATTCATCGGCTTCCACTACCACAACGGAAGAATTTCCTTCCATATAATTAGTATTGTAGTTCACTGCAATTCCTCCCAGGAAAGCTGTGCAATCTACTCCCGATGATTTTAAAATATGAGCCAGCAAAGTAGTAGTGGTGGTTTTTCCATGAGTTCCGGCTACCGCAAGGCAGGTAGCATTACGGCTGATGAGTCCGAGTACTTCGGCACGTTTTGCAATTTTTACTCCTTTTTGAATAAAATAATTCAATTCATTATGTTCTTTTGGAATGGCAGGAGTAAATACAACATAGTCAATACTTCCGTCAAGCAAGCCGGGATCATCTGTGTAATGAATATTCATTCCTTCTTTTTCCAATTGCCGGGTGAGTACAGAAGGTGTTTTATCATACCCCGAAACGGTAATTCCTTTTTTATGGAAATACCTTGCCAGGGCGCTCATTCCTATTCCGCCTATACCGATGAAAAATATATGTTTTATGTTCTCCATTCAGTTTACAAGATCAAAAATTACGCTGGCAATGGCATCTGCAGAATTTGTAAATCCCATTCCCGTTATATTATTTTTCAGCTGATCGCATTTTGTCTGATCATTCATCAGTTCCATTACTTTGGCGGGCAAACTATTTTTTGCTTCGGCATCTTTCACCAGCACGGCTGCGTTATGGTTTACCAGCGCCATTGCGTTTTTTGTCTGGTGGTCTTCGGCAACGTTTGGCGAAGGAACAAGAATTACCGGTTTTTTCACCAGGCACAATTCGGAAATAGCAATAGCGCCTGCACGTGAAATCACCACATCGGCCATTGCATAACCCAGATCCATTTTCGTAATAAAATCGTATACCCTTATATTTTTTGCCGCTGAGTTCTCCACGGTTTTTTTTGCTTCTTCAAAATAATTTTTTCCGGTTTGCCAGATCAGTTGAACGTCTTGTTGTTTAAAATTCTCTATACCCGCTTTTATCGCTTCGTTGATTGTTTTTGCTCCCAGGCTTCCCCCCACAACAAGAATGGTTTTTTTATTGGCATCCAGCTGAAAAAATTCTGCAGCGCGTGCTTTCTTTCCTTCCAGTTGCACCACTTCTTCACGAACGGGATTACCGGTTAGCACCAGTTTTTCTTTCGGAAACCACTTGTCCAGCCCGTCATACGCCACACATATTTTATTTACTTTTTCAGCGAGCAACTTATTTGTTTTTCCGGGAAATGAATTTTGTTCCTGTATTACCGATGGAATTTTTTTTCCTGTGGCTACTTTCAGTAATGGCCCGCTGGCATATCCTCCTACTCCCACCACTACATCTGGTTTAAATTCTTGGATCATCTTTTTTGCTTTCGACAAACTGTTCATCAGGTTCCATGCAAATGAAAACCATTTGGCGGTGAACAGGGTGCGGGGCATCCCGGTTATTTTCAACCCGATTATTTTGTATCCGGCAGCAGGAACTTTTTCCATTTCCATTCGTCCTTCAGCACCTACAAACATTATATCGAGTGACGCATCTCTTTTTTTCAGTGCATTGGCAATTGCAATAGCCGGAAAAATATGTCCGCCTGTTCCGCCTCCGCTTATCATTACTTTACGCAACGGCATATTCACCCCCTTCCACTGGTTTTTCCTCTTCCTCTTCTTCTTTCTTCTTTCGGTTTTGTTCCTTTAACTTTTCTTCTTTTATTTTTTCTTCTTCGATTGAACGGCTTACACTAAGAATAACGCCCAAAGCAATACAGGTAAACCATGTGGATGTTCCTCCCATACTGATAATAGGAATATTTTGTCCTGTAACAGGGACTAACTGTGTGCATACTGCCATATTTACAAAAGCCATAAAAACAAGATTGAGACACAGTCCGAGTACAGCCAGCGATCCGAATATTTTTTCGCATTTGGAGGCAATGCGTATCACGCGGTAAGTGAGTATAAGGAACAAGAGCAATAAAAATCCGCCACCCAATGAACCAAATTCTTCTATGAAAGAAGCATACACAAAATCGGCATAGGCTTGCGGCAATTCGTGTTTGAGTTGTCCGTTACCCGGCCCCATTCCCCAGAATCCTCCGTTTTTAATGGCCATCAATGCATTGTTGATTTGCCAGGTTTCTCTCGGATCTTCGGCAGAAAAATTAAATATCCGGTTGATCCATGTATCCAGCCTGGGCAACAGTCCCGGAAAAACTTTTGCCAGTAAAATAACAAAAGCTACCATTACTATAGCTCCAAAAATGATCAATAAAATATATCTCCAGTTCACTCCACCGATAAACATCATAATAAGGCATAACGCAAACAGCATTGCCGCAGTGGAAAAATTTTCGGGAAAGATCAGTCCGCAAATCAATACTACAGGAATAAGAATGGGCAAAACACCTTCTTTGAAATTATGCAGGTTTTCGCGGTTAAGTGTCAGCATTCGTGCCACGTAAATGATCAAAACCAGTTTGGCAAAATCGGAAGTCTGGAATTTCTGATTGATTAAAGGGATAACCAGCCATCTTCCGGCACTGTTGATATTCACTCCGGCTACGAGGGTAACGAATAATAAAATCACCGCCACCCACAACCCGATGTGCGATAATTTTGAAAAATATTTAAAGTTTATTTCATGGATATAAAACATCAGGGCAAATCCCGTGATGATGGTAATAAAATGCTTGAATAAAAATCCTTCTGTTCCTGTCTCATCATTTGCCAGGATAGGTGTAAAACTATACACCGACACCAGTGAGAAGAGTGCCAGGATAAAGGCGATCATCCAAACCACCTTATCACCTTTCAGATATGTGAATACAGCTCTCAACTTATTTTAGTCCATTTACCATTTGGTTAAATTTCTCTCCTCTTTCTTTATAATCGCTGAACATTTCGAAACTGGTACACGCGGGGGAGAACAACACTACTCCGCCTTTTTTTGTATATTTCATGGCATGAAAGAATGCGTCTTCAAAATCGGTGGAATGCACATAGTGATCGGCAAACACACCGAGTGTTTCTTTTATGCTTGTGTCATTGGAACCAAACACCACCAATGTCACTACTTTAAATTTTACCAGTTTCAGGAAAACAGAATAATCCTCATCAAATTCTGATGCACCGGCCATCCATGTTACAGGTTGTTCCATCAGTTCAAGTGAGCAAAAAGCAGACTCCAGGTCGGTGGCTTTTGAATCATTGATAAAATCAATTCCGTTTACCTGTGCCACATGTTCCATCCTGAATCGTATTCCTGCAAACATTTCGAGTCCGGCTTTTCGTGAAGTGAAATAAGCCGAAGCCGATTGACGTATGTTTTTATTTTTTTCAGTCATGGTTTTTGTTTTAAAGTGCTTTCACTGCTTTTTTAAATTTTTGTCCGCGCTCTTCGTAGTTTTCAAACAAGTCGAAACTGGCACAGGCGGGCGATAACAATACCACCTGGTCTTTTTTTGCCAGGCGATAACCCAATGCCACTGCTTCATCGGCAGTAGAAGCTTCTACGATAGCAGGCACCATGTCTTTAAATGTTTTGATGATTTTGGAGTTGTCTTTTCCGAGACAGATGATAGCCTGCACTTTTTGTTTTACGAGGTCAAAAAGCATGGAGTAATCATTTCCCTTGTCTACTCCTCCTACAATCCACACAATGGGTTTGTTGATGGATTCGAGGGCATACCAGGTAGAATTTACATTGGTAGCTTTTGAATCGTTGATGAATTCGATTCCATGAATGCGGGCCACAAATTCGAGGCGGTGTTCCACATTCTGAAAATCGGAAAGGCTTTCTCTGATGACATCTTTGCGGATGTCGAGAATCCTGGCAGCAATCCCTGCGGCCATGGAATTGTAAGCATTATGCTTACCGCTTAGTGCAAGATCAAAAATTGACATGGTGAATGTTTGGTTGTTTAGGTTTATGTTGAGGTTGTTGGTTGTGCTGTCGAGATAAGCTCCTGTATCGATTTTCTGTTTAATGGAAAAAGGATATTTTTTTGCTTTTATAGTATGCTTTGGCAATTCGCGAACCGTTACTTCATCATCGGCACAAAAAACAAAAGCATCGTTTTCGCGCTGATTTTGAGTGATCCGGAATTTTGAATCCGCGTAATTTTCCAGTTTATAGTCATACCGGTCAAGATGATCGGGAGTAATATTGAGCAGGATGGCAATGTCAGAACGGAAATTATACATGTTATCCAGTTGGAAACTGCTCAGTTCAAGTACGTAATATTCAAAATCATTTTCGGCTACCTGCCAGGCAAAACTTTTTCCTACATTTCCGCCAAGGCCGACATTCAATCCGGCTTTTTTAAGAATATGATAAGTGAGTAACGTGGTGGTGGTTTTTCCGTTGCTGCCTGTAATGCAAATCATTTTAGCACTGGTATACCGGCCGGCAAATTCAATTTCAGAAACCACGGGAATATTTTTTTCATGTAGTTTTTTAATCAATGGGGCTTCCCCGGGGATTCCGGGGCTTTTTATTACTTCATCGGCATTGAGAATTTTTTCTTCCGAATGTTTTCCTTCTTCCCATGAAATATTATTTGCCGAAAGAATATCACGGTATTTTTCTTTTACTTTTCCCGAATCAGAAACAAAAACGTCAAAACCTTTCTTCACCGCCAGCAATGCAGCACCGGTTCCGCTTTCTCCTGATCCCAATATGACAATTCTCTTACTCAATTTTTAGCGCAGTTTTAATGTTACAATAGAGATCACTGCCAGCATGATGCCGATGATCCAGAAACGTGAAACAATTTTTGATTCGTGTAATCCTTTTTTCTGGTAGTGATGGTGCAAAGGCGACATGAGAAAAATTCTTCTTCCTTCACCATATTTTTTCTTTGTGTATTTGAAATACGAAACCTGCATGACTACCGAAAGATTTTCGATGAGGAAAACTCCGCAGAAAATGGGGATGAGTAATTCTTTACGGATAGCAATAGAAAATACAGCAATAATTCCCCCGAGGGCAAGGCTTCCTGTATCGCCCATAAAAACCTGTGCGGGATACGAGTTATACCAGAGAAAACCGATACAGGCTCCAACGAAAGCGGCAATAAAAATTACCAGTTCTCCCGAATTGGGAATGTACATGATGTTGAGATAATCAGCAAAAGCCATGTTACCGGAGAGGTAAGCGAAAATAGCCAGCACGGTTCCTATGATGGCAGAAGTACCGGTTGCCAAACCATCCAGTCCATCGGTAATGTTTGCCCCGTTAGATACTGAAGTAACGATAAGAATAACAATAGGTATGAATAAAAGCCATGCGAGGTTCCTGTTTTCTTCTCCCAATATCCACGAGTAATCAAATTCGTTGTCTTTCACAAACGGGATAGTGGTTTTCATCGATTGTGTTTCGTGCCAGATAAAATTCTGGTCATCGCAGGGAGTATATTCACCGCTTTCTGTGATAATATCGTAATTGGAAGTGGGATCAATGGGCACTTTTTCCTTGATCACCACGTCCTGGTTGAAATACAAAATACTTCCTACAATCAAACCGGTAGTGATCTGCCCTACTACTTTGAATTTTCCTGCCAATCCTTTTTTATTTTTCCTGAATACTTTTATATAATCATCAATAAAACCAATGAAACCAAGCAATACAGTAGCAATAAGCATCGTGATGATGTAGATATTATGCAACTTGGCGAATAACAGGGTGGGGATTAGTATAGCGGAAAGTATAATTAGTCCACCCATAGTAGGCGTTCCCGATTTTTCTTTTTCGCCCTGCAGGCCAAGATCACGAATGGTTTCGCCCACCTGTTTTCTGCGAAGAAGGTTGATGAGTCTTTTTCCGAACAACATGGAAATAATGAGTGATACCATTACCGCCATGGCAGCACGAAACGAGATGTAGTGAAACACTCCTGCTCCGGGGAAGTCTAATTGTTCGAGATAATCAAATAAATAGTACAACATTATTTTCCAACAGTTTTAAAACATTCTTCCACTTCTTTCATATCGTCAAAAGGAAACCGTTCTCCTTTTATTTCCTGGTATTTTTCATGTCCCTTTCCGGCAACAAGAATGATATCACCGCTTTTTGCAAATCCGCAGGCAGCCCGTATAGCTTCCTTCCGGTTGGTGATATGCATTACTTTTTTAAAATGCAACGGCTCCACTCCTTTCATCATTTCGCTGATAATGGTTTCCGGATCTTCACTCCTGGGGTTATCAGAAGTAAGAATTACTTTATCACTGAGTGTACAGGCAATAGATGCCATTAGGGGTCGCTTTGCTTTATCACGGTCGCCACCACATCCTACTACTGTAATTACCTGTTCGTTGCCGGTACGGATATCTTTTATGGTTTCCAATACATTTTTCAATGCATCGGGAGTATGTGCATAATCTACCACCGCGATGATGTTATCGCTGCTTTTGGTATACTGGAATCTTCCTTCCACCGGAAGAAGTGTGCTTAATGTGGTGAGAATGGTAACTTCTTCCTGCCCGAGCAATCTTGCAATTGCGTAAACACCCAGCACGTTATACGCGTTGAAACTTCCGATAAGTTTTGTCCAGACTTCTTTTCCGTCAATGTTGAGGAACAATCCTGATAAATGGTTTTCGATAATCCGGCCTTTGAAATCGGCCATTGATTTTAAGCCGAAAGATTTTACTCCTGCTTTTGTATTTTGCACCATTACCGCGGCATGCTGGTCATCTGTGTTTATCAATGCAAACGATCCGGAAGGCAGCATGTCGAAAAATCCTTTTTTGGCTTTGATGTATTCGTCAAACGTTTTATGGTAGTCGAGGTGATCGTGGGTGATGTTGGTAAACAATCCACCGGTAAAATGCAATCCTGAAATACGTTTCTGGTGAACTGCATGCGAACTAACTTCCATAAAACAATATGTGCAGCCTTTATCCGCCATTTCGCGCAACAGGGCATTCAACTCAATAGCGTTGGGAGTTGTATGTGTAGCCAACACGTCTTCGTTGTGTATTTTATTCACTACGGTGGAAAGTAAACCGGTACGAAATCCGAGACGTTTGAACAAATGATAAAGCAGTGTTGCTGTAGTGGTCTTTCCGTTAGTTCCGGTAATTCCTACCAGTTTTATCTGCTCCGAAGGATTATCATAAAAATTGGAAGCCATGATACCGAGAGCTGCCGCTGAATCGGCAACTTTCACATAGGTGATTTTATCATCGCGTTTTTCAGGTAATTCTTCACAGATAACAGCATCAGCACCTGTAGCAATGGATTTATCTATAAACTGATGTCCGTCAACTGTTGTTCCTTTTGTAGCCACAAACAGTGATCCGGAACGTACTTTTCTCGAATCAAACACAATATTATCAATAGCTACATGCGTAGAACCATGTACTTCGGTAATACGAACGCCAAACAATATGTCTTTTAACAGTTTCATCAATTCAGTTGAATACTTATCGATTGTCCTTTGAAAAATGTTTGTCCCGGGGTAAGTGATTGTTGCTTCACTTTGCCGCTTCCCGTTACCTGCACTACGAGTCCTTTATTTTCGAGAATGAACAAAGCATCTTTTAGTCCCATCCCTTTTACATCAGGCACTTTTCCTTCGTCCATGCTGCGTGCTTCAAACTCCACTTTTTTTCCTGAGGTGTTGGTTTTTACCCAACTCAGGTTGCGGGATGTAGAGGCCACCGGAATTTCGAGTTGTGAAAAAACTTCATTCAGGTCGGCATACATGGCGCTTTTGGTAACCGGAAGTTCTTTTGATGCATTCAGGTCGAACATGTATTTTTCGTGTATTTCGAGTGTGCGTGAATAGATTTTATCTGCAATCTCCTTAAATACATTTCCTGCCACTGCATTTCCGTAATAACCTGTAAGTACATTGGGTTCCATAATGGAAACGATACAGGAATATTTGGGTTTATCAGCCGGAAAATATCCTACGAATGATGCGAGGTATTTTTGCTGACGGTAAGAACCATCAGTGAGGATTTGTGCTGTTCCTGTTTTACCGGCAATTTTAAAATTGGCTGCTTTCAGGTTCAGGGCAGTACCGTTTTCCACTACTCCTTCCAGCATAGGTTTTACCAAATCGATGGTGCGCTGCGAACAGATTTTATCTTTCAATACAACGGGCGCAAACGATTTTACCACTTTCCCGTTTCGTTTTATTTCTTTTACAAATTGTGGTTTCATCATTTTTCCGTTGTTGGCCACAGCATTGTAGAAAGTGAGAATATGAATGGGTGCGAGTTTTAATTCATAACCAATTGCCATTTGCGGAATGGTTACACCGGAGAAAGAATTATCTGCTACTTCTTTGATATATGGTTTCGCTTCGCCATTGATGTCAAGGCCCAGCAGCTGATGAATGCCGAGGTCTTTTAATCCTTCAATAAATTTTTCGGGATTGCGGCTATAGTGTTTGAAAATGGGTTTGGAACAACCGATGTTGGAAGAAACCTCGAATGCATTTTGTATGGAAACCGTACCGTGCGGCTTGGTGTCATACATATCAAGATCGTAATACTTATGGTGCCCGTTCCCGGTATTCACCGAATCATTGGGATGGATCAACCCATCTTCGATGGCAACCATCAGTGAAGGAAGTTTAAAAGTTGATCCGGGCTCGGTAGCGGTTCCTATGGCCTGGTTATAGTGTTCATAATATTGCCCGTCTTCACCTTTGGAAAGATTGGCCATTGCTTTTATGTAACCTGTTTCCACTTCCATCAGCACCACGCAGCCGCTTTTTGCTTCGTATTTAACAAGCTGTTGCATTAAAGCGTTTTCCGCCACGTCCTGGATATTGATGTCTAACGTGGTGTGGATATCAGCACCATCAACCGGTTTAACTTCATATTTATCGGTAACAGGTCGCCATTTTCCGCCTACTTTTTTCATCAGTTGTTTTCCATCTGTGCCATTCAGGTCATCACTAAAGGCTCCTTCTATTCCGATACGGGTAATGTATTGAGGGTTATCGGGGTCGGTGCGTTCGTAACCAATGAGGCGCGCGGCAAGAATTCCATAGGGGCGTGTTCTTTTATTTTCTTTCACTTCAATGTATCCGCCCCGGTTTTTTCCCAAACGCAGAATGGGCAGCTTTTTCATTTGCTGCAACTGGGGATAACGGATTTTGTGATGCAGGAGATAATAACGGTTTCCGGTTTTTTTGGCTTCTGTTAAACCTGCTTTATAATCATCAGCCGGTTTATCTTTAAATATTTCCGCCAGTCCTATGGCCAGTGAATCCACATTATCAAAAAACACCTCATCACTCAAACCATCAGCATCGGTATCCATGTAAACCGAATAAACGGGGATGGAAGTAGCCAGCAGCGATCCGTCATCCGAATAAATATTTCCGCGAACCGCTTCGATGGTTCGCAATTGTTCCAGCAGTTCGGTACGCTGTACAACGATGTTACTGGCATTTACCTGTATGCGGAAAACTTTCACCATTACCACGATACCGAAAATCAGCATCGAGATATAGATGAGATACATGCGGATCAATATGTATTTTCTTTCTTCCAGGTTAGTATAGTTTTTCTATTTCGTTTTTTTCCACCTGTATCACTTTTGGTTTTTCATCACGGATAACATGCAGGCCGAGTACAGCAGTAGAATCTTCAATCTGCGATTCGCTGCTAAGCATGTTGAATTCGCTGGCGAGGCTCAGGTATTCGGAATTGAGTTCGATGAGATCGGATTCGGTTTTTTCGATAGCCCTTGTGTTTTTATCGGTATTGTATCCCATGCCGATATAGCAGAGCATAAGAAACGTGCAGAAAAAAATGAAGGGCAGGTTGTCGATCACATAGTCGCGGGCGAGGACATTTCCGTTGAGTACATCGCGGAAGTTGCGCACCACTTTGCTGCTTTTTTTCTTTCCGCTTTTGACGGAAACTTTTTCTGTTTTGTTTACTTTATACCGGTTCATTTGTTCGTTCGGCTATTCTCAGTTTTGCACTTCTTGCTCTTGGGTTTTGTTCAATTTCTGCTGCATCGGGTATGAGTGGTTTCCGGGTGATTTCGGTAAATGGCTTCAGCGGATTTCCATAAAAATCTTTTTTCACTTCTCCTTCGTCATTTCCGGCTTTCATCCAGTTTTTCACCAGGCGGTCTTCGAGTGAGTGGTAGGAAATCACCGACAAACGCCCTCCGGGTTTCAGCAGTTGGGTGGATTGTTTCAGTAATTCCTTCAACGCTCCCATTTCATCATTCACTTCTATCCTTAATGCCTGGAACACCTGTGCGAGGTATTGTTTCACTTTGTTTCGCGGAGCGGTTTTTTCAGCAATGGAGATCAGTTGAGCAGTGGTTTCGACTGAAGAGTTTTTCCTTGCAGAATCTATTTCATTCACCAGCCTTCCTGCATTTTCCACTTCGCCATACATTCTGAAGATCCGTTTCAGATCATGAGGTTCGTAGCGGTTGATCACATCGAAAGCAGAAAGAGATTGGGAGTGATTCATCCGCATATCCAGTTTGGCTTCGAAGCGGATAGAAAAACCACGGTGGGCAGCATCAAACTGGTGAGAGGAAACCCCGAGGTCGGCCAGTATACCGTTTACGGATGTTACTCCGTAAGTGCGCAGGCTGTTAGTGATGTTCCTGAAGTTGGCGGGGATAAAAACGAATTTTTCGTTTTGCGGAACATTGGCAGCCGCTTCAGCGTCCTGGTCGAATGCAAACAATTTTCCGGTAGTGAGATGGGAAAGGATTTCGCGGGAGTGGCCTCCGCCTCCGAAGGTAACATCCACGTAAATTCCACCCGGTTGAAGATTGAGCCCTGATGTAGCAGCATGTAAAAGAACAGGATTGTGATAGCTGTTACTGGTCATCGCCCTCTTTAAGATTACCGAGTAATTCTTCGGCAAGCTTAGAGTAGTCGGCCAGGCCTTCTTTCATCTCCTGTTCGTACTTCACCTTGTCCCAAAGCTCGATGTAATCGGTAGCTCCGATTACCATCAGGTCTTTAGACAATCCGGCATAACCGGCAAGGCTGGGTGGAATGAGAATGCGTCCGCTGGAGTCCAGTGATACCGGTGTTGCCCCATTGCGTAGCTGGCGAAGAAATCTTCTCCCTTTCTCACTAAACTCATTCACCCTCCGATTCACTTTTGCCATCAGCTTCTCCCACTCTTTCATTGGATACAAATTGAGATTGCCCTCGAAACCGCGGTTAATCACGAACTGGTCGTGATCGGCCGGGTCGAGCTGCTTTTTGACCACCGAAGGCAAAACAAATCTGCCTTTGTCATCCAGCCTGCAATCGAATTCTCCAATGAAACCTGCCATCATTCAGCTTTTTTCACAATAAGGCGTAAAAATAATTGAAAATTCCCACTTTCAACCACTTTCCTCCACTTTGTTGATAATTTTTAACGATTATGATGCAACTAAGTTACAAATAATTCGAAAATACCAATGAAATCAAGAGAAATTTCAGGTGGGAAAAAATGGGAGAAACTTATCAACCTAATCCACAAAAGGGTGTTAAAACCTGTATAACTCCCATTTTCACATTGCCTTGAAATGGTTATTTTTGAGGATAATTTTCAAGGAATGAGTGCTATTGTCAGGCAAAAAGGTGAATACAACTACATTGAGGAAGGACAAGGAAAACCGCTGATTTTATTACATGGATTATTCGGGGGACTTAGCAATTTCACTGATGTAATAGAGCGTTTTAAAGGGAACTACCGGGTGATCATCCCACAGCTTCCTATCTATACTATGCCGGTGTTAACTACAGGAGTTGGTTCCCTGGCCAAATTTGTTGAGGGTTTTATGAGGGAAATGGATATCCCAAAAGCTATTTTATTGGGCAATTCACTGGGAGGCCACGTTTCACTCGTGTTTAGCAAAAATAACCCCGAAATGGTTGAAAGACTGATTCTTACAGGGAGTTCGGGTTTATATGAAAATGCTTTCGGAGGTTCCACTCCACGCAGGGGCGACAGGGAATATATCCGCCAAAAAGTACTGATCACTTTTTACGATCCCAACCAGGTAACGGACGCTTTGGTAGATGAATGTTTTGATACGATTAACGACAAAGGAAAACTTCTTCGGGTATTGGCACTGGCCAAATCAGCTATCCGTCATAATATGGCCGATGATCTGCCCGCACTGAAAATGAAAACCTGCCTGATCTGGGGAAAAAACGACAAGATTACTCCTCCTGAAGTAGCTGAAGAATTCAATAAACTGATGCCCAACTCTGAATTATTCTGGATTGATAAATGCGGGCATGCACCCATGATGGAGCAACCGGCAGAATTCAACAATATCCTGGCGGCATGGTTAGCGAAAACTGAACAATAATCCGTTCGGTGATGGAAATAAAAACCGCTTCTTTTGTTTCGAGTTTTACCTCGCTTAAAAAACTTCCGCGTCCCGATAAACCCGAATATGCTTTTATCGGGCGTTCGAATGTAGGAAAATCATCGCTTATCAATTACCTGTGCGGAAGAAACAAATTAGCAAAAGTTTCTTCCACTCCCGGGAAAACACAAACCATCAATCACTTTATTATCAACGAAAAATGGTATCTCGTGGATCTTCCGGGATATGGTTATGCAAAAGTGTCGAGGGAAAAAAGGGAATTATGGAGCGGATTTATTAAAGATTACCTGATGAAAAGGGATAATCTCGTTTGCACTTTTGTATTGGCAGATGCGCGGCATAAACCCCTGGAAAATGATATCGAATTTATGTACAAAATGGGTGCTAACGGCATACCCTTTGCTATAGTTTTTACCAAGGCCGATAAACTGAAACCGAAAGACCTTGAATCTAATCTTGAAGAGTATAAAAAAGAACTGAAAAAATACTGGTCGCCATTACCCGAACTGTTTGTTACCTCATCTGAAAAGAAAAAAGGCAAAGAAGAAATCCTTGCCTTTATAGGAAAATACAATGGTTCATTTACCCAGAAGGGGCGTCAATAAGTTTCATTTTCTCTGCAAAATAGTAGCAGAAATCACGGATGTCGTTGCTTATTTTTTCTTCGCCTGTGGCACGTTCAAACGTATCGGCCATAGTGAGCATCGACTGGTGAAAAAACTGTTTCATTTCATCGGTGGTCATTTCCTTATTCCAGAGGTCGATGCGCAGGGTGTTTTTTTCCTGCCCGTCCCACAATGAAAGCATCAGTGCTTTACACAACTGGTCATTCATACCGGCTTCATTGGCGGTCCATTTTATTTCTACCGGAACATTATTTTCATCCAGTTTTACTTTAATGGTTATTTCAGAGTTTTTGTGAACAGACATTATTTTTCGGGTTTATAGGATTTAAGAATTTTTCTTGCATTTTTTTCATTGGCCAGATCGGGAAGTTTAAGGCCGGGGTGTTCTTCCATATAAGCTCTCACCATCTGCCATCCCAGCCATGCCCCTGTGCGCGGAGGAGAATCCTGCGGCAAACCACTGGTAAAAGGTGCTTCAGTAAGAAAAGGCTCAATATCTCTCTGCTCCTTTGTATACAACAATTCACGGTCTACCACATCTTTCCAGATATTCATTTCGTTATCGTAGCACCATTTAAGCTGTTCTTTGGTATAACGGATTTTAAGGTGGTCTTCTTTACCGGGAAAAAATGCATCCAGCGCATACAGAATTTTTCCCTCTCTTACCACCTGGTGTAAAAAATCATTCTCTTCGGTTTCGGGTAAAAAGTGCATGGCAAACCATCCGCGCATTACATCAATGGCAATGTATTCTTCCAGCATTTTATCTTTAATAAACTGCGGAATGGCTTCATTTGAAATTTGCTTTACAATACGGTTTTCGGGACCCAGATACATATCAAGACCAATACCAATACAGCTATCGGTAGTGAACACCCCGAAATTGAACACCGAATTATAGGCCACAAATTTGGGCACTTTTGCTTTTGGGTAATAATAAATAAGGTGCTTAAACGCATCGCTTATTTCAGCTTCGATGTCTGACAGGTTGGGATATTTTTTCTGAATATCTTCATATACCTGCCGCATCACTTCATCGGAAGTAAATTTTTCAAGTGTCACATCAATCAGCGAATCGTAAGGCGAGCCACCCCTGAGCATCACCGAAATATAGGCTTCCCAAAGCTCTCCGTATTCATCCAGGCACTGTTGGTTGAGGTTTTTAAGTCCTTCAAAACGCGATTCAAACAGTTTTTTGTCGAGACGGACTATTTTTACATCCGCTTCTATATCCGAAACATCCACCTCCAGCGGGTTGCCGGAGCATCCCACAAGAAAGAGTAAGGCTGTAACAACCAATAAATTAAAGTATCTTTTAAGCGTCATTTGGCAAAAAAGTTTTATACTTGCATCACAAAACTTTTCAAAAGTATGAAATAAGCGGCTTGGGCTTGATTATTGCATACGGAATTGACAACCAAAAAAACAGACAAATGAAAAAATTATTACTGGGCTTAACAGCTTTACTGAGTGTACAAACCGCTTTTTCGCAGGATGGCGGATCAGGTGGTTTTGATAAAAAATTCCGTTTCGGATTGAGAATCGATCCGGCTCTTTGCTGGTATACCCCCGACAACCAGAAAAAATTTGAAAACGGTGGTATGGGCGTTGGATTTACCTGGGGCCTGCATACCGAATTCAAACTCTCTGATGTAGTTTCATTTTACATTGCTCCCGGAATGCAATACGACCGCGGAAAGATCAATTACCTTCCACAAGGACTTTCCACAGCCGACTCTACCTATTACCTCATCAATAAAGATGACGAAATCATTGCTTTCCCCAATGATTCAGCCACTTTTCCTGCAGGTAATTCTATTTTCCGCCTTAAAACAAGACAGTTCAAAGGATCTTATGTAAATATTTCTACCGGGTTAAAAATGCACACCAAAGAAATTGGCGCCATGCGTTACTACGGCCAATTTGGATTGAACATTGGTATTAAGGTGAAAGTTAAGGCCAATGACGAGGGTGATATTTCTACCGATGGTGCCACTTATTCTTCTTCTACAAAAGAAGATGTAATCATCAACAGCGAATTACAGCCTTTGAAACTTGGATTGAATATAGGTGCCGGTTTGGAATTTAATATTTCAGGAAGCACCTGCATGATGGCCGGGCTTTCCTACAATCATGGTTTTTCGAATGTCATCACCAAAGAATCCGATTACCTGAGAACTACAAAAGACAGCAACCCGTTTTTACTTGAAACCATTTCACAAAAAGCTTCAGCGCGTAACCTGATGCTTACTATCGGAATAATTTTCTAAACGGATCGAAAAAAAATTCAATCCTCTCCTGTTCATGCGGGAGAGGATTTTTTTTCAAAAATGAATTCAGAAAAAATAGCAGTATTCATCACCGCCTGGCTGAAAGATTATTCCAACCGTTCGAAAACCAGCGGATTTGTGGTAGGCATTTCCGGTGGAATTGATTCTGCTGTTACTTCCACCCTTTGTGCGGAAACCGGAAAAAAAGTGATCTGCGTAAATATGCCCATTCACCAGAAAAAAGACGAATATGAAAGAGGGAATGAACATATTGAATGGCTGATGAAAAAATACCCGGGCGTATCTAAAACAGAAACACAGCTTACTGATACTTTTGAAACGATGCGAAAAGCATTTCCTGCTGATGTTGCGCAACACTGGCTTTCGATGGCCAATACCCGTGCACGATTACGCATGGCCACATTATATGCCATTGCGCAAACCCACAGCCTGTTAGTTGCCGGAACCGGAAATAAAGTGGAAGACTTTGGCGTAGGTTTTTTTACCAAATACGGTGATGGTGGCGTTGACCTTAGTCCCATTGCCGATATTACCAAAACCCAGGTGTTTGAGCTGGGAAACTATTTTGGCATTACATCCAAAATACAAAACGCCAAGCCTACCGATGGCCTGTGGGAAGACGGCCGCAGTGATGAAGACCAGATAGGGGCAACTTATCCCGAACTGGAATGGGCCATGAATCATATCGAAGCATTGAAAACAGAAAATGAACAATTGTTATTACAGGATCTTACCGAAAGACAAAAAGAAGTGATAAAAATTTATTTCCGTTTTCATAATGCCAACCTGCATAAAATGGTGGCCATACCCGTATGTAAAATTCCGAAGGAGTTTTTCTGAAGTTTTTCTTACACGGGCTATGGACTATTTCTGCTGTCTTTACCTGTAAATCTATAGAAGTTGCTTCATGGTGTGAACAGTATATCAAACAACAGAAATCACGTGCCTTTATTGAATCTGTTTTGCTTAATCCTGATTCTGTTCATCCTTTGCTCTCCAATCTCATCCGACTTGCTTAAACCCATTTACCGTTAGCAACATCATTTAGTATATTCAAAATAGAACGTGCTGGGATAATTTGGGATGGTACTCTCTTTTCAATGAACTGAATGGGAAATTTCTACAATAATTCCATCTTTTACATGGAAAGTCAGTTCATTAGTATTTGAACAGTCTAAAGGATAATGATAAAAACGATAACCACCCTTATCCTTATGAAAAAGATCAGGTTTACCCATAACGGTATTTAAAACATTTTTTGAACACCCCTTAAAATAATCATATTTAAATAAAGTATCCATTAGCATTGGCCAACCCTCACAACCTTTTTTTCCTTCCCAAAATTCTTTATAAGCTGTTTTATTTACTACGCATGCAGAAGGATTATTTCTTGTTTGCTTACAAGATAATATCATCATAGATAGCAAAAAACATGATAAAATAAGAAGAAATGTTTTCATAAGTGTGTTTTATTTCCCCTTTAAGAGGTTTTTATAAGCAGCTTTTTTTGCAGAGTTATTTGGGTCTCCACTGAAATTAGTTGCAGCATCTTTCAGAGGTATTGAGTTCTTGTCAAATAACCAATAATCCAATGTACCTATATGTCCCCTGTTATGTGTATCCCAGGTTACACTTCCCATGATTTGGTTTATATTGTTTTGTGTTACAACAGCACCAGGAAGTTTTTCAACAATGTCTCCAGGTTGCGCATAACAATGATCACAAGGAACTTTTCCACTGTATACAAATAAAGCATGATGAATTTCATGAGATCCTGTTTTATTTCCAATCAAATCATCAGGTCTTGTTACGAGTCCACCAGATGAAGATGGATTTGTAACTGTTGTAGTAAAAAATCCAGAATTGGACGGAACTGAAGCAGAAGTACCATGACCGGTTGATGTAGGAACTAATTCCCAACGTGACCGATTACGTAAAGTATGATTATATTCCCCCGCATCTTTCTCCAATCGTATTAAATTAATCTGGTAAGGAGCATCAACATTAATTCCATCCCGATAACCTCCTTCATTTGTTGCTATACTGAACGCTTGATCCATAGTTGCGTAATGTCCTTTTATACTAAACTCAATAAGATATGTACCTGCATTTTCGCCACCTGTTATTGTATAAGATCCCTTTCCACAACCACCATCAATATTGTTATAATCATTTTCTATTGAAGTTGCCAACTCTGAAAAATAACCGGGGTTTGTTGCCTTTAAACGATCAGCTTCTTCACCATAAAAATACAAGTCCATTGTAACAGTTATAGTGCCGTCATAGGTAGATGTTGTTTCATCTCCGTTATCAACAGTAGTTTGTTCCTTCTTTATACTTACATCACCAGTTTGGCCTGTTGGATCGTTGAAGTAAACAGGGTTGTTGTTAAACGTAGCATACCTACTTTGTGAAGGCATAATGATGGGATCCTGATTCCACCTGCGCCCTAACCGTGAGTCGTACATCCAGTATTCAGCAGATGAGTGGGAGTTGGAACCTGTGATTTCCGGTTCAACTTCCTGTCCGTTTATGCCTGTAAACCTGTAAGATTCTCCCCCATTTCTACCCGGCATTTGTTGTCCGAAGGGATAATAATCACTGTAACTAACTACCTCCGTATTGCCGTAATCAAATCCTGCTTTCATCTTAACTCATTCATTCACAAAACTGTTTAGTGCATCGTAGTTGGTTTATCTTGTGACATTTGAAACACTACCCTACTTTATGGTTAGATGAACTAGTGCGGCAGAGAAAAATGCTAATAAAAAGGATAATGTTAATATAGCTTGCGATAAAATAAGGTCAAAAACATTTCCCTTTCGCCCAGCTTTTTCTTTTACTTCGGAGGTTAGGAATTTATCACTTGTAAAATGAAAAAAGGAAATCAAGTAAATAAAAAATAAAGTGATAACGTATGCAGAATTAATAAAGCCAAGTGGTATTTTTATATTAAACAAAATACATAATAACGCTATTAATGAAAAGAGACCCCCGGTTAACAAAAACGTTATTGTTAATGAAAAAGACCAAACAGCTGAGAACAGTGACCATTTAACACCACTTGTTCCACCCAAGCGATTAATAAGAAATATCCATGAAATAATTTTTCTAAACATCGTTATTCTCTTTTTATCTGCCAATCCGGGTAGCATCTGCTGGGGTTTCCTTTTTCATTTGCTTTATAATTTGATCAGACTCGTAAGTTGGTTGTACAGGCGGCAAAGACATTAGATACCATATTCCCTTCAATGCAAAATATGCAATACCACCAGCCATTGCGTACGGATTTCCTGATAATACAGCTCTTTCAGCAACCATATCCCCGGTCATCTCTGCAGCAGCTGTACTATTTTCAACTGTTATCCCATTTTTGGAAACATCCTGTAAGATTAAAGCTCCTTCATAAAGATCAACAAGACCGGTACCTAAAGATATTGTTCTCATTACATAGCTTGTGGATTTTGATACTGAAGCAGCATTATCTATATAATTACCCGCCTTATCATATACAGGTCTTTGTTTTCCGTTACTATCGTAGTATTCATTTTTGGTTGTCCCGTTGTTTAATTTATAATCAGCACCCTCTTTAACAGGATCAAGTTTTTTAAATGTGGCAACTGGTGCTGTATGAATCATTTCATCAATTTTTTCTGCAGCAGGATCATTACTACCAGCTGAGGGTTGACTTCGAGATTCTTTATACTCACCAATAGTCATTATCTTAGATTCATTGGGAATTACTCCGGTTGCTTGCAGTTCTTCAGCGGTCAATAAACCAAGCTCATTTTTGAGCTCGTCTTTTATTGGGCCTGTATGTACTACCGATCCATCAGCGGCATAAAAAGATTCCAATCCCTCCAACTCTATAAAAGCAATAGTACTGTTCTCACTGAACGCATAAGTAGAATTGTATGGATAATCATGTCTCAACGGATCCACACTCCAAAACCTCACCAACCTGCTATCACTCATCCTGTACTCAAAAGCATAATGGCTTTGTGTGTTGGAAATCTCATCATCATGGATTTGCCCTTGGTAAGCTGCTACGTACCCTTGAGAAACATCATTTCTACCGGGCATAAGCATTCCTCCGGGATAATAATCACTATACACATCCACATCTGCTATGAAATAATCTATATATCCATCTGCTGCTGTTGATCTTTCTTCATCTCCTCCTGCACCTACATATACATACTGGCCTGTTTTGGTGTCGAAATCATACCAGTTGTTGGTACCTGCTGCATAATCATATACATCCACGGGAATCTTCCTGTCTGATATAACGGCCATGACATTGCCTAAGTGGTTGGTTACCTCCAGTTGTTTTTTTCCTGTTATGCGTTTGTACAGTTCCATCAATTATCCAATATTGATTCTGAGTTTTTTTTCTTTAACTCATTAATATTTACTGTTACCCAAATTAATGAAAACAATGATCCATAGAAAACATAAAAAGATAGATAGCGTAAAAATGCATCAGCAATTGTACCAGGGTAATTCATTTCCATATATATGTACCCGAAATTAACTATTGAAACAGCATTTAAATAACATGACACAACGCTAAATGAAAATACCATACCAATGATCCGCAACCGCATGTTCTTCCTAACTAAAAAGTACTTATCTATAACAAATACTATCAGAACTGATGAAATCACAAAATTTATTAATACAGTACCAAGTTCAATAAACACATCCTTCCATAAGTAAAAATTAGCAACAAATCCATTCGCATATATGGCGTTATAAATTCCAAGAAGTACTTGAACTATCAAAAAAATGAAAACATGTCGTAGTTTTTTTATATCCATTTATCTTTCAGAAAAAGCCATTATTTCCCATTTCCCGTTCTCGTTTTTAAACATTTGCACTTGATTTTCATCATAACTCTTTATTTGATTATTCTCGCTATATAATGTGTGAAGTTTAATATAAACCGCAACAATTGATGAATCACTATTAAAAATCAAATCTGAAAATAAAATCCGACCGTTAGTTTCATGTTTTTCTTTTATCTTTTGGGAATTAAAATATGATGCCTTTGTTTCAAAAATAGATTTCCCTAAAGAATCATTAAATTTAAAGTACGAACCATTACGTTTTATATAACGCAATAAAGAATCATTCAATCTATCGTTTTTTTCCAAGTAGTAACTGGACAGTTTGTTGTCATTATACAATAAGAGATCTTTCAAAACATTTTTCGTATCATATTTTGATTTAAACTCATAAACGTTTATTATTTTTCTTACCTGCCCCTTTGAGTTGTCGTTTGGCTTGTCACAGGCAAAAAAAACACTCAATCCGAAAAATATTATATAATTTTTCCAACTATTACCTATGCCATTCTTCATCTAATTTTTGTTTTGCACCAGTAGGTAATTCTGATTCTTTTATTCCGGTATCAGTTAATTCATTTCCGGGTTCGGCTTTGAGCCAATAAAGAGGATCATCATCTCCAACCTGAGTTTTTCTATATGTTTTCCCTTCAAATTCGATTTCAACATTCCTAATCGGAACCTTTGTTTCTAAAGTACTCACGACATGTTTATCTTCTCCACTTGTATTGCCTTCCGGAAAGTTTTCCTTAAGAACATCATTAAGGTCTTCTTCAAAATCAACCCATTTACTATCAACTTGTGGTTTTGGTATGGCTGCCATTATAGTGCTGTAAATATAAAAAAAAGTGAAAAAAGAATATAGTTTGTCCTGACTTTTCAGGGCCTTTTCCTGCCATCGCCACTCGCTTTTTGCAGGGCCAAAAGAGCTTAAACAAATGGCTCTGTCAGGGGCAGAAACTGCACATTTACCAATGTAAATCCAACTTCTGCTGGTATTTATCACTGTAGCCAAACAAATCAGGAGGGAAATGCGTATATTTGGGTATAAAATCAGTCGGACATGGAACGAATCAGCATAATCATACAACCCGGAAAAAAGCAGTTATTCCTGGAGTTTCTTAAAACACTTACCTATGTAAAAGTGGAGAAAGATGAAGGAATTACTGTACCAAAATCCCATCAGAAGTTTGTGCTCAACAGAATTGATACCGCCAAGCCCAAAGATTATATTTCATTGGGTGAGTTTAAGAAACGAATCAGAAAAGCTAAGCGTGCAAAATGAAATATTACATTCAGGTTGACGCAAGAGCAACAAGTGATGTAGAAAAAGCAGCAGAATATTACGAAAACCAGCAAAAAGGATTAGGTGACAGGTTTATTGATGCCGTAGAAAAACACCTTGATTATTTACTAAAAACTGCCCACTATCAGGTACGCTATAAAAATGTGAGGGCATTACTTGTTCAGCCATTTCCATTTATGATTCATTTTACCATTGATGAAAAGAATCATCTGATAAAAGTTCATGCCATCATTCATACCTCGCTTGACCCGAACAAAAACTGGCTCTGAGGTAACCCAAATCTCTCTTTATTCAGCACAAAAACCGGTAGACTTTTCTGCCAAAAAATCATTATTTATATAGTACACCATTTACCAATGAAAACCACTCTCCGTTGGTAATTTATCACTGACAGAAGAACAAATTGCAGGGGAAATGCGTATATTTGGGGTATAAAATCACCCGGATATGGAAAGAATCAGCATAATCATACAACCCGGAAAAAAGCAGTTGTTCCTGGAGTTTCTTAAAACACTAACCTACGTAAAAGTGGAGAAAGATGACGAGTCTGTTATATCTGTTCCCGGTTGGCATGATGAAGTGGTCAAACAAAGGCTGGAAGCATACCTGAGTAATCCTGCTGATGTGGCTGACTTCGATAAAACCATGAATGAACTGGAAAAGGAACTATGAGTTTTACTTCTGTTCTTTCACCAAGAGCAATTTCAGATCTTCGTATAGCCAGAGACTGGTACAATCAAAAAAAAGCAGGATTAGGAATGGAGTTTCTTCATGAAATAAAATTATACAACGCTTTTATCAAAAAGAAACCTTTTGCTTTTCAAACCCGGAATAATCCACCTGTAAGATGTGCTCCCCTGAGGAGATTCCCATTTATGATCCATTATTTACCTGTTGAAGAACTACAGCAAATAGTAATTCTGGCTGTGTTGCATACCAGTGAAAATCCTGACAACTGGCCTGTGGAAGTTCCTGACATCAGGTAATCCTCCTGCCTGTTTATTCAACACAAATCCGGTAGACTTTTCTGCTAAAAAATCATTATTTATATAGTACACCATTTACCAATGAAAACCACTCTCCGTTGGTAATTTATCACTGACAGAAGAACAAGCTGCAGGGGAAATGCGTATATTTGGGGAGTAAAAACTACAACCATGACAGCAACAGCCATCAGGAAAAAGATACACCAGTATATTGACTCAGCAGATGAACAGGTAGTAAAAGCCGTGTATGCTATGCTGAAAGAACTGGACAAGGCTCCCGCAGACATGAAACGGTTTTCCATAGAAGAATACAATGAGAGCATTGAGAAAGCCGAGCGTGAAATTGCTGCAGGAAAATTCTTAACCCATAAGGAAGCTTTAAAGCAGATCAGCAAGTGGTAAAACTCAGGCCTTTTGATATTGTCTGGTCAAAACGCTCACTTCGTCAGCTTAAAGACATTTACCTTTATATTGAAAAAGAATCTCCGGGTGGTGCCAAGAAAGTGGTAAAAGCTATTTCTTCCCGGGTACAATCACTAGGCACAAATGCGATGATCTATGAGGCAGATCAGTGTAAGAGAAACAATGATGGCAGCTATCGCGCAACCCATGTTTACAAATTCCGTATCGTGTATCGTATTACTGCAAAGCATGTAATGATCCTTAAGATAATGCACACGGCAAGAAAGCCAAGGATTTATTAGCAGGTAATCGTTCTCCTCACTTTTTAGCACATAATGGACAGACTTTTCTGCCAAAAAATCATTATTTATATAGTACACCATTTACCAATGAAAACCTCTCTCCGTTGGTAATTTATCACTGGCAGAAGAAAAAATTGCAGGAGAAATGCGGATATTTGGGGGAGCAAACATCAGCTTATGACGAAGATAACCGTATCTGTAAATGAATCTAAAGCCCATTTCTTTATGGAGCTTTTACGCAGTCTTAATTTTGTGAAAGTGGAAGAAACCAAAACCAGTGCCATTTCACCTGCTCATAAAAAGGTTATAGATCAGGAATTGGAACACCTGAAAAAACATCCGCGTAAAACTGTTTCTCTTAAACGGTTTAAAAAGAATGCTGAAAAATACCTGCGTTGAAGATGTATTCAGTGGAAGTTTCTCCCCGTGCTGAATATGTGATATTTAAAACCATTGAATTCTATAACAGCAGAAGAAAGGGATAGAAAAAGAAATTCTTAAAGGAAGTGATTTCCTTTTTTGATACTATCGCTCAAAATCCTGATGCTTTTGAAATAAAAGATGAGAATATCCGGGTAGCTCCCATGAAAAAACACCCACACCTGATCTTTTACTTTTACAGAAAGGATGCAAAAACAGTATACATTCTGGCAGTTTTGCATAGTTCTCAGAATCCCGATAACTGGCCTGTGGAAGTTCCTCCCACCAGGTAATCCTCCTCCAGCTTTTTCAGAATAAAACCGGTAGCCTGATTTTGATTACAGGTTAATATAATACAGCTTTAAGTCGCCAATACAATGTAGGATTCAATGGCCTGTAGCAATACAGCCAGTGCCCTGTGATTAAACTTATTTATTACAGAAAAATTTACCTTCACGTTTTTTTAAATCTATGTTTATTGTTGAAAGACCGGCATCCGAAAAAGAATCATTTTTACCTGTAAAGGGCCGGCAAAAAATCCACACTTCACTAAAAGTTATGGTTTTTCTCAATTCTCTTCCTCAAAAGTACAAGAGTCACATTCACCGTTCTCAATTATCCCGTTACCGAAAAATTAATCCGGCTGAGTATCTCGGGCATGATCTCTCACATGAACTTTCAGGGGAAATTGATTTTATCCGGCAGCTTGGCGATTTTCCTAAAGTAAAAAATACAGCTAAAGCCATTCTTAAACTGTTTATCTTTTTTCGCAGTGTAATGAAGCGGGGTAAAGGATTTTATTCACACCTGAAAAAAGAAAAAGATTTCTTTGTTGAACTCTCCCAGCGATACAGAAACGAACTTTCCGTCAATCAATTTTCCAGGCTAACCGGTGTGGATGAAAATACATTCAGAAACTGGATTCGCGAAGTAAGGATACGCTGTTCGGATTCATTGATCCATTCGTGCAGAAAAGTTCATATTAACCAGTTGTTGTCTCCGGAAACGGATAAAATGAAAAAATTACTTATTGATCCGCGTTTTCAATTCTGGCCACTGGTTTCAGTTTACTATTATGCTTTGAGAAACAACATCTGTTCAATGGCTTTAAGCACATGGTACAAATATGTTCCGCTTTTGGGAATAAAAAGAATAAAACCCCGGTCAGTAAAAAGCTATGGCATTAGTGTAAAAGCAAATTATCCCAATGAATACTGGCATGCTGATGTAACAAAGTTCCGGTCAGCTGACGGGGTGTGGAATTACATTTACACGGTGGTGGATAATTTTTCGAAATTTCCACTTTCGGTTTTGGTGAGTGAAAAATTATCAGGCGAATTGCGAATGCTGTCGTTTCGTGATGCATTAAAAAAATGTATAGAACTTTCGGGTGACGTTAAAACAATTAACCTGGCAGTGGATGGCGGAGCCGAAAATTTTAACGGAACAGTGGACGACTTTTTAAATGGCCTGAAAGAAATTTCCATTCACCGGATTCGGGCGTTGTGTGATGTGATATGGAGCAACTCCATGGCCGAAGCTTTCAACCGGATATTGAAAACCTGCTACCTGAATCATCAATCCATTGGCAACACAAACGAACTTATTTTACGGGTAGAAGAAAATGTAAATGATTTTGCTTTTGAGCGGCCGCATGGAAAATTAAACGGACTGACTCCGTTTGAAACATACATAGGAAATTTACCTGGCAAAAATGATTTTAAAAACCAGATCGCCCAATCGAAAACAATGAGGATACAAGTGAACCGAAATTACAGTTGTTCAAAATGCCTGTTTAAATAAAGCAGGAGAAAATAATAAATATAGCGACATCCGTTTTTCTGTTTACTATTTCGGTTAGGAAAAACCGAAAATAACCCCGGTTTTCCCAATGAAAATTATGTTTCAGGAACACTTCTGTAAACCAGCGCGTTGCTTGTTAGCAACATCATTTAGTATATTCGAAATAGAACGTGCTGTGTACGTTCTTTACAGTGTAAAATCCGATATGTATTATGTTGGTATTACTCACAACTTCTCCAAAAGATTGTACCAGCACAATCATTCTCCTGAAAAGTCTTTCACTTCTGCTCATAGGCCGTGGACTATTTCTGCTGTGTTCCGTTGTAAATCTATAGAGATTGCT
Source organism: Bacteroidota bacterium (assembly GCA_049322335.1). Classification (GTDB taxonomy): domain Bacteria; phylum Bacteroidota; class Bacteroidia; order Flavobacteriales_D; family UBA2798; genus JBMORL01. Next base: position 78,825 of record JBMORL010000095.1, read on the forward strand.
TCATGGTGTGAACAGTATATCAAACAACAGAAATCACGTGCCTTTATTGAAGATGTTTTGCTTAATCCTGATTCTGTTCATCCTTTGCTCTCCAATCTTACTAAGCTTGTCCCGTAAAACGGGAACTTGCTTAAATTCCTTTACCGTTAGCAACATCATTTAGTATATTCAAAATAGAACGTGCTGTGCTAACCTTGTGAGGATATACTGAGTTTATCCCAACTTATCGGGGATGAGCTGATACAGTACTTATGTTTCCTTTAACCCATTTATAAACTCATCAAAGCTTTTAGCGATCAGATAGAGATTGGAGTAGTCTTTATCATCGGATCTGCTGTAATCAACCTCCTTTTCGTGATCCCAAAAGTAAACATAACCATAATCTTTTTCTCCGCATGATATGCAGATAAGGTTTCCACCAGGATCATGGGCTATTGGCATTAGATGTGTTGGTAATCTTTTCTTGTTTAGCTTATAATTGATAATATAACTTTTTAGGTTATCATATTTGCCATCATAAATAGCAAGGAACCAGTCTACACAAGAACTACTTAACTTTTCACCTTCAACGAAGCTAAACTTGTTTGGTTTGCATCTACCACCGTTATATTTAAGCATATGAGTTTTATATTGCTGCGGAAAACTGTTCCCGCTAAGCAACTCTACTTCTTCAATCTGTTGAATGCTCAATCTGTTTTCTGTTTCCAAAAATGCCACCATATTATTTTGTTTCTTGCCCCCACATGGAATATCCCCCTGTATGACCTGTTTGTGAATGTATTTCTGAATCAACTAACTGCATTCTTCCTGTTTCCTGATGATGATGCCAAGTATATCCTTTTGGAGTTGCGTCATACCCTGCCGCTTTATTTGCTGCTGCAAAATCTGCATCTCTGGTTCCAGTCGGTTTAATAATAACATCATTCTTTCCTCCCTGATACAGGTGTTTTGAAAAGTCGGGATAACCATCAGCATCAAATCTTACCTTTGTAACAGGATGTACGCCTCCTGCTAAATGTTGGTTTCTAATTGGTCTTTTACCGGGTGTAGCCAAGATAAAATTAAAGGTCGCAAGTGTTACATCTTTCCATGTAGAATTAGGATCAGTAGAGACAGCTGCTAAATCGTCAATTGCGGTTACTTCAGGATAAAATGCGTTGAGCAAATCCGCAGACATGTCTTTTACCCATGCACTAAAAGGTGCTGCTTCCCTATGTTCTGGTGTAGCATTTTGAATAGTACCTGTATAATCGTCATAGGTTTGAGGACCTATGTAAGCAACCTGAGGAGTTGGCTCCGGTGTAGGTTGTGTCTTAGGTACCCATGTCATTTGTTGCTTCACTTTACTTACAACCACTTCCGCTTTTGCTTGTCTTATTTCTGCAGCCGTTACTTGTAACTTAAAATATGCTTCGCTACGTGCGGCTTTAGTTATTGCAGATTGTGTCCTTTCTTTTAAAGAAACTTTTCTTATCTCATCTTCACCAGCTAGACCTAACCGATCACTATATATTATCGGGTTATTATTAAACGTAGCATAGGGAGATTGCCAAGCATAGTTAATTGGATCTTGCTCCCATCTCCTCACAGTTCTGCTATCATACATCCAGTATTCAGCACTATAATGTGAATTTGTACTGGTTACCTCTGTTTCCTTTTCCTGTCCATTAGCTCCTGCAAATCTATAAGTGGTGCTTCCTCCTGATCTTCCCGGGAGTTGTTGATGTCCGGGATAATAATCACTATACACATCCACATCTGCTATGAAATAATCTATATATCCATCTGCTGCTGTTGATCTTTCTTCATCTCCTCCTGCACCTACATATACATACTGGCCTGTTTTGGTGTCGAAATCATACCAGTTGTTGGTACCTGCTGCATAATCATATACATCCACCGGAATCTTCCTGTCTGATATAACGGCCATGACATTGCCTAAGTGGTTTCCTTTTACATACAAAAAAACAGGGTTCCCGTTTTTTTTCATGGAAGTTTCCGCAGAAAAAAATAAATTTTCGTTAGCGGTCTTTTCGCTCTCGTTGTAATATGTAAGTTTTCGGC
>JBMORL010000096.1:0-8728 GCA_049322335.1 Bacteroidota bacterium
TGAATGTCCGCACCTTTTTCCGCGATTGAAACAAAAGCCGTGCGATAACCAGTCCGTCTCCGCCATTGTTTCCCTTTCCGCACACCACCAAAAAGTTATTTTCATCCGGAAAACCTGACAGTATGGACTCAAAACAGCGCGAAGCAGCACGCTCCATCAGGTTGGTGGAAGAGATGGGTTCGCTGGTAATTGTATAACTGTCAGCGGATTTAAGTTGTTTGGCGTTGAGTATTTTCATTTAGCTTTTCCAAAATAATGCTGATTTGAGGAATCAGCAGGTGATCCCCGTCATTCACAATCACAAAATCCGCCATTTTCTTTTTCTCTTCTTCACTCATTTGATTCTTTATCCTTGCTTCTACCTGTGTGCGCGAAACAGAGTCTCTTTTCATCACTCTTTCAATACGGATATCTTCAGGACATGTCACCAAAATTATTTTATTGCAGTTTTTGTATGTGCCCGATTCGATAAGAATAGCGGCTTCTTTTATTACCCATTCGGTTTTTTGTTCGCTGCACCATGTTGCAAAGCGCTTTTGTACCAATGGATGTAAAAGTGAATTGAGCTGATGCAATTTTTCCTGGTCCGTAAAAACGAGTGCTGCCATTTTTTTCCGGTCGGGGATATTTTCAGTAAAAATTTCTTCCCCGAATTGCTGTTTTAACTGAAGATGCAAACTACTGTCTGATTCCAGTATTTTTTTCGATTCGGCATCCGCTTCAAATACCGGGAAACCCAATTCACAAAACACTTGCGCTACGGTTGATTTTCCCGCCCCGATATTGCCCGTAAGCCCTGCAATTTTCATTTTAATTAATGACTTTTTTTTTCGGCCTAATTTTTGTTTATTTGCCTGATAATCAGAACCACTTGTTTAATTAATAACAAAAAATGTTAATGCGGTTAATTTCCGGTTTCCAGGCAGCAACTAATGTGCTAAAACTACGTCTTTTTCAACAAATAAGCACATCTCAACCCCCTATGATAAAACGAGCCATACTTTCTCTGGCCATTTTCCTGACGATTGCATCAGGAAATCAAGCATTTGCATCTCACGTTCCGGGCGGAAACATCACCTATGAGTGCATCGGACCCAACCAGTATGAGATTACCCTCACACTTTTTGAAGACTGCGGAACCGCTTTTGAAGCCAATGGAACCCAGTTTATTAACATCAACAACGACTGTGGTTTCACAACACTTACTTCAGCTACGTTAAACAACGTTATTTATCAGCAGGAAGTATCTCAGCTTTGTCCCTCGCAAATGGGGCAAAGTGAGTGCAGTGGCGGCACATTGCCCGGTGTTTGGATGCACCAGTGGACAGGTATCGTTACTCTTCCCGGCAACTGCGATTCATGGACTTTTTCCTATACATCCTGCTGCAGAAATAATGCAGTAAACTCCACTACATTCGACTCTTATTACTGGGAATCGGTTTTAAACAGCACCACTGCTCCCTGCAATACGTCAGCACAAATCACATCACAGCCTATTCCTTACGTATGTATCAACCAACCGGTAAACTGGAATATGGCCGCTATCGATCCGGATGGAAACACCTTGCAATTTTCATTGATCAATGCCGCCAATGGCCCCGGAACCAGCATAACTTATGTTGCTCCTTATACCGGTTCTCAACCCATCACAGGAATTTCCATTAATCCTACAACAGGACAAATCACATTTACTCCAACTGTACTTGGCAATTTTATTGTGGCGGTTTTGGTAGAAGAATTTGATGCCAACGGAAATCTTGTGGGAAGTGTTATCCAGGACTTCCAGATTGAAGTGATTAACTGTACCAACCAGGTTCCTTCCAATCCTGCTGCCGGTATCTCCAACTTTTCGGGATCGGGAACTATGGTAGGTAATAATACTATACAGGCTTGTGAAGGAGACAGCTTTTGCTTTGACCTTGTATTTAGTGATAGTGATGCTTCGAACGTACTTACAGTTACTTCCAATGCTGCCCAGATTTTTCCCGGAGCTACAGTAACCATTACCGGTACCAATCCTGTAACAGCTACTTTCTGTACCACCATTCAGCCCGGATCACCCACACAATCTATTATTTCATTTGATGTATTAGATGATGCCTGTCCGATCTCAGGTATTAATTCATTTCCTGTACAGGTTAACGTAATTACCAGCACCTATGCGGGCCCGGATGAAATTATGTGTTTGGGACAAGGCGTACAATTAACCGGAAGTGGCGGATCGAATTTTAACTGGACCGTTATTTCAGGCCCTCCCATGAACGTTCCCACCAACTTCTCGTGTAACAACTGCCAATCGCCCATTGCCAATCCTGCTTCTACTACTACTTACCAGGTAGTGAGTAACCTTTCGGGAGGCTGTACTAACGTAGACACCGTTACCGTAAACGTTGTTCCTGATTTTACCTACACCATTACCCAAACATCTGGTACCAGTTGTTTGCAGGATCCTGTCCAGGTGAATATCACCACTAACCCCGGAGGCGCCTACACTTTTGCATGGACACCCGGAAACAGCATTCTTGCTCCCGCCAACTCAGCCAATCCTACTATTACAGCTACTGCTCCCGGCAACTATACTTTTTATGTGGATATCACCAGCCCCAATGGTTGTGTGAAATCTGACAGTGTAACACTAAACGTAGCCGCATCCTATTCTCCCAACGTTACCGCATCTGCTTCCATCGACTCACTAACGTGTGGCGACTTTACGCAGCTGGATGTGTCGCTGGGTGGTGGAATTCCGGCAACCTGCGGCCCGAGTTTAAGTGGCGGTTGCAGCGGACCTGTTTCCACAATTACCATGGGAACGCAAACCGGTTCGAATACCAATACCACCTACCCCGCTCCTTATGGTAACTGGTATGCCAATGAAAAACACCAGTTCCTGTTTACTGCTGCAGAATTACAGGGAATGGGATTCATCGGTGGAAAAATTTCTGAAATAGGATGGGAGATTATAACTGCAGGTGGTATTACCACCTATCCCGGCTATACTATCAGCATGGGGTGTACCAACCAAACTAACCTTACCACGACATTTATAACGGGATTAACAACCGTATACGGCCCTACCAATACAACAGTAGCTGCAGGCTGGAACATGCATACCCTTGCCACTCCTTACGAATGGGATGGAGTATCCAATCTTGTGGTTGAAATTTGTTATACATGGACGGCCCAATATACCTACACTACCAATGCCATTACTCCCTGGACAACCACAGCATTTACATCCAGCGTATGGTTTAACAGTGATGGTACAGCCGCATGTCCGCAGCTTTCAGGCTTTGGTTCATCAACCAACCGCCCCATAACTCGTTTTACAACTTGTCCATCAGATCCCGATCCCGCCAACTATACCTATAGCTGGACGCCTTCTGCATCTGTAACCTCTCCCAACTCGCAAACTACACCCGCACAACCTTTCCAGCCTACTTACTATACTGTTCTGGTAACAGATATTAATGGTGGCTGTTCGGATACATCAGGAGTGTTTGTTTATTCAGCATGCCCAACTTGCTATACTCCAATTCCAACAGGAAATGATGTTTCATGTAATGGCTCTGCCGATGGTGATATCACTGCCACTATGGTAGGAACAACCGGGCCATGGACTGTTAACTGGTATGATGCGGGAGGAAACTTAATTCAAACTACCGCCAACGTAACTACTACCGATTTCTTATCAGGACTTGTGGCAGGAACCTATACCATTGAGATTATTGACACTTCGGGTTGTATGAAAGACACCACTTACACCATAAACGAACCTCCGGTGTTGACAGTAAATGCCGGTGTTGATCAATCCATCTGTTATGGCAGTTCAACTATTTATACTGCCGTAGCTGCGGGTGGAACCGCTCCTTATTCCTATTTGTGGAGTAGTGGCGCTATGACCTCTTCCTTCTCTATCGTTCCCACAACAAGCACCTGTTATATCATCGGAGTGGCAGATGCCAATAACTGTACAGCAAGTGATACGGTTTGCGTCACGGTAAACCCCGCTCCTGTTCCATCCTTTACAGTGGATAATACAAACGGATGTTACCCCGTAGACGTGAATTTTACCAGTACAACTACAGGAACTGTAAGCACATTAACCTGGGATTTTGGTGACGGAAACACCGGAACCGGAACCAATCCTTTCCATTCCTACACTGCTCCGGGATGTTATAACGTTACGCTCACTGCTACTTCACCTAATGGTTGTGTGTCAGATACTACTTATCCTAACCTGGTTTGTCCTTATCCTTACCCGGTAGCCAATTTCCTTTTCGGACCACAGCCTACCAACTTGTTTAATACAAACATTAATTTCCAAAACCAGTCTTCATCAGATGCGATAACATGGAACTGGAATTTTGCAGGAATGGGTACTTCCACGCAGGTGAATCCTTCGTTTGAATTCCCCAATGACACCAATGGAGTTTATAATGTAACCCTGCTTGTTTCCAACCAATACGGTTGCCTGGATTCTATTATGTATTCAGTGATCATTGATGGCATATTTACGCTATATGTTCCCAATGCATTTACGCCTGATGGAGATGGCAAGAATGATATATTCATGCCGTTTAGCGAAGGCTTTGATGCGGAGCGTTTTGAGTTCTTCATTTTCAACCGCTGGGGAGAAGTGATCTTTAAATCCACTGCACCTTCTACGGGATGGGACGGAACATTTAAAGGAATGGCTGTGAAACAGGATGTATATGTATGGAAAGTAAAAGCCAAGGATTCTTATACAAAAGAAGAGATTGAAAAATACGGGCACGTTACCCTTATACGATAATCATACTATTCAAAATAAAAGCGCCATCCGAAACCTGGCGCTTTTTTTATGATCGGTGATTTTCTCCCAGTAAGTCGTTTACCGTTTTCACAGGATTAAAAACGGATGAAGGAATTTCAACAAACCAGGTAATCCATCCTGCCATTCCTCCATTCCACAAGCCGGGGAGTTCGAGTGCTTTTATTTTTTTTCCGTTGAATGATTTTTCGGAGATAAAAAAAGCGTTATGATCAACAAAAGCACCGAGGTCAAAATATTCACCGGTATGGCTGCGGAAAGAACAAACAATATCATTGGGATTAAAATGTGTGGACTGATTCAGTATTTCCAGCTGGTCGTTGGAGAATTGTGCTGACTCCACTATCTGAAGTGATTTTATTCCATTTTCATTTTTTACCCAAAACGGTCCTCCACCCGGCTGGCCTTCGTTTTTCACCATTCCGCAAAGGCGCATGGGGCGATTAAGAAACGAGTACCATGCCAACGCATCGCTATTGTTTTTCAAATTTTCGGGCACCGCAATAAAAATTGAATTACAAAATTCATTCATCTCTTTTGCGCTCACCACACGTGCCGATTTCAGATAACCGAGATAACGGAACAAGTCGTTCCTGAGTTGAAGGAACATTCCACCCATAATTTTCTTCCACATAACTGTTTCCACGTTTTTATGAGGCGGAAGAATATTATCGATATTTCGGATAAAAACGATATCAGAACAGGTTTCGCTCAAATTATCAAGTAGTGCGCCATGTCCGGCCGGGCGAAAGATTAAATTTCCATTTTCGTGCCTAACAGGATTATTACTTTCATCCACGGCAATAGTATCTGTTTCATTATGCTGTGAAGTGATCAGCACAGAAGAATCCACTCCGTATTGTTCTTCTATATCAAAAAGTGTTTTCCATATTTTTTCTTCAGCCATTTCCACATGCTCGGGAGAAAAGGTAAAATGCACGTTATATGCTTCTTCTTTTTCGTTGGTATATTCCAGTGACTCGAGGAGATGTGATTCAAGTGGGGTGACTTCGTTATCCCTGTAACGGTGAAACGGCAGAAGTGCTTTGGGAAGGTTTCCGAAATTGAGGCCGGAAGAGGAAAGAATGGCTTCTACCAGTTGATTTTTTTTGGAATAATTCCGTATACGCTGATAAAAAGCAAAGTCGGGTAACCGTGTGAAAAACAAATCTGTTTCAGGTGTATTTTTTTGTTCCGACTGCCATTCATACAACGCCCTGAACATGCGGCTGGCGGCACCCGAGGCAGGAACAAATTTGGTAACAGAATAATTCCGGTATTCCTTTTCCCATAATTGCCTGTATGTTTCTTTCTGTGAGGGAGAAAGAATGATAATGCCATCTCCGGCCGTTGCGGGACGAATCACTTTTATTGGCCGGGAACCCCTGCGAAAACAATCCAGCTGGAATTCCACCTGTTGGGGAGTATGTCCCGATTGTTCCAAAAAAGCAATATCCTTGTCTGAAAACGTCATTTTTGCGAAGATAAATAATAATCTCCAGTGAATTAACCTTAAAACGGTATTGCTAATATGATGACATTATTACTATTTTGCGAAAAAGTTTCATTATGAAAGGACTCTCTGTTATTTCACTATTAACAGCTCTTGCTGCCATTATACTTTGTTTTTACCAGGGTTCGAAACTGGGTGAATTACGTTCGCAGGCTGAAAAGGGCAAAAAAGAAAGTAAACCGGTTGCTCATACAGCGGAAGAACATGAAGAAAAATTAGAATTGGTTCACTATATGGCGCGCATGCAGGTATTTCATGCCAAGCTTTGGTTTGCGGGAATAAACGACAACACCGAACTGGCAAAGTTTTATATTCACGAGCTGGAAGAAGAAATGGAAGCTATTGCCGATGCAGGAGTGATGGATGAGGGAGTGAATATAAGCAAAAACATGGAAATATTTGGGCTCACCAACCTGCAGATCCTGGAAGAACAAATGGAAAAAAAATCAGATTTTAAAGCTGCTTTTGAAGTCTTTACTTCTTCCTCCTGCAACGGATGCCATATCTCATCCAAACATCCCTATATCGTTATAAAAACTCCTGAATCAAACCCGTTTTTTAACCAGGAATTTTCGGTGAAATAAGTTTACAGGCTTTTTTGCAGGATAACGCGTTCGTTTTTCAATAAATTTATTTCGCTGTCGAGATTTGCATCCGAAAATTCGTTTTCGAACTGGTGGCGGTTTTCTGCTTTTATTTTTTTTCTTTTTACTGCCTCTACGCATCTGCGTACATCATCGCGTGATTCAAGAATAAGTTCGGGAACCATCGTTGGATTTCCGTTTTCGTCTTTTGCTACCATGGTAAAATAGGAAGTATTGGTGTGCTTTTGTTCGCCCGTTTTCACATTTTCAGCGATCACCCGGATGCCCACAACGATGGATGATTTTCCTACATGATTAACGGCCGCGTGCAGAGAAACCAATTCGCCCACATTTACCGGAGCAAGAAAATTTACTTCTTCAACAGAAACAGTCACCACATAACAACCTGCATGTTTGGAAGCACAGGTGTAGGCCACTTTGTCCATTAGGGAAAGTAAAATTCCACCATGAACTTTTCCCCCGAAATTGGCATACGAAGGAATCATGAGTTCGGTGAGGGTGGTTTTGGAAAACGAAACTGTTCTTGGATTCATTGCAGATAGTTGATGTTTGATTACTCCTTTGGTCGTGAGAAAAGTTGTTGATTTATTTAATGATCATCATTTTTGGGGAATCATAAATCTTCCCATTATTTATTACTAAAACAGAATATATACCGTTACTGAGCTGAGTGAAATCCATATTACTTTTTTGATGGATACCAGGAGGGAGGGAAATGGCTCTTATTTTTCTTCCGAAAAGGTCGTGAACCAATACTTCCAGGTTTTCTTCTGACGAATATTCGATAAAAGATTTTCCATCAGATGGGTTTGGAAAAATATTTATCGAAAACTGTCTGTATTGTGTATTGATATTTACAGAGGATTGATTACAGATCAGCGCCTGCAGGGAGATCGTATCTTCGGGATGAGTACCGATTACTTCCATAGCAGAAGAAGGATCACCTTCTTTAGCGAAGAAAATAAAAGGAACCGAATCTGCCTGCGTCAATGCTGTAGAAGCACCAAGGTTTGCAAGAGCTGTATAAATACCAGGGTCTACAGACATAATAGCATCCCTGTCAGCGTATAGCCAGGTATAAACCAAAAAATAAACTCCGCCTAAAGTATCATTGCTCAACAGGGAATCAAGTGCATAAAATTGCTGTGGGTTAGACGGATCAAGTTGATAAATAAAATATTTCTCTACCCTTGCCCTGCATGATCCGCAACCATTGTTCAAATTTCCGAATTGATTATTGGGATTTACCATAACACAAGTACATGACCAATCTGTATTTGGACAATTATAAGTCCCCCATGCTTCGCAGGTATTGGTATCAATTATAGCTACATGAATGGCAGGATAAGTAGCCCCACACCCGGAATAATCCTGTAATTCGGAATTGATATAATAATTCGTTCCATTATATCCCGGGCCTGTATCCGCATTTCCATAAACATTACACGTTAGCGTATCGGGTTGGGAGAAAGAGGATATGGCGGAAAAAAATAATATAAATGAGATAAATGGTTTTTTCATATTCTTTATTTAAAACACCAATATAATAATATTAACTTTTAATTACAACAATTTTTTCCTTTTTAACCGCTTTCTCCCCATCGAAAAATATAACCGAATAAACTCCGGATGCCAAATTAGCTTTTTCCATCGTTATTTTCTGATTAATACCGGGTAGCAGGTTTTCTTTAACCACCCGCTGACCTATGGAATTATAAATTATCATCTTTAGCTCTGCACCTGATGTATATTTTATCTCAAAATTGCCATCCGATGGGTTTGGATAAATATTTACTTCAA
>JBMORL010000097.1:0-1029 GCA_049322335.1 Bacteroidota bacterium
AACAGGCCCCAAAAGCCGGAAAAGATTCTTCTTCCATCATTTACCTGCCGCTTTATCTCAAAGACACCATCACGGGAGTAATTACCGTGCAGTCATTCCAGGTAAACGCCTATACCGAATACCATCTCGACATTCTTAAAAACCTCTGCCAGTCGATAGCCAGCGCAATGGAAAACGCCCGGTTGTATGAAAGCATGGAAGAAACGGTAAAAGCGAGAACAGCGGAAGTAGTACAGCAAAAAGAACAGATTGAAAAGGCTTTTTCCAATACCAGGCTCATCAGCGAAATAGGACGTGAGATCTCTTCCCTGCTTTCGGCTGCCGAAATTATTTCCAAATTATACAACAGTGTCAACTCGCTGATTGACGCCACTATTTTTGGTGTAGCGCTTTACCGCGAAAAAGAAAACGACCTGTATTTTTCGGGTGTAATGGAAAAAGGCGAACTCCTTCCCGATTTTTCCTATCCGCTGAGCGAGGATAAAATTGCCACCATCTGTTTCCGCAACAACCAGGAAATTATTATCAACGACTGGGAAAACGAATACCATAAATACATTCCTACAGATTATGAGGCCGTGCAGGGCGAATTGCCTGAGTCAATGATCTACATGCCTTTACATTCAAAGCATAAAGTAATAGGAGTAATTACCGCGCAAAGTTTTTCGAAAAACTCCTATAACGAATACCACACTGATGTATTGCGAAGCCTTTCGGTGTATGTGGGCAGCGCGCTTGAAAACGCCAACCTGTATGAAGACCTCGAGGCCCGTGTACTGGAACGTACCGCAGAAATTGAAAAAGCCTACCAGAACACCAAACTGCTGAGTAATATCAGCAAGGAAATTTCTTCTTCTCTTTCCGTAGAAACCATTGTGTCCAGTGTTTACAAAAATGTAAATGACCTGATGGATGCCGCCAGTTTCGGAATCGGAATTTATAATCCCGAAACACGATACATCGATTTTCCCGGTTTCCTGGAAAAAGGACAAAAACACGATAACGTTTCATTTCATGTGGATGACGACC
>JBMORL010000098.1:0-67546 GCA_049322335.1 Bacteroidota bacterium
GGTAGCAGGTTTTCTTTAACCACCCGCTGACCTATGGAATTATAAATTATCATCTTTAGCTCTGCACCTGATGTATATTTTATCTCAAAATTGCCATCCGATGGGTTTGGATAAATATTTACTTCAATTTCTTCTACCGGGCAGTCTTCTACAAAAACTGTTACCGTATCCGTTACTGTTGCTCCGCATCCGCTTATAGTTAAAATATATGTGGTGGTGGTATCAGGTGAAGCAATGGGATTGGATTGGTTGGGATTGTCTAAGCTTAATGAAGGTGACCAGGTAATTAAGCAGGATGAGTTATATGTATTTGATTTCCCAAGAATACACTGATCACCATTACAAATAACATTGTCAGACCCAGCAATTGCATCATATTCTAATGGTACAACTGAGACATCGTCTACGATATAATAAGCAATACTATCCAAGGGATTTGAACAGCCAACCCATTGAGGATTAGAATTGCTATCATTATCAAAATTTCCAATTATTATATATTTTTCATTACCGGAAGCAACAATTGTGTCTTCAACCTTAACCCAGGACGTTTTATTATTTAAGACCCCTTGCGTTGGATTATATACCTGGGGAGAAAAACCTAAATCATTTAAAATACTTTGAGGAATATTATCAGATTCCTTTGCTAAATATGCGCCAATCCGGGAAATATTTAAACAACTTCCATCCGCAAGATTTATATAAAAACTCACCAAATATTTTTTTCCTTGTTGTAGTGTATATTTTAATTCCGATGCCATATATTCTCTACAACTGGAACAGTAAGAAGTATATGCAATAAACCCCATATAAGAATCTCCGGAATTTGCAATTTGAGAACCATAAAAAAACAATGGATGTCCATTACAATCATAAGTATAATCACATGTCCCTAAAGATGCATCGAACCATCCTTTACAATAATTAATATTTGAAATCTGCATTGTTGTGCACCCCGTTGAATCTTCGAAACTACTATTGGGCACTAAATTTGGTTGAGAAGTCGAATAAAACTCCAATAAAACAAATGCAGCCAGCAGGCTGCATTTGTTTAAAAACAAATACCCTATTTTATTTAGATACAACAAACCGTAAATGATAATTTCTGTTTTCTTCTATAATATTTACAATATAAACGCCTCTTTCCAATGCTTCAATATGTAAATTAACCTGATGAGAGATTTTATTAATTGTTGAAGAAAATACTGTTTTTCCTGCTATGTCCACAATATGGATTTGTGTCCCTGATTTAAATTCTCCACCCTGTGAAATGGTAAAACTACCATCATTTGGGTTCGGATATAACCGGAATTTATCTTCAGCACTAAAATTATTATCCGACTGTTCAAAACGATTTCCTGATTCACAAAAGTCATCAAACCAGATGTTATTCTTATAATAATGATTTAATATTCCCCTCGCGGCATAAACAACATATCCGCCATCTAACGGGCATTGTACTGCTATTTCAAATAGTTTTATTGAATCGGTTGATGATAAACTGTCCGGATCATAACCGGTAGCCACTTCAACAAAATCTTTATGATTTTGCTCTGTTTGGTTAACCGGATTTTGCAGGCTGTTTAATATCTGGGCAGAGGCATAATTTCCATTTTTCATGCAATGATCTATGGAGTCGGTTAAACCAAAGCAACCGTTATCGGCATTGGTATAAAAATTTTCAAGAACAGTGTCTCCAGAAGCGATGTTGTAATCTTCTTTTATCCACTTATAGGCTTCTGCCTTTTCAGCCCACCGACTGCCATTTACAAAGTCAATCATGGGCTGAGCTTCGGTTATCAGTTTCGCTACAAAGTTTTTCTTATCTGGTAATGAAACAATATGCTGAGCGTTACATAGCTCAAAAGGTCCAGTTGTTACGATTTTTGCACCAGCCGTGTTATAATCATCGCCTAATGTTGTTTGATTATCAGTTCCTGTAGGATTATAAATACCACCATTTCTTACATATAGAACCGAGTGATTTTGTGGAGAAAAAGTTTGTACCGTAAGTGTTTTTGAGTTCCCAAAATTCCCCATCCACTTATTATCGCTGGGATTTCCCGGGCCACCCTGCTGTCCAATGCTGCCGTTGTTTAATAGAACATATCCGTCAAAACAATTCTGCATGGTGTTGTTGTCAAAAAAGGCAAAACCATTATTGTTTTCAAAAACGATTCCCTGACCTACCGTGTTCACTTTGTTGCAAACCACCTCGGGCTTCTGGCTGTTTTTGGTGAGGTAAATTCCTTTTATGCGAACATCCGTATTGTTTGTGCTTTTTATTTTTTCATTTTTAATGATCCGCAGATTGCCGCAAAATTCAGCCCGTATGCCGGCATGGTAGCTGAGGGTGGTTACATTGGGTTTTACATCTATTTTGTCGTTTTCATTAATGTTCACCACCTGGTTAACGTTGCGTGTATGAATACCCACCGCGGCATTGTTTGATCTGTTGAACATGACATTGATCTGCTTGGGCAAGTCAACCGGAACAACATCTTCCACCATTATTCCCGTATTACAATACAGGCTGCCGGTATTTCCGCCTGATATTTTATTATCAAGAATATTGGCATCCTGCGGAAAAGATTCTCCTTTTGAATTCCTGAGAAAGTGAATACCGGTTTCGCAGTTATTTACCGTATTTCCGTTTACTTCATAAAAACTGTAAAATTTCAACCGTGTAAGAACTCCATACAATCCATACGCATTGGTAAGCACATTAGGGTTGGTGATAAAATTATGAAAAGTGTTATTTTGAATGTCGATAGATGGTGTTTCCAACGATACCACCCCGGCAAAGCAGTTGCGAAACAGGTTGGGTTCAAAATTATTTGTTCCGCCTACTTTTAAGCTGGTATAAGTAGCCGGGTTGGAAAAATCGAGTATATTGTTTTCGCTGTAAACAGCGATACCGAGGGCGGGCTTCACCAATCCCTTTCCCGTTATGTTGGCAAAACGGGTGTTTTGGGCAATAACGCTGGTGTTTACTGCGTAAATGCCATAGTCGTGATAATCCACATAATTTTTGCGCCCGTTTACAGGTGTACCGAAAACGATAGCATTGTTATTGGTAACATACATTGCCCGCTGGCTACGGATAGTAGTGAGCGGTGACATGAGGTTGGCCGTTGGGTAATTGGTTTCAAGGTAAAAGGGCTGGTTATCGGTTTGGGTAAAGAAGTTGGTGGTAGCGGGCAAAGTATAATTCCCGAAGGAAGTAAGGTCGCGGCAGGTGAAAATGCAATGTTCCACCGAACCGGTGTGAGGAAGGTTATAGGGATCAACGTAAATATCTGTCTGGTTTCGGTTAAACAGCACATCATCGAGAGTGAAATTTCCTCCTGCGTCAGAACGAACGGCTTTATAGGCTCCTTCCACGCGACAATAACTGTTCATCACCAGCGAAGCGCCCGGCTGAACCACAATTCCTTCCCACATGTCGTTGCAGGGATGAAGCCATGAACGGGTAACGGTAAGGGTTCCCGAAACCACATTAATAACCGTTCCCGGTGACATTCGGATATCAGGGCAATCAATATTCACCGGGCCGGTGATGTTGATAGTGCCGCTCATGGAAATGGGCAAGGCAGAAATAATGTTACTACTGTATGTACCCGAATAAAAATACTGCGAGCCAGGGCAGCAATCCTGCATTACATTCACTGTTACATTATCTGACGCGGTGCATCCGTTGGCGGCTGTTACGGTGATGGTATAAACTGTAGTAACAGAAGGTGAAGCAACCGGATTATATATTGTAGTATTGCTAAGCCCGGTTGCAGGCGACCAAACGCAGCTGATGCCACCCGATCCGGATAACGTGGTTCCCGCACCATCAAAAACACAAAATTCCACATCCACCCCGGCATTGGCCACCGGTGAAGGATTAACAGTAATGGTAATTTGATCTGAACCGGGACATCCATTTGATCCGATCTTAGTAACTGTGTAATTGTACACACCGGGTGCAGATGCGTTAAAAACGGGATTTACAATATTGGGATTCGAAAGAAAAGTAGAAGGCGACCAAATAACAGGATTAGTAACACCGGTTGCATTGAGTTGTTCGTTGTATCCTACACAGGTAGTAATATCAGGCCCTGCATTGACAACGGGTGCAGGAAGTACATCAATAAAAATAGTAGCTGTAGCTTCGGAACAACAGCTGGTAGGGGATTCAACGCTGTAATAACCGGTTTGTGTAGCGGTATAAGTTTGTGAAGTAGCGCCCGGAATAGCAACTCCGTTCAAAAACCACTGGTAAGACGGATGAACCCCCGCATCCAGCACCACTGAGCCTCCCTGGCAAAACTGCGTAGGTCCGGTAGTAGTTATGATGATGTCATCAGGGTTGGAAAAGGTGGCGACTGCACCATCGTTTGAACCCTGAGAATAATAGGTTGTACCATCAATAATTAATGGTTGCGCATAAAATGAAAATGAAGTGTAAATTCTGCAATCATCGACTTTAATGGCTGCTTTTTTAGTATCCGTTGAGCTACTTGAACCAACTCCAATCACTTGAATTACATCAGAAAGCACCAACGAGTTATCATATTTAAAAACAAAAATATCAGAATTAGTTTGTGAATCGTATAGAATATTATTAAGCGTAAAAATAACTGACCCCATACCAATAACAAATAAATTACCCGAATTATCAATATCAAAATCATGCCATGGTTCCTGCGGTGCAATTGAGCTGAATATTGGAATTTGTGTACTACTATTAAACGAACCATTTGCGTTGAGTTTTAAAATATAAGCTGCACCGGCATTTATAGAAGAAAATGACAATAATGGCGGAGTTTGGCATAATCCACCAACATAAATTTCAGCAGGTACTGTATTAGTTAATTTTAATGCTCTTGCTGTATTTTCGCCACTCAACATAAAATTTCCCTCAAGATCTGCCACCCACATCACAAAGCCTGTATTTTTATTAAAAGTAAATAAACATGGATTTGACCAGCCGGCAGATAAATTAACATAATTAATTCCCATGGCAAATGAACCTCCGCCACCTACTTCTACAATTATGCAAACTTTATTATCACCGGAATTTTCACTAACTGCAATTGTATGAATTGTACCGGAAGACCCGGGAGATGCAAACACGAACCATTGAAAATTTGAATTCGAGTCATATTTTGCAATCCACGCATTAGTATTATTAGTATTTCCATTTGAAAACGTAGTAGGGCCAATTGCATATCCTCCCACATAAACATTTCCATCAGAATCAGAACACATTGTTCTGATTTTTGTATTTGTATTCCCTTCCTGTTTCACCCATATCACATTACCGGTGGCCGCATCCAGTTTTAGAATAAAAGCTGCGCCATTGGATGCTAAATAAGTATTAGTCGTTCCGAAATCTGCAACTCCATCAAAATATCCGGCCACATAAATCACATCGGTTCCACCAAAATCATTAAAATCAATAGAATTTCCGGTAGCATTTCCTGCATTGGTTTGATGCGCCTGCCTTACCCATTGTATGCTTCCATCGGCATTGTAACGGCACACAAACATATCCTGCGTTGAAAGCGCTGTTAGTGTCGTGTTTCCTGATGCAGTGAAAATAGTTGCTGTTCCTGTGAAAATTCCCGTTACGTAATAATTCCCGCTGTTATCAATCGTTATATCGGCTGCCAGGTCGCTTAACGAACCTCCTATGGTGCTTACATTAGCACATTCCCCTACCCCACCCAATTTATAGGCATTGGAAGTCATATTGATAATTTTAACCTGTGCAGAAAAACTATTCACAGTTGATGAAGCCGGAGAATTGATATGATGAATGTTTGATCTGCTTAAAATGCTATACGCACCCTGGGAATTATTTTCAAACGAAATATCGGCAGGTGAAATAAGGGCTCCATACGTAACTGAATTATTTTTAACTGTAATTCCCCCGGAAGCGAAAATATAAATATGACCGGGTTGAATTCCCACCAGATCAAAGCCACTGGCCGTATCCAATTCCAGCGTTCCATTGATATAGATCAAAATTTCATCAGAAGCAGTTCCGGTAAAATGAGAAATGGAATTTAATGACAGATTACCATTGTGTTGATAGACTCCAGCCGTAAAATAATTTTGTGAAGAAGGATTTATTGTAATTGTTGTATAAGACAAGCTATTGATCTGGCTGAGCAAAGTATCAAGCTCTGTTAAAACTCCATTATAAGCCGGTGTATTTATTTCCTGTCCATCCGAAGCATTAAGAAAAGAACTATTATTTACTACGGTAGCACCAGCTTTCCCGTCAACATTTGCTGCAGAAAAAAGATTAATCTGTGCACCAGAAAAAAGACCATAATTCTTAAGACTTCCCAGGTTGATGATCTGTGAATGGGCTAAAACTCCTGATAACAAAAAACAAAGGAGAAAAGAAGCCTGCTGAAGAATAAATGTTTTTTTCATAATCATTCGATTTACCGCTAAAATTAAAGAAAAAATATGAAAAAAAGCAAATAAAATGACCGGCATTTTTGGATTCTTTGAAGGCCGTTTTAGCCCCTGTAAGTGTTTTTACTTACTATGAGTGTTTACTATAACTGTACCGGTCTCAAAAGCACAAAATCAAAATAAATACGGAAAAGTATTACTGGCACATTATCTGAATATCCGCAAAATAGTCCGAAAAATAATGGAAAGATCGGTCTTAAAACTCTTTTCGCGGATGTATTTCAGGTTAAGTCCCAGTTTGGCAGGCATTACCTGTGAAATATAGGCCTGTTCGGGGTTCTCTGCCTTGCCGAGTATCTCGTTTTCATTGATGTATTCGATAGAGGCATAATCCGTAAGGCCGGGAAGAACATCAAGCACCTTTAACTGTTCGCTGTTATACATCGCTACATATTCCGGCACTTCCGGACGCGGCCCTACGATGCTCATATCACCCTTCAATACATTGATAAGCTGGGGAAATTCATCCAGCTTAAATTTTCTCAGAAATTTTCCTGCTGCTGTAATCCGGTTGTCGTTAGTTCCAATAGTAAGTTGTCCCTGTTTATCGGCATTCACCCGCATGGTCCGGAACTTATACAAACGAAAATGTTTTTTCCCCTTCCCTACTCTTTCCTGGACATAAAATACGCCACCGGGCGATGATAGCGCTATCCAGAAAGCAATCAGTATAAAAAAAGGAATAAAAAGTGTCAGTACCACCAGTGATGAAATGATATCAAACAATCTTTTCATACCAGCACTTCTTCAACAGATTTTATTACCGAATGAATAACGGTATCCACATTATCATTGCTGAGTAAAAGATGAACAGGAAGTGATATTTCTCTTGAATAATTATCATACGCCACTGGATAATCATTAATGTTGTAGCCAATATTTTTATACACTGACAGCATGGCAAGCGGAATAAAATGAACGTTTACGCTCACCTGTTTTTCAAAAATCTTCTGAATAATGGCATCGCGCTGTGATTCTTTTACATTTTTAATGCGCAGAGGGTATAAATGATAGCAACTTTCCGTTTCTCCATTGCTAAAAACCGGCAGTTGTGCCCAATCGTATTTTCCCAATGCCTCTGAATACATTTTACATATTTCTTTTCTTCTCGGCAGCACTTCTTCATCATACCGTTCCAGTTCCACCAAACCAATAGCCGACATAATATCGGTCATATTGCATTTGAAGCCCGGTTCAATCACATCATACCGCCAGGCGCCCACTTGTGTTTTAGCCAAAGCATCTTTATTCTGTCCGTGAAGTGATTTTATACAGAGGTATTTATAAATTTCTTCATTATTGAACGGGGCAGGAAGATTAAGTGCCACGGCACCGCCCTCTGCGGTTACAAGATTTTTTACTGCATGAAAAGAAAATACAGAAATATCGCAGCAGGTGCCGGTATGTTTTCCTTTGTATTTTGCTCCCACCGAATGAGCAGCATCACTCAATACAAGAATTCTTCCCAGCGTTTTTTGTTCAGCGTTTTCGGGATGAAAAAGTTTTTTAATTTCAGGATCGTTTACTATCGTATTGATCGCGTCATAATCACAGGGATAACCGGCAAAATCCACCGGCATGATGACTTTTGTTTTGGCGGTGATGGCATTTTTTATTTTTTGCACGTCAATGGTAAAATCTACCGGGTTAGTATCTACCATTACGGGTTTCGCACCGCAATGCATCACTACATTAGCTGTTGCGCAATAGGTATACGCAGGAACGATTACTTCATCGCCCTCCTTCACACCAAACCAGCGGAGCATAATTTCGAGCCCGGCCGTTGCAGAATTGAGGCAAATGGTATGAGGATTTCCGTTATAGGCCGACAGATTTTTTTCAAACAATTTTGTTTTTGGCCCGGTAGTGATCCAACCCGAACGCAGCACTTCGTTTACTGCAGCAATTGCTTTTTCGTTGATTTGAGGAGGAGAAAATGGAATCATGTTAATTTAATTGTATCAAATATAGGTAAAATCATGTGCCGGGAGAAGCCGTTTTATCCGAAACGGGAAATACCTGTGGAACAGAGGTGAACAGCACCCAGGTAATGAATACGAAGAAAACAATTCCCGCCTGTCGTTCGAAAAATGACTCGAAGAAAAGGCTGAGAGTAATGATGGCCATCACCCACAACAGGAGAAAATTCTTTTTTCTTATCGCTTCATACATTCCATATCCCAACAAGGCAACAAGAATGGCCAATCCCTGGAAACCTACAGAAATAGTTGTTTCCAAAAACTGGTTGTGACAATTGAGTTTTTTTTCGAGCGCACCTGTCATGCCATACTCACTGTATTTTTGTGTCAGCATGCTTTTGTTGTCACCCGTGCCCACTCCCAACGGATGATCCTCAATAATTTCTTTAGCCACTGTCCATATCATCAGCCTTACAGCCGAACTTTCTGTGGATGTACGGTGTTGTTCGAACAATTCTTCTTTAGAGAGTTTAGATGTTTCGAAAACCGAAACAAATCTTGCTCTTACATAGGAGGAAAAGCTAAACAATAAAACCGTCAGCAGGGTGAGTGCTGTTAATCCCAGTAAAATATTTTTTATTTTTCCGTTTTTATAGAAATAGTAAATCACCGACACCACTATAACCAGTGCAAAGGCCAGAAATCCGCTTTTGGATGACAGCAAAAGAACAAATACCGAAAAATAAATCAACAGAAAAAAATTAACCAGTTTTATCCACAGGCTCATTCGTACTGCATAATTGATGAGCGAATGCACAATAATAAGACAGGCAAAACAAAAGTATACAGAAAGATAGGAAGCATGAATAGAATGCGTGATATTTCCGGCAAAAAAACAATTCGCATCGCCTGATGAGGAATAGCATTTCCATCCATAATATAAACAAATAAATGTTGCCGTTAAACTTCCCGCTACAAAACAGGCAAAAAGAATACGCAGGTTCTGAATTTTCAACGGGCCGTGAAATAAAAATACAAGAGGAAAAATGAGAAACGAAAGTTTCACTTCAAGATCAAACCAGCCTTCTTTCGGATGATCATTCCACATCATGCCCAACACGTAACAGGAATAAAAAGCTACAAACAGAAAAGCAAACATCCTGTATTGCGGATGAAATTTCAGTTTTTTGGGTTGAATAAAAAGTGAAACCACTATCAATGCGGCACCCAGCGGCACAAGTGAAGGAAAAGCAGGAATAAAAAACGCGAGAGCGCAGGCAAATATACCCGGAAGGTCGTTTTTGAGTGATAAACCTGTTTTTTTATCCATTATTTACCGGGTTAGTTCGTGGTGCTGAGATTTTGGTTTACGTCCTGCCAGTATAAATGTAAAAATTCCTGCCCAATAACCCGTTCCGTAGGCAAAATGAAGAATAAAGAAAACGAATATCACCTGAATCATCTTACCCGGGTTACCGGTTTTTTGCCAGGCAAACCAGTTGGCGCAAATAACATACAACACTATCACGCCCAGGTATGCCCAAAGTATCCAGACAGAAAAAAAAGAAGTAATAGCTCCCGAAAACAAAAATAAAATGAACAAAGCGGGAAAAAGTTGCCGGATGGTAGTAATGATTTTATGTTTTTTGTTTACATATACTTTCCAGAATCCGTATTGGTAATACTGTTTGCGAAGTTTTGCATACGATCCGCGCACAAAGTAAACTGAACGAATACGTTCATCCAGGTAAATTTTAAATCCGTGCTTTGAAATACGAAAATTAAATTCATCATCCTGGTTGCGTGCCAGCTCTTCATCAAAATAGCCTGCTTTTTCAAATACTTCCTTTCGGTAAGCGCCAAAGGCCACCGTATCCACATAACCCGATTTTGCACCTGTACGAAAATGCGCGTTTCCTACTCCAAACGGGCTTGACATAGCCAAAGAAATAATTTCTGAAGCATCATTTTCGTTCCTGTTTTCAATAATTCCCCCGGCACAGCCAATAGCTGAATCCTTTTCAAATACTTCCAGGCAATATTTTACATAATCTTTATCCAGTTCGGCATGAGCACCAAGAATAATTACCACATCACTGGTGCTGTTTTTTATTCCCAGGTTAAGGGCGTAAGGTGTGGTTTGTTTGGTATTATCGACACATTTCACCTCCGGATGCCTGGCGGAAAAATCTTCTGCTATCTTTTTGGTTCCATCAGTACTTAATCCGTCACAAATAAAAATTTCTTTTACAGGAATAGTTTGCTGCAATACCGAACGGATACATGCCCCGATGTATTTTTCTTCATTCCTGCAAGGTATTACTACAGCTACTGTTTTCATTTTAATCAGGGATGAAATATGGATTTTATATTTTGCCCCTGCTGTATATAATTTAAATCACCTATTATGTTTCCGCTTCCGATAAGTGCACCCTGGCCGATATGTGTGTGCGCACCGATACTGACATCATGATCTACCAGTGCGCTGGAATTGATAATACAGTTTTCACCAATTACCGAAGACGTATTGATAACTGCCCCCGCCAGAATTACCGATCCTGCACCCAATTGTATCACTTCAGCCAGAGAGACAAAAGGATGTATAACGGTTACCGGGTTGATTTCTTTTGAAAATTCAAGAAAAATTCTTTTTCTTATACTATTATCTCCAATGGCAACAATAAAATGCGATGCCTGTTTTTTTACTTCCTGCAATTGAATAGCACAAAGCACCTTGTAATTCATAAACACAATCGTTCCCGGTGTTTTGGTATCATCGGCAAAACCCGCAATTTCATATTTCCCCTCTTTAAGCACTGCATCTGCTACTACTTTTCCATGTCCACCGGCACCTGCTATTATGATTTTTATTTTTTCCGGCATAATTCAATGTATTTGTTTTCCACGCGTTGCATGTTTTTGTTCCAGTCGGCTTTTTCGGCAATCACCAAAGTATTTATTTTTTCTGCTTTTTCTGCAAGCGATGAATAGTTTTTGTATGCTTCCATAATTTTTTCCGACAGCTGAGGAATATTGTTTACCCCGGTAAGAATCCCGTTTTTTCCATCTTCTATCCATTGCCTGTTGGCAGGAATATCGGTGGCAATACAATACGCTCCGCAAGCCATCGCTTCATTGAGTGAAATATTATTACCATCGGAAAGCGACACAGACAAAAACAAATGAGACGATTGAAGCACTGATGACATTTCAGGTTGAGAAATTCTTCCGGTGAAAGTGGCAATATCACGAAGTTTTAATTTATCCACCAATTTTTCAATTTCATTCCTTTTTGTTCCGTCACCTACAAGATTTAATTTTAATCCCGGGATGTGGTTTTTCACAGCTTCAACCGAATAAAGAATATGCGGAATATTGTACACCTCCTCAAAATTCCTGGTAGAAGTGATTACAAATGAATTGGAAGGCAATTTCCTGTTTTGGTTATGAAAAACTGTTGTGTTAATGCCAAAGGGAAGAATCTCCACTTTATTTTCATCACCCAGTTTCATATTGATAAACTCTTCTTTCATTTGTGGCGACATCACCGTAATCCAATCGGCTTTTCGAAAAACGTATCGGAGCATTTTTTTATACAGGAACGATTTTTTCGGACTGATAAGAATATCAGAGCCCAGCGCAGTCACCACATAGGGATGAAAACCGGCCATTGCGCCTGCCACTCCATAACTGGTTGCATATAATGAATGGAGAATATCCGGTTGAATTTTACGCAATACTTTTTTTACTTTACTTTTTTGAAGCAGTATTTTACTGTTTCCTCCCGCCACGCTGATTTTTCCGGCATCGATAAAGTGAACTGTATAAGAAGAGGATGTTGTATTTTTAAAGGAAATGAGGTGTACTTCGTGGCCTTTAGCCACAAAATGTTCACACCAGCGCTGGATGTGGATACTTTCACCGTCACCGAAAAAACAAATTTTCATTTTCCTTTTATTTTTTTACGTTTCCACGAAAGAAAAAAACTTTTTGCCAGTTGCCATTTCAATTTTACAGGCAGTTTTATTTTATTGTATAATTCCGACTTGTAAAAATAAACAGAACCCCGTTTCATTCCATAAAACTGTATACAAAGCCTCATCCAACGCTCCAATACTACTTTTCCAAGCCAATTTCGGTTCAATCTACGGTTTTGTTCATTGTGAGCCAGTAATTTTTGAAGCCACTTAGAACAGTTTTCAAGCTTTTCCCTGGTATCAGGTTTACCTCCATCGCTCAAGAGATTATGTACCATTATTTCTTCCTCGTTAAAATCTATTCCAAAGGAAGAGAGGTTTCTCTTTCGAATTTGAGTCACACTCGATATTTTATCAACCTGTAAAGTCCCGGTATTTGTTATTTGATCAGGATGAACCCGATAGGTTAAAAGCGGTTCAGGAATATTATGCAACGTTCCATACTCTGACAGTTTCGACCAGAAATCAAAATCTTCGGCATGAGGAAATGCAGGCGAATACTGAATGTCATATATATCCAACGTCTCTTTTCTTATTATTGCTGAAGGATGGGCCAGCGGTGAATTAAACAACAGAAAACATCGTATTTCCTCATCTGAAACCGGCAGGTCGGTGAGTGCTTTCTTTTTTCCCAATAGCATAAAATAAAAACTTCCGCAGGCCACCGCATTTTTGTGGCGGTTCATAAACTCTACCTGCCGGGCTAACCGGTGTTTGGAACAAATATCATCCGCGTCCATCCGGGCAATGTATTTTCCTTTTGCCAGTTTTATTCCTTTATTGAGAACAGAAATCAATCCCTGGTTTTTTTCATTTCGTATTACGATTATCCGGCTATCGTTATATGATTTTATAACTTCCGGTGAACGGTCAGACGAACCATCATCGATGATCAGCAATTCGAAATCACGATAGCTTTGTTTCAATACGCTGTCAATGGCATCCCGCAGGTATTTTTCCCCGTTATATACCGGCATCAATATAGAAATTTCGGGTGATTTCATATTTTTATCCAGTTTTCCGGTAAAAGATCCTTTGTATTTTTATCTGCAGAAAGAAACCATTTTTCGGGAGCAATAACAATTTTATTTTTGTTCCGGTTGAGCCAGGCACCCCACCAGCTGAAGGAACTATTAGCAATGACATTGTGTTTGCACAGTGACATCAGAAAAATATCCTCGTGGGGTTTGTGTTGTTTTTCCACATCCACAAAATGCAAACGGCTTCCTGTACCCAGGTTTTTCATACACCAGTCCGGGTCATCTGAAAAAATATAATACTCCGCATCCGCTGTTTTTTTCCCGATCGCTTCCATTGCTTTGAGGTAATAGGCGGATCCGCATTCAGCATATATTTTTCGATTGGTTTCGTTCAGGTAATCACCCCTTCTTACATGCACAGAAACCGCATTTTTATTTTCTATTTCATCTTTCCATTTTTCCACGGGGGAGGAAATATTTTTTATTGTAAAATCATTTACTATTTGTTTCCGGTGAACCACAAAATATTTTTCTGAATGCCAGTAACCGTCCACGTAAGTATGCGCGGGTGCTTTCATCGCTTTGGAATAAAACTGAAAATAAGGTTCACGCAAATAAAAGTGGCGGCTTTTAAACGGCAGGCTAAGTGAAACACGATCAATTATTTTTCCGCCTTTACCCTTGAGAAAAGAACGTACTTCTTCATCACTTGCGATTTCAGACACAATGGAAAACGCATATAATCCGAGTGGCCGGTTGGTAAAATCCATTATTTCTTTGGACATGGAAAGTTCACTGATATCAAGTTTCAGCTCAACTCCATGGTGCAATGCAAGGCTTCTTGCAAATGCATATTGAAACATCTGGTTCCCTAACCCTCCTATGAGTTTTACTATAATCATTTCAGTTTTTTCTTCAACATAAAAAGATAATCATCCATGTCGTTTCGGCCGGCCCAGAAATTTATTTTTTTGAGAAAAATATTTTTTTTCATCTCCATCAAGGCTTTTTCAAAAAATGGTTTGTGTTTTTCATCCGGTTTTTCATATAGTGATAATTCGCTCACTGATCTCACGTTATACCGGTGAAAAAGCAACTGGAACAAAAGGGAAAATTTTAGTTGTTGTTTTCCATCCAGATTAAGTTTCTGGAACAGGTAAATATGTTCGCGCAACTGGATTTCTTTGTCGCGTTGTACTTTTTGTGTGGTTTGTTCTTCACCCCCGTGTTCGGTGCAAATCAGCGTTTCGGGCGAATATGCCAGCGATTTATTTTTAAAAAGAAACTGCATATACCAATCCACATCTACGAGCCATTTCAGTTCTTCATCAAAATATTGCATGGCGTTTCTCCTGAAAATACAGGCGCTGGGAGCACCGATCACATTTTTTTCAAACAGCGATGGGGGAAATGACTGTATTTTTTTCAGCTGTGATGCTTTGCACCGGTTGGTTTTGGTAAGTTTACTTCCCGAGAATTCGATAAGTGTAGCAGAGAATCCGAAATCGGCATGAGGATGATCATGCATCATCTTCACAAATTTTCCAAGGCTTTCGGAAGTGGTAAAAAAATCATCGTGATGCATAATTTTAACCAGGGTACCTTTTGCCTGCCGGAAAGCAAAATTCCAGTTGGCGGGAGAACCCAGTGACGGAGAATGATAGAAATACTTCAGCTTATTTCCGAACGAAAATTTTTCTATACATTTTTTTATTTCATCTCCCGGAGAATCATCAGAAACAATGATTTCAAAATCAGAAAACTGCTGCGATTCAACAGACTTAAGCAACCGTTCCAGTTGTTCGGGCTGACGGTAGGCAGGAATACATATGGAAACTTCAGGCGCCATACATCAGTATACTTTTTGATTTTCTGAAAACAGCTCCCGACTTTAATAACAGGGAATTTAACCAAACCGGGCGATGCATAAAATGCCGGCTGTACCTTTTATATTTTTCCAGGCCACAGGTTTTATACACCAATTCAGCCTGGTTTTCCGCTTTTCTACTGTCTTCTTTTTGCATTGACAATAATTTCTGATCAATGACTTTAATATGATAATTGATCTTTGGAACAAGAATTTTCCGGAAAGAATATGATGTTAACTTTTTTGCAGCTTCCAGGCATACTTTCAAACCGAATACAAACATTTTAAAATTATCGCGGCTGTAACTGGTGTGTACGCGGATGAGCGCGTTTGTTGAAGGAATATCTGCAAAATAAAAGACAGCATTGTTTATGGCAAACCTAAGCCAGAGTTCCCAATCTTCATTGAATAACAGCGATTCATCCATTGCACCATATTTATCAAATAACGATTTACGGACAAGCGGAGAACTGATCACCATTATATTTTCTTTCAGAAGGGCCATTACCATTTCATCTCCCATTCCGCTGACACAGGGCATCCACGTTTTTCCGGGTTTTAATTCCAGGTTATTGAAAAAATCACCGGGACGGTCGTTATGAAAATAGTTTACTCCTCCATACACAATATCGTTTTCCGGATGTTCGGAAAAAACCTGAATTTGTTTTTCAAATTTTTCTTTTTCCAGGAAATCATCGGCATCAAGAAACTGGATGAATTCGCCTTTTGCCAGTTTTATTCCCCGGTTACGTGCAACAGTGGGACCCGACTTTTCCTGGTAGTGATAACTGATGCGGGGATCAGTGGCTGAAAGTTTATTTACAATTTCTTTAGTATTATCTTCAGAAGCATCATCAATAACAAGAATTTCGATGTTGGAATAAGTCTGGCCGGTTACCGAGCCAATAGAAGCAGGCAGATAGGCGGCATAATTATGTGCCGGGATAATGACCGATATAAGCGGTTGCCTGTTCATTTTTTCGGCCTGAGTTTTTTAAGCGTTTTATACACCGGTTTCAGCACCGTCCTGATTGTTTTATTATCCCTCGCCACATATTCCCACCGCTTTTTTGCAGGAAGTGATGACAGGTAAATTTTACGTATCCGCTGGTATTCTTTTCTACTAAAATTTGCTTTCAGGATTATTTTTCTTTCTTCGAGAATAGCCTTATGCACACTATCGGATGAAGTTAGCCCCGTGTTATCAAAATCGCAAATGGTATTCGGGTAGTAAAGAAATTCTTCCGGGTATTTTAAATATGTTTTCAGCATCAATTCAAAATCTGATGCATAACGAAAATGCGTACTGAAATTCCCCAACTCTTTAAATACGGAAGCATGGGTAAACACCGCCTGGTGGTTGAGTGTGCGTGCATACCAGAATTCGTTGTTTAATTTGGCGGGCGGTTTCAGCATTTCACCTGATCCGTTGGCATGAATTATCTTCGTATCTCCGTATATTATTTTTTTGTTACTTCCGGAAAACTCTTTTTCAAAAGAAGAAAGTGTGGTTTTATTATGAAAAGCATCACCCGAATTCATAAAAATAATATAACTGCCATTTGCCTGCGCCAGTCCTTTATTCTGCGCATCATAAATCCCGTTATCTTTTTCGCTGATATGATAATGAATATTTTTCTGAAATTTTTTAATTACCTCTTTACTTCCATCATTGGAATTTCCGTCAATTACAATAAATTCAAAACTGCAGGGCTCCTGCTCCGCTACACTACGCATCGTTTTTTCCAAACCGGCAGCATTGTTGTAATTTATGGTTATGACGGACACAAAAGGCATTTTCAGAATTTATTCATTACTTCTATTACTTTTTCAATTTCCTGTTGGGTATGGCAAAACGATATGGGTAAACTAAGCGTGGTGGCATGAATAGTTTCAGAAATCTGACAGGACTGGCCTTTTAAAATTTCCGCCATAGCTTTTTGCTTATGCGGAGCCACCGGGTAATGAATATCCGTTTGAATTCCGTTTTTCAACAGGTATTGTTTCAGTTCATCACGTTTTTCGTGCCGGATGTTGAAAATGTGGTATACATCAAAATAATCATTATGTACAACAGGTTTCACAAAATCACTTTCCAGGTGATCGAGATAAAAACGGGCCAGTTTATGCTTGTGGTCATTGATTGCGTCAAGGTATTTCAGTTTTACAGAAAGAAAAGCCGCCTGTATTTCGTCCAGGCGTGAGTTGAACCCTGCTATTTCATTTTCGTATTTCACTTTTGATCCGTAATTGCGCAACATTTTAATTTGTTCTGCATACGTTTCGTTATTGCAGGTTACTGCACCGGCATCAGCCAATGCACCCAGGTTTTTGGTGGGGTAAAAACTAAAAGCGCCAAAATCGCCCCATGTTCCTGCTTTTTTATTTTTATACATAGCGCCATGGGCCTGCGCGCAGTCTTCGATCACTTTCAGATTATGTTTTTTGGCGATGGCGCAAATAGCATCCATTTCGCACATTTTTCCATACAGGTGAACTACTATTATGGCTTTGGTGCGTGAAGAAATTTTTTCTTCAATTTTTTTCGGATGAATGTTGTAAGTATGAATGTCAGGCTCAACCAAAACCGGTTTTAATCCATTGTGCACAATGCTGAGGATAGTAGCGATATACGTGTTGGAGGGAACGATCACTTCATCACCGGGAGAAAAATTACAGGCGCGAAGGGAAAGGATCAGTGCATCGAGGCCATTGGCAACACCTGTGCAATACTTCACTCCGCAATAACCTGTAAATTCTTTTTCAAAAGATTTTACTTTATCACCCAATATATACCAGCCGCTTTCCAGTGTTTCGGTAAAAGCTTTTTTATACGCTTCGAAAAACGGCTGATTTGATTTCCCGAGATTTTCGTATTCGATCATTTTTTTTGCGGATAGGGTATATGAATATAATCTTTTTCGTCAAAAAACTCAGAGGCAAACACCATGAGAATGGCATCATTTGAAAAATTGTACATCTCATGCCAGTCGCGGGGTTCCAAAAGAAGACATTTGTTGGGCCGGTCGAGTTCAAACACGTCTTCCCTTTCACCATTGTTATTATAAATAGTACAGTGGCCCTGAATACAAACGGCTGCCTGGATGGTTTTATGATGCCGGTGGCCACCGCGTTTTGAATCGTCTACACCGTAAATGTAAAATACACGTTTTATATCAAAGGGAATAATCTTTTCAATAACGGTAAGATTTCCCCGTTTATCTGTAAATGTTTTAAGGTCGATGATATGTGCCATGTTTTATAATAAATCGTTAACCGAATAGTAATAATGATGATCCATTCTGAAGCGCAGATTTTTTCCGGTAATATTTTTGAGAGAAGCTTTAAGGTCTTTCAGGTAATAGTATAATTTCATTTTCATTCCCATTTTTCCCCACGGTGATGTTGTTTTTGCACCATTGGGATCGAATGTAATGCCAGCTGATTTCATTTGCCGGTTTACTTTTTCGATAGCACGGATATACGGTTTATAAAAAACATCTATCACCTGTTTCGTAAGATCATATTCCGTATAGGTAAGATAAACCATGTTATCGGAAAAAAATTTTGTTCCGTGAAAATGAAAAAACACTACATCGAATATTTTCCCTGTAGAAATTTCTTTTCCTCTTATTTCGTTATTCTGTGACAAAAATTCATACTGCTGTACATTCCACGGTGCCACTCCTCCACCCAAATGCTGCAGATTGTGGACGCATGAAAAACGGGTCAGCCAGTCGTCAAGGTATTTCTGATCACCGAATTTTCCGTCTTCAAACCGGTTAAAGCACCATTCGATACAGGCTTCTTTCCACCACGAAAGCACTTCCATTCCCCCGGGATTGTTTTTAAATGTCATAAACTGTACACAGTATTTTCCACTGGAAGCCGACTGATCGTATGCCGGTGAATAACGGTGTTCGGTTATCAGCACCGACTTATTTCCCATTTCATTAACGAGCATATTGGGATCAGAAAAAAAATACAGATCGGCATCTACATACGTGCAATTATCAAGATTAAATCGCTGTATGGCATACCAGATAGTGGAAGGTGTGCAGGTCCAGCAATATTCGGCAGGAGTGCGTGTGGGTTTTATTTTCAGCAACGCTTCGTTTTCGAATTCGCTGAGGGAAATTACAGTTAAACCGGGATAATCCTGCTCTTTCAGAAATTGACAGGAACGGTCATCGAATGCAAAAACATAGAGATGAAAATCCGGACAATGACTGGACAAGGAATGATACATCGCCATTCCCCTGGAGAGATAATTGGAGTCGAACAGCGTACAAAAGTTAAGTTTCATTTCCTGGCCTCCATAAAAAGTGAATCTGGTTTTCTTACTACACCGTTGTCACCATCAAGACGAAAGGACTCCCATTCGGGAATTTCGCTTTCAAAAGCTGTTTTAACTTTAACTTCACTAAACCCGGTATCTGATAATAGTTTTCCGAGAGAATACCGGTCATACATCCACTGATGAATTTCACCTCCTGCCCTGAACCTGGCGATACGTAACAATTCCATATCATTTTTTCCAAGCAGGGCTGATATCATTTTGTTTTTAATTGTTTTTGGAACACTCTTTACCCGCTTAAAAAAAGTATAACTTTGAGACAAAGAACCGGAAGGAGAATTTTCCCGCAGCGCTTCCATCAGTTGTTTCACTTCCCAGCCGTTTCTTTCCAGCAAAAATTCATCGTTATTTTTTTTTGCGTCCCTTATATAGTTTACCATTTCTCCTCCGGACGAAGAGCGCACCACCTGGTCGTACATCTCCAGCATCGTCCATTCATATTTTTCTGCAGCGCCTGTTTTATTTTCGAGGCTTTCGTGCAGGAACTTTATGTAATTATTTGCAATTTTTTCGAGATCGGGTATAGCGACACGAATTATTCCACCGGGTTGAAGTACGCGATAACATTCCCTTATAAAACCTGGTGCTTTTTGTTTGGGAAAATGTTCAAGAACGTGGGAATGATACACCACGCGAAACTGATTATCTCCAAAAGGAATTCCATTGAGAAGATTGTGCGCTTTCACTTCGGGAGCAAAAGAAGCAAAATCAACATTTGTCCATTCTTTATGAAAAGTAATACCGCATCCCAGGTTAAGATATGGAAGTTTACTCATTTTTTTCTTTTAAAAATAAACCCCTTCCATGTAGCTATTGTATTAGTATCCAACTGGTAAGGAAGGGAGATTTTGCTATCAAATTTACTAATCAGATCATATCCTTCAAAGGCCGCAATAAATTTCCCTTCATTGAAGAACCAAGCGGGATACGAGGCCTTATATACTTCTTCGGGAACCACCTGAACAGTAATACGTTCGGCCGGTGTATCTATAAAAGAAGTACGGTCGACAATGATGTAATCATAGCCGCAGGAAACCAGTATTTTGATCTGTTTCGGGGGATCTTCAAAGTATTGCAATACACTGGACAGGAGCAATACATGAGGCTTTTGAACCGACATTACTTCCTGAATGGTATGATAAAACTGTAACGGGCCTTCTGCAATTTTCTGTTTTCCGGCTTCCACAAAATGGGATTGTTCCACCACCGCCCATTTCAAATCCTTTATGTCTTTCAGAAAATTCCTGTTTTGAAAATAAGTGCTTCCCAATGAACCTCCAAAGTCAGAAACATGAAGCACACCACTATTTTCACGTGAAATAGCAAGCAGGGCATTCAGCAAATCATCATTAACCTGTATTTCATCAAACAAAACAGAATCTCTTTCGTATGCTGCTTCCCCGTTTTTTACTTTTAAAACCGATGACAAAACCTTATCAAGAATAACGCGGTCATCATACCCGGTACATTTTGCTGCTGCCGATTTCCAGTCGCGATAATTACCAAACCAGCCGTGTTTTTTTTTCGGGGTAATCGCCTGGCGAATTTGTTTTTTCAGGAAAGCGGGAATATATTTTTTCAGCGATTGTTTCCAGCTCTTTTTACTGAGGCTGCGAAAATGAGCAATCATACTTTTCCGTGCATTTTCGTTTTCCTGAACCGGAATTTTTATCACGGAAATTCTTTCTGTTGCTGTTTTTACTTCCCATTGCAAACTTTTCTTGCTGTGTGTTCCGGAACCATCATTTCCGATATTCTGAACCAGCGATGTGCCCGGATAAAGACACAACATGTTTTTTAAAAAAGCAGAAGCATACCAGTTAATGGCCCATGAATCGTTTTTTCCTTCTGATTTATCCAATAACATTTGCATATACGAATACGAATTATCAAAATCGAAAC
Organism: Bacteroidota bacterium; assembly: GCA_049322335.1. GTDB lineage: Bacteria > Bacteroidota > Bacteroidia > Flavobacteriales_D > UBA2798 > JBMORL01. The sequence continues at coordinate 21,483 of JBMORL010000098.1, forward strand.
GACTGGTGAGATTTTTATTTTTCAATTCACTGATTAAAGCTTCTTCTTCTTTTTCAAAAATATCCCATGCGCGTTTCCATGTGCCCCAACCCCAGCAATCAGCTCCTCTTACAAAAAAAGTTTCCGGCAGTTTTGATTTTACGGGATAAATGTAACCTGAAATACAAGCCACGTTTTTTTCATTTTCATAAACATCCAGGGCATCATTCATAAACCGAAGAAACCATCGTGAAGTAACAAGATCGTCTTCCATCACAATAACCCGTCCGTATTTATTAACGATTTCTGTTACACCTTCCACCACAGAATTTGCCAAACCTTTATTGGCAGCACTTTCGCGGATAATTACTTCACCGCACCATTTTTTGGATGAAATAACTTCTCTTGTCTGTTTTATTTTTTGCAAAACCGCTTCAGATGCTCCCGTTTTCGGGCCATCGGCAAAAATATACAGCGTAGTAACATCAGCCAGTTCATTTTCCGACAAGGCAAAAAGCGTTTTTTCCGTGTGTTGGGGACGGTTATAAACGAATAGTATGACGGGTGTGGGTTTACTCATTTTTTCCGTTTACATTCACCCAATTCCATGCCTTTACTTTTATCCCGGCCGGATAATAACGCTTTATCTTAAAACCGAGATAATATTCGGGAGCAAAAACTTTTTTATTCGCTTTTTCATTCAGCCAGGCCGCCCACCAGCTGAAAGAACTGTTGGCGATCACCAGCACATCAGCATTTAACAAAACCTGAAAATCGGTGATTTCATCATTGTTTTCGAAAAAATAATTTTCCTTCCGGCCAAACTCTTTTTTTACAAATTCAATATCGTCAGAAACAAAAACCACATTGTACTCATCAGCGGTGATTTGCGAAAGACAATCACGATAATAGGAAACAGGCAGCGTCATATCGTATCCTCCTAATTCCTCTCCGCCATGGGCCAGGTAATCTCCTCTCCGGATATGCAACGCAACATATTTTTTTTCCAACAGATATTTTTTGTTTTCACGAAACTTATTTACAACATTTTCTTTCAGTGAAAAAAAAGAACGGATTTCGTTACTGTATTCTGAAAAATATTCTTCACACTGAAAAAATCCTTCATATACATGATCATCTTTTATCTCTTTGAGCAGGTAATTATTCTCATCCAGTGTATTTGGCCATGTAATTTTATTTTTATGAACGGCCCGGTAACAGCGGTCGGTTATTTTTTTCCATGAAAACGGAACTTCACTTTTACTGAAGAAATGATTTCTTCCGTATTGAATGATATTTTTCCGGTTTATATTTTCAAAGTCAGGAATAAGATTAAAATATTTCATGCCATTAGCTCCGTAAATAAAATAGCCGGTGCCCAGTTTTTTTGCGGCAGCATAGGCAAACGCCAGCTGAAACATCTGGTTTCCCATTCTTCCCATTGCTATGGTACCGATCATACTAATTTTTTATCAGTGGCAACATAATTGGCATAGGCATAATCTTCGGGAAAATGCCCGAGATCGGACTGGTATCTTACAGAATCAGCCATAAGTTTACCTGTTTCATATTTTTTATTCAACAGCATTTGCACTACTTCTGCCAGCGTAACACCTGCATCAAGGTAAGTGCCACCGTATTCAAACTGGATAGCATGGGTAAAACCGGGACGGATAAATTCTCCGCCTCCCGACAATACTTTTTTTTCATTTCCTTCGGTGTCAATTTTAAGCAGACTGATGTGTGAAATATTTTTTTCGCGGATGTAATCTTCCAGTTTTTTTAATTTAATCTTTTCAGAAAGATGCAATGAAATCTCCTTTCTTTCATACAACGAAGCCGATGAGCTGCCGGAGAAATCAAAATGAATTTCTGCCTCCCCGTTTACATCAGAAAGTCCGAAATGATTGATAATTATCCGCTGATCATTGCCAAATTTTTCAACGAGTTCGTTATAGCATTTCTGCTGCGGCTCAAAAAGGTGAATTTCATAATCAGCTTTCCCTTTTTCCTGCAAGGTTGTGACAACGGAACGGGTATAATCGCCCACATTGGCTCCGGCATCAAAAACAATTATTTTTCCGTCAATACGTTGAACCACTTTTTGAAGAAAGAACAATTCACCGTTGGCAGAAATATCGCTGAGACCGGTTTTTGAAGGAAAAAATTTTTGTTTTATCTTCGAAAGAAGGTTTCTTGTTTTTTTCCATGCATCCCTGAAAACTCTTCTGAAAAATCCGGAAACCTGGAATTTTCTTGCTATCCACCGGTTTTTCATCCGCTCCCCGGCTGTTGATTTTCGTTTTACATATAATGCATCGCCCCACTCAAACCGGGTCATGCTCAATGCCTCACGGAAAAATCCTTTGTTCTCCATAAAACGATCGAGCTCAATAAGCGTGGGGCAATTTTTATACACGCTGCCCGTATTTACTTCTGTATATACAAATTCAAATTTCTCCAGCAGGTCGCCCAAACCTTTCATCGCCATCAATTCTGCTCCCTGTAAATCAATATTAAGAAAATTAAGTGCTGAAGTATCTACTCCGTTATCTTTAAAAAACCGGTCGAGGCGATGCGTTTTTAGTTTTAGTGTATGGTGTACTTTCACTTCGGGATGATGGCTTTTATGGGATCCCAGGTCAAGAATGGAGGAGGATTGAAAATTATTGGTGACTTTAAATTCTACATCTTTTCCATCTGTATCAGAAACCAGTACATTATACACTTTATGTCCGTTAAATTTTTTTAATTCATTTTCCAAAACCGGCATCAGCTCGGGATTTCCTTCTATCCAGATTACTTTTTCAGCGCCTGCTTTTTCGTAGGCAGGAGCTTCCTCAGCCTGGTGAGCACCCAGGTGAAGAACACCTTTTATCTTCACGCCATATCTTGCTACCAGTTTGTCAACAGGAATGAGCATGGTTAGATTTTTAGTTTCGATTTTATTTTTCCCAGCAAGGAAGGCTGCGGAACCAGCGATTGTTCCATCTGTATGATCTCTTCAAAATAGGGCCACAAATCATCTTTTGCATCAGCCGGCACAGCACCAATCACATCATCGGCAATAAAACAATAACGGCCTTTCACCTGATTAAGATGTTCCAGCACTTTTGAAATATCCGGCCATTGTTCCGCTTTGTGTGGTTTTGGAGGTGGTTTCATAAACAGCCGCGCATCATCCACTAAAATAATATGCGAATAGGAAGATGCATTGATAGTATCTATTTCTTCGAGAATAGGACATTCGTCTTCCACTCCGAAAGTTTCTCCACCGCTCCAGTGTGCATCCAACCAGAATACAGCCGGGCCATCAAGCACAGGAACAATATTTTTTAAGTGGTCTTTGGAATTTCCAAAAAGAAATTCAATGTTTTTCCTGTCTTTACGAAGAGATTCTGTTTTATCAAAAATAGCTTTCGAGTTCTCAATTGTAAAAACTTTTTCAAACCGCTGGGCAGCCCAAAGCGTAGTTCCTCCATAATACGTTCCGGTTTCCACAAAAGATTTTATATTGTATTTTTCACGTACAATTTCCGTGAGTTTTTCGGGAACACCCATTTTTAATAATCCCATTTCACTTTGTATTAGTTGATAAAACTGTAATTCAGTAAAAAATTTCCCTGTCCGCCCGGTAGCTCTTTTCCTGTTCCGTAAAAATCACCACTGCACACATCAAAATAAAATGCATTCTGAATCCAATCAGTAATTTCTCCTCCCGAAGAACAAAAAAGCGTCACGTTATATTTTCCAGGCGCCAGCGGAAATTTTGTGATTTCTACTTCAAAATAACCTTTATCGTTTCCTTTCAGTTCTGTTCGCTGTGCAGTAATATCATTGCTCAGCAAACAAATCCGCTGCTCCATTTCATCATTGATGCCCATCGTTACTGCTACATCTTTCAATACATCTGCGTTTTTCGAATAATGCAAACGTATCCGCACATCTGCTCCACTTTGAATTTCGGATAAACCTTTTCCGGTAGCTGCTTCATGGAAAGAAACACCGGTAAAAACCAGTCGCCCATCACCCTGGCGGTCGGTTCGCTGATTAACGGGGATGGCATTAGTGGAGTAACCGGTAGAAAGATAAGCTGAAATAATTTTATCCGTTTCACCCGCCATTTCCAGTTTTCCTGATGACAACAGCACTGCTTTGCTGCACAAATTCTGAATAGCCGCCATATTGTGACTAACAAACAACACTGTTCTTCCCTGCCCTGCGACATCTCTCATTTTTCCAAGGCATTTTTTCTGAAACTCAGCATCACCTACTGCCAGCACTTCATCCACAATAAGTATTTCGGGTTCAAGATGAGCCGCTACGGCAAAAGCGAGACGTACATACATTCCTGAAGAATATCTTTTTACAGGTGTATCCAGGAATTTTTCCACTTCTGCAAAAGATACAATTTCATCAAACTTGCTTCTGATTTCTGCCTTCGACATACCCAAAATAGAACCATTCAGAAAAATATTTTCGCGGCCCGTGAGTTCGGGATGGAAACCGGTTCCTACTTCCAGGAGGCTGGCCACACGCCCTTCAATTACTATTCTTCCTTTGGTAGGTGTAACAATGCGGCTGAGAATTTTCAGTAATGTGCTTTTTCCGGCACCGTTTCTCCCGATGATACCGATACGGTCGCCCTGTTGCACATCGAACGAAACGTCTTTCAGCGCCCAGAATTCTTCTCGCATTCCGGGTTTGGATTTATTTCCCGAAAAAACGGATTTTGCAGCCGAGGCCATCACATCACGTAAAGCCAGGTACTTCTCCCGCTGCTGGTGGCGAAGAATGTAGCTTTTACTGATATTTTCAACAGATATAACGGTTTGCGGCATGCTTATTTAAATTACATCAGCGAATGATTTTTCCATTTTCCGGAAGTACCATATTCCAAGTATGAGAAAGAAAACACTTATTCCAACTGATATGAGAAATCCCGGCCACCAGATAAAAATGCTGTCACCAAAAATACTCCACCGGAATCCGTCAATTACTCCTACCATAGGATTGAGCGAATAAATCACTTTCACCATTTCAGGAATTTTTTCGCTGGTATAAATATCCTGGCTGGTAAATGCAATAGGTGAAACATACAATCCAAACTGCACGATAAAGGGAATGACATAACGAAAATCCCTGTACTTTACATTCAATGCTGCAATATACAACCCGGTGCCCATTGCTGTTACAAGTGCCAGCAAAAGAAATACCGGCAACATGAGTATGCGAACATCAGGAACGTATTGGTACCAGATCATAATAGCCGCCATAATGACCAGTGAAATAAAAAAATCAACAAGGCAAACTATAATTGTGCTGGCAGGAACGATAAGGCGGGGGAAATATACTTTGGTAAGAAGGTTGGAATTATTGATAAGTGAATTGCTGGTTTCGGTAAACGAAGAAGCAAAAAACTGCCAGGGCAATGTTGCCGCACAAACCAGGAGAATACGGGGAATTCCATCGGGGATACCGGAATTAAAGAGCCAGCCCAGGAAAGCCATCACAAAAATGGTAAGCAGGGGCCGAACCAGGCTCCAAAGAATACCGATAGCTGTTTGTTTGTAGCGCACCAGGATATCGCGCCAGGCCAGGAAATAGAACAACCCGCGGAAATTCCATATATCCTTCCAGTAATTGCTGTTTTCGGTTCCGGGTTCTATGACAATACGGTATTTTCCCATGGTTTTATTCGGAGGGTAAATTTACGTTCTTTTTCGCCTCGGGGCCAAAGAGGTAATAAACAGCCAGGTAGATGAGCGGAGCCAGCACTTCTACTATACACAACGCAATAGCCGCACCCCGGTGTCCGTATTCAGGAATGAGCAAAATACAAAGCAAAATATCAGCAACAGCCAGTGAAAAAAGGATGTAAGGCAGCCATTTTTTGAGCCCGGTATTGAGAAATAACTGGTAAGAAAGCATGGCACCAGCCGTACCGAAAAACGGGATCACGGACAACCATTGAATCACTTCCACGCTGTCTTTGTATTCGTCTCCGAATATCCATGCTATGTATTCCGCACCGAAATATAAGGCCAGCGAGCAAAATAAACCCAGCACACAAACCCACCTGAAAAAAAAGAAAAAAGTGCGAATACCTTTTGAAAAGTCTTCTCCGAATTTTTTACTGATAAAGGGAAAAAAAGCGAACATCACCGGGTTGAACAGGGAGGCAATGGCACGAACTATTTTCTCCCCGGGGCTGTAATATCCAACCATGGTATCATTTCCCATAAATCCGAGTATGAAGCCGTTGCTGTGTACATACAAAGCAGTATAAATGGTGGACAGAAAAATGAACCAGCCGTCACGAAACTGGAAGACCATTTCTGAAAACCGGGGAATGTATAACTTTATCTTAAACTGACTCACTGCTATCCATAAACCAGCTAACCCGGTGAGGACAAACGCAGCCGAATTTAAAGCAGCAGCAGTGATAACAGCCTCTTTTTCCCTGACGAGAAAAAACACAGACAGTGCAAAAATAGTTTTGGTTACTACATTTATAATTGTCACCCATTTCATTTTTTCCAATCCCTGGAAAAGCCAAAGCGGGAAGAGCATGTTTCCGGCTACAACAAAAAAAGTAACGTATAACAGGCTGGCTTCTTCTTTATTAAATCCTTCGAGGCGAATCCATGAAAACAAAATTCCGAATGAAACCAAAAGCAGAAAAAACTTAACGCACATTACGGCATTGAACACCGAACTTATTTTTTTAGGGTCGTTTTGGGCCAATGAAACCTGTCGTGTGGCAGAAAAATAAAAACCGTAATCAGTAAGTATCACCAAAAACTGGATAGCATATTGTGCCCATGCCAGTTTTCCATAATTATCAGGATGCAACACTTTGGTGAGATGAGGAAGAATAATAAGTGGCAGTGCATAATTGGCGATCTGAAGAAAAACAAGCGCAATAAAATTTTCAAACAGTTTTTTATTGTCGCGGTTTTTCAGGCGATCCCTGAACAATGTGTAATATTTCAGTAATTCACTCAACGAAACAATTCTTTTATTTCCTTTTGCGAAGGATAATTGATCAGCACCGACTGGCGTGTTCCCCGAAACACAAACAAACTGCCGGCTGCCATTGCAGAAGCCCCGCTTTGATAAGCTTCTTTCAAATGCTGTAAATTACCTGCTCCCCCGCAAGCCACTACAGGAATATCAACTGAAGAAGAAATTTTCCGGATCAATTCCCTGTCATATCCCAACATGGTTCCATCCCTGTCAACAGCATTCAGCAATAACTCTCCGGCTCCGCATTTATTCATTTCTTCAGCCATTTTTAACGGGTCGGTTGTGAAAATTTTTCGTTTGTTCTTGTTGTAAACTTCGTATTTACCCAGCCAGTTTTTTTTCACATCAATAGAAACCACAATGGTAGTACTTCCGAATATTCCTGCCGCCTGTTGAATAAACTGCGGATTTTCGATAGCAGCCGTATTGATTACTATTTTTTCTATACCGGTTTTTGTAACCGACTTTATATCATCAATAGAATTGATGCCTCCTCCATAACTCAACGGCATAAAACATTCAGACGCAATCATCGAAAGGTATTCCAAATCAGGTTTTCTTCCTTCAGATGAAGCATGAATATCCAACACGGTAATTTCATCCACTTCTTTTTCATTAAATATTTTCACCGCATTGAGCGGGTCGCCCACATAAACAGGTTCTTTAAACTTCAGCGTTTTGTACAGTCCGCCTTTGTTGAGCAATAACACCGGTATGATGCGTGGCCACCTCATCAGGCAGAAATAAAATTTTTAAGTAACTGCATTCCGTATTTATGGCTTTTTTCGGGGTGAAACTGGACTCCGTAAATATTGTTATGTTGAAAACTGCAGCAGTATTCTGTTCCGTATTCAGCTGTTGCTATAACGTCAGCAGAATTAGCGCAGCGAACATAATAGGAATGTACAAAATAAAATCTTAATTCCGGCTGCGCATCTGCAAACAATATGTTTTCTTTTATCACCTTAACTTCATTCCATCCCATATTGGGAATTTTAAGCTGTTGCTCACCGGCCAAAAATTTCACTACTTCGGCATCCACCCACCCGAATCCTTTTTCTTTGCCTTCTTCGCTTTGTTTTGTCATCAGTTGCATACCGAGACAAATTCCCAAAACAGGGATTTGATCTTCCAGCGCTTTTTTATTGAGAATTTCCCACAACCCTGCCTCCCTGATATTTTTTATTCCTGTATCAAATGCTCCCACACCGGGAAGGATTAATTTCCGTGCATTTTCAATTGCATTTTTATCAGAAGAAGTAACCGATTCGCTTCCTGCTTTTTTCAGCATGTTTTTGATGGAACCGAGGTTTCCGCATCCGTAATCCACAATAACTATCCGGTTATCCATGCAGCAGTTTACTTGTTTTAATGAATTGCAACGCCAAAAATACAGCAATAATATAGAACAGAATTTGCGCCACGGCAAATCCCCACAAAGCCGATTCAGGTGAGTTTCCGTTATGATAACCGATATAAAAACCAGCCACGGCCATAAAAAAGTGGAAGACATCCATTACCAGCATGAATCCCTGCTTTTGCAAACGCATATAGATAAATGAAAGTGAAGAAGAAACAAACCAGAAAGCCAGCCAGGTGCTTATGATGCGGGTATAGTCCATTAATCCTTCCCATTTTTCCCCCAAAATAAAAACCACCCATGGCGAGGGAATGACCCACATGACGATGCTCACAGCTGCGCCAGCCAAAAATAACAGGCGCATGAATTTTTGATACGTCTGCCTCATTTCACTGCGATTCGTAATTCCGGCCACCCTCCCGTAAAACACCTGTGAAAAAGCGCCTGCCATCATTCCCAAAGCTACGCCAATGTATTGCATCGACACCCCGATCATACCGGCTACCGCTTCGCCAAACGTGATAAAAAACAGGTAGAGATAGGTAAAGTTAATGGCTGCCGAAATCATCACACTGGGAGTAGCAAAATAAACATACTGGTAGTTTTCCTTTATAACCTCTGCCGTTTTGGTTTTACTGCTAAAGTCCCCACCCCGTGATTTCACATCGCGGAGAAAACGAAAAAACAAAGTGATTCCTGACAGCAACTGTCCTGTAACACGGCCGGCTACCAATCCCCAGCTACCGGTTTGCAATACACCCATTCCCAGTTTTGTGCCTTCACCGCTTATGCTTTGTACGATTTTATTGGAAGCAATAGCGCCATATTCATTGTGCCGGTTAAACCAATAGGAAGCAATGCCGTTAATACCCATTCCCAATACCGCAACGGGAACCAGCAACAGTGCCCAGCCCAATGCAGATAATTCCATATTATTTCCCGCCAAAAGAACACCAACAGAAACCAGTGCAGACACAAAAGCAATAATCAAAACAAATTTAAAAGCTGTTTTAGCTACATCAATGGCTTTTTGGATGGTGGACTGAACAACAATGGCGTATTCAAGTTTTAATCCGCCCGGGTTGATAAAAAGTTCGCTGTATCCAACAAACAGGGCCAGCAATCCGAAATCGGATGGTGAAAAGAAAAAACGCTGCAAAACCGGCAGCATAAGAAAAGGAATAAGCTGCGAAAAGAAAGTCCCTGTAAAGAGAGTCAGCACATTTTTCCCGAATTCACCGGGTTTTATTACAGATCGCAAAAGGGACATCGGGGAATAAATATAAAAAAAAAGACTCCGCTGGGGAGTCTTTTATTGTTTTAAGGGGTTGTTTTATTCTTCCACTACTTCAAAAGACACGGTTTCTACCACATCTTTGTGAAGTTTAATCACTGCATCGTACTTACCGAGCATTTTGATAGGCTCGTTTTTGATGGTGATGTTTTTGCGCTCAATATCGAAACCGAGTTTTTTGAAAGCGTCAGCCACCATGATGGTATTTACTGATCCGAATATTTTTCCGCTTTCGCCTGCTTTTGCTCCTACTTTAATAGCTACTTCGCGCAGTTTTCCAGCCAGTTTTTCGGCTTCAGCACGCATTTTAGCTTCTTTATGGGCACGTTGTTTAAGATTTTCCGTCAGCATTTTTTTAGCTGATGAAGTAGCTACAGTAGCCAGTCCGTTAGGGATAAGATAATTGCGGGCAAAACCCTCTTTCACCTTTACCACTTCGTCACGGTAACCAAGTTTATCTATGTCTTTTTTAAGAATTACTTCCATGATGTTCGTTTTTAAAGGTTAATTACTTGAGCATATCACCCACATAAGGTAAAACTGCAATGTGACGGGCACGTTTTACGGCCTGAGATACCTTGCGCTGGAATTTCAACGAAGTACCGGTTACCCTGCGCGGAAGGATTTTCCCCTGTTCATTCACAAATTTGAGAAGGAAATTGGGGTCTTTGTAGTCGATGTATTTAATACCCGCTTTTTTAAAACGGCAGTATTTTTCTTTGGTGGTTTCTATACTGATGGGAGTAAGATACCTGATATCGTTATCGATTGACATAATCTTGTTTTTTGGGTTAATAATTACGCTTCAGCAGCTTTTTCCTTTTTCTTTTTCATCGGGCGTTGTCCCATTTCACCATTACGTTTTTTCTCGTTGTAGGTGATGGAATGTTTGTCAAGGCGAATAGTGAGGTAACGCAGCACACGCTCGTCACGTCTGTATTCGGTCTCGAATTTTCCGATAGTCTCGGCTTTGTCGGCTTCGAATTCGAAAAGATGGTAAAAGCCGGTTGTTTTTTTCTGAATGGGGTAAGCCAGCTTGCGTAATCCCCAATGTTCCTCATGAACGATTTTAGCCTTGAGATCCTTCAGGATCCCCTTGAATTTGGCCACTGCTTCCTTTGCCTGTTCTTCAGACAAAACGGGAGTTAAAATGAAAACAGTTTCGTAGCGGTTAGACATTGTTTTTTGTTTTTAATTAATTTATTTTTCCCAAAAGGGACGGCAAAGGTAAAAATTCCCCCGGAATTACAATGAGTTTTTGTTAAAAACCAGCCCTCCAAAAGTTATACACAACCCGTTTTTTCAGTTCCCATCGGTTTATCTTTGCATCCCCATGGAAAGTTTTGTTGTTTCAGCCCGGAAATACCGCCCGCAAACCTTTGATACGGTTGTAGGCCAGGGGTCTATTACAACTACTCTCAAAAACGCCATTAAAAACAAACATCTGGCCCAGGCTTTCCTGTTCTGTGGTCCCCGCGGAGTAGGAAAAACCACCTGCGCCCGTATTCTTGCAAAAACCATTAACTGCCTAAATATCAGGGATAATGTTGAGGCCTGTAACGAATGTGAATCCTGCAAATCGTTTAATGAGGGTCGGTCGCTGAATATTTATGAACTGGATGCCGCTTCCAACAACGGGGTGGATGCTATCCGTTCACTTATCGAACAGGTGAGTTTTGCCCCCCAGATTGGTAATTACAAAGTATATATCATTGACGAGGTTCATATGCTGTCCACTGGCGCCTTCAATGCTTTTTTGAAAACGCTGGAAGAGCCACCGAAACATGCCATTTTTATTCTCGCTACCACTGAAAAACATAAGATCATTCCCACCATTCTTTCCCGCTGCCAGATTTTCGATTTCAGCAGGATACAGGTGGCTGATATGGTGAATCACCTGAAAAAAATTGCAGAGAACGAAAGCATTACTGCTGAAAATGACGGGCTGCATATCATTGCCCAGAAAGCTGACGGAGGTTTACGTGATGCACTTTCTATCTTCGATCAGATTGTAAGTTTTTCGGGAAACAATATCACCTATAAATCGGTGATTGAAAACCTCAACATCCTCGATTACGACTATTATTTTAAAATAACCGATGCCATTCTTTCTGCTGATATAAAATCAACGCTGCTTATTCTTGATGATATTCTGAAACATGGTTTTGACGGGCATATTTTTATCAACGGCCTTGCTTCGCATTTCCGCAACCTGATGGTGTGTAAAGATGCGCAAACACTTCAATTGCTCGAAGCCAGCGAAAATATACGTGAAAAATATAAAGAACAGGCGGCTAAAACACCCGTTAATTTCCTTCTTACTTCACTGGAAATTTTCAGCAAATGCGATATCAGTTATAAGTCCAGCAAAAATCAGCGGCTGCTTGTGGAACTTTCACTGATGCAATCCTGCTCCATTGATCCGCAGGGTGAAAAAAAAAAGCTGAACTGATTCCTATCCTTCCGCCAAAAGGAAGGGATAATCCCAATTACATTCAATTTACCGCTCCTGCTGTTAAAGCCGCTGCCATAAAAGCCGGTTCTGTTCCTGTAAAAAAAACGGTTACCGAGTCGCAGTCAACACCAAAAACGGGAAAAGACCTTACCAAACTGAAAACGATTTCCATCAGTGCCTTTCAAAAAAACATCGAAGCTGCCCGCCTGAAATCAGAAGAGAAAAAGCAACAGCTGGAAAACGGAAATCTTCCGTCAGATAATTTTTCGGAAGAAGATTTTCAAAACGCCTGGAATGAATTTGCTTTGCAATGTAAATCGCAGGGGAAAGATTCGCTTTACGTTACCTTAACCAAGCGTAAACCTGAAATAAACAACGAACTGAAAGTTTTACTTTCTATAGACAATAAAGCCCAGGAACAGGCACTGGAAAAAGAAAAACAAAACCTGCTGGAGCATCTGAGACAAAAACTGAACAATTTTTCTATCCAGTTTGAATATGTAGTGAAAGAAATCCCGCAGGAAGCACACCTGTATACCATCAAGGATAAATTTAACAAACTGGCAGAAAAAAACCCAAATCTGCTGGAATTGAAGAAAAGATTAAACCTCGATTTCGATTTCTGACCGTTAAATAACTGGAATTGAAACGAATTGATTAATTATTTACATTTGCTGACCTCATTAAAAAAGCATATGAAAAAAATTCTGATTTATATTTTATTCCCGGTACTAACAGTTTTGTATTCAGGGAATGTAAAATCACAAACTATTACCAATATCGTTCAGGACTCCATTGATCAGAACAATGGAGGAGTCCCGTTAACCATTATTGGTTCGTCCACCAATTTTTTGTCGGGAGGATTATATGCATTCCTTACTAACGGAACAGACACTATTTATTGTTATTTTATTGATGGCCCCTATGTAAACGACACCGTAAATATGTTTTGGGATATTCCCTGTACATACCCCGAAGGAATTTATAATCTCGTAGTGTTTGATAATACTGATGGTTTTATGACTTTACCCAACGCCATTGTTGTTTACAATGGTATGGTTGCAGGACTGGATATTCAAAACCCCAAATGCAATGGCGATTTAAATGGTGCTATTGCCGAAACACATGGTGGCACATTGCCTGCTTTTCAAAACCCAAATTTAAGAGGGGGGCCAAGTTATAACTGGACCTGGTACCCGGGCGGAGAATCTACCAGTACAATTACCAACCTCGGGCCGGGAACTTATTCGGTAGTGGTTATAAATAACTATACAAGTTGCAGTGATAGCATAGGTGTAACACTAATCAATCCACCGGTATTTACTGTAAATTACCAGGGAGTAAATCCCAATTGCGGTTTCAGTGACGGAATGGCTTACATTGAATCCATCACAGGTGGAATTCCGCCTTATGTTATCAGCTGGATGCCTAATCAATCTTCCAACGATACCATTTACAATTTACCCACCGGGCCTTATGGCGTAATGGTGACAGATAGTTTTGAATGCGTTTTCCAGGATTATTTTGAACTGAAAGAACAATTAACCCTTGATGTGGCAACAGTAAATACAACCTGCGGAAGTATTAACGGAAATGCCGCTTTAACTATTCTTAACGGTACAGCTCCCTATGAAATTTTCTGGACTAATGGCGATTATAATACCATGAATGCCGACAGCCTGACACCCGGACAATATTCGGTGCAGGCTACTGATGCGGGAGGTTGTTATGGCGCAACCGTTTTCAATATCATTGCTACTAACGGTCCGCAGATTACCTCTGTTATAACAGGGGCGCCCAGTTGTTTTGGTGTGCAGGATGCCACTATTGACATTACTGTTTCAGGAGGAACTGCTCCCTATACATTCCTTTGGTCAACCGGTGCTACCACTGAAGACCTTTCCAATCTTGCTTCCGGAATTTATGAAGTAACGGTTACAGATAATAACGGCTGTTCTGTTGGTTCCTGTATTTCTATTGCAGATGACACAAGACTTAGAATTGATTATGCCGGATCTACTGCTGCCAATTGCGGATTATCAGATGGCTCAGCAGAAATTCAATTTACCGGAGGTGTTGCACCCATCACCATTCAATGGGATGCTGCTACAGGAGGACAAACCACCAATATTGCTTCTTTCCTTGCTCCCGGGTTTTATTCTGTTATGGTAACCGATGCGTTGGGATGCTCTGATTCTGCATCAGTGGCTGTTAGTAATACTACCGGGCCAATGTTTACTGTGGATTCTATGAATACGGCCGACTGCGGAATGAGCAACGGAAATCTTTTTGTTACTCCCGATGTTACCAATTGTATTTACCAGCTTCAAACCTACGACTCGTATGGCGATGGTTGGAACGGAGGATTTCTGACAGTAGTGGTAAACGGAGATTCAACCGTTTATTTTGCTTCAGGAGGAGGAACCAATTTCAATATTCCTGTACCAGCAGGCGGAATTATCCACCTCAACTACACTTCCGGTGGATGGGAAAATGAAAATTCCTATATACTTTATGATTGTTCCGGCACACAGGCATATGCTGATGGCCCCAACCCGATAGTAGGACCTGTTTTTACCGATACAGCTGCAGCAGCAACAGGAACCTATACCTGGATTTGGTCGAATGGTGAATTGGGTGAAGATCTCGTGAATGTTTCCAGCGGATGGTATCAATATACACTCATCGACCCGCTGGGATGTAAATCAAATGCATTTCTGCAGGTAAACGGAACCGCTCCTGCAGGTCAGGATATTTGTATGGTAACTGTTGACTCTGCATCGGGAAATAACTTAGTGGTGTGGGAAAAAGCTATTGTATCAGATATTGATCATTATAACATTTACCGCGAAGCCTGCGGAGATATAAACGGAATGGTTTTTATCGGCTCGCAACCTTACGACAGCCTGAGCCAGTTTATTGATGTAGGAGCCAATGCTCTTGTTCGCTCATGGAGATACCGCATGACCGCAGTGGATATTTGCGGCACAGAATCAGAAGTCAGCTCTGTTCACAAAACGGTTCACCTTGCCGTTACACGTGGCGCCAACAACACAGCACAACTGGAATGGGATAATTATATCGGTTTCTCTTATACAGATCAAATTATATGGCGATATCACAACTCCACCGGATGGCAAAAAATAGATACAGTGGCTGCAAACGTTCACTTGTATTATGATGCTTCTCCACTTGCAGCCGATACAGTAGAATATGTTATCGAAATTTATCCCGGATTCCCCTGTGTGGCTACCAGGGCCGAAAACCATAATTATACCCGCTCCAACCGGGGTGGCGTTGCTCCTCCTGAATCAACCGGAAGCAAAAGCCAGGATGAGAATAATTCTGTTTATGCCTTTCCGAATCCTTCCAGCGGAAACTTTAATCTTGTGTTTGAGTTAAATGCATCAGCCACTTTACAATTAATGGTTTATGATGCTTCCGGGAAACTGGTAAGAAATCAGCCGCTAAACCTTTCCCCGGGAAAAAATAATTATTCCCTCTCCCTCGAACATTTGCCGTCCGGTATTTACCAGGTTGTGGCAAGAGACGAAAATCTTATACTTAATACCCGTATTATTAAAAATTAAACCTCATTCGGCTTATTTGTGAAAAAGGCACCGGAAAATACACCGGTGCTTTTTTTATTTCTGCTTTCAAAGCAACTATTCTTCATCCTTTACATCTTTTAATCAAACAGGCCAAATCAACTCAAGATTTCAATAGTAGGTTGATTTTAACAGGATTGTTAAATATTAAATATGTAATTTTGCGCCATTCACCGATAAAATGAAACAATTTATCTTCAAAAAACTCCAGTTGGTTCTCCTTGTTCTTTTGACGGCAACCGTATCAAAAGCACAGCTTATTGTAGAAGATTCGGTTACAGCCAATGATTTAGCCAATACACTGGCCGGCCCCGGGGTAACTATTTCCAACGTAACATTAAACTGTAATCAAGGATCATACGGAACTTTTGACGGAACCAATACCAATCTTGGAATTAACGGGGGAGTAATTTTGTCAACAGGCCTCGTTGCCCCTCCTCCCGGATGTCAATACTGGATTTATTTACAGGATGCAATGGCCAATAACTGGACATGCGGAAATCTTGAGATTTATATCAACGGAGCGCTTTACGGAACTTTTACAGAAAACTCAGGATTCGGATGGACCACTATTCCACTGTTTGTTCAAACAGGGCAAACCATCGACCTGGTTTATACTACTACCGGTGGAATTGGCTGTGACGAAAGCGAACACACAATTGACGTTTATGATGCTTCCTTTAACCAAATTGTAGCGGCAGGTTTTAACTGGACAGGCGGCCCCATCACTCCCGGAACACTTTACAGCGGAGTTGCCAATTGTCCTCCCGGATCCAGCTCATTCTATGGTGCAGCAGGGCCCAATGATTTTGGTACTGCCAGTTTTGACGGTCCCAATGATTTTAATGACCCCGACATGACACAAATTTTTTCGAGCGCGAACAATGACGTTTGTGTTCTGGAATTTGATATTGTTCCTATTTGCGACACTCTTCAAATCACCTATGTTTTCGGATCGGAAGAATATTACACATTTGTTTGCTCCAGCTTCAATGATTCATTTGGTTTTTTCATCAGCGGGCCAGGCATCAGCGGGCCTTTTACAAACAATGCCATGAATATGGCTTACATTCCCGGAACATCTACACCTATTACCATCAATACAGTAAATAACGGAAACCCGATAGGTTCCCCCTGTACCACTCCTTCAGGAACCAATTGCCCGTGCAATGCTGCTTTATACCGTGATAATGGCGATCCCTGGCAGTGTCCGGGCCAGCAGTGGTGTACCGACTCTACTTTCGTCAGGTATAACGGACTTACTGTTCCCCTGGTGGCAAAAGCCGCTGTTCAACCCTGTCAGCAATACCATATGAAAATTGTTTTGGCAGATGGTTCAGACGGAGTTCTTGATTCAGGAGTATTCCTCGATTACCAGGGACTTTCCTGTACCAATGCCAACATTGATGTGACAGTAGACGATGATACTATTTGCGAAGGAAACAGCACCACATTAACGGCAGACCTTAATGGCGCCAATCCAGCGAATTTTAATATTAGCTGGACAAATAATGACGGAACAGGCTGGACAGCCAACACTATAGATGTTTTGGTGTCTCCCACAACCACTACTGAATATTATGTTATCGTTACTGACAATTGCGGAAACGGGTATGGACAGGATACTGCCACCGTTTTGGTAACTCCCGGGCCGGTGGTAACTTTTGTTGCCAATCCTGTTGCCGGATGCGCCCCACTGGATGTTATATTCACCAATACAACAGATACTACGGTCGTTCAAAGCGTAATGTGGGATTTGGGTGACGGAACTACCTCCACTAATGTCTCCACCGTTAGTCATACTTACTCCACCCCGGGATGTTATGACATTTCACTTTCCATGACCAATATTGGAAATTGCTCCGGTGACACGACTTACTCACAATACATTTGTGTGAGTCCTGATCCTGTAGCCAATTTCTACTTTGGGCCGCAACCTACAACGGTAGCCGAAACAGAAGTAAACTTTACCAATATTTCTTCGGGTGCCGATACTTATGTTTGGGTAATAGAAGGTTTGGATACGATTACTTCCTACAACTTCTCCTATATATTCCCTGACACCGAACCCGGCAATTACCCTGTTTGCCTCTATATTTCCAACACTGGTGGATGTACCGATACAATTTGTGATGTAGTGATCATAGGGCCCGACCTCTCTGTATATGTGCCCAATGCGTTCTCGCCCAATGATGATGGAAAAAATGATGTTTTCCTTCCATTGGTTGTCGGCCATGATGAAACCCAATTCTCTTTCAGCATATACGACCGCTGGGGCGAACTGGTTTTCCATTCCGAATCACCTTCTACGGGTTGGGACGGAACCTACAAAGGCATCAAAGCGAAAAATGATGTGTATGTATGGAAACTCATGGCCGTGAATGTCACCACTTTTGAGGTGAAAGAATACAAAGGCCATGTGACGGTGATCCGTTAGTATTTTCATTTTTCTTCATTCACGCAAACTTTTAACTTTACGGAAAATCTTCCGTGATGATCCGTGCCAATGACCCTGCCCGAAAATCGTGGGTAAATGTTGATAAAACCAGCGATTTCCCCATTCAGAATCTTCCGTTTGGCGTTTTTAAAACCGAAAACGATAAGCCGCGCGTTGGTGTAGCTATTGGCGAATATATTCTTGACCTTAAAGCGCTGCATATTCTCGGCCACATTCCCAATCAACCGTTCCAGTTGAGTGCTTTTGATACCGACTCACTGAATACCATGATGGCCTATGGAAAAAAAATTGTGAGTGAATTCCGTTGCCGTTTAAGTGACATTCTCCTGCATGATAATCCTGAATTGAGAGATAACGCACATCACGTAGAACAGGTTTTGGTAAAACAAAATGAAGCAACAATGCTTCTTCCGGTAAAAGTAGGCGACTATACTGATTTTTACTCCAGCATCGAACATGCCACCAATGTGGGGAAAATGTTCCGTGATCCTGAAAATGCCTTACTTCCCAACTGGAAACATATCCCTGTAGGTTATCATGGCAGAGCTTCTTCCATCATCAATTCGGGAATTCCCATACTTCGTCCCAAAGGTCAAACCAAAGCCGATGATGCCGAACTTCCTTCTTTCGGGCCGACACGTTTACTGGATTTTGAACTGGAAACCGGTTTCTTTACGTTTAGGGGTAAACCGTTAGGTCAATCCATATCTACTGCAGAAGCTGATGATTTTATTTTCGGGATGGTTTTGCTAAACGACTGGAGTGCGCGCGATATACAGAAATGGGAATACGTTCCGCTGGGTCCTTTTCTGGCCAAAAATTTTGCCACCAGCATTTCTCCCTGGGTGGTAACATTGGATGCGTTGGAACCTTTCCGCGTGGCAGGTGCAAAACAGGAACCAACACCACTTCCCTATTTGCAATACACGGGAGAAAAAAATATTGATATACAACTGGAAGTAGTAATTGAAACATCCGATGGAACTGAAAATAAAATCTGTACTTCCAACTACAGAAATATGTATTGGAATATGGAACAACAACTGGCTCATCACACCGTAAACGGATGTAACATTAATTGTGGCGACCTGATGGGCTCCGGCACCATTTCCGGTTCCTCTCCCGACTCCTACGGCTCCATGCTGGAACTTACGTGGAAGGGAACAAAACCATTGAAAATGCAGGATGGTTCGGAAAGAAAATTTATTAACGACAACGATACCGTAATTATGCGTGGCTGGTGTGAAAAAAACGGAATACGCATTGGATTCGGAGAAGTGAGAACAAAAGTATTACCTGCTTTGTAATACATTATATGGCTATCAGTACAGCAGAAAAAGAAAAACAGGATATTCTGAATGCATACAAGGGATTGTTGCGTGCGTGTAAAAATTCGCGCGATAAAACTGATACAAAAACCATTCGCAAAGCTTTTAATATTGCGGTGGAAGCACATAAAAACATGCGCAGAAAATCAGGAGAGCCATACATCCTGCACCCCATTGCTGTTGCCAGGATTTGTGCCGATGAAATAGGTTTGGGAACCACTTCCATTGTTGCAGCACTTTTACACGACACCGTTGAAGACACCGACCTTACACTTGACGATGTGGAATCGATGTTCGGAAAAAAAACGGCACGCATCATTGACGGTTTAACCAAGATCACCGGTTTTGTAGACAATACCGAATCCATCCAGGCAGAAAATTTCAGAAAGGTTTTGCTTACTATGGCCGATGATGTGCGCGTTATCCTTATAAAACTGGCCGATCGTTTGCATAATATGCGCACGCTGGATTCCATGAGCAAAGAAAAGCAATTAAAGATCGCTTCCGAAACCGAATACCTTTACGCACCATTGGCCCATCGCCTCGGCCTGAATGCCATCAAAACCGAACTGGAAGATTTGTCGCTGAAATTCCGTGACACCAATTTATACAACGAGATACAGAAACAATTACAAAAAAGCCAGGCCGTTCGTAATCGTTTCATCAATGCATTTACGCTTCCTATAAAAAGGCAACTGGAAAAAGAAGGCTTTCGTTTCGACATTAAAGGGCGCCCGAAATCTGTTCACTCTATCTGGAAAAAAATTCACCAGAAGAATGTTCCCTTCGAGGAAATTTTTGATTTGTTTGCTATACGCATTATTCTCGACAGCGAACCTGAAAAAGAAAAATCGGATTGCTGGAGAGTGTATTCTATCGTTACCGATTTTTATCAACCCAATCCCGACCGTTTGCGCGACTGGATTTCGACACCCAAAGCCAACGGGTATGAGTCCTTGCATACTACCGTAATGAGTCCCACCGGAAAATGGGTAGAAGTACAGATACGCACTTCCAGGATGGATGAAATTGCCGAACGGGGATATGCGGCCCACTGGAAATACAAAGACAGTAATCAACAGGAAAGCGGACTGGATGCATGGATGAACAAAATCCGCGAATTACTGGATAATCCCAATCAAAACGCACTTGACTTCATTGATGACTTTAAACTGAATTTATTCAGCGAAGAAATTTTTGTTTTTACTCCAAAAGGTGAATTACGAAATCTTCCGATGGGATCTACTGCACTTGACTTCGCTTTTGATATCCACTCCAAAATCGGAGAACAATGCATAGGGGCAAAAGTGAACAACAAACTGGTTCCGCTCAGCCACGAATTAAAAAGTGGCGACCAGATAGAGATCATTACTTCGAGAAAACAAAAACCAAAAGAAGACTGGCTGAAGTTTGTAAGTACCGCAAGAGCCAAAGCAAAAATTAAAGATGCGTTAAAGGAAGAAAAAAGAGCTATTGCCAAAGAAGGAAAAATTATTCTTCAGAAAAAATTTGACCACGAGGGAATTCAGTTTACAGACAAGAACATAAAAAAAATTGAAGAATACTTTAAGGCCCCCAACAACACCGAATTATTTTTCAGAATAGCAAAGGGAACTATCGCTATAGATACGCTGAAAGATTTTGAAATAAAACATGGTGATTTATTTTTCATTCACCATCATGAGGAAAAGGAAAAACCTTCAGCAATAGAAGAAATCCTCCACCAGCAAACCGGAAAACCCAACGACATGCTGGTGATTGGCGACAACCTGAAGCAGATCGAATACAAACTTTCCAATTGCTGCAATCCCATTCCCGGTGATGATGTTTTTGGATTTATTACCGTAAACGAAGGAATAAAAATTCACCGCGTAACCTGTCCCAATGCCGTTCAGTTAATGTCGAGCTACGGTTACCGGATTGTGAAAGCCAGGTGGAAGAGCCAGGAGATGATCGAATTCCTGGCAGGAGTTTATTTCAGGGGAATTGATGATGTGGGTCTCGTCAACAAAATTACCAGCGTAATCTCAAAACAACTCAGCATCAATATGCGGTCTATCTCCTTTGAAAGTCATGATGGTATTTTTGAAGGAAAAGTTTTTCTCTATGTACACGACACGCAACACCTCGACCGGTTGATACATAGTTTGAAACAGATACAGGGAGTGGATACGGTGATAAGGATAGATAATCAATAGATTGTTAGATGTTAGATGTTAGATGTTAGATGTTAGATGTTAGATGTTAGATGTTAGATGTTAGATGTTAGATGTTAGATGTTAGATGTTAGATGTTAGATGTTAGACTTGCCACGCGTACTGGCGTGGTGTTAGATGTTAGACTTGCCACGCGCACTGGCGTGGTGTTAGATGTTAGAAAATACGGAAATAAATAAAATAGATTCTATGATTACAGAAAAAAATTATCAGATATCTCATTATCTAATATCTCTCCGTCTAACATCTATAATCTCTCATCTATGAACTACTGGTTAATGAAAACCGAGCCTGATGTTTTTTCGTGGGACGATCTCGTAACGAAAGGCCCCTCTGCCTGGGATGGCGTGAGGAATTATGCTGCGCGGAATAACCTGCGTGCCATGAAAAAAGGCGATAAAGTGCTCATCTATCACAGCAATATCGGCAAAGAAGTAGTGGGCATTTCAGTAGTTACCAAAGAACATTTTCCCGATCCCACCACTACAGACGAACGCTGGCTGGCTGTACAGGTAAAAGCTGAAAAGAAATTTAAAAAAACGGTGGAATTATCCACCATAAAAAGCACACCATCACTGCAAAAAATGATGATCGTTACCCACTCGCGTCTTTCGGTAATGCCTGTGAGCGCGGAACACTATCACCTGCTTTGTGAAATGGGTGGTTTGTAAATCAGAAATACCTGTTATTTTTGTAAAAAATTGTTTTATGGGAAGAGCCTTCGAATTCAGAAAAGAAAGAAAGTTCAGGCGCTGGGCCGCAATGGCAAAAACCTTTACCAAAATTGGTAAGGAAATTTCTATGGCCGTAAAAGCCGGTGGCCCCGATCCGAACACCAATGCACGTTTACGTGCCATCATTCAAAACGCGAAAACCGCCAACATGCCCAAAGCCAACGTGGATGCTGCCATCAAACGGGCTACGGACAAAGATTCCGGAAATTTTGATGAAGTGGCTTACGAAGGATATGGCTCGTTTGGCGTAGCTATTCTTATTGAAACCGCTACCGATAATACCACGCGTACCGTTGCCAACATCCGCAGTATATTTAATAAATTCAACGGGACACTCGGAACACAAGGTTCACTGGATTTCATATTTGAACGCCAGGGAAATTTCACTATCAAAAACACCGGAAAAATAAATGTCGAAGAACTGGAATTCGAACTGATTGATGCCGGGTTGGTTGAAATAGAAGCGGATGAGGAAGAAATTTTTATCTCCACCAAATTTGCCGATTTCGGATCTATGCAAAAAGCACTCGAAGAAAAAGGATTCGAAATTCTGAGTGCTGAAAAAGTACGTGTCGCTCTTTCACACAAAGAAGTAACCGAAGAACAACGAGAATCCATTAATAAAATGGTGGAAAAATTTGAAGAAGACGATGATGTGCAGCAGGTGTTCACAAATATGGCGTAATTTATCGGGAATTTGATGTTTGATATTTGAAATTAAAAATGACATCAAAAAATCTCAAACACCAAACCTCAAATTCATTTGCCCAAACAAGTAAAACCATACAACGAAAACGAAAGCAAGAAAAAGCAGGTAGCGGAGATGTTTGATAACATTTCCAAACGCTATGATTTTCTTAACCATTTGCTTTCACTGGGAATTGACAAAGGCTGGAGAAGAAAAGCCATACGAATCCTCAAAGACGAGGAAATTCATTCATTGCTCGATATCGCCACCGGCACCGGTGATTTTGCTATTGCGGCTCTCAAACTGCATCCCGAAAAAATAGTAGGGCTCGATATTTCTGCCGGAATGCTGGAAAAAGGCAGGGAAAAGCTGAAAAAGAAAAAAGCAGATCATATCATCTCTATGCAGCAGGGAGATTCGGAACATATTCCTTTTGACGATCATTCATTTGATGCTATCACCGTTGGATTCGGGGTAAGAAATTTCGAAAACCTGGAAAAAGGACTGGCTGAAATGCTCAGAGTGTTGCGTCCGGGGAAAATGGCTGTGATTCTTGAATTTTCAAAACCAAAAAAATTCCCGGTAAAACAAACCTTCAATTTTTACAGCAAACATATTATTCCTGTCATTGGCAAAACGGTATCTAAAGACAAGGCTGCCTATACTTACCTCCCCGAATCGGTTGCTGCATTTCCCGAGGGAAAAGATTTCCTGGATATACTGGAGAAAGTGGGTTACAGGGATGTAAAAGCCAAACCGGTTTCAGGCGGAATTGCCACTATCTATTACGGACGAAAATAAATTACTTCCGGCAAACGTATAACACTTCTTCCCTTTGCAACCGGTAACGGTTAGCTAACTCTTCGGGCATTTCAGCAGCCATTTTGTTATGTTCCACCTTAAATCCTGCTGCCGAAAGTTTATCGGGATAATCCAGCCCGAATAAACGAACGTGGTCTTTCTGCCAGAAATGTTTTTCGCGTTCTTCGGGTGAAGTAATGCTTTTGTCTTCGTAGGTGGTGGCCCGGTTATAATCGATAGGCACCTGCATAATAGCAAAACCACCGGGAGCCAGCACGCGATACAATTCTTTCATACACTGATGATCATCTTCCACATGTTCCAGCACGTGGTTGCAGAAAATCACATCATACGAATTATCTTCAAACGGCATATGGTGCAAATCCATTTTCACATCCGCCAGTGGTGATTCCAGGTCGGCTGTGGTATATTTTATGGATTTCATGTTCCGGAATGTTTTATAAAAACATTGTTCGGGGGCAATATGCAGAACGTTATGTTGTTTTTTAAAAAAATCGGTTTGTTGTTTCAGGTACAGCCAGAAAAGACGGTGCCGTTCCAGTGTAAGGCAATGGGGGCAAAGTACATTATCGCGCTGGTAGGTTCCATAAGGTAAAAACTTACGGAATTTCTTTTCGCACACCGTACATTCCACTTTATTTCCTTTTAAAAACAAAGGAGCAAACCACCTGAACACATAACTCAGGCGAATGAGCCAGGGACGGGGAATAGTGCGTAAAAGCCAGCCGTAGAAACGTTTCATAATTGATATTCGGGGGATAGTTTACCCAATTTCGGCCATTTTAAGGGTATAGAAATTTCTACTTTTTCTTTCTCCCGGGGAATTTGATCAGCGAACCCACGTTGAGTAATTTCCTGAGGGCATCAAAATAGAGCGTGATGATAAGAATAACCGTCATCATCCACACCACAAACATGTTTACAATAAAAGTATCGTAATACTTTCCGAAGACCTTTTTTTGCGGAGCATAGAAATGGGCATCGAGGAAATTTTTATCGTAAGGATCAAGATAGATCGGGTCTTTTTTCTGAATCAGGTACCCGTTCTCCTCCACCACAAATTCGAAACTGTTTTTGTTGGTTACAAAACTTTCAAGGTTGTCGTTGGTATAATCATCCCGCAGTTTACGGTAGGCTTCTTCGTCTTCCCTCGTTTTGGTCATGGAAGTAGTAATGCTGTCAATAGCCTTTTCCGATTCCTTATAAACGTGTTTATAGTGTTTCTTTAATTTTCCGAGATAGGCCTCTGCTTCATTCAATGCAGCGCCCAATTCTTCCACTGTTGCATCGGGACGAAGGTTTTGCCAGGTTTTATTGGGAAGGTCAACAATAAACTTTGTTTCGCGTTCAATTTCGTTTTTCAGCACAAGAAGTTTTTCATTTACTTCCGATTCCACTTCTTTATTTCCATAATCTCTTCTTACATCCTGGATGCGTGTTTCCAGTTCTTTGATCCAATAGTCTTTTTTCCAGTTGGCAAAACGTTTGTTCTTTTCGTAGTCGAAAAATATTTTATTGAATTCGTTGTCTTTATATTGCGTAACAGCCATGGCCTCATACGTCCACCTGGAAGCCATAATATTTCCCACCCAGGGAACTTCGCTTTGTGAAGAAAACCACGGATGCAGGCGATCGAATTTAACGATGATACCGCTGAACAGAAGTTGTGGAATAATGAGAATAGGAATAAGGATATAAATTACTTTGGCGGAATTGAAGCTGGCAGAAATATTCAAACCGAGAATATTGGCAAAACAGGAAGCAGAGAACAATGCAAACCAATGTGCTATTGTCATTCCTTTTATTTCAAGAATATAATTTCCCACCAGCACATAAAGCAGCATTTGTATGGATGAAATGGCAAACATGATAGTGATCTTGGAGAAAAGATAACTTCCCTTACTGAGGTTAAGGAATGATTCCCGTTTCAGTATTTTCTGGTCTTTAATAATTTCTTCTGCCGCTACAGTTAACCCGATAAAAAGTGCTACCACCACAGAGATAAAGAGAAACTGTGGAATATTTTCCGAATCGCGGAATACATATTCTCCGGAGGTTGCTTTATCGTTGTTAAAGAATTTTACAAAAAAAGCGAGAATCAGTGCAAGGATGGGAGCCTCCAGGAAATTAACCATTACGTACTGGCGGTTGGTGAGCTTGGAAAGTACATCACGTACCAGGTAAACGGTATATTGTTTGAATTTGTTGGGAATCTTAAATGTGCTGGAAGGAATTTCCTTATAGGAAGGCACCGGCTGGTCGCCTTTTTTCTGCAGGTAAAAATCATTCCATTCTTTCGGGGAAACTTTTCGGTTTCCGGTGAGATTTCCATATTCGTCTACTACCTTCGACTCGATGATATTAAATATCTGCTCGGGATTAACATTACCGCAGGTAGGACATTCGCTTTCGTTGCAGTTAACGTGATTGACGATCGTTTTAAAATAGATCACTGCATCCACAGGATTGCCGTAATAAATCGGGAAACCGCCTACGTCAAGGATAAGCAGTTTATCAAACATTTTAAAGATATCGGATGAAGGCTGGTGAATAACTACAAATACCAGTTTACCCTTCAGAGCCAACTCTTTTAAAAGGTCCATGATATTTTCAGAGTCGCGTGATGATAAACCGGAAGTAGGTTCATCAACAAACAGTACTGACGGTTCGCGGATAAGTTCCAAACCGATATTCAAGCGCTTTCTTTGGCCACCCGAAATAGTTTTATCAAGCGGGTTTCCTACACGCAGGTCTTTGGTTTCATACAATCCCAAAGCAGAAAGCAGGTTAAGTACGAGTTTGGTAATTTGTGTATCGGGCATATTTCCGAAACACAGTTTTGCATTATAAAAAAGATTCTGAAAAACGGTCAGTTCATCAATCAGCAGGTCGTCCTGCGAAACATAACCGATAACTCCTTCAATTTTTTTGCTTTCGTTATGAATATCGACACCGTTAATGGTGATAGCTCCCTGTGTCGGCTTATAATTTCCGTTTAAAACATTCAGTAAAGTAGACTTACCGGCACCCGAACCTCCCATGATTCCCAGCAGCTTTCCGCTCTCTTCAGCAAAGGAAAGAGGATACAGTCCTACTTTTCCTCCTTTAAAGTGATACATTATTTTGTCCACGTTGAAAACGATCTTGCTTCCGCTGGTATCACTCAGGAATTTGCTGATGATATCACTGTAATAAATCGGCTGCACGCGTGAACTGCGGATAGACGATCCCTGCGTGAGAATGTACACACGGTTGGGCGTGATGTTGATTCCGTTAAGGTAGATCTCCTGTGTTCCGTAATAACGAAGTACGTATATGCCTACACTGTTAATCCTCAGCACACGTATCTGTCCCACTATTCCTTCGGAATAAATATGCCTGGCTTCTTTTAAATTATTTTCTTTTTCGTTGGTGATATAAAGCAGGTAAGCTCCGTCTTCGATATCGTTTTCCCTGCTGTCAACAAAAGTTTTGGCGCGTTTAAATTCTTCTTCGGAAATATTAAATGTTTCTGCCACTGTTTTGGCAAATTCCATTTCCTGTTCGGTTACCGCATGGTTTTCGTTGATAAATTCGAGGATACGGATCAGTACGATAATTTTCTGTTTCTGCGCCAGCTCTTCGTTGATTTGGGTACAGATGCGGAGAACTTTTACAGAATTAACAGATGTACGTTTTTTAGCCCCGTCTTTTTTGATCGATTTTCCCTGGTGAGCTTCAAGATATTCATCAAAAAGGCGGAGGTACTCATCTACCAGCTCCTGGTTGAGCTGTGATTTAAGGAATATTTCAACGATTCTGCGCCCGCCACCGGAAGCTCCGTTTCCGGCTTCTGGTCCGTCTTCATCTTCAACTCTTGCGATAATCGCGAAGAGTTGCATCAGCGCTTTTAATATTCGTTCACTCATTGAGGGTGTTCAGCGGAAAAAAACAAAAAGACATTTTTCAATGTCTTTCCGTTAATTGAAATTATTTTTTCTTGAGTTGTTTGAATCCGATCAGCAAAACAGTGCAACCGGATTGTTTTTTGGTAACATCCAGTCTTACTTCTATTCTTACATCCAGCGTATTTTCTACCCTGAAATCCCACCATGGTTCGTTATCGTAGTCCATGTTGGAGAACAGCAGATTGTTTTCTGAATCGTAAATATCAAAAATGATGTATTTGTCTTTCAATCCGGCAGTAGCTGCGAGGCGATAGGTGCTTCCGCCAAAAAAAGTAGTGGTAAACTCAGCCGTTTCTCCTTCATTAAGGAAAGCGCGGTAAGTTTGTCCGTCAGACATAAAGAAAATTTTCGGATCTTTTTTGGAAGGCTTGGAAAGGTAATCCTTACAAATGCTCATCAGGGAATCGCAATGCTGCGAATAGGCGCCAAACGTTAGGAAAGCGAAGGCCAGGATGAGGACAGATTTTTTATTCATCTTCATAATGTTGAATCAACGATTTTGGTTCTTAATGCTTTTACTTTTTCAGAAATGGCAGCCAGGTTTTCATCGGTAACCGTCACTTTGTTGGAACATTTGATAGTAGTGGTTTGGTGCTCCTTATCGGTTTCAGGCTTTACAAACGAATACGTAAACTGTATATTTTCGAATTCTGTGTACAGGTCGCGTAATTCTTCGATAAGTGTATTATAGCTTTCTTCGTTATTGTAGTTCTCCAGCATTTCAATCAGGTTGCCGAGAGTGGTTTTCTGTTCGCCTACGCGGTCGATGATAGCCTGATTTTTATTGTCATTGGCCACTTCTATGGCAAAATACAACGCTTCAATCCATCCACCGGCAAGAATAAGGGCGGCTACATCGTGACGGTCGTTGGTTTTAAGGTATTCGTCACCTGCACGATAGGCGTCACTAACGAGTCCGAGCATAGAGTCTTTAACCCCGAGGTTTGCACTGAAACGGTCGATAAGATCTTTACTGAAAGCGCTTCCTACATCCAGGTCTTCTGAAAGGGATTGAACTGAATTGAGGTAAGAAAGAGCTTCGTTGGTGTTGTCATACATGGTAACATATCCGAGGTCGGCACCATACACACCAAGGTTCAGTGCTTTATGGAAACGGGTGGAGTAATTAGCTGTATTATTGGGAGAATTCAACATGCCCGCATCATAAGGTGCACCTGAATTTTTGATCAGTTCGGCTGTTTGAAAAGGCGATGGAATGCTGAAAAGTTTTCCGTTAATGGTAAATCCCTGGGTTTCGGGGCTATCAATTACATCCGGGTCAACTTTTGTGGGATCGGTGGTTTTTGTCTCCGAATCGCCACAACTAGCCAAAACCAGTGATAAAGAGGCCACTGCACCGATGAAAAACAAGGGAATTCTTTTCATTATTGTGTGTTTTTTATGCATTTAAGCGGTCTTTTTTAAAAGAAGCTGCAAGTAATAAAAAATTCATCAAATACCCAAAAAATTCGGTTCGATTAATTTTATTAAAACTTCGCCAAATGTCATTAATTTATTGCCAAATAATGTTTTTCTTTAAGAATAATTTTTCAACGGAATATGAAGCGAATCGGTTTATTTACTTCGGGAGGAGATTCTCCGGGAATGAATGCCTGTATACGGGCAGTAGTGCGAACAGCAAGGTTTCACGGGCTTGAGGTAAAAGGATTTATGAGGGGTTATGAAGGTTTGATAGATAACGATGTGCACACCCTTGACGAAAAATCGGTGGCTAACATTATCAACCGGGGCGGAACCATACTGAAAACCGCACGCAGCGCGCGTTTCATGACAGAAGAAGGTCGTAAATCGGCTGCACTGAATCTTGAAAAAAACAAAATTGACGGGCTGGTGGCTATTGGTGGAGACGGAACCTTTAAAGGAGCTATTGCCCTTTCGGAAATTTGTACTGTTCCCATAGTAGGTTGTCCGGGAACCATCGATAACGACCTGGTGGGAACGGATTATACTATCGGTTATGATACTGCTATTAACACGGTGGTGGAAGCTGTTGATAAAATACGCGATACAGCCGAAAGCCACGACCGGTTGTTTTTTGTAGAAGTAATGGGCAGAGATGCCGGTTTGATCGCTCTTCGTTCGGGAATTGCAGTAGGCGCAGAAGCTATCCTGATTCCCGAAACCAAAACCGATTTTGACGCGCTGATCAGGCAACTCTCGGAAGGAAGAAAAAACAAATCCTCCAAAATTGTTATTGTAGCAGAAGGAGATGAGGCCGGAAATGCGTTTTCGATTGCAGAAAAAGTAAAAAAAGTACTTCCGTATTATGATACACGTATAACGGTATTGGGACATATACAGCGCGGTGGAAATCCTACCTGTATGGAGCGTGTAAACGCATCACGTATGGGATATGCTGCCGTACAAGCCCTGCTGGAAGGCAAAAAACTGGTCATGGCGGGCATCATCAACAACAATGTGGCTTTTACTCCCTTTGAAAAAGCAGTGAAACACCTCACCCATCTTAATCCCGAATTCCTGAAAATGATGGAAATTCTTTCACGTTAATTTCCCCGGCATTGGAAAGAAAAACACTGTTTACCGATGTAATTGTGCCGCTGGCTGTTCCGCAATGGTATACCTATCGTGTTCCTGCCGAACTCAACGACAGTGTGGGAATTGGCTTTCGCGTAATTGTGCAGTTTGGAAAAAACAAGCTGTATACGGGCATCATAAAAAATATTCACTCTTCTCCTCCCCGCCACTACGAAGCCAAGTATATTGAAGCGGTACTTGATTCGCAACCGGTGATAAATGATATCCAGCTGCAATTCTGGGAATGGATGTCGGCTTACTATTGCTGTAACCCGGGTGACGTTATGAATGCCGCTGTTCCCGGCAGCCTGCGACTGGCGAGTGAAACCAAAATCGTTTTAAGCCAAACCTTCAACCGCGACTACGAAAAACTGAAAGAAAAAGAATATACTATTGTTTCTGCCCTTGAAGCGCGTGAATCGATGACGTTAAAGGAAATTGGCGGGATTCTGCAACAAAAAACCGTGCAGCCGCTTGTTAAATCATTACTCGAAAAAAATGTGGTGATGATGGAAGAAGAAGTGAAACAAAAATATAAACCGCGGTTTGAAATTTATCTCGACCTCTCCAAAAACATCAATACAGAAGAAAAACTGCAGGAAGTATTTGCCGGGCTCGAAAAAGACAAAAGAGCTGCCCGGCAAACCGATGCGCTGATGCTTTTTCTTCATCTTAACCAGCGGTATTCCAACTATCCTTCAAAAGTGAAAAAATCTGAATTGGTTAAACAATTTGAAGGCAGCCAGTCGGCCATTGACACACTTATTAAAAAAAATATTCTCGAAGAATTTCATGTTCGCACCGACCGGCTGGAAAAATGGGATCGTCCCGTGGAAAAAACCTACGACTTGTCGCCCGAACAACAACAGGCGTATGATTCAATAAAAAATCATTGGAAAGAAAAAGAGGTGGTATTGCTGCACGGCATTACCTCCAGCGGGAAAACCGAAGTGTATATTAAACTGATAGAAGAAATAATTGAAAAGAAGCAACAGGTGTTATACCTTCTTCCCGAAATTGCGCTGACTTCACAAATTATAAACCGGTTAAGAAAATTTTTTGGCGATCAGGTAGGCATTTACCATTCACGTTTTAACGACCAGGAGCGTGCCGAGATATGGGCAAAAACATTAAAAGGCGATTATAAAATTTTGCTGGGAGCACGGTCGGCTTTGTTTCTTCCGTTCGCGAAGCTGGGGCTGGTGATTGTGGATGAAGAACACGAAAACACATTCAAACAATTTGATCCGGCACCCCGTTATCATGCCCGTGATGCTGCTATTCTCATGGCTTCTTTATTCAAAGCCAAAACGCTGCTGGGATCGGCAACTCCTTCCATTGAATCGTATTACAATGCCAAAAACGGAAAATTCGGCCTGGCTGAACTGAAAACACGTTTTGGAGGCGTGATGCTTCCCGAAATACAGTGTGTGGACATCAAAGAAGCAACGAAAAAGAAAACCATGCGGTCGCTTTTTTCCGAAACACTTATTGAGCATATCCGCACAGCGTTAGATAATAAAGAACAGGTAATTTTATTCCAGAACCGCAGAGGCTATTCGCCTTTCTGGATGTGCGAAATGTGCGGATGGTCGCCACGGTGCAAACATTGTGATGTAAGCCTCACCTATCATAAATTCACTCACCAGTTGCAATGTCATTATTGCGCCACTGTATATTCCCCGAATAAAGTATGTGCCGCCTGCGGAAGCCACAAACTGAAAATGATGGGATTCGGGACAGAAAAAATTGAAGAGGAACTGGAAATTCTTATTCCCGGCATCAGGATAAAACGTATGGATCTCGACTCTACACGGTCGAAAAATGCCTACTTTGATATTATCAATGATTTTGAAGACCGCAAAACCGATGTGCTGGTAGGAACACAAATGGTGACCAAGGGACTTGACTTTGACAATGTGGCGCTGGTAGGAATTCTCAATGCCGATCAGTTGCTGAATTATCCCGATTTCCGCGCTTTTGAGCGATCATTCCAGTTGCTGGCACAGGTGGCAGGCCGTGCCGGAAGAAAAGAGAAAAGGGGAAAAGTGCTGATACAAACCTACCGGCCCGATCATTGGGTGATTCAAAAAGTAATGCAAAATGATTATGAAGCTTTATATAAGGAAGAAATAATTGAAAGAAGGAATTTCGCTTATCCGCCATTCGTCAGGTTAATTGAAATTACGTTAAAACACAAAGACGAACAAAAGCTGGCGGATGCGGCAAAATTTCTTTCGCAACAATTAAAAAAAGAACTGGACAAACGAATTCTCGGCCCCGAAAAACCGGCTGTAGGAAAAATCAATAATTATTACCTGAGAAAAATAATGGTAAAACTGGAACGCAACAATGCATATAACCCGAGAAAAGAGCTGGTAAAAGAAAAAGTAACCGAACTGAAACAACACCCCGAATTTAAAAGCGTGTGGGTGGAAATGGATGTGGATCCGGTGTGAAAAGAAAATCCTTCACAATTCATCATTGATGTATTCTATTATTCTTAATTCAAAAAGATAAATGAATGAACGAATGAAGAATACATGAGTTTTGAAGTAAAAAGAAAATCCTTCACAATTCATCATTCATGTATTCTATTATTCTTAATTCTTCCGGACAAAAAACCGATTGAAAAAAATGGTTTATGATTATATCTCCACGTTCCTGTTCAGTTCTTCACGATAAGAAGTTAAAACATCATTTTTCGAAATGATGCCAATAAATTTTCCATTGCTTACTACCGGGAGAATATCCACTTCATAAATATCAAACTTCTTCAGCACAAGATCCATCGCTTCGCGCATTTCTACTGTTACGAGTACTTCTGAAGCCATTTGTTTTACAATAAAACCCGATTTTTCGTTTTCTTTCAGTGCCAGTGATTTCCGGATTTCTTCGTTATGAAGTACAGCCGTTAGATTATTTTCATTATCTGTAACAGGGATAAATGCATTTCCTTCGCGTAAAAACAATTCGGAAATTCTGCGGGCGGGTTCGTTTTCGTTGAGTGTTGAAATTTGTTTTTTTACCAGTGACCGGACTTTAATATTATTTAGCGAAATAAATTCGTGACGCGAATCCTGCAATTCTTTTCCCTGCTTTTTAAGATCAAAAAAGAAAACTGCAATCCGGTCGAAATAATATTTGGTGAAAAAAGCAATGGCAGAAACAATCATCAGGGCAATCAAAAGATCATAGCTTTCGGTTACTTCTGCCACAAGAAAAATAGCCGTAAGCGGAGCATGCATTACACCGGCAAGCACTCCGGCCATTCCGAGTAAAACATAATTGACAGGATTCAGCACCTGCGACTGGGGAAGCAGATTTAGCGCAACGTGATAGAAAAAATATCCTACAAATCCCCCGGTAACAAACGAAGGAGCGAACATCCCTCCTTCTCCTCCCGAATTGATCGTAACGGAAGAAGCGATAGGTTTTACAATAATGAGCAATCCGAATAAAACAAGAATACTGACTGAATTTTTTTCCATTCCACCAAATACTGATTGTTCGAAAACAGTTACAGCATCTTTATCGATGATTTGCCGGATACCGATGTAACCTTCCCCGAATAAAACCGGGAAAAGAAAAATAAGAGCCCCCAGGATTGCTCCACCCAACACCACGCGGTGCCATGATTTTTTTATGGCTGCAAAAATCCATTTGGAGAATTTGAAAACTTTGGTAAAATAAAGTGAAATAAATCCGGCAAAAATTCCAAGTACAAAAATAAGCGGAACTTCCTTAAAAGAAATTTCACTTACTCCTGTAATGCGAAACAACACCGAATCACCCAACATCAGTTCAGAAAAGAATGAACCGATGGCAGAAGAAATGAGAATAGGAATAAAAACCGTGGCCGAAAACTGTGGCAAAATTACTTCCGTGGCAAAAATTACTCCCGCCACCGGTGCATTGAATATCGCTGAAATGGTAGCTGCTGTACCGCAACCGATAAATAAAGTTTTATACCGGTAATTTAACCTGAAAAAACGCGAAGCATTTGAACCAATAGCAGAACCCGTAACCACTGTTGGCGATTCCAATCCCGAACTTCCACCAAAGGAAATAGTAAGCGCACCTGTAATCAGCTGCACATACATCAGTGAATAATGAATAAATGCGTTTCGTTTTCGGATAGCAGTGAGCACACCGTGAATCCCGTGAAATCCCGCTGCAGGAATAAAAACATTTTTATACAAAAACACTACGAGCGTAATTCCAATAACCGGCAGCAGAAAAAACATATAATAAGGCAGAATTCCTGCACGCGATTCAAAGAAGTGAATGAGAATTTTAAGCAATAAGGCAGAAAAACCGGCTAAAATCCCCACAAACACACTTAGCAGGATAATAAAACCCCTGTCGCCAATGAGTGACTTCCGCCACTCCATAAAACGAATATAAAATCTCAGCCAGGATGATTTCGCCACTTTATTCAGATTTTAATTCCAATTACAAGTACATCATCATTTTGTTCATGATGTTTACTCCAGGCATCGAATTCAGTTTTTATTTTATCAGAAAGTTCACTGAAATTTCCGGCTGACAAAATCATTTCTTTCATTTTCGACTTTTTATATTTTTTCCCTTTAGGGCCTCCAAACTGATCGGCATACCCATCTGTTGAAGTAATAATTGTATCGCCCTGTAAAAGCTGAAAGTCATGCTGTGTAAATGGTTTTTGCCTGAAGTAAATTGCCACCGGTTGTTTATCTGCTTTCAGTTCAATAATTTTTCTATCTCCGCTCTCTCTCTCATTCCCACTCTCCTTGTCCCTTTGCCCCTTTGTCCCTTTGTCTCCTTCCCTCACTATCCACACCGGGTTATGGGCAGCCGCATAGGAAAGCCGGAGGGTTTTAAAATCAATTTTCACGAGTGTGATATCCATTCCGTCTTTATTTTCTCCTTCGGCACCGGTTTGGCGAAGGGCATGTATTACTTTGTCGCGTAACTGGTTAAGGACTTCAGCAGGTTGGGTAATATTTTTTTCGTTAACAATCTCATTGAGGAAACTGTTGCCCAGCATACTCATAAATCCACCGGGAACACCATGACCTGTACAGTCGGCTGTAGCGTAGATAGCCCCGGTAACCGCATTGCCTTCATATAGCGGATGTATCCAGTAAAAATCACCGCTCACAATATCTTTCGGACGATTAAAAAGAAATGATTGTGGAAAAATTTTACTGAACATTTCATTCCCGGGAAGCATCGCCTCCTGTATTCTCCGGGCATAATTGATGCTATCGGTAATTTCTTTTTTCTGGTGCTGTATTTTTTCTTTCTGTTCACTTAATAAAAGATTGGCGCGTTTTTTTTCACGGAATCGTTTCATCATAACTATCGCCATTATTATTCCGGCTACACACAATAAGGAAACAAAAACAAATAAAATTCTTGTCCGGTGTAATTCCTGTTCTTCAATTTCATTATTTTTTTTCAGGATTTCATTCTCTTTTTTTGTGATTTCTTCATTTTTCCTCGACAATTCCAGTTCTTTTTCTGCTTTCAGCATTTCGTAATTTTTCTGCGAAAGAGCCAGTTTCTGGTTGGTTTCTTCACTGAAAAGGGTTTCCTTTAGTTCGATATAGCGTGAAAGCGACTCAAAAGCTTCCTTATATTTTCCCATCAGGGCAAATAATTTATACGCTCCTCCCATAGCATCACGCTGTTGCATCAGGTTGTTTGTTTCTTTGGCCAGTTGATCAGCCTTCAGATAATTGGTAATTGCCTCGTTATATTTATTTTCCGCTACCAGCGCTTCAGCATGATTGATCCTTCCCACCGCTTCGGCAAATTTATTTTCCGAACGAATGGCCCTATCAATCACCTTTTGCGACCAAACCAATGCTTCTTTGTTGTCTTTACGCAGGAAATATATCACTCCGATATTAGCATAACAGGAAACAATTCCTTTCTCAAATTTTTCCTGTTCGAAAATAAGCAGCGCCTGCCGGTAGTATTCTTCTGCTTTATCAATTTCCCCCAGGTTTTTATAGGCAATCCCCAAGTTATTGTAGGCTTTGGCCATGGAAAGAAGATCATCTGTTTTTTCCACTTCTTTCACCACTTTGGTAAAATACTCTTTCGACTTCTGTGTATTTCCCTGGTAGGAGTAGATGATGCCGATATGATTATAGAGAATCGATAAAATATCATCCATCTTTTTTTCTTCTGCAATGGAAAGCGCCCTGAAATAATGGTCAAGCGCATCAGAATACAACTGTAAATTATCATAAATCTGTCCGCATAATTGTTCGGCATGGGCTAAAACCACAGAATCATTGCAATTCTCCGCTTCAGTTATTGATTGTTTTACAAAGTTCAGGGCCTTATATTCATCTGCCTTTTTTTCTTTTACCGCCTGCATCCTTAGTTCTTCTGCTTTTTTACATTTAACGGAATCAGCAGATGCCTGAATTATACTTGTTGTAACAAGAATAAAAAAAGCAGCCATTAGTAACTGGCCGGGCTGTTTCAGGCGATGTAGAAATGTAGTCATCAGAAATTGAGTACCCGAAAATAAGGTTAATCTGCCATTTGGAATATAAAATGTTGAAATGTGAACAAGTTTAATCCTGTGATATAAAAGAAATTAATACTTTTAATCACTCCAAATTTTCCCTATGCCCCAAAAGCGATCGCGAACCCGTACGGTAAGTGTCCCTGAGCCATTCAGTGAATTGTTTGAGAAAGCAGAGCAATCGGTAAGCGAATATTTCAAGTCCCTTTCCATGGATCCTACGCGCGGAACCATTGAAATCAATGGCCAGCGTTATGTTTTGGTGCGTGCTTCAGCCCTTTCGCTTGAGTTTTTGGAATCTATACAGCGTTTTTATGCCGACAGGGGAACGGAGGAAGCGATGCTGATAGGTAAAAACATGTTGTTTGATATGGCTCATATGATTGGCATGCAGGATGCAAAGAATTTTCATGAAAAAATGAATCTCCATGACCCTATTGCCAAACTATCAGCCGGGCCGGTGCATTTTGCTCATACCGGCTGGGCATTTGTCGATATTCTGGAGGAAAGTAAACCCAGTCCTGATAAAAATTATTTTCTCAAATACCATCACCCCTATTCTTTTGAGGCCGATAGCTGGCTGCGTGCAGGAAAAAAATCCGACCAGCCGGTTTGCGTGATGAATGCCGGTTATTCATCGGGCTGGTGTGAGGCGAGTTTTGGAATTTCTTTGACTGCCGTAGAGATCAACTGCAAGGCAAAAGGCGATGAGCATTGCACTTTCATTATGGCACCTCCCGACCAGATCGGGAAATATGTGAAAAAAGAAAAGTTGCTGCAGAAAAAAATAAAACCAAAAATTCCATTTTTCCTTGAGAGAAAAAAAATTGAGGAGCAGGTGAAACGGTCGCTGGTGGAAAAAGAAGTGCTGCTGAAAGAAATCCATCACCGCGTAAAAAACAACCTGCAGATTATTTCCAGCCTGCTGAACCTGCAATCGCATACTGTAAAAGACAAAAAAACCAAATCGCAGTTCAATGAGAGTATCAGGCGTATCCGGTCGATTGCTGTGGTGCATGAATTATTATACAAGTCGGCCGACCTGATGCATATTTCAATGCATGATTATTTTGAAAGCCTCGTGTCGGAAATTTCATCCAATTTTTCTCCCGGTGGGAAAAAAGTGTCGATTCATACCGATGTAAATATAAAAGATGATGCTTTGGAACTTGACAAAGCCATTCCCTGCGGATTGATCCTCAATGAGCTTTTAACCAATGCTTTGAAACACGCTTTCAGGGGGAAAAAGAGCGGAAAAATAAATGTTTCCATTCACCATGAAAAAAATGAATTTGTTTTATGTGTAAAAGATAACGGGGTGGGGATAAACGTTACCAGCTTCATTAAAAACGACCGGTCGCTGGGATCGCAACTCGTGCAGTCGCTGGTAGAACAACTGGATGGAAAACTGGAAATTAAAAGCAATAAAGGAACTTATTTTGAGATACGGTTTAGATGAAATTTATTGGTCATTGGTCAATAGTAAAATAATAGGTTGGAATGGCAAAATAAGTATTGGTTTTTATAAAAATCGTATACTCTGTCCGTTATTCACCATTAACTCTACTCCTTATTTTATTACCAACTGACGGGAAGTAACGCGGTTTTCTGTCCGGAGGCTGATGGTATATAAACCGGGTTGCAAATTCGATTCATATTGGGCGGGATTGCCGGCTGACTCGTTTTCCAGTCCTGCACAATACACCAGGTTTCCATTCATATCAGTGATTTCGATGGTAGCACAGGACTGGTTGGTAAATACAGTCAATTTTCCGGCATCTGCCTGATCGGGATACACCTGGAAAGTAATTTCCTTTGATGCTGTTATTGCTGATTCTTTCTGAGCTATTTCTCCTGCTTTTTCATTAGCCTTAATGGTTGAATTAGCCCCGGTGGGTGAAGATATTGTCTCCTCTTCGCTACCCGATAAAAAGGCCATCGAAGAGTTATCATCTGTATTTACCTGTGCTTGTGCGGTAGTAATTACACCTATTACAGCTGCTGTGAATACGGTGCGAAGGAGTTGTTGTGTAGCTTTCATGGCGTTTAGTTTTATTGATTCAAAGTTCAGCCAATTGAAAACCCTGTACATCCCCGTTTTCACCGGTATTTTTTTCAATAGACGAATTAATAATTAAATCCGACTAAGATTTATTTTTTATCGATTAATGTCTTTTTTTGTCCGATAAAGGTAAAAAAGGATGATTTTTACGTTATTTCACTTAGATTTCTGCGAAAACGGGGGTCAATCTCCAATGAAAAACCGGTTTTTTTGATATCTCCTCTTTTGTTTTACTTTTGTAGCCCCATTGAAAGCCGGAAAATGGCGTTCATTTCATGTTTCGGGATGTAGCTCAGTTGGTAGAGTACACGTCTGGGGGGCGTGTGGTCGCGCGTTCGAGTCGCGTCATCCCGACTTACGGGGAAGCAAAGTTTGTTTCCCCGTTTTTGTTTCCAGGAAAAGTGCGGACCGCCAATATTCCCTTATGTGGAGATTGCGGGATACCTGAACGAAGAGCGCTGGAGGAGCTATTATTTTCTTTTTAGAATGAGGTTTTATGTTTATATTCTTTACTCAGAAGCCTATGACCGGTTTTATGTGGGTCAAACAAATGATATTATCGGCCGGTTACAAAGGCATAATTCTAAACTTGTACAGTCTACAGCACCATATGCGCCTTGGACGCTAAAATGTAAAATTGAAAAATCTAGCCGATCAGAAGCTGTTGTTCTGGAAAGAAAACTTAAAAATTTATCAAAACAACGATTGATCGCTTTCATTAATAAATACAGTTAATGTATTGTCTGGTCCTGACGTTCCGCCCGCGGAAGTCAGGATGCTGATATCCCGCATGAGCGGGATCGTCAGCAGGGGCGTGTGGTCGTACTGACAGTATCGTCAGTATCATCCCGACTTACGGGGAAGCAAAGTTTGTTTCCCCGTTTTTGTTTCCAGGAAAAGTGCGGACCGCCAATATTCCCTTATGTGGAGATTGCGGGATACCTGAACGAAGAGCGCTGGAAGTGGTCAAACATAGTCTTTAACCATGTCGGTCAGATATTAACACTACCTTTACAAACATGAGTACATTCAACCTCCGCGTTTACGGAATTATTCTTCAAAACAATTTTGTTTTAGTAGCCGATGAACATATAAATGGAATTTCATTTACCAAATTTCCCGGTGGGGGGCTTCATTTCGGGGAAGGGACGATAGACTGCCTGAAACGGGAAATGAAAGAAGAGTTGAATATCAACATCGGCCAGCCCGAACATTTTTATACTACCGACTTTTTTCAACCATCCGTGTTTAACCCTGATCAACAAGTTATCAGTATTTATTACCTCGTGAAACATTACGAGCCTGCCGTGATCAAAACTTCTTCCAAAAAATTCGATTTTACCAAAGTTGAAAACGGGGCTATTTCATTTCGCTGGCTGAGCAGGGATGAAATCAATGAAGAAGAATTTCATTTTCCCATAGATAAGATAGTGGTATCAAAGCTCGAAAAAATTATTTTCTGAAATTTCGTATCTTTAAAGGGTGAAACAATCCCTGCTATATTGTCTGCTTGCTGTTATCCTTTTTTCCTCCTGCGAAAAAGATCCTTTTTTACCATATCAGGCAAAAAATGTAGTGGTGATAGTAGTAGATGGTCCCCGCTATTCCGAAACCTGGGGTGATCCGCAGCGTACTAATATTCCTTACCGTTCCCAATGGCTGGATGAAGGTGTTATTTGTGAGAATTTTTATAATGAAGGTGGAACTTATACCGTAGCCGGACATACCGCTATTGTTACGGGATTTTATCAAACCATTGACAATACCGGTGCGGAATATCCCCAGCGTCATTCGGTTTTTCAGCATTGGATAAAAAACAATGGCGCGCCCAATTCATTGGTACAAATTATTGCCAGTAAAGATAAACTGGAAGTACTGTCTGATTGCATCGAAGCAGAATGGAAGGGAAAACACCGCCCGGTTACCGATTGTGGCGTTAACGGTTTAGGAACAGGATATCGCGAAGACTCTGTTACTTTCACTAATGCCATCAACGTTATACAAAATACACACCCGCGTATTTTACTGATCTGTTTCAAAGGTCCCGATGCCACAGCTCATGCCGGAGACTCATTGGGATATATTAATTCCATAAAAAAAACAGACGAATATATCCGGCAGCTGAGAAACGAACTTAATTCCATTGATTTTTACAAAGACAAGACTGCTATTTTCATCACCAACGACCACGGAAGACATGATTATGATTATACCGGGCATGGCGACAGCTGTAACGGTTGCCGCCATATCGAATTTCTTGCTATCGGCCCTGATTTTAAAACCAACTACTCTACCCCGCTAACTTACGGACTCACTGATATTGCCCCCACCATCGGAGAACTGATGGGATTTAACCTGGATACCGATGGAGAAATCATGTGGGATATTTTTAAACAACAGAGGGAGGATTGATGGTTAGTGGTCAATAGTCATTGGTCAAGGGTGAATTTCCTAATGACGAATGACTAC
Organism: Bacteroidota bacterium; assembly: GCA_049322335.1. Lineage (GTDB taxonomy): Bacteria > Bacteroidota > Bacteroidia > Flavobacteriales_D > UBA2798 > JBMORL01. The sequence goes on from JBMORL010000098.1 coordinate 63,014, forward strand.
TGACCATTCAACTGATATTCATTCCAAACCAATACATCAGCGCTGCTTCATTTACTCCGTCTTTTCCTTTCCAGAATCTAACGGGATAGGCCCAATCGTTTTTTGCAGCTCCGCGCGGCCTTGCTTCACGGGTTTCGGTGTCATTATAATTCAGGTAATAGCCTTTATGTTCTTTGGTTTCCAGTATCCCGAGATAGCCCAGTGTTTCAATCAGTCCTCTTCGCTCTTCCTTGTTACTCTTGAATGCCTTGAGTTTGGATAATTTTTTTTCCAAATCGTTGGGCGTACAGGAAACCGGTACATCAAGAATCAGATTGATAACGGAAGTAAATATTCCCAGGTCTACATCGTCCGGTAAAATATTCTCTGTGCGGTTGAGCTGATCGAGGTAAAATGCTAAAGTCACTACACCGTTATTAATCGGAATTAACGCTCCGTATTTTTTTCTCCATTCATCAATCTGCGGAAGATCTTTACCCATATTGTTGTCTACCGAAAAATCAGCGCAAACCGGGCAAGTATAATCATACATTCCGGAAGGTGACCATTGATGTTTTTTCATGTTTTTGGCCACTGCCCATGCTGAAAGAAAACTGCGCCATGAAAGTTGACGTGTAGAAAGACTGGCCAGGAAAAGATTCACCACTTTATCCTTGCTTGCTGCCTTTTCCCGTTCTTCCAACAGCCAGTCCATACCCTGGTTATGGGTAATTCCTACTACTTTATGGGGTGACGCTTCCATATCCTAAATATACAAAAAAGCACAGGGGTTAAAAATAAAAAACAAGCTGAAAGAGAAAAAGTTTGATTTTTAATTATTTGTTTTTCAAATACTTAAAAAATATGTACAAAAATAAATCTTATCAAAAAATGTATATTCATAAGGGTCGTAAAAACCGGTCTCCTGTTTTCCAAATAGTGGTATTTCGTAAAAGGACACTGACTAAAGGCCACATTTGCAAAATACATAACCATGAAAGAGTTGTATATTTTTTTATACATCCAAAAAACAATTTATACAACCGGTTTAATGACACTTTCTTTTATACCGAAGTGAAATTCATCATGGTCTGTTTTTTTGAAGAATTTCATTCGGCATAATGCCAGTTATTGGTCTATTTAATAAATCAGTTTGGTATTACTTATCCGGTTAATTATTTCTTTTCGTTATACAATGAATGGAAAGAAGGATCATGGTCAATTCTATAGTAAGAAAATTTTAACCGAAATAAAAATTACTATTTTCATTTAAAAAAAACGGCACAGGGATTGTTAACTCTTTTTAGTAAATTCGTTTGGTGAAAAAACTTGTTGTCATTTTATTACTTGTTGCTTTAATGAAAACTTCCCAGGCGCAGGAAGTGACCATTACCATCTGGAAAGACAGTGTAATAGGTGCATTATGGAATGATTCCACGAAAACAGTGGTGTATAACCGGAAAGACAAAAACGGTTATTTTAAAATATTTTTATCCGATTCGCTGGGCAATAACGAAACACCGCTTACTTTTCCCGGCTGGCGCAGCGACCGGCATCAGTGGGCAGAAGAATGGCATCCATCGGGGAAATATATTTTTTGCTATATCGAAAAAGCGGAATATGTAAAGGAAAAAGGCCACAACCGTTCACCCATAGATGCCACTCCCGGTTATGGCGCCTATACCGATATCTGGCTCGTTAGCCGTGACGGAAAACAAGCCTGGCAGCTTACCGATATTCCCAATAACTTTAACAGCGGTGTGATACATGCCGCCATTTCGCAGGATGGAACTATGTTCGGCTGGAGTGAGAGAGTTCAACGTCCGAAGTATTCTGATAAAAATCTCGCAGCGGGCGCTTATGTTTTTCGTATGGCTGATTTTATTTTCGATTCTGTTCCCCGTTTCACCAACATACGCACCATTCAGCCCGGTGGCGTGGCTGCCTGTAACGAATTGGACGCCATTTCTCCCGACAAATCCACCATCGCCTTTTACAGCACATTCGAATCAAAGCACCTGTTTCGTACCCCTGTGTATACAATGAATCTTAAAACAGGCGAAATAAAAAAACTAACGTCAGAGAGCTTTGCGCAGGCACCCGCTTATTCTCCTTCGGGAAAAAAAATAATTTATATGACGGGGCATGAATGTGATATTTTTCCGTTTCAGTTGCAGGGTGCCGACTGGTGGATCATGAATCCGGACGGCACGGAAAAAGTGCGGCTTACATATATGAATAAATGGAATCATCCCCATTCCTTCAATAAATTCAGACTGGCCGGATGCATTTCATTTATGAATGAAACCACATTCCTGGGAGGAATAATGACCAAATCGCTTGGCTTAACCGGTTATACTGCCAAAGTGGTGATACGCTGGTAGAATTGTACATTCCCATAGGTAAAAACAGGTATTTTTCCTTATTTTGAATCAAAAATAACTTAGCTGTTTCCATATTTTTTAGTAATATTAACCGCCCGATATTGCTTTAAATGGATACTGCATCAGCCGATATAAAAAAAATTGCAAGTCTCAATAAAGAGGCATGGGCCATTGTGCGGTCCAATCCGAAAAAGTGCCTTGAACTATCTAAAGAATTACTCGATCTCTCGGAAAATGCAGGACATGCAGAAGGAATGGCAATGGCATTATCGGGAATTGGCGGTGCCTATGTATGGCTAAGTAAGTATGACGAAGCCCTTCAAACCCTGTTCTCTGCCCGCGAAGCCTTCCGTATTTTAGGCGATAAGGCAAAAGAAGCTCATGTAGTATATCACATTTTCTGCTCTTATTATTTTTTAGCTGATTACGATAAGGCGCTTTCCTACGCCAATGAGATTCTTTCGCTGGCCGATGCAAAAAATGAAAGCCAGGCCAAAGCCAATGCGTATAATGGTATGGGCACTATCTATTACACTATAGGTGAAAATGAAAAAGCAGTGGAAAACCTGCTCAAAGCATTTGAACTGGCAAAAAACGGTAACGACAAACACCTGCTGGCACGCATTACGGATGGAATAGGCCAGGCTTACCTGCAAATGAACGATCTGCAAAAGGCTTTGGTGTTTAAGGAAAAAAGCTGGGAAGCGGCCAAAGCTTCGGGAAGAAAAAATGAAATCGGCTATGCGCTCAACGGCCTGGCCAGTGTATACCATTCTACAGGGAACTTCACAAAGTCTGAAGAATTTTATCGTGCCGCTGTAGATTTACGAAAAGAAATTGGTTTTAAGCCGGGAGTAGCCGACAGTCTTTCCTCGCTTGGAAATTTATTTCTCGATGAAAACCGTGACGAAGAAGCACTATATTGCCTTCAGGAAGCATTGGCTGTTGCCGAAGAGATAGATTCCAAAGAATATCTTTCCAAAATACACTTATCCCTTTCCCGTTATTACGAAAGGAAAAATAATTTTCCGGCATATAAAAAACAGCTGGACCTGTATTATTCCAACAAAGAGCTTACGCTCAATGAGCAGAACCGGCAAAAACTGAAAACGGCCGGCATGCAAATGAAAATGGAGCAGGTGGAAAAAGAAAAACAACTACTGGAGAAAAAACACATGGAAGTGGAACGGGCAGCCCGCCACACCAAAATGATTTCCGAAATCGGTAAAGATATTGCCTCCCTGTTATCAGCCGATGAAATTATTGAAACCGTATACCGCAATATCCACGAACTGATGGATGCCGATGCATTCGGAATAGGCATTTACCGTGCTGAACACCACGACCTGTTTCATACCGGTGTAATGGAAAAAGGAAACAAACTTCCCGACTTTTCTTTTCCACTGGATGAAGAGCGCATTGCTTCCGTTTGCTTTCACCAGAAAAAAGAAATTATTATCAACGACTGGAACAGGGAATTTCAGCAGTATGTGAAAAAAAATTATTCGGCCAAAGCTGGCGAAGCACCGGTGTCGATGATCTATATGCCACTGATGGCGGGAAACCATATCATTGGAGTGATGTCGGTGCAGAGTTTTAAAATAAATGCCTATAATTCCTATCACGTAGACATTTTACGTTCACTTTCACTGTATATCGGGAAAGCGCTGGAAAACGCGAACCTCTATGAACAAATGGAAGAACGTGTACAGGAACGTACGGCAGAAATAGAAAAAGCTTACGAAAACACACGTTTGCTGAGCCGTATCAGTAAAGAAATTTCTTCCTCGCTTTCGATAGAAACCATTATTGAGCTCGTTTATAAAAACATCAACCAGCTGATGGATGCCGATGGATTTGGAATAGGATTGCTGGATAAATCAGCGGGACAGATCCATTTTCCGGGTTATATTGAAAAAGGTGAAAAAATAAGTTTTTCCATCGACACTAACGATGACCGCCTTGCTACCTGGTGCCTCAACCGGCAGGAACAGATTTTTATCAATAATTTCCCTGAGGAATATTCAAAATACCTTAAACTTAAACAGGCCCCAAAAGCCGGAAAAGATTCTTCTTCCATCATTTACCTGCCGCTTTATCTCAAAGACACCATCACGGGAGTAATTACCGTGCAGTCATTCCAGGTAAACGCCTATACCGAATACCATCT
>JBMORL010000098.1:67646-74842 GCA_049322335.1 Bacteroidota bacterium
GACCTGATGGATGCCGCCAGTTTCGGAATCGGAATTTATAATCCCGAAACACGATACATCGATTTTCCCGGTTTCCTGGAAAAAGGACAAAAACACGATAACGTTTCATTTCATGTGGATGACGACCGGCTGGCCGGATGGTGTTTCAGAAACCAGAAGGAAATTGTTACCAATGATTATGCAAAAGATTATCATAAATACGTAAAAGGAATTAAAGCAGTGGTGGCCGGGCAACATTCCAGGTCGATCGTTTATCTGCCGTTGTTCACCAAAGAAAAAATCATTGGAGTACTTACCATCCAGAGTTACGAAGAAAATGCCTATAACGATTACCAGCTCGACATTTTGCGCAACCTCGCCCACTCCATTTCCATTGCCATCGAAAACGCCACGCTGTATTCCAGCCTCGAGGAAAAAGTGAAAGAACGCACGGCCGAAGTGGTAAAACAAAAAGAAATTATTGAAGAAAAAAACAAACACATTACCGACAGTATCATTTATGCCAAGAGAATACAACGCGCCATTCTTCCTCCTGAAGAAACTTTTTCTGCTTTCCTGAAAAATTCATTTGTGTTGTATAAACCAAAAGATATTGTGTCGGGCGATTTTTACTGGCTGGAAAGAAAAGAAAACAAAATATTGTTTGCCGTGGTGGATTGCACCGGCCATGGTGTTCCCGGGGCGTTTATGAGTATCATTGGTTATAACGGCCTCAACCAGATTGTAAACGAATATAACATTACTCAACCGGCAGAGATACTTAACCGGCTTAATTCCATTATCACCAATACACTTAAACAACATGCCGACCAGTCGAAAATACGTGATGGAATGGATATATCGGTGTGTTGCATCAATCTTGAACAAAACAAACTGGAATATGCCGGTGCCAATAACCCGATTTTTATTTTGCGCAACAATGAAGTGGTTGAAGTAAAGGCCGACAAACACCCTATCGGGAATTTTGTGGGAGAAAAAGAATTTCGTTTTACCAATAAAGAACTCGACCTTATTCCTGGCGACCTGCTTTACCTGTTCTCAGACGGCTATGCCGATCAGTTTGGGGGCCCGCGCGGAAAAAAATTAAAATATACCCAGTTCCGCGACCTGCTGATTCAGCATAAAGACAAATCCATGAAACAACAAAAGGAAATTCTGGATGCACTTTTTGAAGACTGGAAAGGCGACCTGGAACAAATCGATGACGTTTGTATAATTGGTGTTAAGATATGATGATATTGATGGAGAATCAATTAATCTATTTTTAAGCTATCCCTAAAGTCGTTATTTCTCACAAAGTTCTTTCAACTTATTGAGTGCTTTTGGGTAGGTCTCATTCATATAACCTGCAAAATCTTCTGTGATTTCTAAGTCAACAGTAACGGTTGTAGCCTCACTGTTTTCTCCGAAGGTATAGTTTTCAAATCCGTTGGCCCATTTTTCCACTTCCGGCCCTTCTGTAATTTCCCTGCCGGCTTTAACAAGACCATAATGTTGAATCGAAACAAACCGGTTGGGAATGTTTTCAGCTATCCGGGAAACCACACCTCCCTTTTCTCCTTTCTCATCTACTCCAACAAATAGAATTTTATTTCCCTTTTCCCAGCTTCCTTCATAAGTCGATGTCGGGTTAAACAAAGAAGTCCATTGATCATAAGTTGATTTGTTGTTGATGCCAAGCATAAAATCATAAACCCTCGCCACAGGTGCATGGATGCTTATTTTGAATTGTAACTTTTTCATATTATTAATATTTTTTATTAGGGCCGTTAAACGTAAGCGTAACACCATGAATAGTATCTTTCCAAGCCGGATCTTTTAGCCCTTCTGCTCTAAGTAACAATGACTCGTCATTATAATAACCGTCAACTAGCTCTCTACCCTGATCAATAACTATAAAATTACCAGACAATAAGTAAAGTTTTTGCTTTATCTTAATCCCATTCAACGATATGTTTTCACAACACTCGTTAAACTTGGAAATTGTCCAGCCTTTTGGCATGATTTCTTTATTAGTCAGCATCATCTGGTAATTGGTCTAATACATTTACCTTGAAATATGAATATAATGATGGATGAACATAGAATTTACAGTTATTAGAAATATCATTTTTTTCTATAATAACTTCCTTAGTGTAATAAAACGCTACAGGATAGGTTGGCCCTTTTTTAATCCCTAATATTCCTATTCTATAAAGAATAAAAAATATTTTCTTTTGAAAGCCTGTGTAATTAATATTACCGTTTCGCCATTCTCTAGTTGCAATAAGTAATTCCCCTTTAAAAGAATCAAGAGCAGCTTCTTCAACAAAAATTTCAGCAAATGCAGTTTCGTTTACTGTTTTTAATCTGAAACCGTTAGTGATTCCTCGCAAAAAATCGCATATGTATGAAATTTTACCATAGTTTTCCATCCATTCATCTTCTAATGCCTGAAATCTTTCAATTGAATATGATGGCTCAGCTTTACTAATTATATCATTTGTGAAATATGTTTTATTGTTTGAGTTTTCAATCATATGATTTATAAAAGAAATGACATCTCTTGGCCTATAAAATGTTCTTTCTAGAATATAATCAAAGCCTTTTTTATTTCCTCTACGAACTTCATAAAAAGCATCTTTAATACTTAACTGTTCATCAGAAAGTATTTTCAATCTTTTCTCAATCAAAGATTTCAGCTCTTCATCAGTCCAAACTAAATTTGAATATAATGGTTTAAGTTTTTCTCTTTGCGAACCTTTATGTTCATGTTTTGAATAAACGATTTCATTCAAATTTTCCCTAAGCGAAATAATGATCTTTACACCCTGAAGCTGTCTAAATTCTTTAATAACATCTATCATTGCGCCTATCAAATCCAATCTTAAAGAGTCCTCAATCCAATCTTTATCAAGATCATCAATTACCAAGTAAAATTTCTTTTGGCTATTATTGAAAAAATCGTCCTTCATTATATCAATAACATCGATAAGCTCTACCACTTGAGTATTAGAAATAACATTTTCAGCTTTGCGTTTAGCCTCAAACAAAAAAGTTTCATCTTTACAATTTTTACTATCAAGCCCAGCTGTTAATTTATCAAATCCTATTCCTATACTTGTAGCAAAACTTTCTTGTATCTTTCTTTCAAATGTTTTTATCAATAGTTCAGTTTGTTGCCAAAAATCATTAGACCATGTTTCTAAATAAAGAATTGCTTTTTCCTTTCTTTTAAGGTCCTTTTTCTCTGTTAAGACTCTTTCCTTTATTCTCTGAATAATGCTTTTCCGTTTCTGATCACTATTATCATTTTTAAAGTACATTCGTAAAAGTTCAACTATAAAAACATGTTTCCACAAAACTTTGTAAAACAAATTTAGATTCACGCCTAGAGAATCGAAATATCTTAAGATGGTAGAATTGCTTAAAAACCTAAGAGACATCGCTTCAGGAGCAATTTCTTGGACATTGTCACAATTAGATTTTATATATTTTATTATTGCACTTTTTCCTGATCCAGTACGACCTAATAAAATTGATTTCTGATTTTGAGTATCTAAAATCTCACCTAAATTATCTATCGAGACAAAGGCACCCAATACAAATTGATCAGTTTCAGCATCAGGAGAGCCGATTAAATGATTTTTTCTTATTTTGAATTTTGCCATAATTATGCTGATAATATTTCATTTAGTTTTAGTAGTTTTCTAAGAATAAATTACTCTTCCATAAACTGTAATTTTTATCGAAGGGACAAACTGCATTGAAATTCCTGTTCCCAATCCTGTGCTTACAGTAAAACTTTTATTGTTAGTTGATCTTCCTGATTTGTCGTAAACTCTTCCAGTTAGTCCATCTAAGGCTTTCAGTCCATTGTCGTGGTATGCACTTTTCGTTAAACCGTCAAAGGCTTTTACTCCATTTGGATGATAAGCACTTTTGGTAAGTCCATCATATGCCTTTACTCCATTTGAGTGGTATGCACTTTTTGTTAAACCATCAAACGCTTTTACCCCATTGTCATAATATGCACTTTTGGTAAGTCCATCAAATGCTTTTACTCCATTTGCATGATATGCATTTTTTGTCAAGCCGTCAAAGGCCTTTATTCCATTAGGATGGTATGTAGATCCGGTGAGTCCGTCCCATTTTTTTACTCCGTTACTATGGTAAGTTGTATTCATCGTAGTTGTTTTAAATTATTACTAACGGTTTCGGGCTTTGCGTTGGTGGGCTTTTGAAACCATAAACTGTCTGCCAGCACCAACGTTTATTAATTGCTCAATTGTTTCTATTCGCACTGTCCGCCCACTAACGCAAAACCCGTGTTATGCCCAGTTATTTAAATTTAATTATGTCCTCTGTTGTTATTCCTTTGTTAGAAGAGAGTGATGCTTCAAACGCAGGAGAAAAATCTGTTGCTGATTCAATTGTCAAAGTAAATGTTTCCTTTGTCCAAGTTAAAGTTTGTAGCGTTAAGAGGTCCTTCATTTTCAATGCTGCAAATTTTGAGTTTGTCAACAATCTATTAGCGTCAGAAGGTCTTTCTTCTAAAACAATTGATTGAATTTTTGATAGAATTTTTATTAACTCGCTTCTTATAAATTTTTTATTGTCAAATGTGTCGTTAACTATTGACTTAATAAAGTTTATCAAATTGATGTATCGCTTTTCAATGTCTGATTTGTTTTCTGTTTTTAAATGTTCGTACTCTACATCAAATAGTCTTATTTTTTCCTTATCATCATCAGGGCTGACAGGACTAGAATGATAAAATGTTTCTAATGAGCCAGAAGGGACAATAAAAAAGCCAACCTTACTTAATATTTCTGTTGCTTTTGAAGTTGAGCCTACAAGTAAGTCAACCAAAGAGTCAAGTTTTGTATTGTTTAATATGGTCTTTGTTAAAGAAGAATATTTACAAATGAGTTCAAGTGTCAGGCTTTTTGAATTGTCTGATTTCTTTTTAATTCTTTCAAGATGATTATAAATCTTCTTTTCAGTATCTCTGGTTTGAAAATCTGAATCTGTAATTTTTAGTAATTCTTCTATTAGGGTCGAAAGCGGAGAACGAACATTTTTAGAAATATAATCAGTTATATCCGTTGCAATTCCAGTAAGTTCAGTATTGACAGTCGGATTTGTGTTGAATTTATCAAGCAACTTACTCTCAATTAAGCAGTCTAAATCTCCAATATAGTAGGAAGGTTTATTGATTGCCTGACAAAGTAAATGTAAAGTTGAAAAATCATCTTTCCCTCCAGTTTCAACAATGCTAAAATCGCTTCTACTTATATCAATTTCACATCTGTCTAATACTGTTTTGAAAATTACTTTATCACGAAATCCTTCGCAAAATATAACACCTTTTGAATGAACTAACAGCCATTTTTCTGAGTCTAGTCGTAATAGGCTTTTTTCAAGATGAGTTTTTTGTCCAGGACTTAAGCTATCAAAATCGGGAAGCGTACCCTCTGAAAGTTGGGGGTCAGAAAAGAAAGTTGCTTGTTTTAGTTCGTCTATTGATTCAGGAGAAAAAAATATTGGAGAATGAGTTGCTAACCAAAATTCAAGATTTTTTTCTTTTGATAAACGTATCATTTCGTTTTTTAAAAAACGTTGAGCTTCGGGATGTAATGAAAGTTCCGGTTCATCAATGAAGTATTTTGTTGAAAGATTGGAATTAATTAAGGTAAGGAGTACAAGAAGTTCCCTAAGACCTGCGCTTTCTCCATTCAAATCATATCTTGGAACTGAAACCGTCTCGTAAAATTCATCGTTTAGACCCGAGGTTATTTTAAAATTTTGGGAGCGCTCAACAATTTCAACTGAAAAATTTCTACCAAGTTTTCTTGAAAGAATTTGAAACACAGTGTAGCGAAGTTTAGCATTTTCCCTAAGAAGTGCCATTGCAATTTGCTCTGGGCTATCCTTACTTCTTTGTTTGAATTCACGTATAAATGTTTCAGTGTTACTTTCATTAAATTGTAATGCGTTCTTCTGAGGTCTGTCTTTGGGAATAAAAAAGCCACCATGTTGATTACAAAGTCTGTCAAGTGCACGCGTCTTACCAGTCCCATTTGGGCCTACTAAATAGTGTATATTTTGTGTCTTCATTTTTGTGTCTTATAATTGGGCATAACTTGTTTATAGCTGCATATTTTATGCACCAATCCACCCAATTCGGCCGGCTTGCTGCAATAAACATGCTTTTTCAAATTTATATTTTCCGTTTGATTTTTGCAAACCACGGAAGGGAAATTTAATATTTTTATACACTACGTATTTTTACGTAATGTTCTCCAAAAAAAAATTTATTTAACTACAAATATTAGTTTTCCCGGTTTTTTCTTTTTCCTGCGGGTTTCCCTTTCTAACTTTATCTTCACCATGGCAGATGAAGATTACATAAAAGGAAGAGGATCACAAATCAATACGCACAATCGTTTTCTTTCGCAAAAACTCGTGAAAGAACACTGGGAAGGAATTGATGAAAATGATTCGGGAGAAAGCAAAACAGAATTTATTCCCGTTTTTCCAAAAAGCATTATCAATAAAGTGGAAAGCCCGGATATTGCCGGAGCTTATTCCATGAATCCTTACCAGGGTTGCGAACATGGTTGTATTTACTGCTACGCCCGCCCTACACATGAATACTGGGGATACAGCGCGGGCCTGGATTTCGAACAAAAGATCCTGGTGAAAAAAAATGCACCGCAACTACTGAAAGAAACATTCAGTAAAAAAAATTATACTCCCGCGCCCATTATGTTTTCAGGAAACACCGATTGTTACCAGCCGGTGGAACGAAAACTGCAGATCACACGAAAAATGCTGGAAGTTTGCCTGCACTACAAACACCCGGTAAGTATGATCACCAAAAATGCACTTATCCTCCGCGACCTTGATATTCTTTCTGAAATGGCGAAAATGAACCTGGTACATGTCAGCATAAGCCTCACCACCCTCGATGACAGCCTGAGAAGAATAATGGAACCGCGAACCGCTGCTGCCGCCAAAAAACTGGAAGTCATTCGTGAGCTTTCTTCCAACGGAATTCCTGTAAACGTAATGATGGCGCCCATTATTCCCGCGTTGAACAGCTCTGAAATACCAACCGTGGGTGAAAAAGTTTCGGAAGCCGGTGCACTGGCGTTCAATTACACCATGGTGAGATTAAACGGAGAAATTGCCACGCTTTTTACCGACTGGGT
>JBMORL010000099.1:0-8028 GCA_049322335.1 Bacteroidota bacterium
GCTTTTGTTTTTCCCGAGTTAGCATCCGAACCGGAGCCGGGTTCTGTTAAACAATAAGCTGCTTTCCACTCACCGGAAGCGAGTTTGGGAATATATTTTTGTTTTTGTTCAGCGTTTCCGTAATAGAGAATGGGAAGTGTTCCAATTCCCACGTGTGCAGCCAGGGCAACGGCAAACGAATGTCCGGCACCCGTTATCTCAGTGGTTAGCATTCCGGTGACAAAATCTTTTCCAAACCCGCCATATTCTTCGGGAATGGTGATGCCGAGTAATCCCAGTGCGGCTGCTTTGTCGAGCAGTGAAGGCATTAATCCTTCTTCCATCGCGTCAATGCGGTCGAGGTGGGGAAAAACTTCCTGCTCCAGGAAGTCGCGGCAGGTTTGTGCGATCATGCGTTGTTCTTCGTTCCATTCTTCGGCAATAAAAATGGATTGCGCTTCGGTTTCTTTCACGAGGAATTCTCCTCCTTTTAAAGTGTTCATAGTAGTGAGATTTGAGTAGTGAGATGTGAGTATTGAGATATGGTTATTGAATATTGATACATGAGTATTGAGAGCTTGGTTAATTATTTTTTAACATGGCTAATAAACTTTCCTGTAGTTTGTAATTCATTTTTTGTAATTCTATTAGTTCTTTCAGGAGTGGTTCGAGAGTTGGAGTATCCATCATATCAAGTCTGTTGGAAACAATAAGTTGGGTCTGTAATTCATAAGACGATCCATTTGAAATTCCAAGAAAATGAGTGAATTCTTTGTTTGAATTTCTTCCTGCCCCCTCAGCTATATTCGATGGAATCGACACTGCGGATCTTCGTATTTGTGAAGTTAGTCCATATTTTTCTTCCACGGGAAAATTTGCCGTTGCTTTGTATACTTCAGTAGTCAGATCAATTGCTTTATTCCAGATTTTCAGTTCATTTAAATTGTGCATTTTGTCGTTGTTTTAAAATTTTACAGTTATTTGTTTTTCATTTATTTTTTTCATGTCTCAATACTCATATCTCAAATCTCACTACTCAAAGCATCTCAAAAATCCCAGCCGCTCCCTGGCCAGTTCCTACACACATGGTTACCATTCCGTATTTTTTATTTCTTCTTTTCAGCTCGTTGAATAATTGTACACTTAGTTTTGCACCGCTGCAGCCAAGAGGATGCCCGAGGGCGATGGCACCACCGTTTACATTTACTAATGAAGGATCAATTCCCAGTTCACGCACTACTGCCAGTGATTGCGAGGCAAAAGCTTCATTAAGTTCAAAGAGATCAATCTGGTTTTGTTTCATTCCCGCAATAGCTAACGCTTTTGGGATTGCCGCAACTGGACCTATTCCCATAATTCTCGGTGGAACGCCTGCCGCAGCAAAAGAAACCAGTCGTGCGATGGGAGTGAGGTGATGTTCTTTCATGAATTTTTCGCTTACTACCATTACAAAAGCTGCTCCGTCACTGGTTTGCGAAGAATTTCCGGCTGTCACCGAACCTGTAGCAGAAAATACGGGTTTTAATCCTGCCAATGCTTCTACAGATGTATCCGCGCGAGGCCCTTCATCGGTATCGACTATGTATTCTTTGGTTTTCTTTTTCCCGTTTTCGTCAACGTAATTTTCAGAAATTTTTATGGGAACAATTTCATCTTTGAATTTCCCTTCTTTAATAGCTTTAATAGCTTTCTGGTGCGACTCGTAACCAAATTTATCCTGGTCTTCGCGCGACACTTTATATTCCTTCGCTACTGCCTCGGCCGTTAGTCCCATGCCCCAATACCAGTCGGGATGTTCTTTCGAAATTTTTGCATTGGGCACCACGCGCCATCCTCCCATGGGAATAAGGCTCATGGATTCCGCTCCACCGGCAATGATGCAATCAGCCATTCCCGAATTTATTTTTGCGGAGGCGATAGCAATCGTTTCCAATCCGGATGCACAGTAACGGTTTACGGTCATTCCCGGAACTTTTTCGGTGTTCAGTCCCATAAGGGAAATGAAACGAGCCATATTCAATCCCTGTTCCGATTCGGGCATGGCGTTTCCTACGATCACATCATCAATGCGGTCTTTATCAATTTGCGGAAGCGTGCTCATCATGTGCTGAATAACAGCAGCGCCCAAATCATCGGGACGTGTAAAACGAAATCCACCACGGGTGGCTTTTCCTACTGCGGTACGGTGGGCTGATACTATAAATGCTTTCATCTTATTTGGTTTTCTGTTGTTAATTCTTCTGCGTCAATCTGCGTGATCTGCGGGAAAAAATTACGGGAGGATGTTTCCCGCAGATTTCGCTGATTAGCGCAGATTTTTAATTTCTTAAAATTTTACCTCCTGTTAAAATGCTCTGCATTCTTTCCAAAGTCTTCTTCTCACCGCAAAGTGAAAGAAAAGCTTCTCTTTCCAAATCCAAAAGATATTGTTCATTTACCAAAGAGGGTTGCGAAATATCTCCACCGGCAAGAACATAACCGAGTTTTTCGGAGATCTTGCGGTCGTGATCGGAGATGTAATTGCCGCTCATCATCGAGTTAGCGCCTACATAAACGATTCCCATTGCCGAATTTCCGAGTATGCGGATGTCTTTTCTTTCCACGGGTTTCGTATATCCCTTCTCCGATAGTTCGATGCAGGCTTCTTTAGCGTATTGCAACTGGTGCGCGCGTGAAACAATTACTTCATCGGTGCCATAGCGCAGGTAACCGAGTTCAAAAGCTTCCTGTGCAGAGAGAGAAACTTTGGCTTGTCCGATGGTGAGAAAACGATTACGGAACTGGTTGAGTTCAACATCGCCTTCTTTCAGTTCATCGCTGAGGCGCAATGCAAATTCTTTTGTTCCACCGCCACCGGGAATAACGCCAACGCCAAATTCAACTAATCCCATATAGGTTTCAGCGTGGGCAATTACTTTGTCGGCATGCAGACACATTTCACATCCACCGCCCAGAGCCAATCCATGCGGAGCAATGACAACGGGAATGGAAGAGTAGCGAACGCGCATCATGGTATTCTGGAAAGCGCGGATAGCAAAATTCAGTTCATCCCATTCCTGTTCGGCTGCAAGCATAAATACCATTCCGAGGTTGGCGCCTGCAGAAAAATTTTCTCCTTCGTTGCTGATCACCAGTCCGCGGTAATTGTTTTCGGCAAGATCGATAGCTTTGTTTAATCCTTCTATCACTTCACCGCCAATGGTATTCATTTTGGTGTGGAATTCAAGATTAATGATTCCGTCACCGAGATCAATGATGGTTGTACCCGAATTTTTCCAAATGGTTTTCGAAGAACGGATATTGGAAAGTACCAATGTGTTTTCCGTTCCGGGAATGGTTTTATAGGATTTGGAATTTACATCATAGAATTTACGTTGTCCGTTTTCTATTTTATAGAAGGAAGCATTTTTCGAGGCAATCATTTCATTGATCCACGGAGCAACGGAAATATTCAGAGATTTCATTACTTCCAGTCCTTTTTCAATTCCGATAGCATCCCAGCATTCAAACGGGCCTAATCCCCAGCCAAAACCGGCACGCATAGCGTCATCTATTTTGTAGATCTCATCCGAAATTTCGGGAACGCGGAAGGAAACGTAGCTGAACAATCCTGAAAAACCTTCGCGGTAAAATTCACCGGCTTTGTCTTTTCCAGAAAATAATACAGGCATGCGTTGCACAAGATCATCTATATTTTTGGTGAGCTCGAGGGTAGCGTATTTTGTTTTTTGCTGTGGTTTGTATTCGAGCGTATTCAGGTCTAACGATAGAATTTCGCTTTTTCCATCGGGAGTTTTAATTTTTTTGTAGAAGCCCTGTTTGGTTTTGTCGCCCCACCATTTGTTTTCGTTCATTTTGGCCACGTAATCGGGCAAGGCAAAAACGGCATTCGCTTCGTCTTTGGGACAGTTTGTCCGCACACCGTTAGCTACGTGAATAAGCGTATCGAGTCCCACCACATCGCAGGTTCGGAAAGTGGCCGACTTCGGCCTTCCGAGAACCGGGCCGGTGAGTTTGTCGACATCTTCTACCGACAGATTTAATTTTTTCACCAAATGGAAAAGTGCCATAATGGAATAAACGCCCACGCGGTTGGCGATGAAAGCGGGAGTATCTTTACAGAACACGGTTACTTTTCCGAGATGACGCGAACCATATTCCATCACGAAATCGATAATGGAAGGATCGGTGGAAGGAGTAGGAATGATTTCCAGTAATTTCAGGTAGCGTGGTGGATTGAAAAAGTGCGAACCGAAAAAATGTTTTTTAAAATCATCACTTCTCCCGTCAAGCATCATGTGCAGGGGAATTCCCGAAGTGTTGGTGGAAATTAAAGTTCCCGGTTTTCGGTATTTTTCTACATTGTCGAACACCTGTTTTTTAATATCAAGCCTTTCAACTACAGCTTCTATCACCCAGTCGCAGGAAGTTATTTTCGTCATATCATCGGTAAAATTTCCCAATGAGATGCGTGAAATAAATTTTTTGGAGTAGATGGGTGAGGGATTTGTTTTCAGTGTATTCTGAAAAGCGGCATTCACGATGCGGTTACGCACGTTTTTATTTTCTAACGTCAACCCCTTTGCCTGTTCTTCGGGTAAAAGTTCAAAAGGGACAATGTCAAGCAGGAGTACTTCGCACCCGATGTTGGCAAAATGGCAGGCGATCCGGGATCCCATGATTCCCGAACCCAGCACAGCGATTTTTTTAATTCTTCTCATATCCTAAATATTGAAAATTTCTTCTTTGGTTTTTTCTTTCAGTAGTTTGTTGATGGAGTCGATCACTTCAAAGAATGTATTCAGTTTTCCTTTTGGAATTTGTTCCTGGATATATTCATTAAAACGGATCACCGCTTTTTTCGACAGTTCACGTTTTTTCTTTCCCACTTCGGTGAGATAAATACGTACCATTCTTTTATCGCGTTTATCGGCTTTGCGGTAAATGAGCCCTGCTTCTTCAATGCTGGCCAGTGTGCGCGTTAAACTGCGGGGTTCCATTCCCATTTTCGGCCCCAGTTTGGTAGAAGGAGTCCCTTCCTTCAGATCGATATTCAGCAATAAAAAAGCAGTAGATACAGTGAGGTCGTATTTTTCGGCTGTATCGTTATAGAGCCGTGCAATGCTGTGCCATGCCCAGCGGATGTGGAAGTCGATGGTTTCTTCAGGTTTCATGCTTCGAATATACGAAAAATATACTCTGCACGCATACTTTAATGAAAAAAAATTATTGCAGCTTAAAAACCGCGTGGATCAGGGGAATACCATTGACGAGGATGGTAAGCCGGTGCTCACCGGGATAATGCTGTCGGGTAGTGAGATTAGCGAAGGAATGTTTTTTGGAGAGGGAAATGATCTCTCCCGGAAGCAGTTCGGCCTGGCGGAGGTGGAATATCTTTCGGGAGAGTTTTTGTCCTTTTTTCACAAAGTCGATGGCATATTCAATCCGGGCTTTTTGTTTTTTTTGGGAAGATGAAACCAATGTAAAGGAAAAGTGGAAAAATCCGCCAATTTTCACTTTTTTGGAAGAGAGCTGCAAACGATCAGCTTTAAATTCAGCTTTATGTGAGATGCCCATCAGCGAAAGGGCTTTCGGGTTTCCTTTTTTTAGCAGTGTACGGCAGGCATGTTTGATCACCCAATCGGTATGAGGGTGAACATTTTTCCATTTTTTGCAGGTTTCAAGCACCAGTTCAGGATGATCTTTTGAAATATCGTTCAGGTTGTTGGCTACGCTGCGGTAAACATAATCTTCCTTATCGGCTTTTAATGTTTCGATAATAGGCAGAATGGGCGAGGGGTCTTTTTTGAGTGCGGGAATAGCCATGGCCCAGGGCAAACGCGGACGGCAACCTTCGCTCGACAACCTGCGGATATGATGGTTATTATTTTTGCTCCATTCATACATTTTTTTCATTGTACGTTCCTGGTCGCGGATCAAAAACGGGCGTATGGCAAATTCACCGGTGGAATATTTTGTAAAATGTTCGAGGGCTTTCAATGATGTATCAAAATCATTCATGCCAAAAACTTCCACAAAATCGGGAAAAACAAAACCATGTAATGAATTAAATTCCGCAGAAGGAACGTAAAGTCCTTTTACTTTTTGTGCATAATTGCCTTCGATGTGCCGATCCATCATCAGCGAAATATGCCGGATACGTTGTTTTAATTCCAGCTGTTCCCAGTCTTTAAACAATACATCTTTACTGAATTCTTTTTCATGAAAAGAAGGAAATTGTTTTTTCAGGGAAACAGAAAGCTTCTTAATGAAGCCGGGGTTAAATATGTTTTTAAGCGGTTCGGGCATGGGGAGGTAAAGTTAAAAGTTATAAAGTTGAAAGTTGTAAAGTTGAAGGTTAAATGTTTCGACAAGGGGGGCGAGTCGCCAATGCACATTATTTGCAGTATGCGTTTATGATATTTTGGGTGAAGTTACGAAGTGACGAAAAAAGTTTTTACGAAGTAAAAACAAATCCCGGGGATCGAAGATCCGCGCCTCTCCCTACTTACTACTCCCCTCTCCGGCAAAGGAGAGGGAGCCACACGCCAGTGTGACGGGGCGAGGACCCCGGGTTTCCCTTCCAACAATCTCCCCAAAAATCCCCTCTTTCCGCCCAATATTTCATAAATTTGCGGATAAAGAAACCATTTAAAATGCAAAGAATTTACCTTGATAATGCAGCTACCACACCCATGGATCCACGGGTACTGGAGGCCATGATTCCCTATATGAAAGAGGATTTTGGAAATCCTTCCTCCACGCATTTTTATGGCAGAAAGACCAAGGCCGCTATTGAAACGGCACGTAAAAGCGTGGCGGCCCATCTTAATGCCTCTCCGGGCGAGATCATTTTCACTTCCGGGGGAACGGAAGCGGATAATATGGCCATTTATAGTTCAGTGTGCGATCTGGGTGTAAAACATATCATTACTTCTCCGCTCGAACACCATGCCGTGTTGCATACCGTGGAAGAGATGGAGAAAAAATTCGGGGTGAGGCTGAGTTATGTAAAACTAACGGACAAGGGACACGTTGACCTTGCGGACCTTGAAAAACTTTTACAAACCAATGATAAAACACTGGTAACGCTGATGCATGGCAACAACGAAATAGGGAATCTTCTTCCTATGAAAAAAGTGGGAGACTTGTGCCAGTCGTATAATGCCTGTTTTCATTCTGATACGGTTCAAACGATGGGACATTATGCGATAGATACGAAGGCCATTCACGTTCATTTTCTTACCTGTGGGGCGCATAAATTTCACGGGCCAAAAGGCGTAGGGTTTTTATACAAAAGTGAAAAACTGAAAATTCATCCGCTGATCCAGGGTGGGGCACAGGAGAGAGGATACCGTGGCGGAACAGAAAACCTGTATGGAATAGTGGGATTGGCCAAAGCGTTGGATATTGCCTGCAGCGAAATGAAAGAACACCACGAACATGTGCAGGGAATAAAAAATTATATGACAGGAAAATTAAAAGAGAATATTCCCGGTGTAAGTTTCAATGGCGATTATAACGGTTCGAGCTTATATACAGTTTTAAGTGCTTCTTTTCCTCATCATGAAAAAGGAGAAATGCTTCTAATTTCTCTCGACATCAATGGTATTGCCTGTTCGGGAGGAAGCGCCTGTTCTTCGGGAAGCAATAAAGGTTCGCATGTCCTTGGAGCGTTAGGAGTAGACAGCTCCCGCCATAATGTGCGTTTTTCGTTCAGTAAATATACTACCAAAGAAGAAATTGATTACGCGGTGGAGAAACTGGTACAGCTGCTGGTGAAAGTGGAGGCGTGAGGAAAGGATAGAGAGTACACACTGGTGAGAAAATGTAACACGAAACATTTTTTCTTTTACATGATCCGTGTATTTAATACCCAAACTGAGCATGGGTTTAAAGCCAGCGTTAGGTATTAGTTCGGTTTTTAAAAACTTTTTTTAGTATTTTGATAGAGGAAAGGGCTGGGGCTGTTAAAGCGCAAAGAGATTTCGATTCCTCCTCTGCCATAAGTAACATTTTTAAAGCCCGAGATATTTGCATCGTAACTTA
>JBMORL010000100.1:0-70874 GCA_049322335.1 Bacteroidota bacterium
TTTGTCGGGGTGGTGTGATTCGAACACACGACCTCCAGGTCCCAAACCTGGCGCGATAACCGGGCTACGCTACACCCCGAACTTTATCGGGGGGCAAATGTATAAAAAAACTGATTGAATTTTGTTGTAGATTACCAAAAGTCATTTTTTTACCTGATTTTTTCCTTCTCAAAATCCCAAATTCCCCCATTTCTAAATCTTCCTCCCTCTCGTCATCTCTCTTTTCCCCGGGGGGCCAGCCAACGTTTCCACTTCAAATCCTGCCCTTTTCATACTGCGCTTTACTTCGCCTTTGGCACAATAGGTGACCAAAATTCCTGCGGGATTAAGCAATGAAAACATTTTTCCAAAAATCTCATCCGTCCATAATTCAGGTTGAACCCGCGGGGCAAAAGCATCAAAATAAATGACATCAAAACTTTTCTGCGGAAAATTTATTTCTGAAATATCTCCCAATTTTTTTTGCAGGTTAAAATTTCCGGCAATAACTGATTGTTTATTCCATTCTGCGGAATGGATCTGTTCAAAAAAAACCGTTTCGTCTTTTTCAGCATAATTCAGTGAATCAATTACTGTTTTTTCCAGGGGAAATTTTTCAACAGAAGTATAATGAATGTTCAGCGCGTTCATTTGTGCCCAGCGCCATGTAAGTAATGCATTGAGGCCTGTACCGAATCCCATTTCGAAAATTTGCAGCTCTTTTTTGGTTTTTGCCGCCTCCAGCAACCCGGCACGGATGAAAACATGCATCGATTCCTGCATAGCTCCGTGTACCGAATGATAATGCTCATTTAATGCGGGTACATAAAGCGTCACCGTTCCGTCAATCGTAGCTACCGTTTGCACAATCATAAAAAAATCTGCTTTTTGTACGAAAGGTACGTAATTATGGATGAACGTAACCGCTTATCGGGGAAACGGTCGGATTTGCGTTATGGCTACACCCAAACCGTTATTATGCACGCACAACATTTCGCGTTTTTTTTCGTCTAAGTAATAAGAAACAACGAAATACTTTTCACTCATGATAGAATTAGATAAAACAACATTGTATGCAACGCTCGCTTTAGGGATTATTGCCATCGTTGCCATCATCGTCACCCTGTGATTCTGGTTTACCGGGCTTTGCTTCCCGGTTTTTCACAGGCCTTTTCAGCTACCTCCAAAAAATCCTCTTCTGCGGCAAACGGGAGAGGATTTGTTTTTTTCAGCCCTTTTTCTAAATTTGGGAATGCGGAAACTGATACTATCCTTTTTCATTTTTCCTGTTTTTTGTCAGGCGCAACAACTGGAACAGTTTTCACACTACTGGACAATTCCAGCCTTTTATAATCCGGGGGCCTGCGGGAATAAAAACGTTATGTCGGCCAGCCTGATCACACGAAAACAATGGACTGGTTACGATGGCTCCCCCTTCGGAACCTCTTTTGTTGGCGATTATACTTTTTCTGAAAAGAAATTTTCTCTTGGTTTAATCTCAGGATATGACCAGATCGGGTTTTATAAGACTTTCGAAACCCGGTTTCAGGCTGGATACCATTTTACAAGCAGCGCAAATCTTAAAGTCAGTATAGGCCTTGAATCCTCTTTCACCAATTTCAGGACAGTAAATCCCAATTGGGTAATGAATCAACCCGATCCATCTGTTCCTTCCGGCAGCACCAACGATTATGGCTTTCAGATGGGAACCGGAATATATCTCAGCAATCAAAATTTTTTTTCAGGACTTTCTGTCCGGCAGCTCCTGGCAACAAAATACAAAAACGCCAATATCACTCTATCCCCGCATTATTTCCTTTCAGGTGGATATAATTTTGGATTTTATACTATGATGTTGACTCCTTCTGTTTTTGTTGAAAGTGATGGTACCTCCACACAGATTGCAGCCAACGCTAATTTACTTCTCAATGACAAGATCGGTTTTGGTATGGGTTACCGGCTAAATGATGCTGTGATTCTTAACCTGAATTATAATTTTCAAAGATGGAAGATCGGATACGCTTACGACATCACCACATCCGTCATTCAATATTATTCCCGTGGCAGCCATGAGGTATTTGTATCCTGGAGAATTCCTCATATCAATGAATGGAAACTGGTGGTAGAAAAAAAAGTGGTTTTCCTTTGAAAGGTAGCTTTGTCATTTGAATGACCACCTGATTACATTAGCGGTGCATAAAAAGCGGATCTCTTTATTAAATTTGCAGGGTGAAAAATCTCCTTCTCATACTTGTTATTTTCCCTGCCACCCTATTCTCCGCATCAGAAGACACGCTGAAACGAATTACTATTTTCCGTACGCCTTCTGCAATAAAAATTGACGGGGTCATTGAAGAAGAGGCCTGGCTAAAGGCAGAAAAAGCCCACAGTTTCTGGCAACAATATCCTTTTGATTCATCGTATGCAGCAACCAAAACCGAGGCCATGCTTACCTATGATGATGAGTTTTTATACGTTGCCGCTGTTTGTTACGATGAAACAGAAGGAGATTTTGTAGTTCAATCCCTTAAACGCGATTTTTCCTACCCGGTAAGTGATGCTTTTGCCGTTTATATTGATCCGTTCTGCGATCTTACTAACGGTTTTAGCTTTGGTGTAAATCCAATGGGAGCACAGCGTGAAGGATTGCTGCAATACGGGGGAAGCATGGGCGTTACTACCGCATGGGACAATAAATGGTATTCGGAGGTGAAACATTACAAAGGTTACTGGACAGTAGAAATGGCCATTCCGTTTAAAACGTTGCGTTTTAAAGAAAACAGTAAAACCTGGAGAATTAATTTCGGAAGAAATGATTTGAAAAGAAATGAAAATTCTTCGTGGGTAAAAGTGCCCAGGAATTTTAATGTTTCCACTTTATCTTTTACCGGTGAATTAGTGTGGGATGAAGCACCCAAAAAACCCAAATCAAATATTTCACTTATTCCCTATGGAATTTCCACATTAACCAAAGACCATGTGGCCGGAACACCCGCAAAAATAAAACCCAATGCAGGGCTTGACGCTAAAATAGCTCTCTCCTCTTCTCTGAACCTTGACCTCACATTCAACCCCGATTTTGCACAGGTGGAAGTTGACCGGCAGGTAACCAACCTTTCGCGATTCAGTTTATTCTTTCCCGAAAGAAGAAATTTTTTCATAGAAAATTCAGATATTTTCGAACGGTTTGGATTCCGGCAGATTCGTCCGTTTTTTTCGAGGAGAGTGGGACTATATAATGGTTCACAGGTGCCTATTATTGCCGGGGCGAGATTGAGCGGAAAGATAAACAAGCAATGGCGCATTGGCGTAATGAACATGCAAACTGCAGCTGTCGATGAACTTTCGCTGGAGGCACAGAATTATTCGGTGGCGGCCGTGATGTACCAGCTGAAAGGACGGTCTAACGTATCGGGGATATTCGTCAACCGGCAGGGATTTGAAGGAAAAAGTTTAAACTATTCCGACTACAACCGCATTGCCGGTTTCGACTGGAATATTGCTTCGATGGATAATAAAATACAGGGGAAAATTTTTTACCATCATTCGTTTTCCCCTGAAAATAATACGGATAATTTTGCACACGCTTCCTGGCTTATGTATCAAACCCCGAAATGGTTTTTGATGTGGAACCACGAATATGTGGGAAAAAACTATAATGCAGAAACAGGTTTTGTTCCGCGTGTGGAAAATTACGATCCGATAAATGATTCTGTATTATTAAAATCTTACTGGCGGTGGGAACCTTCCATTAACCGGAAATTTTATCCCAACAGCAAAATAGTTAACAACCATGGTTTTGAAATCCAGTTAAGCGAATACTGGGACGGACAATACAAAGTAACCGAACGCGAATTACAATCCGAATATTTTGTCAATTTCCAGAATTCGGCAAGTATAACAGCGGGAGTCACCCACAATAAAGTGAAATTATTTTTCGACCTGGATGTTACCTTTTCAGGCGACTCTGCTTTAACAGCCGGATATTATAATTATAATTATGCTTATCTCGAATTTAATTCCAACCTGCGAAAAAAATTCAATGTAACCGGTTATGCAGATTACGGAGCTTACTATACCGGAAAAAAAATAACCGGAAGCATTGATCTTAATTTTAGAAAACAACCCTGGGGAATTTTTGCCATAAGCGCGCAAGCCAACAGTATTAACATGCCTGAAGGTTTTGCAGATGTAAACTATTTACTGGTGGGCCCGAAATTTGAATTCTCTTTTACGCGATCGCTTTTCTTTACCACATTTATTCAATACAATACCCAGATCGAAAACGTAAATATTAACTCGAGATTTCAATGGCGCTTCAAACCCATGTCTGATCTATTTATTGTTTACACCGAGAACTATAATTCCTACAATATCGGCATCAAAAACCGGGCGCTGGCAGTGAAGCTGGTGTATTGGCTGAATGTTTAAGATTTTTTGGGCAGGGTTAAAGCTTAAGCGGTTTTAATTTTAAAACCCCCGTTGCATAACTACAGTCAGCCAACTGAAAACTACCAGCTTTAATTCTTCAATAAACTCAGAAACAGCTTACAAATCCCCCTTCTATCTACTCAGCCTCCATACAAAAAAAGAATACATACTTATCAGCAATTAACTGCCTCCTGCCACTGCCAACTGCTGCTATCCCCTAATCAACACCTGTTAATAAGTCGCCTTAACAGAACCCTGATTTTTACTACTTTTACGCCTTAACCGGACACATGTCGCCATCGGAGACAAAAGATACCGTAAAACAGATTTTTCAGGGGTATTTAGAGCAGCACGGCCACCGCAAGACTCCTGAACGTTTTGCCATACTCAATGAAATTTACGATTACGAAGGGCATTTTGATATCGAATCATTGTATATCAAGATGAAAAATAAAAAATACCGCGTGAGTCGCGCCACCCTTTACAATACCATCGAATTGCTGCTGGCCTGCGATCTGGTAACCAAACACCAGTTCGGAAAAAACCTGGCCCAGTTCGAAAAATCCTATTCAAAAAAGCAACACGACCATGTCATTTGTACCGATACCGGTGAAGTACTCGAATTTTGCGACCCCAGGATTCAGCACATCAAAAAAACCATCGAAGATATTTTTGGTGTCACCGTTATGCATCATTCCCTTTATTTTTACGCTACCAAAAACACTTCAAAAAAATAACCGCTATGGAATTCAGTTTTAAAATCACCAGCGAAACCCCGGTTGTAAAAATCGAACTTTACGGCCGCCTGATGGATAAAGCCCATGCCAGCGAATTGCTGTCGAAAATGGATGCGCTGATTTTGGAAGGAAAAAATAGATTCATTCTTAATCTCACCGCCATGGATTATATGAACTCCTCCGGATTGAATACCATGGTGAATATGCTTACCAAGGCACGCAGTAAAGGCGGAGAAGTACTGGTGGCCAACGTGTCGAAAAAAGTGAAGGAACTTTTCATCATCACCAAACTCAACACACTTTTCACCGTAACCGAAAACATGGAAGAAGCAGAAAAACATTTTTCAAATTAACTTCTGCCAACTTAATAACTTTTTCAATTTTTAAACTATTCAACTATCACATGAAAGCAGACGTTTTATTAGGATTACAATGGGGTGACGAGGGCAAAGGAAAAATTGTGGATGTACTCACACCCAAATACGATATTATCGGACGGTTCCAGGGAGGCCCCAATGCAGGACATACACTTGAGTTCAACGGCATCAAACACGTTTTACATACCATTCCCTCGGGAATATTTCATGAAAACGTTATTAATCTCGTGGGCAATGGTGTGGTGATTGACCCCGTGGTGCTGAAAAAAGAAATTGATGCACTGAAAAAGCTGGACGTGGATGTAAAAAACCGGCTGCTGATTTCCAAAAAAGCACACCTCATTCTTCCCACCCACCGCCTGATTGATGCCGCTTCAGAAGCATCAAAAGGAAAAGAAAAAATCGGAAGCACACTGAAAGGAATTGGCCCCACTTACATGGATAAAACCGGACGTAACGGCCTGCGTATTGGTGATATTTTTTCACCCAACTTTCCTAACAAGTATAAAGCACTGGTGGAAAAACACGAGAAAATACTTTCTTTTCACCACTTCGAATATAACCTTGCTGAACACGAACCCGCTTTTTTTGAAGGCATTGAAATGATCAGGCAACTGACGGTGACAGACAGCGAACTGTTCATCAACAAACAACTGGCTAACGGTAAACGGGTTTTAGCAGAAGGAGCGCAAGGTGCATTGCTCGATGTGGATTTTGGTTCATATCCTTTTGTCACTTCCTCCAATACAACAACAGCGGGCGCATGTACGGGTTTGGGTATTGCTCCCAATAAAATTGGTGATGTAATCGGCATTTTTAAAGCTTATTGCACCCGCGTGGGCAGCGGCCCCTTTCCTACCGAACTGCACGATGAAACAGGCGAACAGTTGCGCAAACAGGGAAATGAATTCGGTTCCACTACCGGACGACCGAGACGTTGCGGATGGATCGATCTTCCTGCACTTCGTTATGCCATTATGGTAAATGGTGTAACTTCGCTGGCTATGATGAAAGCCGATGTGCTAAACAACTTTGAAACCATAAAAGTATGCACTCATTACGAAATGGATGGAAAACCCGTTGATGAAATGCCTTACGATCTTGTAAATGTGGAAGTAAACCCAATTTATAAGGAACTCAAAGGCTGGAACTGTTCTACTGATGGTATTTCAGAATTTGACAATCTTCCTGCAGAACTCAAAAACTACATTCATTACCTTGAAAAAGAACTAAATGTTCCCATCACTGTAGTGTCGGTAGGCCCCGACCGCCTGCAAACACTTGTCCGCGGATCGTTAGTAAATGCCTGATCTAAAAACATTAACGCGGAGTGGCTAAACTTCGGAAAAATAGTTTTACCGATAAAAAAGAAGTCAACCGCCTTGCTGTACCGGCTATTATTGCTTCTACTTCCGAACCCATTATTTCGTTTATAGACAATGCCATTATCGCCAATTCCAGCAATGGCGACTCTACTTCACTGGGAGCAGTAGCGCTCGGTTCTTCCTTTTTTCTTTCCCTCATCTGGGTGTTTTCACAAACCCGAACAGCCATGTCAACCATCATGGCCCGCTACTTTGGTGCCAAAAAAATTAATGATGTAAAATCACTCGTCCCACAGGCTATAGTGATGAATTTTTTATTGGGCGTTTTTATTTATTTTCTTACCAATACTTTTATTTCACTTATTTTTTCGATGCAAAATGCCACGGGAGAATTACTGGAAGAAACCATTTCCTATTTTTCCATCCGGTCCATCGGTTTTCCAATTGCACTGGCAACATTAATGATGTTCGGAATTTTTCGTGGCATTCAAAATACATTATGGGCTATGATCATCACTCTTATCGGTGCCGGTTTGAATATCATTCTTGACTTGCTTTTCCTTAACGGCTATGAAGGAATTATCGAGCCAATGGGAGTACGGGGAGTAGCGCTGGCCAGTTTAATTTCACAGGTAGTGATGTTTTTACTTTCGTTCTGGGTGCTGTTTAAAAAAACACCATTTCGTTTCAAGCTGGAATTTATGCTGCATCCCGAAGTGTTCACTTTGCTTAAAATGGCTTTAAACCTCGTGGTTCGTTCCATTGCTGTAAACACCTGTTATCTTGTTTCAGGTTCCGTTTCTGCTTCCTATGGCGAAGATTATATTGCCGTACAGGGAATCTTTATGAATATCTGGTTGTTCAGCGCATTTTTTGTAGAAGGTTATTGTATTGCAGGAAATGCTCTTGCAGGAAAATATTATGGTGAAGGAAATATGGACAAGCTCAGCGTGCTATCAAAATATATGTTGCGAAATTCTGTTTTATTAGGCGTTTATCTTGCCTTGTTTTGCTTTGCCACTTATTGGTTTATCGGCCAGCTGTTCCTGGAAACAGATAGCACTCTCACTATTTTCTATTCAACATTTTGGCTGGTTATTCTTGTAATGCCGCTCAACGCCTATGCCTTTACCTATGATGAATTACTGAAGGGTATCGGCAGTGTCCGCTACATAAGAAATACCATTATCCTGGCCACTACAACCGGTTTTATTCCCACTATTTTCCTTTTTCACTATATGGGGTTTAAACTTCATTCCGTTTGGATCGCTTTTTGCGTATGGATGATTTTCAGGGGAACAAGGCTCATGCGATATTTTAATGTAACTTACGGACAGAAAACTGCAGGATGAAAAAATGGACAGTAATTATATTGCTGATCGTTTCAGCTGAACTTTCGGCACAAAAGAAAGATTCGGTGGAAAAAGCCATTTCTTTGCTCGAAAAAGAATTGCACGACCTGCATTCGGCTACTTCACAAAAACAGGATCAACTCGAAAAATTAAAATTCCTTTTCATTCATTCGCTGATTAATGAAACCGGAACTCCTCTGCGATCTTCACAAAAAACCACCGTCATCAAACATCGCGCAATGGTTTTATCTTATAACGAACACCACGAACAAAGCGAATGGGTGATGCACGTTATATTGCCCGATATCGCCACCGGAAACGTTAGCCGCACCAACGATTTTCGCGAAGATAGTTTGGTTGCCACCGGAACAGCTGTAAAAAGTGATTACTGGTATAGCGGTTACGATCGCGGCCACCTTGCCCCTTCAGCCGATTTCCGCTGGTCGGCTACGGCACTCAGCGAGTCTTATTTCTATTCCAACATGTCGCCTCAAAAACCCGAACTCAACCGCGAAAGATGGTCGCAGGCGGAGGACCTTTTGCGTGCTTATGTAATAAAACACAACTCTCCTTTGATTGTAGTTACCGGCCCTGTATTACATGATACACTGAAACAGATAGGAGATAACAAAGTATCGGTTCCGGCACTTTTCTATAAAGCCGCCTTTGACCCAAAAACCGGGAATGCAATTGGACTGGTGATGCCCAACCTCGAATGCGAATACCCCGTTTTAAGCTACCTGGTTCCCATCGACAGTATAGAAAAACTCACCGGGCTTGACTTTTTTTCATCGGTTTCAAAAGAAAAACAAAATGCTTTCGAAGCGTTAAAAAATCCTGATCCGTGGAAAACCGCCAAAGAAGAGGGAAACGCCTTACCTCTTGATCCTGAGAAGCTTCCCAAAGGAAAACTCAATACTATCCAGGCTCAATATCATATTGGCGAAAAGGTAACGGTTTGCGGGACAGTTGTTTCTACCAAGTATGCTGAAAAATCGGGAGCAACCTTTATCAACCTCGACCGTCAATTTCCTGACCAGGTGTTCACAATAGCCATTTGGAAGCAAAACCGGGCTAATTTCTCGTATAAGCCCGAAGAATACCTGAAAGGGCATGTTATTTGTGTGACAGGGGAATTAAAGGACAATAAAGGAAAACCCCAGGTGGAAATTAACAACGAGAGTGCGATAATAATTGTGGAGATGGATGGGGATGAATGAAAAATTTGTAAATTAGTGCTCACTTAAAATAAAAATTAAAAGCTATGAAAAACATACGCGCCCTTTTACTTGGATTAGTTGCCGTTTTTGCATTGAATACTGCAATGGCAGGCGAAGAAAAAACCAATGAAATGAAGGCTAAGGACAAAACCAAAACCCTTACCGCCCAGGTTGGTTTAACAGCAGAACAGGTTCCACAGGTAGAAGCTCTGTATCTGGAAGGATTCAACAAACTTGACCAGGTGAAGGCAGAGAAAACTACTGTTACCAACGAAGATAAACAAGCTATTATTGCTGAGCAGGAAGCGAAACTGAAAACCATTCTTTCTGAAGAACAATGGGCTAAATATGAATCAGTGAAAGCACGCAGAGCTGAAAAAGCCACAAAAGTTACTACAACTACAAAATAGTTTTTCCCTTATAAAAACCGAAAGGGACGCTTTGGCGTCCCTTTTTTTATTAGTTAATAATCAGTTGATGGTGTTGTTTCCCGAAAGTTTTGAGTACCCAGGCTTTTAACTCTTTCACATCTTCTTCCACGAGTTTGTTAATGGCTTTGTAGTACTCTTTCTGAAACAACTTCTGGTCGAAGCTCACTCTCTCGAGAATAAACTTCGTGTACTCCAGGGCGGTTTTCTTCATGCTTGCATTGGTTTGTGGTCTTCAAAATGTTTTAACGAAGGAAACGGGGTTGGGTTTCAAAAATTTTATTTTTTTAAAAAAAATGTTTTGGGCTATAGTTCGAAATGTGGGATTTACAATCCTTCGCCCCATCACTTTGGATTTTTAATCCAACACCACCACCAAATATTTTGAAATACTCCAGAAATCCTCTGCATCCAGGATCTCAATTTTTTCCTTATTGGAGTCTGTCCCTGTCACTTTATAGGAGGCGGGAGGATGTGTTGTCAGTATCTGCATCTTTTTTCCACCGAGCATGATCTCTTTCACTTTGGTGATATCTACCTGGGTGAAATAATCTTTGTTCATATCCTCTCTGAGCTTTATCATTCTTCCCAAACCAATAAATCCGCCTTCTTTGGTGATAATGCCATTTTCCTTCAATTCTTTTGTAGAACCTATCACATAAAAAGCTTTGTTCAGTTCAGCTTCCTGGTCTTCCACAACAGCTACAGTTTCATTTAAAGTAGCGGTCAGTTCATCCATTGCAATATCGAACTGTGTCAATTCTTCACGCAAAGAAGCAATGATCTGGTCCTGGTCGTTAATCTTTGTCAACAGGTTTTCGATCATTTTTTCCAGTTCACCAATCTTCATATCACCTTTTTTGAGTTTTCCTCTCAGGTTGGCAATTTTCCCCTTATTTTCTTCCATCAGCGAGTTGATGATAGTGATCTCTTCGATGATGCGTGTCTTCTGGTCTTCTGCCAGCTCGGGGTCGTTGTTGCGGCTCAGGTTAATGATATTTTCCTTCTGGCGGATGAGCGAAAGGTTGTCTTCGATCTCATTCAATGTGCGAATGGACTCGTTATATGCCTCGTCTTTCTCGGCCAGTTCTTTTTTCAGTTTATCATTTTCCGTTTTCAGCTGATCCATTTCGGGATTGGAAGCTTCGCCCGTGCCGGTTTTGGTTTCGGCAGTACAGGAAAATAAAAATACTGCGGTGGCAGCAACAAAAAATAACTTCTTCATGGGTTGACAGTTTTCACAAATTTAACAATATTCGCATTTGTGTACATTTACGGAAAATAGAACATTCGTCACACTTGATAAAGCAATGCCCATGAAAGCCCTTTTCACCCTGTTTTTCCTCGGTTTTACGCTGGTTTCGCCTGCTGTAAAGATCAATTACATCCTTTCCATGGAAAATCCACACCAACACTATTTCAGGGTGGATATGGTGGTTACAGAGTTTAACGGAAAGTATGCCGATTTTAAAATGCCCGTTTGGGCCCCGGGCTCATACCTGGTTCGTGAGTTTTCCAAAAACGTAGATTGGGTGGAGGCAAAAGCAGATGACCGCGGGCTGAAATGTTATAAAACAGACAAAAATACATGGCGGGTAGAAACCAATGGATCAAAACACCTGGTCTTTTCCTATAAAATCTACGCATACGAGTTGTCCGTTAGAACCAGTTTCCTTGATGCCGATCACGCGCATGTACACGGAGCCGGTGTGTTCATGTACCTGGATAAAATGAAAAACGTTCCGGGAGAACTCACTGTTCATATTCCGAAAAAATGGAAAAAAATCAGCTGTGGGTTGGAGCAAATCGTAAAAAAACAAAATCATGAAGGGCTGCGGGATGAAAGATTATATTTTTCTTTCCCGGATTATGATGTGTTGATCGATGCTCCGCTTGAGATCGGCAATCACACTTCCTTTTATTTCGATGCAGCCGGATGCCGTCATGAAGTGGCTATGTTCGGTGAAGGAAATTACGACACCACTCAACTGAAAAAAGATATGAAAATTGTGGTGGAAAAAGCTACTGAAGTATATGGCGAAAACCCCAATAAAAAATACGTTTTTATTGTACATAACCTCACCAACGGCAGTGGCGGACTGGAACACCTCAACTCCACTACACTACAGGTAAACAGATGGACTTATTCACCCGAAAAATACAATTCATTCCTTAGCCTTGTTGCGCATGAGTATTTTCATTTATGGAATGTAAAAAGAGCAAGGGCCAATACGTTAGGCCCGTTTGATTATGATAACGAAAACTACACCACTCTTTTGTGGGTTATGGAAGGATTTACCAGTTACTATGATGAATTATTGCTGAAACGTGCCGGTTATTACAACCAGAACGAATACCTGCGAACACTCACCGGCTCACTCTCACAACTTGAAAATTCTCCCGGAAGCAAAGTGCAGTCGGTGGCAGAATCAAGTTTTGATGCGTGGATAAAAGGGTATCGCCCCAATGAAAACAGCAACAATACTTCTATTTCCTATTATACCAAAGGTTCGGTGCTGGGCGCATTGCTCGACCTTGAAATTATTACTTCCACAAAAGGAGAAAAAAACCTGGACGACCTGATGGATTATGTTTATGAAACCTACTACAAAAAAGAAAAACGGGGTTTCAATGAATCAGAGTTCAAACTGGCGGCAGAAAAAATAGCCGGAAAAAAACTCGATACTTTTTTCAACGATTATGTTTACAGCACCAAAGAAGTAAATTACAACTATTACCTCAACCAGGTGGGATTACAACTCGAAAAAAAATCACGAATTACCGAACCCTGGCTTGGAATAAGAGCCAGTGATACAGATGGCAAACTCATCATCAACAACGTTACTGCCGGAGGTTCGGGATACGAAAGCGGGCTGAATGTAAACGATGAAATTATTGCCGTAAACAATTATCGTGTGGATAATGCCGGCATGAACAAACTGGTGGGTGTGCTGGACATAGGAGATGAAGCAGAATTTCTTATCAGCCGCGATAATGTTTTAAGAACCATAAAAGTAAAAATGACCGGTAATCCCATGCATGAATATAAAATTACCGCACTACCCTCTCCCACCGAAGAACAATTACTACTCCAGAAAAAGTGGCTGGAGTAAGAATCCGTTTAGTTATAAAATAAAAAAACCGGATGAACATTCACCCGGCTCTTTTTAATTTCTTTCTTATTTATTACCTCGTTAACGTAACGTGTCCTGTGTATTTGTGTTCCGTATTTTGTGAATCCATAAGTTGTATGATATAATAATAAACCCCTTCCGAAGCTTCTTTACCGTCTTTTTCGCCATTCCAGCTTCCGGTAAGTGTATCATAGCCATACATAAAAAGTCCCCAGCGGTCGTAAATTTCAACATGCAGTGTATTTACACCGGCAAGATCAAGCTCAAACACATCGTTTACCCCATCACCGTTAGGCGAAAACACATTGGGAATGATGATAAAGAAGTTGGGGACAACATTAATAAGAACAGTAGCTGTGTCCGAACATCCGTCAGCATTCACTGCAATCATCGTCACCGTATAGGTGCTATCCGTTATATAGGTTTGGCTGGTAGTAGTAGAAGTGGTATTTTCAGTAAACCCGTTTCCGTAATCCCATGAATACGCTGTTCCACCGGTGGTAGTATTGGTGAACGTTACATTCAATGGAGAAACTCCCGAAGAAGGAGAAGCTGTAAAACCGGCATTCACATCCGACACAGTTACAGCTACCACATCGGGAGCGCTGGTACAACCATTCAATGTAGCCACCACCGTATAGTTTCCTGCATCGGCTGTGGTTACCGGATCGATAAGCGGATTTTGTGAAGTGGAAGTAAATCCATTGGGGCCGGTCCACGCATAAGTAGCCCCGTTAATAGTGTTGGCATTTAATTGCAGCGCGTCTCCTTCACATAAAGGAGAGTTGGAAGAAGCATTTACCACCGGAACAGGATTAACCGTCACTACCATATTATCCGGTGTGCTTGTACAACCGTTAAGTGTTACTACCACCGTATATGTTCCTGCATCGCCTGTAGCAGCAGGATTGATTACCGGGTTTTGCTGGGAGGATGTGAATCCGTTTGGACCTGTCCACGAATAGGTCGCTCCATTTACTGTTGAAGCACTGAGATTGATCGTGTCTCCTTCGCAAACCGTTACATCACTTCCTGCTGTTACAACAGGATTGGGATTTACCGTTACGTTGGTGGTAGCGGTGGCCGTGCATCCGTTCAGTGTAACGGTAACCGTATATGCGCCCGATCCACTAACGGATATGGGACTGATGGTGGGATTTTGCTGTGAAGAAGTATAACCACCAGGGCCAGTCCATGAATAGGTGGCTCCTGTTACAGTGGGGCTCGATAAATTGATGGTTCCGTTTTCGCACACCGGCCCGTCATTGGAAGCAGATGCAGTGGGCATAGCGGGATTGGTAATAGTTGCCGTATTGGTACATGCCGGATCAGCCGAAAAAACTGCCGTTATAGTACAACTTCCTCCGTTGGCAGGTTGTCCGCCTAAAGTATAGGCCTGGGGACTTGTAAACGGTGCAAAAAATGTTTGTGAGCCTCCGCAGGAAGAACTAACGGTTAGCGAACCGCTGGAAGGCGCATTGGAAAACGTGATTTGGCCATTGGCATCGTATGTTTGATTGGCACAATTGATAGTTCCCACGGATGCAGTTACAGAACTGATATTACAAATAGGCGAACAGTTAGCTGGCGCGGTGTAATTAGAGTTAGCCGTACATGCCGGATCAGCAGAAAAAACAGCTGTAATTGTACAGGAAGAACCATTGGCGGTTAATCCCGTTAAGTTATAATTGGCCGGAGAAACAAACGGAGCATTAAACACCTGGGAACCGCCACAGGAGTTGGAGACTGTTAATGTTCCTGAGGCAGGTGCATTTGTAAAAGTTACCGCACCGGATACGTCATAGGTATTGGTAGCAGGTACACATGCACCGGGCGTAGCTGTAAGTGATTGTATACTACACGATAAAGTACATGCTGGCGGTGCCGTATAAGTGGCAGAAGTATTACAGGTAGCATCTGCCGAAAATGTAGCACTAACGGTACACGAACTTCCGTTGGCCGTTAGTCCGGTTAAGGAATAGTTTATGGGTGAAGTGAATGGCGCATTAAAAACCTGTGATCCTCCGCAACTGCTGGATATGGTAAGTGTTCCTGAGCCTGGCGGACTGGTTATTACGAGACTTCCTGAAACATCATACGTATTTGTTCCCGAATTACAGGCAGTAGGGTTTGCCGTAAATGATTGCACGCCACAAATAATAGAACAATCAGCTGAACCTGCTCCACCGGTTTGTGAAAATGTAATGGTTCCGGGAACATTGGAAAAATTGGTTAATAACAAAACATATACCTGACCTACAGAAGCGCTGGGAATCGTAGCTGTTTCCACCGCTGCTGTTGAATAACTGCAATCCACACCCGAAGTAGTCATCAGGCTGGTTGCACAGGCAGCTGACAAAGAAGAATAAGGTCCCCAGATAATAAAGTCGACATCAATTCCATTTCCGCCCCCGTCAACCTGGCTGATGTTAAAAGTCATCGAACCATTTTGGTCGATTTCCATATAATACCATGCCGGATTGGGAGAAGAACCCAGGCAGTCTACAGCCCCAAGGTCTCCATTATTGGTGGAGTTGGGAAATGTGTAGGTAGTTCCCGTACAAAAAGGATCTGCAGAATTACAGTTTGCTCCCTGTGAAAAACCTTCGCTGAAGGTGGTTAGAAATAAAACGGAAAACAGGAGAAAGGATAAATTTTTTTTCATCGCCTGAATGGAATTAGTGTTTAGCGCACTAATTTAAGTGAATAATATGAATCCGTACCACATCCGGCCTTCAACATTTCCACAATTTTCAATATTGATGGGTTGGCCCATCAGTCAACAGCATGAATGTTTTTTGTGATTTCGGTTATATGCAATGAACCATAGAAAATTAGCGATGCTTATGAGTATTGGATTTGTTTCCATAAGCCGGGCAATATACTCCTTTTGAACAGGAGGCAAATAAAATTGAAATGGCTAATAAAGCGGTTATCGCTTTAACGGCTGTAGTGGTTTTGATGGTCTTCATGGCTTCCTTGTTTTGGTTGTTTGATAATAAAGGGAGGGCTTTTATAAAATTCCATAAAACCAACCTCAAATTATTGATGATCAACAATAAAGAAAAAAATAATCTGCTTTTCATCTCCATAACCTCTCACGGGGAAACATAAAAAAATTCCCCGCCACGATTTCCGTAACGGGGAGTAAATAGTATAACTATTAAAATGCTTAGATCTTCTTTTCGGATTCTATCTCTTTCACGTTTTCCATAAGCGCCCAAACAGCCTTTTTCTCCGGAAGAACCTGGCCTCCGTATGCGGGGCAGGTACCTTTATGACGGCATGAACTTAATAATACAGCGGTAACAAATAATCCCAGTGATAATCTGGCTACTGTTAAGGTAAAACGGCTTGCTTTCATTTGGCGTGTGTTTAAGTTATTTTAGTTTTCCCGGCTTGTTTTGCTTATTCAGGTCTGCTTTTTCAATTATTCCACAAAAATATTTTAATTTTTTCAGTTAACGTTTGATTTTTACGGTAGTTATCAGTCAAATGACGGGCCATTTTGTTCATAAACCACCAAAAATCGGATGAAATTTACCTAAAATCGGATAAAACGAGAAATTTTAAAAAAGGTTTATGCAATTTTATAAAAAATAGCCCTAAATTGACGAAACACCAAAAATCAGGGCCCGGTTGATCATTGCACTGCTAAATAATTACGGACAGTATTCGGATGAATACCTGGTGGAGCATTACCGGCAATCGGGCAATTCCTTTTTTGTGGGCGAACTCTATAAGCGGTATTCGCTTCCGGTTACAGCCATTTGCTTTTCTTATTTTAAAGAGCGTAACGAAACCGAAGATACTGTTATGGAGGTGTTTGAAATGGTACTGGCAGACCTTAAAAAGTATGAGGTTCAGAATTTTAAAGCCTGGCTCCTCACCTCTGTTAAGCATTACTGCCTCAAAAAGAAGGAGAAAAACCAGCGCAAGACCGAAAAAGAGCGCGATTTCAAAAAAACCGAAAAACATTTTATGGAATTGCAGGAAGAACTATCCCCTACTGATAAAGAAGCCGATACAGAACGCGTGCTGGTGCAGCTTCAGCAAGCCATCAGCCAGCTAAAGGGCGAACAAAAAACCTGCCTTGAGCTTTTTTACCTGCAGGATCAATCCTACCAGGAAATTGCAGAAAGTACAGGCTACGACATTAATAAAGTGAAGAGTTATATACAAAACGGAAAAAGGAACCTTAAACTATTTATGGAAGAAAATGGCTGATGCCATCACACATATTATTGCCGGCAAACCGGTTTCGGATGAACTGCTCTCGCGTTTTTTCAGGGGCGATCTGCAACCTGGCGAAATGTCGCGCCTGGAACAACTTATACAATCGGATGAATTGTACAGGGAAGTATACGGGGTTATCAGCCACGAGGAATTTCTTTCGTGTATTTCCATCAACCAAAATGTTTGCAAAAAAATAAATGCTTCCTATCCTTTATCAGGCGGATGGAAATATTATCACTACCTGGGCATTGCCGCAGTTATCGCACTCCTGCTGGCCTGGTGGATGTGGCCCGCTGAAGCTGACTCAGATAAGCATCTGCCTGTAACCGGCAAAAATTCTGTTGCCCCGGCAGGAAATGAAAATAAAAATGACAGTGAAATCAGCCATTGGACTCCTTATACCAATACCTGGCACGAAGAAGACGGGACTGAAAAAGCAAAGGAAAATGAGTCTGCCCTGGAACACGTGGAACCTGGAAATATTGATGATATCTATAAATCCATTCCCGAAAATGTAACGGAAGAAACCGCACAGCAAAAACTAACTGGAAAAGAAAATAAAAATCCCGATAACAAAAATAACATCGTTTACCAGGGCGACAACACCCGCAAATTTGATGAAAATGCTATTATATCGCTGGATGTAGCGGCAGCACAGGTAGTAATCAAAAACAACCTGGCAGAAATGGACAATACACAAACCGATCCCAATCACAAAGTAAACGACCCGAATATCGGCAACGCGGTGGTGACAAAAGGCAGGGATTTAAAATATAACATTGCCGATATGCCTTATTACGATGGTGGCGACCTCGTGCTCAATGTTTATGTTGAAAGCCATCTCGATCAGAAAATTTCTATCCGAAGAAAACAATTTGTGGAAAGTGTATTGGTAAAATTCGACCTCACCGCCAAAGGAAAAATAGAAAATGTGGAAGTAATGGGTATTGACGTTCCCGAAAACATGAAAAAGGAAATTGAAAAAGTAATTAAAGAAGCACCGGGATGGCGTGCAGGGAAAAAATCAGGAAGAAAAGGTTCGATGCAGTATACCATAGCTATAAGCTTTTCTTATTAAGTTAGGGCTTAACAATAAACCGGAATCATCACAACCGGATTTTTAGCTTCAGCATCATTTCATTGCTGCCGGTATTGGTTAAACAACCCTTTATCACCTGTTTTTAGCGGTTAATCTAAGCTAAGATTTACATAAAACATCGTTAACAACAGCATAATCGCTGCGGCATAATTTTATACCATTAATTTATTCTTCTATGCTGCAAACCGCTTTTAAAAAAAGTAATCCGTTTCATGAACCGGAAAATCTTGAATACAGGTACGAGAAACTCCTTAAGGAAAACACTACAGTCAGAGATGGTATTCTTTATGCCTCTACTATTCAAAACGGGTTATTGCCCAAAACCCGCCACTTTAACCGCATGTGTGCCGAACACTTTATTATCTACCGGCCGCTGAATACCATTGGCGGTGATTTTTACTGGGTAGGCTCAAAGGATGGAAAAAAAATATTTGCCACTGCCGACTGCACGGGACACGGTATTCCGGGAGCCATGCTTACGGTGCTTGGTATTAGTTTTCTCAATTATGTTGTTTTGGGAAAAGAATGGAACAGTGCTGGAGAAATTCTGAAAGAAATTGACAAGAAGTGGATTGAAACTTTTGATCCTCACTCTGACGGTGAAGGCAACAACGACTGGATGGAAATATCTGTTTGTGTATACGATACTCTTTCCCGAAAACTCTCGTTTGCCGGTGCCAACGGAAACTTATTTGCGGCAGACTGTAACGGGCCCCGTTTCTATGAAGGAAATTCTTACCCTGTGGGCGGCTGGCAACTGGAAAAAAACCGCAGGTATGACACTACTGATATTTCTCTTGAACTGAACACAAGGATTTACATGGGTTCAGATGGTTTCCGTCACCAGTTCGGTGGAGATTCGTCTTCTCATCCCCGCGGAAAAAAATTTTCACGCAAGCGCCTTTTT
Source organism: Bacteroidota bacterium (assembly GCA_049322335.1). Classification (GTDB taxonomy): domain Bacteria; phylum Bacteroidota; class Bacteroidia; order Flavobacteriales_D; family UBA2798; genus JBMORL01. The sequence goes on from JBMORL010000100.1 coordinate 19,226, forward strand.
AATCTCCTTGCCGATGTATATAATTTACCTATGTATATGCAAAAACTGCTGATCGAAAATCAATTGGATGCATGGAAAGGCAGCTTCGAACAAACCGATGATATCTGCATAATGGGTATCAGGCTGTAAAAAATTTCTCATCAAAATTCACCAGGTATAATTTTTCAGTGGCGCGTGTAACGGCCGTATACAGCCACCTGAGAAACTCTGCATTGATCATATCTTCCGTAAGATATCCCTGGTCGACAAACACTACCGGCCATTGCCCGCCCTGCGCCTTGTGGCAGGTAACCGACCATGCAAACTTCACCTGCAGGGCGTTATAATGAGGGTCTTTAAATACTTTTTCACGAATTTCTTTTTTATCCCATTTTGTGCTTTCGGGATCGCTGGTGATTTCGTTTTCCAGTTCAATAAATAACTTTTTCAGCTCTTCTGCCGGAAGGTTGGCACTTTCTGAATGCAGCGTGTTCAATAACAGTTTTACTTCCATTTCCGGATCTTCGGGATAATCAGGCATACGCACCTGCACATCGGCAAACCGGAAACCGTAGTGATCGTAAATCCGTTTTACCTTATTTACCTCAAGCAGGTCACCGTTAGCAATAAACCCGGCCTGTGTTTTTTCATCCAGCCAATAATAATTATTTTTTACCACCATCAGCTGGTCGCCAGCATTCAGTTCGTTTTCAATCCAAAACACCCTTCCCCTCACCTCGCGGTTAAACAGGTTGGCCCTTTTATTGGAGCGGGTAATAATAATCACCCCGTTTCTCCCGGCATACGAAAAAGCGCTTTCCAACTCATCCTGCAATTCGGCACCATTTAATTTTTTTATATCGGGAAAAGCCATGTCGAGCGTGGGGAAGTCTTTATTTCCGCTTAGCAAAAGGTAGCGAAGCAGGGTGGCGTTATATAAAATTCCCGATTCTTCTTTCTGGCGCACCACCTCTTTCAACTCGCTTTGAAATACCTTCAGCCTGAAATTTTCTTCTATGTATTTCACATCCAGTGCCGGGCTGTATTCCAGTCCAACAGGCGGCAACTGGGCATTATCGCCTACAAACACGGCATAACAGTTTTTTCCCCGGTAGATATAACGGAGTACGTCTTCCAGCAGTGAGCGCTGATCGAAGAAAGCCGACTTTGAGTCTCCTTCATCAGAAATCATGGAAGCTTCATCAATAATAAACAGCGTATCGGTATGCAGGTTGGGCAGGAGCTCGAAAAAAAAATAACCGCCTTTCAGTCTCCGCTGGTAGATCTTTTTATGGATGGTAAAGGCCGGTTTACCCGAATAGCCCGAAATCACTTTGGCCGCCCTTCCGGTAGGAGCCAGCAATATGGTTTTCATTTTCAGGGCCGGGGCAGCAGACACCAGTGCCGACATCATCGTGGTTTTTCCCGTCCCCGCATATCCTTTCAGAATAAACAACTTAAACCGGCTTTCATCGGCCATGAAAGCTGCAAAATTTTCCACAAACCCCCGTTGGCCTACCGTTGGCTCAACCCTGAGCCTGCCATACAATATCCCCGCTGTTTTGTCCGTTTCCTGTGCAGCCATTACCGCAAAGTAATCAACAATATGCTTATAACTAAATTCATATACGCATTTAAAAAAAATTGTAGATTTGTCGCTGTTCAAAAAACCAATACATTATGAGCTTCTGGAACGGAATTGGAAAACTTTATAAAAAGTATTTGTACTTCAGAAACAAGTATTTATTCCAAGTGTTTGTCATTGCCCTTGGCTTGGTACTTGTTAAAGTAGGAATAACTCCTGACCCAAAAGCTAATTTGCCACAGAATGCCCTATTCCTATCTGGTGGGCTTGGTGTTCTTGGAGCTGGAATCATTTCAATATTATACGTTGCTGGTGTAATTAACAAGGTTTTACATAATTTGTTTATGTATTTGTTTCTGCCGATAGGTGTATTTGTTTTTGGTTACCTCGACTTTCGTTCCATCAACGATGAAATAAAATTCCGTGCCATGCAAAAGGAAATTCAGCGCGAAATCAAACAGCGCCTTCGTGATATCCGCGATGCACAGGTAGAATTTAAAAACAAATACGGAAAATATGCGGCCGATTTTGCAGAACTGAAAAAATTTATTCTCACTGACAAAACCATTACAGTGAAAAAAATAGGGGATATTCCTGACAAGATCACACAGGAAATGCTCGATTCATTGGGACTGAAAGAAGCTCCTGAAAAAGGCTTAACAGAAGTACAGGCATGGATTCTGTCGAAAAAAGGAGTGATAAAAGGATTTGCGCGCGACACAACCTATCAGTCTGTAATGGAGCTGTTGTTTACCAATGAAAAAGCCCGGGCTACACGCTCAGCAGATTCGGAATACGCTTTCAATATTGATTCGCTTGACATTGTTCCATTCACAGGTGGAAAAGGGAAATTCCAGATGAAAACCGATTTCCTTACCAAAAACAATATGCAGGTTCCTGTATTTCTTGTAATGGAACTGGAAACCATTAATAAAGACACATTACTGGTAGGTTCGCTTACCGAAGCATCCACCAGCGGAAACTGGGGCGAATAATTTTATGGCTGATATTTCGCAGGCCAACTACCACTTATCTGTTGAAGCAGGAAGTGGTTTTTTATTTGTAATGGCCTGCAACCGCCAGCAACGTTCATGTGAAGACATCGAAATCATTTCCACCGAAGCCAATACACCTCTGCGTTTTTCTTCTCTTCTTCAAAAATCACCGTGGCTCCAATCGCGGCCGTTTAGTGTTTCTTTCAGCCATTGCGACCTTAGATCTACCCTTGTTCCCCTTGAATTATTTGAACCTTCACAAAAAGAAAAATATTTATCCCTCAATTGCGAAATCAGCCCGGCTGATACGACCTGGCATTACACCATTCATAGCATACAAAGCGAAATTATTTTTTCCATCGACACACAGCTTAAGCGCGATTTCGAAAAGACATTTCCTTCCATCGTATTCCGCCATTCTTCTTCGCTGATGATTGATTATATCCAGTCGTTCATCAACGCAAAACCCACTTTTTATATTCAATTCTATCCCGGGCTCATGCAACTGGCCGTGATGGAAAACCGCAGGCTCTTGTTTTTCAATTCCTATACGCGCAAAACTCCTGAAGACACCATTTATTATACTCTTTTTGTTGCCGAACAATTAAAACTTCAGCCAAAAGACGTGCGCATTACACTAATGGGTGAAGTGATGCCAAATGACGACACCCACCAGATGCTGAACCGCTATTTTGGCGATGTGGGATTTTGTGCCGGCCCGCAGGGAATAACCTTTGGTGAAAAAATGAAACATCATCCACAGCACCGGTTTATCCAACTCATTAACCAGTTTAAATGCGAATTATAGGCGGAACACTAAAAGGCCGTAAGCTCAACGCTCCTCACCTGCCCGATGCCCGGCCCACCACCGATTTTGCCCGCGAAAGCCTTTTTAATATTCTTCAGTCGCGTTATGACCTGGAGAGGATAAAAGTGCTCGATCTTTTTGCCGGTTCGGGAAGTATTGCCTTCGAGTTTATTTCGAGAGGAGCTTTTCAGGTAACCTGTGTCGACCTTTACGCACCGGGACTGGCTTTTATCAGGAATACCGCCAAAGACTGGGAAGTGAACATAGAAACCGTAAAATCAGATGTTTTTCGGTTTTTAAAAGGGAAAACTACCCCATACGATATTGTTTTTGCCGATCCTCCCTTTGAACATAAAGGTGTAACCGAACTACCGGGGCTGGTTATAGATAATGGTTGGGTAAAGGAAAATGGCTTGTTTATTGCAGAACACGGCAAAGCAGGCCAATTCAATGGATTTGGTAAATTTGTTGAAGAACGGACTTATGGAAAAGTCCACTTTAGTTTTTTTAAGAATGAATAATCCCCGCATAGCCATTTTTCCCGGCACGTTCGACCCTATTACAAAAGGGCATGAAGCGTTGGTTCGCAGGGCTTTGCCATTGTTTGATAAAGTGATTATTGCAGTGGGAGTAAATTCCACGAAAAATGCCATGTTTGCCATGGAACAGCGTCAAAAATGGATATCGGAACTGTTTGCGGGCGAATCAAAAGTGGAGGTGGTTGCGTATGAAGGGCTAACCATTGATTTATGCAGAAAGCACAATGCCCGTTATATTTTAAGGGGGCTGCGCACTTCGGCCGATTTTGAATATGAAAAAGCTATCAGCCAGATGAACCGTGAAATGGCAAAGGATATTGAAACCGTTTTTATGGCCACCGACCCGGTGTATTCGGCCATTAATTCTACCATTGTAAGGGAAATCATTAAAAATGGCGGTGACATCAGTGCATTTGTACCTGCTGTTGTTTCTGTAAAAAAATAATACCGTGCGGTTATGAGGAAAAGTGTTGTTGTATTGCTTTTATTTTTTTTACCGCTGCTGAATGCAGTGGCTGAGAAAACTGTGATCAACGGAAAAGCTCCTGCCTATGCCGGGAAAAAGATCACCCTGAATATTTACGAGGATTACCTGTCGTTTACCCTGAAAAGATTAACTGAAACCACCATCAGCAGCGAAGGAAAATTTACTCTTGAATATGATTTTAGCGCAATCAGCGAAGTGGTGATGCGCATTGACGGGGTTTCGGCCTATATGTATGTGCAACCCGGAAGCACTTATTCCATCACCGTTAGTGATGTAGAGCAAGGCGTGCATAAAATATTTTACAACAACGAAACCGAAACGAATTTCGATACGCTTGAAACCTACGATATCAATAACCTGATACTGGATTTCGATTACCGCTTTGATATGTTTATCAGGGAAAAACATCTGATGATTGGAAGTCCCAATTTCAGAATTGAACTTGATACATTTAAAAATCAAATTTCGGGGTTGTATAAAGACATCAAAAATCCGTATTTCCGCGATTATGTATATTATTCTTTCGCCTCTACCGACCAGTTGGGCAACAGCGCCAAAATGGACCTGTCTATTCAAAAAGCGTTGTTGTTTAAAGAATACCTGTCGTCAGGAAAAATAAAATACGATCACGGGCAATTCATGTTATTCTTTAACCAGTTTTACACGGATGTTTTCAAACTCACTTTTGTTACCAATGAAACAGCGCTGGCAAAGGCGATAAATTCAAAATCGAGTCCGAAGATGCTGCACGATCTGCTAAAACAGGATGATTTTTTAAAAAACGAACAGGTGCGCGAACTGGTGATCATTAAGGGACTGATGGAAGAATACTATACCAATAATTACTACCAGGAAAACATCATTACCATTCTCGATTCCATCCGCGATTTTTCGATTTATAACGACAACCGGGTTATAGCAGGAAACGTAAGGCAGTTGCTTACTCATTTGGGCGTGGGTTATGACGCTCCTTTTTTCTCCATGAAAAACCAGAAAGACGAACCGGTTTCTATGGCTACATTCAGGGGAAAATATGTTTACCTGCAATTCTGGAGTACATGGAATACCACCAGCGTTACCGAAATGAAACTGGTGGCACAACTTAAAAAACGCTACGGGCAGGATTTTGAATTCATCAGCATCAGCCTGGACGAAGACAAAGAGGAATGGAAAAAATTTATGAAAGCGCATCCTGAATTTAACTGGACACAACTGCACTACAGTGATTATCCTGAAATCATTTCTGATTTCCGCATCAATTCGCTTCCTCAATATTACCTCTTTGGCCCCGATGGAAAATTCATTCAGTCGCCTGCCTATCGCCCAACACCCAATGGCACATTTATTTCGATAGACAAAACCATGTGGGAAATTTCGATGAGATTACATCCGGATTATAAAAGCGGGGGAACACCAAGAGACAGGTAGGAGATTATAGGTTTTAGGTTATACGTTTTATGTTTGTGGTTTGAAATTTGAAATTCACCTGCCCCTTTGTCCCATGTCCCCTTGTCCCGATTTTTTGTTTTAGGTTATGAAATTCAATGAAAGTTTTTATTCTGCCTAAACTTAGAATTTCACACCACTTGTTTCAACACATCTTTTATTGATTCAAAAGTATTTTCGAAAACATCGTCCAGATCATTTTTTGCGCGCCATTCTGCTTTTTCTATTCCTTCTTCTTTTTGGGGAACTAAAGTCTCGTGGCCGTTATATTTCATTTTATACCACCAGGTGGTTTTAAATACCCATGAGCCGGTGAGCGGGTAACAATGGTAAGTAGGGATAAGTTTTTTTTCTATGATATGGCCGTGAATTCCGCATTCCTCCTCCACTTCACGCAATGAGGCGGGTTCACTTATTTCCCCCGATTCGAGTTTTCCTTTGGGAAGATCCCATTTCCCGTTGCGGAAGATCAACAGTAATTTACCTTCATTGTTTTCCACTACTCCGCCTGCTGCTTCAATAAACTGGTGGTCGTTAAAAACAAATTTTACCAAACTTTCAGGGTCGGGATGAAGCAACAAAACCGGCTTTTTTATCGTCCCGTTTTTGAATTGCTGCACTACAGGTTTTCCCTCTTTGGGATCGCTGCAGGAAATTTTTACAACAGAATTTTCTGTTAACAACTTGTCGTCAGCAGCAAGGTAAAGGGGAATGTTGTTTATAAAAACTTTATACATTTGCGGCCATGTCGGTTAAAGACGAATCAGCGCTAAAGGTAGCAGAATTTCTGTTGCAAATTAAAGCAGTAAAACTGCAGCCGGGCAAACCATTTACGTGGGCCAGCGGATTAAAATCTCCTATTTATTGCGACAACCGTATAACGCTTTCATTTCCACAGATACGCACATTTATCCGCCAGCAATTTGTAAAAGTGATAGAAAAAAACTTTGCCAAAGCCAATGTGATAGTTGGCGTGGCCACCGGGGGAATTGCACAGGGAGCACTTGTTGCACAGGAACTGGGATTGCCGTTTGCTTATGTGCGTCCGGAACCCAAATCACACGGACTGGGAAACCAGGTGGAAGGCGTGATTGAAAAAGGGCAATCGGTAGTAGTAATAGAAGACCTTGTTTCCACAGGTAAAAGTTCGCTGAATGCTGTAGATGCCATTCTTGCTTCGGGAGGAATAGTAAAAGGTATGGCTGCTATTTTCACTTATGGATTTGATGATGCAACAAAAAATTTTAAGTCTAAAAAAATTCCCCTTCATACACTTTGTAATTATGATATTTTATTGCAACAGGCGGTACAATCAGAATACATCAGCGAAAAAGACGTGGAATCGCTGAAAGAGTGGAAAAAAGACCCCAAAGCCTGGAGCGCGAAACATTCCAAATGACTACTATTAACAGCAATACGGTAACCGTTAGAAATTCGGCAAAGGAAGTACATACCTGGTTATGCGATATGAATAATTTCAGGCAGTTACTTCCGGAGGACAAGATCAGTGACTGGCAATCGGACACTACACGGTGCAGTTTCAAGGTACAAAACGCCATCAATATCCCGCTGGTATTCGTATCCAAAACCGATTACAGCCTCATACATATCAAATCAGGAGAAAAAGCACCATTTCCGTTTACCCTGGATGTACATATTAAAGAAAAAGGAGAAAATGAATGCGAGGGGCATCTTGTTTTTAATGGTGAACTGAATGTATTCCTGAAAATGGTAGCCGAGCGCCCGCTTGAAAATTTATTTAACCACATTGCCAAACGTGTGGTGGAAGTAAAATCGGTTTGAACCCGGATTATGCATTAGGATTGTAATGTAGTAATGCGCAGAAGATTATCAAAAAAACGTATCCGGGTTTAACCCCGATGAAACGCAGTTTCCACCGGCCCTTGGCAAATTTTTCATTCTTCTAATGCAAAGTTTGGGTTGAAATAAAAAACCCCGCACTGTTAAAACAGCCGGGGTTAAGTATAATTGTTTATTCTTTTATTTAGACACTAAGAAAACCTGTGTTCCTTTTCCGCATTTATCCGTAGTGTATTCACATGTAATTTTACTTCCTTCACAGGAAACGATTTTCACTTTCACCACGTCACCTTTTTTAAGGCATCCGGCCACATTAGTCAGTTTTTTAAGTGTGAGGTGATACTCAGTATCACTGATCCATTTCATATCAGAAATAATTTTCGATTTACTATCGTTAAATATTTCTGTTTGCATGCCTTCCACACGCACCAGTTTATATTTTCCTTCCTGTCCCTGCAATGTATAATGCCCGGTATGGAATTTTTTGTGGCAATCATCGTCTGGCGGAACAAAGCTGTAAAGAATGATAGAAGGAATCAGCAGCGCCAGGTAAAATAGTACGATCTTTTTCATGGTTTGAATGTGTTGAAGCACCTTTCTGACAACAAGGCATACACCTTATTCATCAGCCAGCTGCCCGGTTAATTATGCGGTTTATACTCTATTCGTTTTAGTATTGTTTCAAAATTAGTAAATATTTAGCAAAAAGAGGGCCAGGATTGCTATCCTAAAATGATGTGAATCAATAAATTCTACCATGAATGATAATTTTTTTACCATAACCCCGGTTAGAGGATGTGCGTATCTTTATGCAGGTAACAACAATTAATTTACGCGCTATGAAAAAATACATTTTTCTATTATTAACAGGGCTGGTGCCGGGTGCCGGCTCCAATGTCTACTCACAATGGCAGATCCTCAACTTTCCATCCAATATGGCTCTCGACCGGGGATCCTTTCCAACCGCACAGGTTGGATTTGTAGCCAATTCCAACAACAATAAACTTTGGAGGACTATAGACGGTGGAGCAACATGGGACAGTATCACCTTTGCCAACAGCGTAAGAGATGTTGATTTCATATCAGCCGACACCGGGTTTGTAGTACATGGAACTCCTTCAACCTATAAACTAAGCATTACTGTTAATGGTGGAAACACGTGGAGTGATGTAAATATACCTGTGCCCGCCTTTAACTATTGTAATATGGTTTATTTCACCAGTTACACGAATGGCGTTGTAACAATCTCCGAAGATTCGGTATTAATTACTTCAAATACCGGGGCGACCTGGACAAAAGCCGGATTGGGGGCTTATGGAATGATGGCCGAAAAAGAACATATTAATAATGATACCTTAATTTTTACCGGTTCAGACGGAACCTTTGCCTACCGCGGAGCAATTTTCCGGTCGGATGACGGGGGAAATAACTGGCAAACCATTATTCACGATTCGAGTTACACCGTTTTTACGGGAACCCATTTCCTGAACGGATCACTGGGATTTGCGGTGTATAACAACGGGTGGAATCCCGGAATAAGTACGCTGATAAAAACAGATGACGGGGGCACAACATGGTCGGATTTTTACACTGATACCACCGTTATCTTCCAGGATGTTTTTATGAATTCGGTGAACGGAGGATATATTATGGGAACCAATACCAATGGAACCAATGGCATTATATTAAAAACGAATAACGGCAGCACATGGACAACTGACTTCACTACTCCCTATCCCGCTGTAAGATTTATTAAAGGCGGCAATGCATTATATGGAATTGGCAATGGTGGTTTGGTGATTAAAAATTCTAACCCAAATGGTATAGAAGAATATAAAACAGAAGAAGGATTTTTGTATCCCAATCCATCAGACGGATTATATCAAACCGGTTTTACAGAAACCACTTCAGTAGCTATTTATAATGTATCAGGAAAACTTTTAAAAACAGTTGTGCTTCCCGCTGGAGAAAAACTGGATGTGCGTGAGCTGAAAAACGGGATGTATATTGCCAGGTTTACTTCCAATAACATTAATGCAAAATCGCGACTGGTGATTGCGAGGTAGAGATTTGGGCAGTGGCAGCAGGCAGCAGGAAATCCCAATGACTATTGACTATTGACTTACTGACCAATGACCACTAACAATTGGTTAAATAATTTCCCACTCTTCTATTCCGCCTTTTACTATTTTAAACACCGGATGAGGTGAAAGTGTTTTCAGTTTTGAAATTTCCCTGAATTTTTCGGGATCGCGGGTTTTTAGTTTTTTAAGCAGGTGGGTGGTTTCAAATTCCATTTGCCCGCGGGTAACTTTCATTTTTACATTTTTAAACTTTCCGATTTTTTTTTGATTAAACTGATAGCCTCGTTTTTCTGCTTCAAAAGCGACAACGGATAAATAATAATTAACAGAAACTAACGGCTCAGGCATTGCTTTAAACCGGATGAGTTGGGGATGATTTTTATATCCTTTGGTTTTTCCTGCCAATACATGTTGCGCCAGCAGGGTTTCCCTCCACAAAGCTACCAGGCCTTTGGCATCAAGATATTGGGGATGGATGGACCAGATGCGCATGATAATCAGTTAATCGGGCAGTTGCCGCGGGCAGTAGAAAACCCCAATGACCAATGACTTAAAAAACATCACAACTCTGCTGCGCTGGCAATGAGTTCGGCAATATCGAGAACTTTTACTTCGTTTTCCTTGTTGAAGTTTTTTACCCCGTCTGTCATCATGGTATTACAAAAAGGGCAACCCGTGGCAATGATGTTTGGTTTTAGTTCCAATGCCTCTTCGGTACGTTCTATATTTACTTCTTTATTTCCGTTTTCTGCTTCCTTGAACATTTGTGCGCCACCTGCTCCACAGCAAAAACCTTTTTGTTTGCATCGTTTCATTTCCACCAGTTCGGCATCCAGTTTCATAATCAGTTCACGGGGAGCTTCATATACATCATTTCCGCGTCCGAGATAACAGGGATCGTGAAAAGTGATTTTTTTTCCTTTGAACTCTCCTCCGTCTTTCAGTTTCAGTTTCCCTGAATCGATAAGTGATTGCACAAATTGCGAGTGATGCACTACTTCATAATTTCCACCGAGTTCGGGATATTCGTTTTTTAACGTATTAAAACAATGGGGACAGGCTGTTACTATTTTTTTTATTTCATAACCGTTCAGCACCTGTATATTCTGCATAGCCTGCATCTGGAATAAAAATTCATTCCCCGCACGTTTGGCAGGATCTCCTGTGCACATTTCTTCTGTCCCCAATACTGCAAACTTCACGTTAGCAGCATTCAGGATTTTCACCAGTGCTTTGGTTATTTTTTTTGCGCGGTCATCAAAACTCCCGGAACAACCCACCCAGAATAGAATTTCGGGGCTTTCTCCGGAGGAGATCATTTGGCTTACTGTTTTTACTTCCAGGTTCTGATTCATAATTCTATTATTTAGCAGCAGCGGCAGGAGGCAGCAGCAGTTGTTTAGTTATCGTTATATTGTTTTTTCTTTGGCACAAATTTTTCGGGATTCTCACACATACTCCCCAACATTCTTCCCACTTCTCTGTAACCTGAAATAATATCTTCAACTTCAGATACCGGAATATATTTACTGTCTCTTGCAAAATGCAACCAAATAATTGTTTCCGTACATTCTCCATCAGCGTCAGACATTTTTGTAACGAAATGTTTTGGATAAATTCTCTTTCTGTATCCTTCGCCAATACAAACACATATTGACCGGGAAGAACGTCTCACCTGATCCGTTAAAGAATATCTTTCCTCAGGAGGAAATTTCTTTGATAGTTCAAAAACTTCCATTCCAAGTTTATACGCTTTTTTGTATACAATCAATTCTTCGAATCCAAAACTCATTTTACCAACTATTAATTTTTAAACTGTTAAGCCTGCATTTCACTGCCTGCTGCCACTGTAGCTGCCGCTTTTTGTTTAATTATTCTTCAAATACCTGAATTGTTACTTCCTTTTCTACCAAATCTGTAAACTTTCCTTCATATCTTGTGGCACGCACCATGTGATTATCGATCCAGTGATAGTTTCCTCCGCGGGGTTTGCCCATCAGCAGGCCGTGATAAAGAAAACCGTTTTTCTTCAGCCATTTTTCTGTTACCTCACGGTGTTCTTCGGTTCGTGAAGTGAAAAATGTAATAACGTGTCCTTCCGTATACCACCGGTTAAGTGTTGTCAAAGCTTCGGGATAAAGCGCTGCTTCTTCCATTCTCCATGGTTCTTCATTGGGAATATCATCACAAATGGTTCCGTCAATGTCAATTAAATAATTTTTGATGTGCTGAGGCAGTACGGGACTTAACTTTTTTCCGTTTTCTTCGAGTTCAATGAGATTTTCCATTTTTTATTTTTATCTATTTGGTTACTTTTCTTACCGTGTTATCAAAGGCTATGGCAGTGAGCTTTACTTTATACAATTCCTTTTCTTCTTTTTCTTTTTTGTGGATAACCGTTATAGTAATTTCTTTATTCAGCATCTTCTTCGGAACGCGGATGAGGTATGTATTTTCTCGTTTGTTCTTTACTACTTTGCAACCGGTTGCAGATACTGAAAGTTCGGTTTGTTCTATTTTTTCGGGAGCAATGATTTTTACCCGGTTTTCATACCCCACAATCAGATTTTTTTTATTGGGATAAATTTCAATATACACCGAATCATTCTGCGCATACAGTGATCCTGATGTTATGAATATTGAAATAAAAAGCAGTATTGTTCTCATAATTATCCTATTGATCTCCACACATATTGTTTTACCTGTTTTCATCTTCCATCTAATATCTCACAGTCTGATATCTTCTCTCTCATTCATCTTTCCATTTCAACCGATCAGCAGCCGGGAACTGCCAGGGCGCCCCGTTGTTTTCTATATTGGTAAACATCAACGCCAGTTCCTGCGGTGCTTTCGATTCTTCCATTACGAGGTATCTTCTCAGGTCAACGATAATCGAAAGCGGATCGATATTCACCGGGCATTCCTGTGTACAGGCATTACAGGAAGTGCAGGCCCATAATTCTTCGGGTAAAATATAATCTCCCAACAGTGATTTATTGTCATTAAAATCTTTTCCGTTCTTTTTTCTTCCTTCCACCACCTCTTCTATACGATCGCGCGTATCCATCATTATCTTTCGGGGAGAAAGCAGTTTTCCGGTTTGATTGGCGGGACATGAAGAGGAACACCTTCCGCATTCGGTACACGAATACGCATCCATCAACTGCTTCCATGTTAAATCAGTCACGTCTTTTGCGCCAAAACGTTTGGGAGCTGCATCAGCCGGAGGAGCTGCATACGGATTGGCATTGGGGTCGAGCATGAGCTTCACTTCGCTGGTAACACTTTCGAGGTTGGTAAATTTTCCTTTGCGGTTAAGGTTAGAGAAAAACACATTGGGAAATGCCAGAATGATATGAAAATGTTTGGAATAAGGAAGATAATTGAGAAAAGCCAGTATCCCCACAATATGAAACCACCAGCATAATCTTTCGATGAGCACCAATGCGCCTTCATTTATTCCCGACAATAACGGTGCAACGATGGTTGAACTAACGGGGAAGGAACCTGCGCTGATATAGTGATCCGCTTTCCCCTGGAGCAAATGGTCTGCTGCATTCATGGTAAGAAAAGCGGTCATCAGTAAAATTTCGGTGATAAGAATAAGATTCGCGTCCGATTTGGGCCATTTGGTCATTTCCCGGTAGTGAAACCGTTTTACTTTTATAATATTTCTCCTGATAAGAAAAACTGCACAGGCAATCCACGTTAGAATGGCGAGGATTTCGAATGCACCGATCAAAAAATCATAAAATCCTCCGGCAAAGGCGAAAGAACGATGAGCTCCGGTAACTCCATCCACCACTATTTCCAGCACTTCGATATTGATAATAAGAAAACCGGCATACACGAAGAAGTGAAGTACGCCCACCAGCGGCCTGGTCATCATTTTAGATTGTCCAAATGCCACACGCAGCATCGTTTTCCACCTTTCGGAAGAATGATCCGATCTGTCAATCGGTTGCCCGAGGCGAATCCCGGAAATGATATCACGTACTTTTAAGGAAAATAAAACGACTGCCGAGATAAAAAACGCGATGAATACTACGTTTTCTGCGCCCATATTAATCTTTTAATAACTCTTTTAATTTCTTTTCTTCCTTAGCATCCAGCTTCAATCCCTTTTCCTTTCTTCCTATTACAGAAAAATGCAGGTAGCGGTTGGGATGTTCTTTCACATTTTCAATCAGCCTGACGAGTTGCTGATTGGTGGCATGCACTTCGTTATACAAACTATCTGTCATTACCAGTTTTCCAAACGAACCTTCTCCGTTATTGATCTTTTCCATTATGTTTGAAAATTTTTCGAGATTTTCTTTTACTTTATTGATAGTGGCTGTAATATCAGCACCGGCAATAGAATCGGAGATAGCGGCCATATTATCTATCGTTTTATCAATAGACGAATTATTTTTCTGGATATTGGCAGCCACGTTATCGATTTTACTCAGGATAGAAGAAACTTTTCCCCGTTCAGTTTCCACCATCTCATCAATTTTAGCGGTAATGCTCTGCAGGTTATTGAGTGATTTTTTAATGGTCTGAATACTTAATGCAAGATCTTCCTTATTATCTCCCAAAACCGAAGAAACCACTGTTACCATTGTATCAAGTGATGCGAGTAACTCTTCTGCTTTCTTTTTTATAGGCGCAATCTGGGCATCTACTTTTTCGGTAAGCGATTGCTGGCCTTCACCAAAAAGTGTATCTCCTTTTTCGATATCCGGCCCCGGCATGGGAACTATTTCCATAGCACGGTTTAAGAAATCGGAACTGATAAGTCGCGCGATGCTGTTTTTTGAGAACTGAAAGTCATCATTATCGATTACAAACGTCACAAAATGTTTATACACCAACGCTGGTTTTCCGGTAGAATCTTTCACTTCTACCTCAATCAGGTTCATTTCTGTTATCTGTCCAACTTTTAATCCATTATACAAAACAGGGCTTGCGGGAGTAATTCCATCCACACGGTCGTATATGGCGTGATATTCTCGCTGATTCATAAACAGGTCAATCCCTTTCAGGTAATTAATACCATAGATGAGAAAGGCTATCGAAACGATAACCACCAACCCGACTCTAATTTCTTTTGATCCTTTCAATGAAATCTGTATTCCGCTTTAGTCGATTCGTTTCCCGTTTTGGAATTTAATGATAAAGGCGTTTTTATATCCTTTATCCCGGGCTTCCGACATCAGCTTTTTTGCTTCGTCAAAATTATTACTTTTTCCGTAAGTGTACTTATAAATATTATTATGCTGGTAAACTTCAACAGCAGTAAGGCCTTTAAAATTTTCAGCAGTTATTTCCAGCGGGTCGGATGAAGTGGCAATCTGCACTTTATACACTATTTTTCCGTCATCGGCTATTGCGGGTTCCTCTTTTTTCAACACTGTATCTTTCACCACCGGGTTTTCGTCTGTATTGATTTTTACTCCGTTTTTGGTATCAATTTCATTTTTGTAATCAACAAAGGCTTTAAAAATAGACGCAGCAATATCTTCCTGGCTTTGTTTGTCATTTAACGTTTTTTCTTCTTCGGTGTTGGTAAGAAACCCCGTTTCTATCAGCACACTGGGCATATTTACCTGGTGAAGCACAAGAAACCCGGCCTGTTTCACTCCCCGGTCGGTGATTTTCGGGGTATTTACCATATATGCCTGAATTTTTTCGGCAAAGCTCATGCTTTGTTTCATGTAAATAGACTGGGTGTAATTTAAGATAATCCATGTGTCGGGGTCTTTGGGGTCAAATCCTTTGTATCGTGATTTATAATCGTCTTCCATCATAATAACATCGTTCTCACGTTGTGCCACTTTAAGCTGTGATTCGGAGCGGTGTAATCCCAAAACGTAAGTTTCTGTTCCTTTGGCATGCTCAGGCCCCGAATTGGCGTGAATACAAATAAACAAGTCGGCTTTTGCACGATTGGCAATATGGGCGCGTTCGGCCAGGTCTACAAACTTATCTTCGGTGCGGGTATAAATGATCTTAATTTTGTCTCCGTATTTTTCCTTTACCATTTCGCCAAACTTCAGCGAAATAGCCAGTGCCACATCGGCCTCATGGGTTTTGGCAGGCCCTATACAGCCGGGGTCTTTTCCTCCATGGCCGGGGTCAATTACGATAGTTCGTATCCCCAGTGAATCATTTCCCGCCTTTAAAGGCTGTGAAAAAAAGTTAAAGCAAAGAAAAAAGGCAAGAAAAGCCGTGCAAAACCGTTGTGTTAACTGTGATGCGGAAACTATACGATTGATGTTCAGCGTTTTCATAAACAGGTTAATTAATTAGCTTTGTGCCAGTTAAAACACCAGGTTTACAAAATTAGTACCAACCCCTTGCAGGTGCCCCGGCTATTCATACTATTTATCCTCGTTGGCGTGTTGATAAACGTACAGGCGGCCACAATGGTTACAAGCCCGTTAGCCCGTAAATACACGCTTCCCGACACTTTAAAAACCGATACTTTAAAAAAAGACAATCCGCTTAAATCAGAGTTATTTTATAAGGCCAAAGATTCCATTCGTTTTGAACTGGAAAACCAGGTAGTGTTTTTGTTTGGCAGTGCCGAAGTGAATTATGATGGCACAAAACTAACAGCGGGATATATCGAATACAATTTCAGGGAAGGAACTGTTTTTGCCACTTCATTAAAAGACAGTGCCGGCCAGCCGGTGGGCAAACCCGAATTTGATGATGGTCAACAAACTTTAACCGCTTCTGAAATTCGCTACAACTTTGATACAAAAAAAGGATTGATAAAAGAAGTGCGTACCCAGCAGGGCGAAGGTTATATACATATGGACATTTCCAAGCGACAGCCCAGTGAAGAAGTGCATCTTGCCGGGGGAAAATATACCACCTGTAATCTCGACCATCCGCATTATTATTTCAAACTGAGAAAAGCTATTGTGATACCTGATGATAAAATCGTTTCAGGGCCGGTAAACCTGGTGATTGCCGATATGCCTACTCCGTTAGCCCTTCCTTTTGGCTTTTTTCCGAATAAAAAACGAGAGTCGAAAGGCATCATTATTCCCCAATACGGAGAATCGCAGCAAATGGGATTTTACCTGCTGAATGGCGGTTATTATTTTCCTGTTGGAAAAAAACTGGATATGCAGTTGCTGGGCGATATCTATTCGCGGGGAAGCTGGGCTTTAAAAAATATAACGCGGTATATCAATCGTTATCATTACAGCGGATACCTGAATCTTTCGTTCAACGAAATGCGGAGAAGCGATCCTGAATTTCCCGATTTTTCTGTGACCCGGTCGTTTTTTGTGAGATGGGATCATAAACAAGACATCAAAGCGCATCCTTACCGCAGGTTCAGCGCCAACGTAAATGCCGGAAGCACCAATAACTTCCAGAATAATTTCAATACCTATTCACAGGATTATCTTTCCAACGTATTCCAGTCGAACATCAGTTTCTCGTATATGTTTCCCAATAAGCCGTTTAATTTATCGGTGAACCTGAAACATAACCAAAGCACGCAAACCAAACTGGTGAACTTAACTCTTCCCGAACTGGCATTTAACGTTACGCGCTTTTATCCTTTCGGAAAATGGAAAACAAAAACCAACGCCATTGCCAAAGCCATCGGAAACATCGGGGTTTCCTATAATACGAATGCAAAATACGATATCAGTGTGCCCGATTCGCTCATTCAACTGGATAACCTGGATACGCTAACCCGTTTTTCCCGTTCAGGAATAAAACACAACGCCTCCACCACTACTTCCTTCAAATTATTCAACCAGAAATTCACCTTCAATCCCGCGTTCAATTTTTCGGAACGATGGTACCTGCAAACATTAGGCAAATACTGGGATAATGATCTTCAAAAAACCATTACCGACACACTCAACGGTTTTAAGCGTGCGCATGAATACAATCTCAGCGCCTCACTCACCACAAAGTTGTATGGAATGTACAGCTTTAAAGGAAAACGCAATACAAAACTGAGGCATGTGCTTACACCGGTAGTGAATTTTACCTATCGTCCTGATTTCGGTTCGCAGGTTTACGGATATTTTGATAACAATTCCACGGTAGATTCCTATTCTCCCTTCGATTTGGGAGTTTATGGAAAACCATCCGCCAATGAATCGGGACTGGTGTCGATGAGCCTGGTGAATAACCTGGAGATGAAAATGAAATCGAAAAAAGATACGGTAACCGGTTATAAAAAACTGGTGCTGATCGAAAACTTTACATTCAGTTCATCCTACGATCTGTTTAAAGATTCTCTTAACCTCAGCAATATTATTTTAAGCGGCCGCACCAAACTGCTGAAGAACCTGAGTTTGGTATATAATGGTGTGCTTGATCCCTATGTGTATGAAAACGGAAGTATAACTAACGCATTGGCCATTAGCGAAGGAAAAGGTCCCGGGAGAATTACTGTAAATGATTTCAACCTGCAGGGAAGCCTGAAAAGCAAAAAGAAAAAAGCCAGCGAAAAACCAGCCGGTGCCGATGAAGACGAACTGGAAGAAATAAACCGTAACAGCGAAAATTATGTCGACTTTAACCTTCCCTGGTCGCTTACACTTAATTACAAGCTGCGCACAACGAGAAGTTTTGTAAATGATACCGACACCACTATCATCACACAGGCACTGGGCACTGCGGGCGACTTTTTATTAACCCCGAAATGGAAAATCGGGTTTCTCGCCAATTATGATTTTACCCAGGGAGAATTCAGTTATGTTGAACTAAATGTTTACCGCGATCTGCATTGCTGGGAAATGCGTTTTAACTGGATACCTTTTGGCAACCGGCAAAGCTATATGATACAGATCAACATTAAATCTTCCCTGCTGCAAGACCTGAAACTAATGCGCAGAAGAAGCTGGGTGGATACAATTTGAGTCAGTGGGTCATTGGTCATTGATCATTCGTCACTTTTCACTTTTCACTTTCATCCACCGGTGGTTTTTCGCTGGCGGGCTCACTCTTTTCAAACTTTATCGACAGCGAATTCACGCAATACCGCAATCCCGATTCTGTTGGGCCGTCATTGAAAATATGTCCGAGGTGGCCTCCGCAGGAAGCGCAAACAATTTCGGTGCGGATCATTCCGTAACTGGTATCTTTTATTTTTTTGATTTTTTCACCGGCTCCAATCTCTCCGTCAAAACCTGGCCATCCGCAATGCGAATTGAATTTGGAAGAAGAATCAAACAATTCTTCCCCGCATCCCCGGCAGTGATATTTGCCACTTTCAAAATGCAGGTTATATTCCCCCGAAAAAGGCCGCTCTGTACCTTTTTGCCTTAGCACATGGTACGCTTCGGGGCCCAGTTCTGCGAGCCATTCTTTTTCTGTTTTTTCTACTTTTTTACCCATTTAATCAACAGGATTAGCCATTAAATAAAAACCTGAACCGTTCAAGCTGCTTTTCGTACATTAACTGCAATGCTTACTTTTGCGCAAGTGGAAACGAAAGATAGGAAAAACAAGCGATTCAGGCATGAGTTGGTAACGTTTTACACCCTTTTGCTGGTGCTGATCGTGCTATTGATCGCTTTTCCCCTTTTTATCATTATCTACAATCATATTCCCCCTATCTACCTTCCTTTTACCGATGACGTAAGAATAGACCATATCCTTACATTCCTGGTTGTTTTTGCGGTACTTTATTTCATAGCCCGTAAAATCAGGCATTTTCTTTACCTCGGATTCGGCACTTTTATATTCACATTGGTCATTTTAAATTATACCGGCCGCTACTCTTTTCAGCAGCTTTATCACGACTATTCATCTTTCGTCTACAGTCTCAACAAAACAGCTATCCGGTTCGAGTTTATTGACGATCCCAATGAAAAGCTCACCAGTTTTCCTCATGAAGCTGAATTTCGCGAAGCTATTGATTATACCCATGAAATTGTGCGTAATTATGCTGCTGAAATTGCTGTTGCCCATTTTGAGGAATACAGCAATGTGAATAACATGCGGCTTATCCAGTTTTTTTCCATTTTTAAAGAAATAAGGAAAAAATGGAGATATGTATACGACCCCATCGACCAGGATTATTTTTCAAAAGCCAGCGAAACCGTTAACCAGTTACGGTCAGACGGAAAATTTAAAGGTGATTGTGATGATTACTGCATACTGATGTCATCCTGCATAAAAGCCGTGGGGGGAAGAGTAAAAATTGTGAAAACTATGGTAGAAACACCCCAGGGCCAGATCGGGCATGTATATCCCGAAGTGCTGGTAGGAAATGTTAAAGACCTTGAAAACATCACTTATCTTATCAAACAGGTGCTCTTTGTGCAGGAAAACAACGATAAATCCATCTATTATCACCTCGATAACGATAATCTTGTCTGGCTGAATTTCGATTACAACGACTATTATCCCGGGGGGAAATATCAAAGTAAACTGCGTAAAGCCGAGATGGAAGTATAAAATACCCGTAATTTTCATTTTTTTCAGTTCTTTGGTTGCCGGATATTTTATTATTTTGTGCCAAATAGCCGAATATGAAAAACACCGGTACCATCATTACCCTGCTTTTTGCTGCCGTAGTGATTCTGTCCATAGCCTGCCAAAAGGAAAAAGCCAATCCGCAGATAGAATGTCCCCGTGAATACAAATTCTCTGCGGATGTACTGCCGATTCTTACCACCAAGTGCCGTTTCCCCGGTTGCCATGGTGATGCTTCCAACAGCGGATTTACCATGAACACATATGCAGAATTCAAGTGGGCGGTAGAAAACAAAGGTGTTCTGGCGGCTATCAAACACGAGGGCCCGGTAAAAATGCCAAGGCTTTATTACAATCAACCGGCTCCCGATTCACTGAAACTGCATGATACACTTATACAAGCTATAGATTGCTGGGTGAGGCAAGGAATGCTTGATAATTAATAATAATACCGAAAAAAACAAGACTGAATATGAAATGGATTACAACAACAATTTTCTCAGCTTTAGCTATGCTGACATTCGCAGGTGAGCCCGGGGAAAAGAAAAAACCGGCAGAAGAAGATGAAATGGTGGAAGCCAGCCCGGTGAAAACGTTTAATACTACGCGCACCGTTAATGCCCATTCGGTGGAGATGCTGGGTAAACGCGAACTGGATTTCCGTATCCTTCACCGTTTTGGCGATATGGCCACCTCGGGAGCCGGAAAAACACTTTTCGGAATTGATAATGCTGCTGATATCCGCATTTCGTTAGAATATGGCATCACCAAAAAACTTAATATCGGTATCGGGCGATCAAAAGGTGCAGGCCCGCAAACACAGTTGTTTGACGGTTATGTTAAATACAATATCCTCCGACAAATGGACGATAACTCCGTTCCCCTGAGCCTGGCTATACTGGGAACCTCTTCTATTTCTACCATGACCGCCTCTACCGACTCCACCTCACCTGTTTCTTTTCATGACGGTGAATGGACACAACGTTTGTCTTACTGTTCGCAATTACTCATCTCACGCAAATTCGGTGAGGCGTTTTCATTACAGGTTATGCCCACTTATGTTCACAGGAATTTTGTTGCTTATGAGGATAAAAACGGAATTTTTTCGGTGGGCGTGGCTGCCCGTTTGAAAGTGGGAAAAAGCATACACCTGCTGGCGGAATATTTTCACCTGTTCCCCTCCAACCGCGTTGTGAACGGAACCACGTACTATAACCCTATTGGCCTTGGTGTAGAGTTTGTAACATTCGGACATGTTTTTCATGTTACCATTACCAATTCTGCCGGAATCGGTGAAACGCAATTCATTCCACATACTTTTTCCGATCTCTCACAGGGGCAATTCCGGTTAGGTTTTACCATTTCAAGGATTTTTAACCTGTAAGCTGCGTGCGCAAATTAGTTTTTTTACCGGTTGTATTTCTCCTTTCCATTTTTGTATCAGCACAGCCTGAACTGGATGCACTTTTTACCCAACTGGAAAATGCAAAAAGTGACGAAGAAAAATGCGACCTGCTGAATGAAATTGCGCTTTTCACCATCAACATCGACCCCGACCAGTCGCTTAATTATGCCAAAAAAGCGAAAGAACTGGCAGAAAAAATAAATTACAAAAAAGGACTGGGATTTGCCTATTACAATTTCGGGAATGTAAATTATTACCTGGACGAATACGAAGAAGGAATAAAAAACCTGGAAGAAGCGAGAAAAAATTTCGAGGAGGTAAAAGATGAAAAGGGATTGGGATATGTTTGCAATACCACAGGAGAAATACGCACACTTGAAGGAAAATATGAAGAAGCACTTTCTGCACTTTTTGAAGGGCTGGATCATTTTGAAAAAGCAAACGACAATGTAGGCTTATCACGTGTAAACAACAGTATCGGAATCATTCATCATCACCAGAAAAATTATGAAGAAGCACTGAAATATTTCAACCAGGCGCTCGCTACTGCCGATGAACCCCGTAAAGGAGATGCTTCGTTATGGATAGGACGTGTGTATGTGGAACAAAGTAAGTATTCGGAAGCCGAACGATACCTGAATGATGCGCTGAAAATCGGGGAGAAAAACGAAGACAATTATATTATTTCCGATTGTTATTACCTGTTGGGAAGGATTGATGCCTTTTATGGTGAAAATGAAAAAGCGCTTGATTATTATAAAAAATGTATTGAAATAAAAAACGAACTGGAAGACAGCCAGGGTATCGCACTGGCTTCTATTCATACCGGGAAATTATACCTGTCGGCTAAAAACGCAACTGAAGCGCTCAGTTATTTCCGTAAAGCAAAACTCATCGCCAATGAAATCGGTATCAAAGAAGAGTTAAAAGATGCTTATCTCGGCATGTCGAATTCTTTTAACTACCTGAAAAAATTCGACAGTGCCTATTTTTATCTTGATTCACACAACAAAATTTATGAAGAGCTGCTGAGTGAAGATGCTTCGAAAAAACTGGCGCAACTGGAAGCCTCACTGGCGGCACAAAAACGCGAGGATGAAATTGCCATGCAGAAAAAACTGGATGAAGCCAAAGCCGATGCCGAAAAACAAATGCATGAGAATGAAAAGAAAATGATCTTCTGGATTTCGGTAGCGGTAATTGTTATTCTTCTTGGCCTGGCATGGGTTTTTTACAACCGCTACAAACAAAAACAAAAAGCCAACGAACAGCTGGAAAAATTCAACCGCGAAATAAAGGAACAGCGCGATATCATCGAAGAAAAGAACCGCGACATAATGGATTCGATACGATATGCGAAAAGAATTCAAACCGCTATTCTTCCTGCGCACGAAATGATGGACGAACACCTGAATGAATATTTTGTATTGTACAAACCCAAAGACATTGTATCAGGAGATTTTTACTGGGCACAGATGGCAGAAGAACGAAACAGTAAAAAAATATTATTTGCAGCTGTTGACTGTACAGGACATGGCGTTCCCGGTGCTTTTGTTTCTATTGTAGGTTTTAACGGATTGAACCGTGCGGTAAAAGAATTCAGGCTAAACCAGCCCTCACTCATTCTCGACAGGCTGAACGCCATTGTAGAAGAAACTTTTCGTCACCATGGCAAAGACGGTGAAGACATTAAAGACGGGATGGATATTTCATTGTGCTCGCTGGAATACAAAGACAAAAACACAGCCACTGTGCAATGGGCCGGGGCAAATAACCCGTTGTGGGTGGTGAGGAAGGGACAGGGGGACAAGGGACAGGGGCAAGAGAATAGTGATGAGAAAAAGAACAACTCATCAATTGTCACTCATCAGTCATCACCCATTACCGACACATCATTATTCACCGAAATTAAAGCCGACAAACAACCCATTGGTGCTTATCTTGACAGAAAACCATTTTCCAATCATACATTTGAGCTTGTTAAAGGTGATACCTTATACATATTCACAGACGGTTATGCCGATCAGTTTGGCGGAGAGAAAGGAAAAAAATTCAAGTATACTTCCATGCGCGATTTGCTTCTCTCTGTTCAACATCTCCCTATGAAAGAGCAGCGCGAAAAACTCAATAACACAATTGATGCCTGGATGCATAACTCTTTTGAACAGATTGATGATATGTGTATTATTGGGATTAGAATCTGATATTGAAAAAAACTCACTTATCTTTTTTCATCGGTAGTTTAGTCAGTAGTTCTGTTGTTGCTGCATCAGTAGAAATTCCATAGCCTGTGACCAATATACCTTTAATTCCCTTATCTGACTGAATGGCATAAACTGTCGCTTCATCAGCGGGGTCGGTATTTCCCTCGTAACGATAAATGTCAACAATTTCAAAACCGTCTGTTTTAAACTGATCGGATCTAAAAGCAATGCAATTTTCTTCCAGGTTAAAATCAGTGGTGAATCCTTTTTTCCGCAGCTCTTCGATAGCTACAGACACTGTTTCGTAATGTGATTCTCTTCTCATTGCCTGCTTTTTATTGTATTCTTTAAAACTATCGCATTCAATAACTCATACAATTTACGAAAATTAAACGGGCCCTGAAAGAAAAAGAGAAATATATTATCACCAAAAAAGAAAATGAAAAAATATTTTCATTTTGAAAATAAAAATAAAAATATCACGGTGCCACTATTGTTTTTTTACGCCAACAAACCGGGTGATATTTATCATTCATAATCCGGAAACAATGAAATAACTTTAATCATAAACTTACGATTATGAAAACTATTCTTGTTCCCACAGATTATTCGGAAGTTGCGCGCAATGCGATGCAATATGCCGCTGAACTTGCAAAGTTCGAAAACGCGAAGCTTGTTTTATTTCATGCCTACAAGCCTCGTGTGCTGCTTTCTTCACTGACCCTGATGGATGGAGGATTTGAGGAGGAGAGTATGGAGATGCTCCGAAAATGTGAATCCGATATCCGGAAAAATTTGGGTGATCTTCCCGAAATTGAATTGGTCACCCGTTTTGGTTTTGTGGTGGAAGAAATCCTGGATATCATTAAAGAAAGAAAAATTGATCTTGTTGTAATGGGTGTTACAGGGGCAGGCCGCGTCAAAGAAACATTGATGGGAAGTACTGCTACAACTGTCATGCAAAAAACAAATGTCCCCGTATTGATAGTTCCCCCCACCACCCGCTTCAAAGTTCCTGAAAAAATTGCTTTGGCACTTGAAAGCAATGTGTTTATTCACGCACCTATCAGGGAAAAAATAAAATATTATGTGAAAAAATTTGATGCCAGGCTGATGTTGTTCAATATGGTTTTGCGTGAGGAACCGGCTGTATACGGAAAAGAAAGTGATGAAGAATTATATCTCGATCATGCATTTGGCGATATGGAGTATGAATTATGCCTTCGTTCGGGAGAAGACCTGGTAGAGGGCCTTAATGCATTTATCGACAGCAGGGGCGTAGATATGTTGATGATGATTCCGCATGCACACAAACAGTTGTTCGAGGTGTTTTTAAAAAGTAACACCAAAAAAATGGCGTTTCATACTCATATCCCGCTTTTGTCAATACATGAATAGAAAAACCGGAAGCAGGGTAACCGTGGTTGGTTTAGTTTTAAATAATATAAACAGAAAGGAGTTTTTTATGAATACCATTTCAAAAATTATTCATTGGGGCGACACGCATCATCCGGGATGGATGGATGGGCTGAGAATCTTACTGGGACTGATTTTATTTATCAAAGGAGTTCAGTTTGCCGGGGATCCAAAAGGATTGTATCAAGTTCTCGAAGGACATGACCTTACGCTTTATTCTTTTTTCCTTGTTAATTATATCGCCATGGCACATTTAGCCGGGGGAGTGCTTATTATCCTGGGGCTGCTTACACGGATTACAATTCTTTTCCAGTTGCCTATTTTGCTGGGAGCGGTAATTTTCAACGGTATGTCTACCGGCATTCTTGATTTTTATTCAGAATTTTATCTCTCCCTCTTCACATTGGGTATGCTGGTACTTTTCCTGGTATATGGTTCAGGTCCCGTGTCGATAGATGAACATATAAAACGTAATCCTTAAATGATTGCCATAAAAGCACACAGGATCCGGAAATTATTTCAAACACTTCTGCGCAATGGCAAATAATTCTGAGTCTTTGATATTGGTGGCTTTGAGGGGATCGGGAAAAAGAGCTATCATTTCTTCGAGGGCACAGGGACAGTAGATATCGGCATTTACTGAAGATCCTTTCAGTTTTTCCCGGCATGAGGCATCAAACTGCCTGCGAATCTCTGCCGACCACCATGCTCCGTACATGGTATTTTTTTCTTTGTTCTTCACCAGTTCATCCACACACTGTTTTGAGAGAGAATCTATCTCTGGCTGGCTGGCAGAAGCAGCTTCTTTCTCAGAAGAAAATCCGTTAACCATCTTTTCCATCAGGCAGTCGCAGTAAAAAGCAGCAGCTTCTTTATTAAATGAAGTGGCGGCAGACCCGTGACATTGTTTGCGCAGTTTTTCCTTTCCTTCGGCAGTCCACTGAGCGTTAGTAAACAAGGGGATGAATAATAATATGGTTATTCCATATTTTACCATCTTGTGCCGATAAATAACCCGGCTGCCATATTCAGATACCACCCGGATAACGAAGTACGCGGAGAAAAGGGATCGATGCTTCCATTGGTCTTCCATTGTTTGTCGGTAACATCCAGCTGATAGCCACCATTTACACCCAGTGTAATCAATTTCCAGTTAAGCCGAAGATCAAGGCCGGCATCAAGCATTAATGCGGGATTACGGTACTGAGCCACCTGAACATCATACTGATTGAAAAGAGAGGATGAAGGTGAGTTAGGAAATTCTTCACGGTAATCAAAACGAAGTGTGGAATAAGCAAGTCCTCCATAAACACTGAAATTGAACAGGCTTCCATAAGTGAGTTCTGCTCCCCCGCACAAACGGATCATCTCTCCGCCCAGCGACATGGAAACTGAATCATTAAAATTGTATTGCTGAGTAGTATAAATATCAACACTCAGTGTGGCATAATCCAGTTCATTATAAATATACGTAAAGGCTCCGCCCACGGAAACCAGCATACCATCAAACGAAAAGGCGCCACCCGTTAGTGAGGCCAGCGACTCATTGAATTTTTTCAGCGAAACAGGCTTTATGCTGTAGGGATGAAATTCAAAATTATAGAGATAATAAAAATCTTCATTCTCTTCCGAATACGGGTCAAACTTCTCTTCTTTTTTATCCTCTTTTTTTGAAACAACCGAAGGATCGTCAGATGGCTTTATCCGGCTGATAATTACATACTGGAATCGTCCACCGAATTTTTCATTGATCACCGAGTCTCCCTCCACGCGGTAGAGTGTTTGTTTTCCGTCTTCAGATTTATCTGTAATGTATTTCAGGTCTTCTTCGGCAGCCACTTCTGTTTCGTAAGTGTTTCCGTTGGGATAAAAATTGGCAATAGCACACACTTTTCCGTTGATGTGGGTGTTATCGGAATTCCTGATGCGTGTAGCCAGCGTTTTGTAATAATAATATCCGCACCATTTATCCTGTAATTCCAGTTGTGTATGGCACCGGCCAAACTGCGCATAAAATTTCCCACCGGGATATTTTTCCACCATTTTTAAAAACTTATCGTACATGAATTGTTCGCGGTAAATGTATTCCTGCACAGTAGAAGTATATTCTTCGCGAACCATCTGCGATTTGAGCCCTTCAATAATTTCATTAAACCCTGCCGCATTCTCACCGAGATAATTAACATATACTTCTTTCTTTGTATCATAATCTTCGAGGATTTTTTTCAGCGAGCTTTTATCGGAGATGTAACGGTTTTCATATTTGTTTTTCGACCCGTCTTCTTCCAGTTCGTCACGATCGTTTTTATCATCGTGCATCAGCGCGAGCGCTTTCAGTGATTCTACTGTGAGGGAAATTTCTTCGGGAGCTTCTTTTTCGGGCAACAACATGCTCAGCACTTTCAGCGGGGTAGCAACAGACCGCTCTATATCAATTCCGTCAACCGTCACTCTGTCGGCACTGTCGAGCGTTTTATTAAATTCCCATATCCCTTTATACAATAAAGCGTATTCTTCGTAGGAATAATCCTTGAGAATTTTATACAATGAAGTGTCACCGGTTTGTACATATTTATTCACCAGCCATCCGCGGCTGTATCCAAACTCCAGGAACAGGTGACGCACACCTGCTTTTTTGTGCAGGTAACGCAGCATTTTTAACTGAAGCATGTAATTGCTTTTGCGAAACAGGTGGTTTTCGCCAGTAAAAAACACATTATAGTTGCCCACTACCGAGTCGAGCATGGCAAACGAAGAAAAATCATCGTTAGCGGTAATATCCAATACCGACTTATGGCTGTTTTTCTCCTGGGCTTCTCCCGCCCCGGGAGCCATTAAAAACAGAAAAAAGAGGGGTAAAAATGTCCTTGTCATAGTTAGAATTACCTAAATTTAGTGATTAGAACGGTGATTTTAAAAAAAATTACGGGGATTTGTAACTTTCTGCCAAATACAGGTTATAACTACAGTTTAAAGGGAACAAATGCTGCATACCTCAAAGTACCATAAAAACGAACAACAGCTACAGGAAGAGCTCAGGCAGATTGAGGCTGCGCGGCAAAACCCGGCACGGTTTGAACCTTTGTATAACGCTTATTATGAACCCATTTTCCGCTATGTATACCAGCGGGTTGAGGATAAGGAAAGTGCTTTTGATATTACTTCACAGGTTTTTTTAAAGGCTCTTACCAACCTGCCGAAATACCAGTATAAAGGTGTTCCTTTTGCCTCGTGGCTCTATCGCATTGCCACTAACGAGGTGTATGAATCTTTCCGGCAAAACCAGGCTAAACGGGCCATTAATGTGGACTCGGTTCACCTGTTTGATATGATAGACGATATGGAAGAAGCCCGGGGACAGGAAATGCATGATTTGTTGCTAAAGGTGTTACCCGAACTGGCCGAAGACGACCTGCAGATGATAGAGATGCGCTATTTTGAAAAAAGAAGTTTTAAGGAAGTCAGCGAAATACTGGATATCACAGAAACCAATGCAAAAGTGAGAGCACACCGGATAATAGAGAAACTTAAGAAAATTTTTCATAAACATTTAAAGGAACTCTGAACGAGAACAGAGTTTCGCAATATACATTACAATGAAACCTAAAATAAATCTTAACCGTCCTTCAGTCAGCACTGAAGAAATATTGGCGGGAAAGAATTTCAATCAGCTGATGGGAAATTATAAACTGCTGGCCAAACCGTTTTATAAATCCGCCTGGTTCATCTCAACGGCCGTTGCCACTGTTGCCACTGTTGCCGTTGTTGTTACCTTAAACCTTACCAGCGAAAATCCTCCGGCAAATGAGAACGCTGTTGTTGCCACCGAAACCGAAGATTCGGTGAAAAGAACTACTGCGATTGTGAAGTACGATGAAGATTCTCCCTGTATCAATGCGCCTGTAAAAGGAGCTGAAAAACCTTATTCCGTGTATACTTCGGATGCAGACAAAGAAATAAAATTCACTCATTTTACCGGAACAGAAGTAAAAATTCCGGCCGGTGCAATGACGGATGAAGCCGGAAAAACGGTAAACGGAAAAGTGGAAATAAAATACCGCGAGTTTCATGATGTAGTAGACATTTTCCTCAGCGGAATTCCCATGACCTATGATTCGGCTGGAATACAGTCGCACTTTCAGTCGGCAGGAATGATAGAGATACTGGCTTACCAGAACGGAAAGCCATTGCAGCTAAAACCCGAAAAACCTATCGAAATAAAACTCGCATCGCTGCAGCCGGGAACTGAATTCAACGTATATGCGCTGGATACCGCTTCCAAAAACTGGGTGTTTAAAGGAAAAGATGTGGTGACCAATGCCGGAACTAATGCGAAACCCGTTATGAACGACACTTCTGCCCTGCTCGCTTTGCACAGGAAAAAAGATGTGGAGTTGGGAAAAATAAAATCTGAAATTCAGAAAGTAGAAAAAGAAATAAAAACATTATCGGCCGAAAAACCGGTGGAACCAAAAAAAGTAAATTACGGAAAATATAATTTTGATATTGATGTAGACAAAAACGAGTTTCCCGAATTAGCCGTTTTTGAAAATACAAGATTTGAGGTAGGCCCTGAAAGCAGCCGCGATTTTACTTCTGATTATTATAAAACGGAATGGGAAGACGCACAGCTGAAACCGAACAAAAAAAACGTGAACTACCTGCTTACGCTGAAAAAAGGAGATCTAAAGAAAACCGTGATCGTTTATCCCGTTTATGACGAGACCAATTACCCGGATGCAAAAGCGAACTTTGATGAAAAGATGAAGGGATACAGTGCGAAGCTGGAAGAAAAAGAAAAAAGAAAAAATGAACTCACCGAAGAAGAAAACGCCACCCGTTTGCGCTGGGAGAAAGAAATTATTTCCAACCGCCATAAGATGATGAGCGAACTGGAAATGGAAAGGCAACAACGGGAAGTAAACAATAAAACCACCCTGTATGCCAGTGTGGGAAATAACCTGGGCGATTATGCCGCCAACTTCACCCAATACCGTGTACTTGATGCCAACACTGCCGTAACGCGTACTTTCCAGGCCGATGGTTTTGGAGTATTTAATTGCGATAATCCCAAACAACTTCCAAAAGGAGAAAGAGTGATCGCTTCTTTCAGCAATAAATTTACCAATGTTTTTTGTAATCCCAATTTTGTTTACCTGATGGAAAGAAACACCAACTCGGTGTTTACGTATACCCCCGCCACGTATGGCGCATTTAAGTTTGATCCGGATCACGAAAATTTTATTATCACTACGCTGAGTGACGGAAGGGTAGCTGTTTTTAGCAGTAAAAGCTTTTCAGAGATGCCCAAACGTATGAGAGAATATAATTTCCAGTTGCATGTATTCAATGAAATTCCGCGAACCGAACAAAAAGTAAGGGAGATGCTCGGCATATCTACGTAATTTTTCTAATGAGGAAATGGTTTACGATACTCCTGTTCTTTTTCTCAGCTGTTGGCTGGGCACAGGAGCAATTTACCGGGACCATCCGTGTACGTAAGCCGCAGGACGTTACACCAAAAATAGCTGGTAAGGCAGGGGGAGTTATCACTCCCGAAGAATTTTGCATATCAGACGGTATTTATGTTACCGCCAAAGGAGTAAAAGTCACTTCATTCGAAATTGCTTATGGTGATAACGAAAGTTTCGTGGAAGGACACCAGATGACGCCAGCCATTTGCTCGGCAGTAGCAAAAATTCAAACCGGGCAAAAAATTTCCATCTACAATATCAGGGCAAAAGATTCGCTGGGAAGGGAAGTTACACTTACTCCAATGCTGTTTGAGATAGCTAATAATTTTAATGAAGTAACCCAACCCAAAGAAGTTATCTCTGTCGAAAAAACATGGGGACTCGCGCATCTCGGAAAATTTTTTGGCACCAACGAAACGATGGGCGATGGATTAACAAGAATTTATCTTGTTTTCAATTCTGATTATACGGTTTGGTATTTTCATCATAAAACCCATCCCAATGCCGTAAAAGCCATGATTGATTTTGAAAAAGCAGACGGGAAAAAAAATCACGGCACATTTGAGATCACCGATAACAAATACATAAAAGTGAATTTGGATGATTCACTTTTCAAATTCGACCTTGACGGGGAAATTCTTAAAACCGGGATAAAATTCACCATCACCACGCTTACGGAAGATGAAGGTAATTCCTTTTTCGTCATTCCGCTGGGAGATCGGTTGATCTGGGATTGAGAATTGATTGTTAGAAACTAGTGGAGGGAAAATGGATAATACTTTTCCACTATTCCTCTCCTCCTCCGTGTATTTCTCTGCGTCCTCCGCGGTTTCTGTATTTCACACGAATTATGCAACGAAGAAAAACTAATACAATGAAAACCCACTAACCCAGCTTACCGAAAACCATCCTCTCTTTTTCCTGCATATCTTTCACTACTTCCACTTCACCAAAGCCATTCTCTTCCATTAGCTGCTTCACATCCTTCGCAAAATTTTCATGTACTTCAAAAAATAATTTTCCATTCCTTTTCAGTTTTTCTTTTGCAAAAAGAGAAATGGCTATGTAAAATTTTAAGGGCTCGTTATCTGGTGAAAAAAGAGCAATATGCGGTTCAAAATCCACTACGTTTTTGTGAAGAATATTTTTTTCCTTTTCGGGAATATAGGGCGGATTGCTTATAATAATATCCGCTTTTCCTTCCATAACATCTTTCCCTGATAAAATATCATGATGAAAAAACTGTATTTCCACTCCGTTTATCTCCGCATTTTTTTTCGCCACCACCAGTGCAGCTTCCGAAACGTCCGTAGCCATCACCACCGAATCAGGAATAGTTTTTTTAAGTGCTGCAGGAATACATCCCGAACCTGTTCCTATATCAAGAATCACCGGTGAAGAAAGATGATTTTTTTTGCAATCATTTATAACAAGATGCACCAGTTCTTCCGTTTCCGGACGCGGGATAAGTACCGATTCGTTCACAAAGAATTTCAATCCGTAAAATTCCGTTTCACCTAACACATATTGCAAAGGTTTCCCGGTTTTTAATTCTTTCAGTGCAAAATGAAATTTCAGCAGCTCGGATTCTGAAAGCCCGGTATTTTCATTTTCTTTCAGCTGAAACCGGTTCCAGTTTTTGAAATGCTGAAAAACCAGGAAAGTGATATTTTCGGCCTCGCGGGAGTCGTATAATTTTTCCAGTTCATTGATAAAAATCATCCGTATGTGGCCTGACTGGTTGGTGGAAAACATGTTAAATACCCCTTTGGGATAGTAAATTTGCAAAGAAAGTTTAACATTCGGTTGAAATTCCTATATTAGTCCTGTGAATCAGCACGAACCCTTCATGCAGCGATGTTTCAGCCTGGCTTCCAAAGGCCTGGGAATGGTGGCGCCTAACCCTATTGTGGGAGCGGTGATCGTTCATGAAGGTAAAATTATTGCCGATGGACACCATTATGTTTATGGCGGCCCGCATGCCGAAGTGGTGGCCATACGCAATGTGTTGTTCGAAGAAATGGAATTGCTCCCCCACTCTACTTTGTATGTTAACCTTGAGCCTTGTTCGCATTTTGGAAAAACTCCGCCCTGCACGAATTTAATTTTGGAACATAATATTCCGCGGGTAGTGATCTCGTGTATTGATACCAACGAAAAAGTAGCCGGAAAAGGAGTGGAAAAGTTACAACAAGCCGGTGTGGAAGTTACAACCGGTGTTCTCGAAAAAGAAGGAAGATTGCTGAACCGCAGATTTTTTACCTGCACCGAAAAAAAACGTCCCTACATCATTCTCAAATGGGCGCAAACCGCTGACGGTTATATTGACAAGGAAAGGACAGAAAACACTCCGCACCAGAATAAAATTTCAGGTGAACCCGCATTGAAAATGGTACACCAGTGGAGAACAGAAGAAGCGGCCATTCTCGTTGGAAAAAATACCATCCTCAACGACAATCCGCTGCTCACCGCACGTGAACAACCGGGAAGACAACCGTTGAGAGTGGTAATCGATAAAAACCTGGAGATATCTCCTTTGTTCAACGTATTTAACCCTGATGCAAAAACACTTGTTTTCAATGCAGTGAAAGACCAGCAAATGGGACAGGTTAGTTTCAAAAAAATCGATTTCACCGATCCGTTGGCTGAAATCCTGTCTGCGTTATATGATATGGAAATTCAAAGCGTGATGGTGGAAGGTGGAAGATTTACCCTCGATCGTTTCATTGAACATGATCTTTGGGATGAAGTGCGCGTGCTGACCAATAAAAAATTATTCTATAAAGGATTGAAAGCACCTGTTTTCAATGTTATTCCTGCGGCCGTTACCAAGGCTGGTGAAGATATGTTGTCGGTTTACTATAACAAACTGCTGAAGTGATTTTTCTTTTTCTCAGCATATTTTTTTCTACCATTCTTCTTGTGTATTTCAAGTTTTTTGAAAAATACAGGGTGAATTTATTGCAAGCCATTGTTTTTAATTACATCACTGCTTCCGTCACCGGTTTTCTTATGAGCGGAATCACTCCCGAGCCTCAGAAATGGCTCGCCTCTCCCTGGTTTTTTTATGCTGCACTTATCGGATTGATTTTTATTGTCCTCTTTTTTATCCTGGGAGTAAGCTCGCAAAAAGCAGGCATCACCATTACATCTGTAGCCAACAAAATGTCGCTGGTGATACCCGTTACTATTGCGTTTATCCTGTATAACGAACCGGTGACTGCTTATAAGATAGCCGGTATTGCTCTTGCATTGGCAGGAATCTGGTTTACCTCTCAAAAATCCGGAGCATCCTTACTTACTGATAAACGTTCATTGTTGCTTCCCCTGCTTATTTTTGCAGGAAGCGGTATCTCGGATGCATTGATCAATCACGTGAATAAAAACTTTTCACTGATGGTCACCCCCGAATATTTCACTGCTGTTCTTTTCACCTCCAGCGCCTTTTTCGGAATAATTTTCCTGAGCTTCGACCTGCTGAACAGAAAAAATAAATTACAACTGAAAAATATCCTGTGGGGAATCGCATTGGGAGTTCCCAACTATTTTTCCATTCACTTTCTGTTTTTAGCGTTAAAAGAATCTCCCTGGGACAGTTCGGTAGTGTATCCGCTCAACAACATGGGAATCGTAGTGCTTTCCGCCTTATTCGGAATAGCTATTTATAAAGAACGTTTTTCCATTGTCAACTGGATCGGTATTCTTATTTCAATAGCCGCTATCGCCATAATTTCTTTCGGGCAATGATCACCACCTATAAAACCATAGCGTTTAAAAGTGAAGGATTGTATAAGGAAAAAGGAAGTAAATTCATCGCTTATGCATTCCCCGTTAGTAGTGAAAAGGAAATAAAAGAAATAGTAGCGACATTAAAAAAAGAATTTCACGATGCCCGCCACCATTGTTTCGCTTTCCGGCTGGGCGCAGATATGAATTTTTTTCGCAGTAATGATGATGGCGAACCTTCGGGAACAGCAGGAAAACCCATCCTCGGACAAATTCAATCGTTTGGTGTTACTAATGTGCTGATTGTTGTGGTTCGCTACTTTGGCGGAACCAAACTGGGCGTTGGCGGACTTATTCAGGCTTATCGTGAAGCGGCAAAGGATGCGCTGGCAAAAGCAGAAATAATCGAAAAAAATGTGGAGAAACAGTATGAACTGGAATTCAGCTACGAACAACTACCGGAAGTGATGAAAACACTAAAATCAGTGAATGCCGGCATTACAAAACAGGAAACCGGTGAAAAATACCTGCTTTTTTGTTCCGTTTCCCTTATAAACAGCCCGGTTTTCGAAGAAAAATTAAAGCGATTGCCTAACTTTGAAATGAAATTCCACTGAATAATGCGGTATTTTCTGCTCCTGCTAATGTTTTCTGCCACAACGGTTTTTTCGCAATCGTTTAAATCGTCATTGCCTGACATTACTACTGAAGAAAAAACACCCCCCCTGTTACAGGAAAAAGTGTTTTACGGAACAGATGCTTTTATTATTGAAAAAAAACTGGAAGAACGTTTTCACTGCCAGTTGAAACAAGACTATTTTATTGAAAGTCCCTATGCGTTGCATTATACGTTCCGTCAAACCGTCAGCGAAATTCCGGTTTATGGAAAATTTATAAAGATCAATCTTGACAAAGCAGGAAATTCAGTTTCGTTATCCGTCCAATTATCCTGTTCTCCTGTTGCTGCTTCAGTTCAAACAGGAAATGTTTGGATAGAAAAAGAAAATAAATTAATTCCGGGAATAAAAAAAATAATTTGTTATGACCAGTTTTGCGAGGACATTGTTTATGGCCAAAATGGTGAAATAATAAGCAGAATTCCATTGAGTTTATCTAAAACAAAAGGAAGAAGTACAGACACCACCATTTCTGTCACCGTTTTTATTCCCGATCCGCTTACATCGGCCAATGTGAATTATGGCGCACCTTATTCCGATCAGAATAATGCAGAAGTAACCGAACTGAACGCACAATTGTTTCCGTCAGCCACCACCGGTTCTATTTCCAATGATACATTTTACCTCGAAAATTCATTTGTAAAAATTACCGACCACAGTTTACCTTCCGTTGCCCCACCGTGGAGTATGAATTCTTCTTTTCTTTTCACAAGAGGAAACGCGAATTTCGAAGAAACCCATATTTTGTTTCATATCACCCGGCAGCAGCAATGGATACAATTACTGGGTTTTACCAATCTCGTCAACTACCAGATTCATGCTGATGCACACGGATTAAATGGTGCAGACAATTCCAATTTTAATCCCGCTTCTTCTCCACCGCGGCTTACATTTGGTGACGGAGGCGTTGATGATGGCGAAGATGCCGATGTTATTCTCCACGAATACGCGCATGCCGTTAGTTACTCGGCAGCACCCGGAACAACCGTGGGAAATGAACGCCTTGCCATTGAAGAAGGAAACGCTGATTATTTTGCCGCTTCCTGGTCCAAAAGCATCGATCCGTATAACTGGCAAAATGTGTATTCGTGGGACGGACACAATGAATTCTGGGCCGGAAGAATGGTGCAAAGTATCAAAACCTATCCCGCAGATATTACCGGTAATTTTTACCAGGATGCGGAAATATGGTCATCAACACTGATGCAGATATGGGATGACATCGGCAGAACCAACACCGACCGAATACTGCTGCAATCCCTTTACAGTTATACTTCCAACATGACTATGCCACAGGCCGCCACATTATTTATTCAGGCTGACAGCTTATTGAACGGTGGTGCCAATTATATTGCTATCTGCACCCGTTTTTCTGATCGTGGAATTTTAAACTGTCCGCTTGAAATTTCTGAACAAAATAATGATTCGCCTGTTATTTTGTTTAACAACGGACTTGAAGTAATCTTTCCATCCTCCACACTTTCAGAGATCATGATTTATGATATTACCGGAAAACTGGTTTTGCAGAAAAAATATAATTCGGACAAACTAATTATCCAATTACCCGAAACCGGTGTTTATATTGCTAAAGTTTTATTTGAAGGAAAAGTGCTGCACACGAAATTCGTACAATTATGAGATTACTTAAACAATTATGTTCCATACAGGCCACCAGCGGAGACGAATCGGCCATGGCAGACTTTTTGCTCGATTATATAAAGAAAAATTCGAAAAACTGGAAAGTAAAACCGGTGATTTACTCAGGTGAACAGTGGCAGGAAAACATTATTCTTGTATTCGGCCAACCGAAAACAGCTGTTTATGCGCATATCGATTCCATTGGCTATACAACGGGGTACAACCGCAACCTGATCAAAATAGGCGGCCCGCATAATATAGACGGAACAAAACTCGTTGGAAAAGATTCGAAGGGAAAAATTGAAGCCGAACTGATGGTAATAGAAAACCAGGATGGCTCGCGCACACTGGAATATTTATTTAAACGCGATATTGAAAGGGGAACTCCGCTTACATTCAAACCCAACTGGCGGGAGACAAAAGATTTTGTGCAATGCTGTTACATGGACAACCGTCTTGGTGTTTGGACTGCGCTAAAAATGGCAGGAACACTGGAAAACGGGGCAATCGTTTTTTCCACTTATGAAGAACATGGCGGAGGATCGGTGGGATACATTGCGCGTTTTCTGCAGGAGAAATACGGTATCAGGCAGTCACTTGTAGCTGATATCACGTGGGTGACCAAAGGCGTAAAACACGGAAAAGGTGTAGCTGTTTCCATGCGCGATTCGGGAATACCCAGAAGAAAATTTGTAAACCGGATCATTACTCTCGCAAAAAAAAGTAAAATTCCGTTTCAGCTGGAAGTGGAAAGTGCGGGAGGAAGCGATGGTACCGAGATCCAGAAAAGCAATAACATCATCGACTGGTGTTTTATTGGCGCTCCCGAAGACCATGTACATTCTCCTGATGAGATCGTACACAAAAAAGATATCAAAGCCATGGTGGATTTATACATTTACCTGATGAAACATTTATAATGGAAAAAGTAAAAATCATAGAATGTCCGCGCGATGCCATGCAAGGCATAACGGAATTTATTCCCACCGAAAAAAAAATCAGCTACATCAATCAATTACTGAAATGCGGCTTCGACACCATTGACTTCGGAAGTTTTGTCAGCCCGAAAGCCATTCCGCAGATGCGTGATACTGCTGAAGTACTGGAGTCGTTAGACCTCGGAGCAGGCAATTCAAAACTACTGGCCATTGTAGCCAACACCCGCGGAGCAGAAGACGCCTGCCGTTTTGAGGAAATAGACTTTCTTGGTTTTCCCTTTTCCATTTCCGAAACCTTCCAGCAGCGAAATACCAACTCTTCTATTGCTGAATCGATGGTGCGTGTGCAGGAAATTCAGAACCTTTGTGTAAAACACAACAAGCAATTAGTCGTTTACATTTCCATGGCTTTCGGAAATCCCTATGGCGACCCCTGGAACAGTGATGTGGCTCTTCACTGGGTGAAAGAACTGCACGAAAAACAGGGGATAAAAATTATGGCACTTTCTGATACCATAGGTGTATCCGATCCGGAAAACATCCGTTATATGTTCAGCTCGCTGATTCCCGCTTTCGGAAAAGTAGAATTCGGGGCGCACCTGCATACTACTCCTGATAAATGGGAAGAAAAAGTTCATGCTGCCTGGCAATCGGGATGCAGGCGTTTTGACGGAGCCATAAAAGGATTCGGAGGATGTCCTATGGCAACAGATAAACTAACGGGCAATATGCCTACCGAGCAGATGTTAATTTATTTTAACAAACATAAAATTGAAACCGGGGTAAGTGAAAAAGAATTCGCTGCAGCAATGGCTATGACAGGAGAAGTTTTTCCGCATTGAACCTTTCAGGTTAAAAATCCGTATAAATATTGTGAATATTATTAAACACATCATTCTGCGAAAGTCTGCGCCATCAGCGGGAAACCAATACACCCGGATTTTTCTCCCGCAGATGACGCAGATTCGCGCAGAAAAATTTTTGTTTTTTTCTATACTCTTCCTGTATTTTTTCCTTTATACTACTTCTTCCGATGCCCAGCGGCTTTACAGTACACGAAAAGGATCTGGAAATTGTTTTTGTGATGCGGCATCAAAAAACAAGGGCAGCTGGTATGTATCCCTCACATTTCAACCGGCTATGAATTTTTATTCGGGTGATGTGCAGAATGAAAACAAAACTACATTGGCGCCCGGATTAAAGATCGGTACCAATATCTCCAAAAAAGTTTCTGTGCAGTCAGGAGTAGATTATTACAGCATTTCAGGTGTCAACCGCGATGATTTTTACACCAAAGGAGATTTCACTTATCTTGATATTCCGGTTACATTCATTATCCGTTTTCCCAATGAAAAAAACGGGTTTATTCCTTATCTCGGCATCAGCGGGATCAATAACCTGCATCTGAAACAACGATATTATTTCGACCCCGATACTGGTCAAACCGAAATTGTAAATGGAATCTCTTATAATACTTTTTATGCCGGCCTTCACGGGGGAATGTTTTTTGTACTGAAGAATAATCTTTCCTTCTTCACCGAAGTAAATGTCCGCCAGTCGCTGGCCGGAATGGGCAAAACCGGGGCCGTTGATAATTATGTTAATCAGGCCGGACTCGGACTGGGTTTCAATTTCCACTTTTAACGTTATTTTTGTTTTCTAAAACAACATAAATGAAGCGAGCCGGTTTCTTATTCATGGTCGTATGGTTTTTTGCCTCCTGTTCGGGAGAAGAAAAAAAGAAACCTGTTAGCAGCAGCGGGGTTCCTTTTAAATCAGAAAAAATTCTTATTGATACTGCCTTTCCTCCATTTGAAAGTGATTCCATTTCACTTGTGCTGGAACAAATAGGAGTTTGCCTTGCCACTGCCGACACCACTCTTCCCGATTCCATCCAATTACCTTTGTGCCGCCACGACTGGTTCCGGATTTTCAGGAACACAAAAAATCCATCGTGGAGAGCCGGTTTTATTCTCGAAATAAAAGAGGGAATTTATTCACATGTGCCGCAGGTGATAAATGTCGTTCCTGCAGGAAACGGGAAATTTAAAGTCACCAATTCCTACAAAGGCGAATTACTCGAAATGCGTACCACACCCGGTGGCTGCTTCGATCTGATCATCCGTTATATTGATTCCGCTATCGGCACCCTGGCTATTTTACATGAATGGAATAATAATAAATACATACCGGTAACCGTAGTGGAAATAAACGACCGTTTTGTAAAAGAAGAAAAAATGGATTCCCTGAACAGCATTTACATTGATAATTTTGTTTGGGGATACTAGTCAGTGGGCAGGCGGCAGTGGGCAGTAGGAAGCAGGAAGAATGTCTATAGAAATTTTTATTTGAAAATAACGTAATGAAACACATACTCTTATTTATACCGGGAACTGCAGACTGCCAACTGAAGACTGAAAATTGCGTTTCGAATCTAAAATAGCGGTTACAGGAATACTCACCTGGGTGGTATTCGGTTTGTTTAACCTGTTTGGACAACCGGGAGAATTTGTTCCGCCTTTGTTTTTCGATTATTTGTTTTTGTGCGGACTTACTATTGTTTTTCTCTACCGGCTAAAACCCGGACTCGATTTTTTTTCCATCACGGGACTTTGTTTTTCACTTACCATTGCCGGACTCATTGAATATGGTATTGAAGCGGTTCATCCACTTGCCGTAACGGCTATTATTGTTCTTGTTCTTTCTTTCATTTTCAATGCTGCTTCGGTATTGATGGAGCTTAAAAACTTTACTTCGGGGATGAAATTTATCACCGCTCTTTTTTACTTTCTTCTTACCGGTTTCTGTACAAGTTTTTTTATTCTTGCTTCAAAAGATATCATTGACAAACCAGTTGCATTCGATCTGATGCCCTGGTTTTATTGGTCTACAGGATTGATAGCAGCGTTACTTACATCAGTTCCGGCCTACAACCGCCAGCTAAATACCGGTCAAATTCGTTTTTTCACCCTTATTTATCTCTCCGCCTTTTTTGATTTCATGACCTGGTTTTCCTTAAATCTTTTGCGATGACCAAAGCCATTTTTTGCTGGAGCGGGGGAAAAGATTCGGCCATGGCATTGCATAAAGTGATGCAGGAAAAAGAATTTGAAGTGGTATCGCTGCTCACCACCGTTAATAAAAATTTTGGCAGAATTGTAATGCACGGAGTGCGTGAAGAATTACTCGACAGACAGGCTAATTCTATCGGTATTCCGCTTTTAAAAATTTATATTGAAGATGGAACCAATGCTGAATATGAGACGAAAATGAAAAGCGCACTGGAGCAATTCAAACAAAAAGGAATTGAACACGTGATCTTTGGAGACATTTTTCTTGAAGACCTGAGAGCCTACCGCGAAAAAAACCTGGAAAAAACAGGGATGAAAGCCGTTTTCCCCCTCTGGAAAATTCCGACAGATCAACTGATTTACGATTTTATACAAACCGGTTTTAAAACCATTACCTGTTGTGTGGATGAAAAACACCTCGGAAAAGAATTTGCGGGAAAAATTATTGATGGTGATTTTGTCTATTCCCTTCCAAAAACAGTCGATCCCTGCGGAGAAAACGGAGAGTTTCACACCTTCGCTTTCGATGGCCCGGTTTTTAAAAAGAAAATATCATTTTCAAAAGGAGAAATTGTAAGAAAAACCTATTCTTCCAGAAATGCCGATGGAACTACTGCGGAATATGGGTTTTGGTATTGTGATCTCATTAATGATCCCGATACGTAACGCCAGGGAGCGTAACAAGATAGACCTGGTGATATTTTGGTCCCTATATGCTTGTAGGTGATAATTGGATGTAAACCTGATCCTCGGCAAATAAACTTCACTTGTCCCTTTTGCCTCATGGCTAGTGGCTCATGGCTTCATAAAAACTACTTCAACTTCTCTCTCCACATCTCCGGCACTTCGATAGTTTGTTTTTTCATGTAGTCGTAGCAAACGATAATTGATTTTCCTTTTACGCGGACAACTCTTTCATTTCCGCTCATCACATAAGCCACATATTCAAAATCCATGCTTTTGTTTCCTATTCGTGTGCAGGAAGTTTCGATATGTAATTCATCCATCAGCACTGTAGGAGAAACATAATCAATTTCATTTCTCGCCAGCAGGATACCGCTGTTGATCCAATCCCACTGTTTGCCGATGGCTGCCGCAAAAAAATGCATACGCGCCTGTTCGAAATAATTGAGGTAAACTGCATTGTTCACATGGCCCATCACATCAATATCAACAAAACGTATCTCTATTTTTATAGTGTGTTTCATTATGAAATCGGATTTAGCACCACACTATAAACGATAATTGAATTAAGATCGCGGCCATAGGTAAGTTTATCGAGCGCATCAAACACATTTTTTGCACGAAAATAGGAAGTGTGCAATTCATTCTCCCCGCGCAGCGACCACTGGATAGTATAGCTGCTTTCTTTTTCCTTGTAGGTTTTTACATACTCCAGCATTTTTCTCAGTGCATCGGGCTTGTCGTATCCCTGCACCGAGTGAAAAAGAAAAGATTGCCGGTGGCGAGGATTAACGGTAACGATATCCAGTTTCGTTTTTCCGTCCATTTCCGAATATTCAAAAGCCAGCGAACCGGTTTCAAGCCCGCCAATGTAGCCTGAAATTTCTTCCTGTAGTTTGGTGATCTCAGCAGTTGTGCTCATTCTTTTTTAATTATAATTTATCAAGTGATTCGTAGGGAGAATTGTTGCTTTTGTATTCGGGAACAATGTCTTTCATTTTGGCAACAAGTAAAAAATTATCCTGTGCGCTGAATAAAGCAGTGAGTTCATCCACTTTTCCGCAGATCTCTTTCCTGTCGTACTCACGTACTTTGGATATCAGCACCTGTTTGTTATGTGTGGGCAAAGTATTTTCTTTATCGCTCAGCACTTCTTCATATAATTTTTCCCCGGGGCGAAGTCCGGTAATTTTAATTTTAATATCTTTTTCCGGTTCAAATCCCGAAAGGCGGATCATATTTTTGGCTAGGTCGATGATCTTCATCGATTGTCCCATATCAAACACAAACACTTCTCCACCCTTTCCCATGGCTCCCGCTTCCAACACCAACTGGCAGGCTTCGGGAATAGTCATAAAATACCTTTCCACATCCGGATGCGTAATGGTAACCGGCCCGCCACCTTCAATCTGTTTCTGGAATAAAGGAATCACCGATCCGTTCGATCCAAGCACATTCCCAAAGCGTGTGGTGATGAATTTTGTTTTTCCCTCCTTATTGGCCGATTGCGCATAAATTTCTGCAATGCGCTTGGAAGCGCCCATCACATTTGTGGGATTCACCGCTTTATCCGTACTCACCAATACAAACCGCTCCACGCTAAATTTTAATGCAAGATCTACCAAAACTTTAGTCCCGTATACGTTAGTATTTACCGCTTCGGTAGGATTATCTTCCATTAGCGGAACATGTTTGTAGGCCGCTGCATGAAAAACTACCTGCGGTTTGAAATGGGTAAATAATCTTTCCATCCGGTCGGGCTGGGTAACGTCTCCGACAGCTACTTCACAATTTTTGTTTTTTCCTGTCGAGATCAGTTCCATTTCAAAATCATACAGTGCCGATTCTGCCTGGTCGAGTAAAATAATTTTTTTTGGTTCGTATTTCACTATCTGACGAACGATCTCACTGCCAATTGATCCGGCAGCGCCCGTCACCAACACCGTTTTGTTATTTAGCACAGATGAAATATTGGTTTCATCCAGCCGGATAGGCTCGCGGCCCAATAAATCCTCAATTTTTACTTTTTTGATTTGTTTAAAACTCAGCTCACCGTTGATCCAGCTTTGAACCGGAGGAACAGTAAGGGCCAGCACGTTATGTTCCAGGCAAAAGTCCACTACTTTTTTACGGTTACCGGGATCGGGATTTTTAATGGCAATGATCAATTGTTCAATGGGACGGTTTTCAATAATATGTTTCAGTTGCGAAGTATGGTAAATGCGCGTACCTTCCAGCATTTTTCCTTCCATTTTTTCGTTGTCGTCAATAAAAGCCGCCACTTTATAACGTGAGGCCGTATCACGGTCAAGGGCGCGTTTGGCGATGAGTCCCATTTCTCCTGCACCATAAATCACAATTTT
The DNA here is from genome assembly GCA_049322335.1 of Bacteroidota bacterium. Classification (GTDB taxonomy): domain Bacteria; phylum Bacteroidota; class Bacteroidia; order Flavobacteriales_D; family UBA2798; genus JBMORL01. The sequence continues at coordinate 63,009 of JBMORL010000100.1, forward strand.
CATTTTCTCGCGGGTGGGATTCACCTGTTCGGCATACAATAGTTTTACGGCAATACGCGAAGTGATCATCAGGAAAATGGTGATGAAATAATCCATCAGCATAATGGAAATGGGAAAAAGATAATAACCATCGTACCAATAGCGGATGGGAGAAAGAACAAGAAAAATAAGCGACCCCGCTGTTACGGTAAGAAAAATTCGTTTTGAGTCCTGTGTACTGGTATACCGAACAATGCCCTGGTAGGTTTTTCCAAAATAAAAAGTAGCCATTCGAACCACCAGGAAAACGGGTAAAGAAATTTTCAGTACGGGGAATTCTTCATCCACGGGGAAATTCACAAAGTCAAAACGCAGGAGATAAGCAAAAGCGAGGGAGAAAACGCTGATCGCCACATCAATAAAAAAGATGATCCAGCGGGGCGTGTTTCCTTTGGGAATGAGCATGGCCAAAATTAGTTGAAAAGTTGCAGGTTAGCAAGTTGGGAAAGTTTCAAGTTTTGAAAGTTAACAAGTTGAGAAAGTTAGCAAGTTGTCAAAGCCGGGTGTTTTGGGAAGATTGGAGCCAAAAATCGAATTGCATATATGATTTAAACCGCACCGGAGACTCCTGAAAAGTCACAGGCACACTTTATGCTTGAGACATGTAAGAATAGCCGCCTGACTTGCGTCAATTTTGTAATTATTTGAAGAAAATACGGATATTGGCTTTCGCTTTCAAAACTCTAAACACTTTCTCAACTTGCCAACTCATAACCAACACTACTGGGATAACCGCTGGAAAAACAACGAAACCGGGTGGGATATCGGGCATATTTCCACTCCCCTGAAAGAATATTTCGACCAGTTGAAAGACAAAAACCTTTCTATCCTCATACCGGGATGCGGCAATGCGTATGAGGCGGAATATCTTCATCAGCAGGGCTTCAAAAACGTATATGTAGCTGACATTTCACCGCTGGCCCTGGAAGCATTCAAAAAAAGAGTGCCCGGTTTCCCTGAAAATCACCTGATGTGTGTCGATTTTTTCAACATAAAAGAAAAATTTGACCTCATAATTGAACAAACTTTTTTCTGCGCCCTGCATCCTTCTGAAAGAAAAAAATATGCGGATAAAATAGCCGGATTGCTGAATACCGGGGGAAAACTAGCGGGATTGCTGTTTGATGATGTACTGAATACCGATCATCCTCCCTATGGCGGAAATAAAGCAGAGTATGCTGCAATTTTTGCTGAAAAATTTGTAACGCATACGATGGAAACCGCTTATAATTCTATAAAACCCCGAGAGGGACGCGAATTGTTTATAAATCTGCGGCTAAAAAGATAAATATTTTTTATTGTGAAAAAACATAAGGCCGGATATATGTTATGGCCTCTTTTGCGTGCCGTAGTATTTTCGAAAATCCTTCGTGCGGTGGGCCCGTGAGTAGTGACCCACGAGGCCCGCCAGCCGGATACAAACGCCTGGCGGGACGGCTTGGGTCTCGTGAGGAGAAGGATTTTCAGAAAATCAAGGCGTGCAAAAGAAGCCTTGACTTTTTGTTTCTTTTGTGTCAAGACAAAAGAAAGAACGAAAATAGATTTCAAAGGAAAAGTGCGTTTAAACAGGATAAAACCTTTGAAGAGTTAAATAATATTGTTTCATTTTCCTAAATTTGCATCGTGAAAGCCAGGTATTTGACATATTTTCTCCTGCTTTTTTGTATTTCGGTTTCTGCCCAAACAGATTCCACCGTTGCCGATTCGCTTATATTTTCATCTGTCAAAGCGCATTACACTGAAAAAACAGATAAAAAAATACCTTCCGACAGCGAACTGGTGTCCTTTTTCCAAAGCAAAGGTGTTGTCTTCGATCCCGAATGTTCGCGACTGGATTTATACCGCGAAATTTACGGTTGGCTGGGCGTGAAATACAAATATGCCGGCCTCACCAAATCGGGAGTGGATTGTGCAGGATTTGTGAAAAATATCTGTAATCCCGTTTATGGCACAAAACTTTCAGGCAGCGCGGGCGACCATTTTAACCGGTGCATTCCCATTGAGCGCGAAGACCTGGAAGAAGGCGACCTTGTTTTTTTCAAGATCAACAAAACCTATATCTCGCATATAGGTATTTATCTCGGTAACGGTAAGTTTGCACATGCAGCCGTTCATGGTGGCGTGATGATAAACGATCTTTCTGAAGAATATTACAACAAATACTATTACATTAGCGGAAGATTAAAATCCAACGGATGACAGCAGCCACAAAAACCATCGTTTTACAGAACGAACAAATACGGCAAAAAATCAACCGCATTGCTTACGAAATTTACGAGAACAATATTTCCGCCAAAACGCTTTACGTGGTGGGAATAGAAAAGCAGGGATATGTTCTTGCTGAAAGGATTTGCACTTTGCTCAAAGAAATTTCTCCCATTGATGTGAAACTGGTGAAACTGGAAATGCATAAAGACGAACCACTGGAACACCCGATAAAACTTTCTGTGCACGTAAATGATCTGGCCGACCAGTCGGTGATACTGGTAGACGATGTACTGAATTCAGGAAAAACGCTGATCTATGCTGCGCATTATTTGCTCCAATCTCCATTGAAAAACATGAATACGGTTTGCCTGGTGGACCGCCTGCACCGGAAATTTCCGATACGTGCCGATTTTGTGGGAGTAACACTTTCCACCACGTTGCAGGAACACATCCAGGTGGAATTTGAAAACGGAAACGATATTGTTTATCTCGAATAAATCATGAGTCACCTTATTGCCCCTTCTGTCCTCTCTGCCGATTTCGCCAACCTTCAGCGCGATGCGGAAATGATCAACAACAGCAAAGCCGACTGGTTTCACGTAGATGTGATGGATGGTGTGTTTGTTCCCAATATTTCTTTTGGCTTTCCCGTGATCAGCGCTTTAAAAAAGCATGCCCGTAAACCGTTAGACGTACACCTGATGATCGTGGAACCCGACAAATACATTACTGAATTCAAAAAATGCGGGGCAGAAATTCTCACCGTACATTATGAAGCCTGCACACACTTGCACCGCACCCTGCAGGCCATCCGTGCTGAAGGAATGAAAGCGGGAGTAGCCTTGAACCCACATACACCCGTTCATCTTATAGCCGACATCATCCACGAAATAGACCTGCTGCTGGTGATGAGTGTAAATCCAGGTTTCGGGGGACAAAAATTTATTGCGCAGAGTCTTGATAAAGTAAAAGAAGCAGCAGAAATTATTCATGAGAAAAAAGCGAAAACACTGATAGAAGTAGATGGCGGAGTAACGGACAAAAACGCCAAACAACTTATTGAAAGTGGCGCCAATGTTCTTGTGGCGGGAAGTTATGTTTTTAATTCTGCGGATCCGGGGAAAACTATTGAGGGGTTGAAAACAATCTGAGACCAAAACCCCTGTCAACTTCACTCATAGTTACTCTCTTTAATCAACAAATAATTTGCTACCCATTGAAATACCACAAATCCCAACACAAAAACACCGGTCATGCTATTGAACATTTTTCCGGTGTTGAAAGTTATTGCGATTGCTGAAATACCCGCAATTGTCATAACTATCGAGTAAATGAGCAAAGAGTTCGGATACTTTGAAGGTGAAAACATGACGCTGAAAGGCAACATCATGGAAAAGCCGAAAACAGCAATGGTTAAAAATCTTTCATCAGTTAAAGCGAAATATAGAATTAACCCGGTAAAAAAAGTTGTCAAACCGAGCGCAACAAAGTTTGAGCTCATTTTTTCTTTTTTATCGAGAAGTAATTGTCCGTATTTGTTGAATCGTAAAAACAAATTACTGATCGGAACAATTACCCAGGTTGAAAATGCAATCAAAGCAAGTGCGATGATTAAAGGAGTAAGATAAGGTTGAAGTTCTTCGTTATTCCGTGCCAGTGTATTCAATCCCCGCATTCCGAAATAGAAACCAACAATAACCGCCCATTGATATTTTGAAGTCAGGTTTCCCATCCAAAAAGAATACTTCAGAAAAACGCGGTAAACAGGGTTTGATGCTTTTATGGCCTGAAGCATTCCCGATTGGGCATAATCCAGGTTAGGATCATTTTTTAATGCCTCTTTAAAATGCTCCAGTGCTTTTTTATGCTGACCCTTTTCCAAAAGTCCCCAACCGTAATTGGCATGTGTAAAAGCATTGTTCGGATCTTCTCTTAGCGCACCTTCAATGGTTTGAAAAGATTCTTCGCTCCTGTTAAGTTTATTTAATGCCGTGCTTCTTATGTTTAATGCCAGCAGGTTTTCTGCATCGATTTCCAAAGCACGGTTTGCGGTTTCCAACGCCTCATCAAATTGCTTACGTGCCAGTTGAATATTGGAAAGTAATGCGAAATATTCAGCGTAATAAGGATTTAATTTTATAGCCTGTTGAATGTTTTTTTCTGCCTCATTTATATTATCTCCCTCGATAGCTATTCGGGATTTCATATAAAATAAGTGCGGATAATCGGGTGCCAGGCCGATTGCATTATCAATTATCCTGTTTGCAACATCCAATTGGTTTTGTTGCAGATTCACTTCGGCCAATAATGACAAAAAATGAATGTTATTAGGGTCAGCAGAAAGCAGGTTTTTTAGAATTTTTTCTGCTTCAGCATATTTTTTTTGCTCAATTAAAATTTCAGCTTTAGACAGCCTGATGTCTTCCGTCATATTATTTTTTTATTTTGAGGTAATTTAAGATATCATCATACAATCCTGAATCGTTGGCGAACATAGCAAAATTCTTTGCTGTGGCAAACCATTCCTGTGTGCTGGCTTTATGTTTTTTACCGGCATTAATCAGGTCGGTGGTTTCGAGCGGCTTTGGAATTCCGTCTTCGAAAGAAGTTTCCAGTTTCTGTTCGATAGCAATGTCAATGATCGCATCAATATCAGCGCCTGAATAATTTTCAATTTTCCTGGCTATGCTTAAAAAATCAATTATTCCTGTTGGTTTGTTTTTCAGTTTCAGGCGCAGAATAGATTCTCTTGATTCCGCATCCGGTGGAGGAATAAAAATTATTCTGTCAAATCTTCCGGGCCGCCTGAAAGCGGGATCCAGGTTCCAGGGTGTGTTGGTGGCACCAATAATTAATACTCCTTCATTAGTACTACTTATTCCGTCAAGTTCCTGGAGGAATTGATTGATCAGATGCCTTCCGCTGGATTGTTTCATATCGCTTCTGCTGGCCCCTAATGCGTCAATTTCATCAATAAATAAAACACAGGGCGTATTTTGCCTTGCCAATTCGAAGAACTGATGCAGATTTTTCTCGCTGTTACCAACCCACATATCTAAAATATCATTAAGGCTCACGCTCAGAAATTTTGCATTTACCTGTCCTGCTGTGGCTTTTGCGATAAAGGTTTTGCCGCAACCGGGAGGACCATATAACAAAATTCCGCCTCCTGCCTTTTTACCATAGGCTTTGTAAAGTTCGGGATGAAGCAGCGGCCTGATAATTTTTAAATCAATTTCCTTTTTTACATTTTCCATTCCACCTACATCGTTAAAATTGATGTCAGGTTTTTGTAAAAACCGGCTATCGTACTCTTCATCCGTTTCTTCTTCTTCACCGGCACCTTTCACCCGCAATTGGTTGTCCAGCTCTTCGTCAAAATATTTCGGGTCGATAGCCAATGCTTTTTTGTATGCTTCAATGGCTTTTGCGGTTAAATTTTCTTTTAACAGGCTTTTGGCATAGAGTATAAAAACATGTATGTCTGCATTTCCGTTATCAATTATTTCTTCCAGTATGACGTTACATGCTGAATAATTTCCCTTTCTGTAAAAAACATTAGCAAGCCCGGATTTTGCCTTGTTATCGTTTGAAAGTTTCAAAACTGCTGAAAACTCCGTTTCTGCTTCTTCCAACCGGTTTAAGTTAAGTAATGTTTCAGCCAATAAAAGCCTCAACGGAACATTATCGGGAGAATGTTTTATTGCCTCCCTTAAATTATCAATTGTTGTGTTGTTCATTGTTTATTGATTAAGGTATGGTTGATGTGTTGTTATTAATCATACTTTTAATTTAGTTTTTTTAGTTGGCATGGGATATCTGTTGGTTTTAATAGTGTTTTGAATAAAGCGCGCTTAAATGTACTTTATTCTTTGCTGGGGGTAGTTTTATTTTTCACAAATTCTTTTTTATAGAAAACCGCCCCCTTATTCTCAAATGTTCTCACTTCGTAATGTTTGAGTTTAAGTATTCTTTGAAGCTTTAGATTTGGTTTAGCGCAATTAGTTGCATTTACATACCAATTGATTACTTCAAACCCTTTCTTAATGGCGTACTTTTTAGTTAATGAATTAATAGACACCAAAACTCCTTCACCCCCACCTTCAACATGAGCAAGGTCAATATGCAACTCGTTACCTATTTTGTGAAATTGACCTAATATTTGAGCACTTCCGGCATTGAATACAACAGGTCTGTTTGAGAAAATCAATTCCTCAAAATCCGTTGTTCCAATGAGGTCATTCAATTCTTGAATTGTATATCCTTCTATTTTCAACTCTTCCATTCCAAATCCAATTACCTTTGACTTGTTTGCAACTGCCACAAAAACCCCGTTTTCTTAACTCTAAATTACTCAATTCCTCCCCACCCCGCAAATCCTCAGCCCACCCCAACGGATAATAACCCGCCAACGGCACTGCACTGCTCTTTAACGTCTGTTAACAAAAGGGATTGTTCCTTTTTCTTACCTTCAGAATTGTATTTCTGCGAAAATCAGCGCAATCTGCGGGAGAAAAATCCAAATGCCGGTTTCCCGCAGATTTCGCAGATCAGCGCAGAGAATACAAATAACCACTAAAACCCAACGCCTATGCTCCCATGGAAAGCCTTTACAGCTGCTTTTGTTTGCGGCTCGCTGTTTTTTAAAATTCCCATGCCGGTGAACCGGTATGCAGAACAACCCTTTTCCACGGGAAGCGCGGAAAAAACCATACACTTCTCTTCTACCATCAGCAATCTTTATTTCATGCCTCCTTCCACACCACAGGCAGGGCCAGCGGAATTTTACCTGTACCTTGAAATGAATGCCGGTGAACAGGAAAAAACCGATGAGAAACGTACTCCCATCAACGTTTCATTGGTCATCGACCGCAGCGGTTCCATGAAAGGCGATAATATTAAATTCGTAAAACTGGCCTGTCACTCCATCATCCGCCAGCTGAATAAATTCGACAAACTTTCTGTTATCAGTTACAATAATCAGTCGGAAGTGCTCATTAAAACGGTGAACGTTTACCGCCACGATACGCTTTCAGATAAGATCAACGCGCTGTTTGCAGATGGCGGCACCAACATAGAAGGCGGACTGGTGAAAGGATACGGAGAACTCATTCCCCACTACGATCACAAAGCTATCAATAAACTCATCCTGCTCTCAGACGGAATGGCCAATGCAGGAATCACCAACCCGGTTTTGCTGGCTAAAATAGCAGAGGAAAAACGAATTCAGTATAATATTTCGCTCTCCTCTTTTGGCGTGGGCCGCGAATTCAACGAAGACCTCATGACTTCACTGGCAGAAAGCGGAAACGGGAATTATTATTTCATCGACTCAGCCGGAAAAGTAGAAAATATCCTCCAGCAGGAATTTAACGAACTGATGAATATCCAGGCCATGAATGCACGAATGACCGTGGATTTACCAAAAGGAATTTCACTGCTTAAATCCTATGGAAGTTATACCGTTCAGCAAAATAATTCCACCCTCGTCATCGAACTGGGTGATGTTTTTCCCTATGATTCAAAAGGCGTTTTGCTGAAATTCAGAATAGATGATCCCACTCAGCTGAATTATAATTTTAACTCCACCCTGAGTTATGACGATCCGTTTGCAGGACA
>JBMORL010000101.1:0-7517 GCA_049322335.1 Bacteroidota bacterium
TTCCGGATCAGGTTACAAAAAACCGTATCACAAAAAAGACGGGGACGACCGCGGATATAAAAAGAAATTCGACCGTGATAACGATTCTTCCGGATCAGGTTACAAAAAACCGTATCACAAAAAAGACGGGGACGACCGCGGATATAAAAAGAAATTCGATCGTGATAAGGATTCTTCCGGATCAGGTTACAAAAAACCGTATCATAAAAAAGACGGTGACGACCGCGGATACAAAAAGAAATTCGACCGTGATAAGGATTCTTCCGGATCGGGTTACAAAAAACCATATCACAAAAAAGACGGGGACGACCGCGGATATAAAAAGAAATTCGACCGTGATAAGGATTCTTCGGGATCAGGTTACAAAAAACCGTATCACAAAAAAGACGGGGACGACCGCGGATACAAAAAGAAATTTAACAGCGGGGATGATACGCGTGGAGGGAAAGCTGATGACGGGTTTAAAAAAAGGGCGGATAAAAAAACTCCTTCTTTCTTCAAAAAAGACGAATCATCCGGGGAAGAGAAAAAACCTTTCTACAAAAAAGAAAAAAGCAGTTTTAAAAAACCGGCTATCGAACGCGATTACCAAAGTGATGAGCAATTTGATTTTAAAGAATACAGGAATGATAAAAAAAGAGCCGAATCAGTAAAAAAAGACTATCACCACAAGGAACAAAAATGGAAAAACAAGAAGCGTTTTGATAAAAAACAAAATGATGGTGGTGAAGAGCTTATTCGCCTCAATAAATACATTGCCAATACAGGTGCCTGCTCCCGAAGGGAAGCCGACCAGTTAATTGCCAGTGGCGTAGTAACGGTAAACGGAAAAACAGTAACCGAACTCGGCACCAAAATACACTATACCGACAAAGTAACGTATGGCGGGCAAGCGCTGAAACGCGAAGAGAATGTTTACCTGTTGCTGAACAAACCCAAAGATTTTATTACCACTGTTGACGATCCGCAAAACCGCAGAACAGTGATGGACCTGGTGGCGGGAGCCTGTAAGGAAAGAATTTATCCCGTGGGAAGGCTCGACCGGAATACTACCGGTTTACTTTTGTTTACCAATGATGGCGAGCTAACCAAAAAACTTACACACCCTTCCTACAACATTAAAAAAGTATATCATGTGATGACCGATCAGAATGTTTCGAAAGAGGACCTGGCCAAACTGCGTGATGGATTTGAACTGGAAGATGGTTTTGTGAAAGTGGATGATGTACAATTTGTGGGCGATAACTCGAATAAACGTGATATTGGCGTGGAGATCCACTCGGGAAGAAACCGAATTGTCCGCAGGATGTTTGAACATCTCGGCTATAAAGTAATAAAACTCGACCGGGTGATGTTTGCCGGATTAACAAAAAAAGATCTGCCAAGAGGAAGATATCGTTTTCTAACTGCCAAAGAAATTTCTTTTTTAAAAATGATATAACGTGGCGCGCATTCTCACCGGCATACAAAGTTCACGTACACCGCACCTGGGAAACATTCTCGGGGCCATTCTTCCGGCCATTGAGATGAGCAATGATCCTAAAAATGATTCTTTTCTTTTTATTGCCGACCTGCACACGCTCACTTCACTCAAAGAAGCCTCAGAAAGAATGGAAAACACCTATTCTGTTGCTGCTGCATGGCTGGCTTTTGGACTGGATGTGAGTCGTACTGTTTTTTACCGCCAGAGCAAAGTGGCTGAAGTATGTGAGCTTACCTGGTATCTGAATTGTTTCACGCCTTATCCCATGCTCGCCAACGCACATTCGTTCAAAGATAAAAGCGACCGGCTGAGCGATGTGAATGCAGGATTGTTTGATTATCCCGTGTTGATGGCCGCTGATATTTTATTGTATGATGCACATTTTGTTCCCGTAGGAAAAGACCAGGTGCAACACCTTGAAATGACACGCGACATTGCCACTGCATTCAACAATAAAATGGGAGAAACTTTTGTGGTGCCCGAAGTAAAAACTGATGAAAGGGTGATGATCGTTCCCGGAACAGACGGGCAGAAAATGAGTAAATCATACAACAACTTTATCGATATTTTTCTTCCCGAAAAAGAACTGAAAAAACAGGTGATGGGCATTGTAACCGACAGCACCCCCATGGAAGAACCGAAAAATCCTGATACATGTAATGTATTTGCCTTGTATAAACTGGTGGCTTCACAGGAACAAACGGAAGAGTTGCGCAAAAAATACCTGGCCGGAAATTTTGGTTACGGACATGCCAAAAATGAATTGCTGCAGGTATTGCTGGACAAATACAAAATCCAGCGCGAAAAATATCACCATTACATGCAACACACCGGGGAACTGGAAAAAGCTCTTTCGGTGGGTGAAGAAAAAGCGAGAATTGTTGCGCAAAAAAAATTGAAGCTGGTGAGGGAGAAACTGGGGTTTTGACATTTTGCTTTATTGAATTTCCGGCATTTTTCCTTTTTTAAAAATTATCAGGTACACTGCTGTAAAAGCCATGAAGGGAATAATCCACATCATTTTTGATCCCAGGCGATCAATGGCGTTGGCAAATGTTCCGCATACCCATGCATTAAGTGTAATACCCACCATGAAGAGTAATAAAAGAGGGTGAAAAGTTTTTCTTAATTCTTTTTTGATCAATAGAAGAAGGAGGATGATCAAACATGAAACACCAACAAGAAAAATATTTATAAAATTAAAAACCGGAAGAAAAGACAACTCGTTTCGGTTTTGTTTCGACTCCCGGTAACTGATAATTTCCTGCGGAAAATATTTTTCCACCCTCGTATACAATTCTGTCTCTTTAAGAAATGCTCCGTTTCCATCTCCCATTCGAAACATTATCAGTTGCTGTAAAGTTGCCGTACAAGAAGCCTTTAAATGGAGCCACAGGTATTTTGGCCGGGTTAATGTAGCTGTAATAATCTCATTAAACTCCTCTTTTGAGTCACTCCATCCGCCATATACGTACAACGGACTGTTTTTTTTCCAAATAAATTCCCACGCTTTTTCAGGAAGAGAATCTTTGTATGTACAAAGACGGTAGTTTTTTTCCGGGCAAAATTCATCCAGGTATTCTTTGGTAATTCCATGCTCTGTCATTGCACCCATCAAAAACACATGCCTTGATTTGGAAAAAGCCGATCCCATAGTAATTGTACTGATAACCGCCATTAAAAATACTGTGACTATTATGCTCCATGAGGCTTTAATCACCTGTTGCTTTTTAGAAAAAATTTTTATTGATGCGATTGAGCATAACAGAAAAAAAAGAAACATTACATGCGAAAAATGCATAGCACAGGAAAACAAAATAATGATGTTTAAAATAATTTTTTCTTTTACAGTTGTTTCAGACAATACCAGCAATACCGTTGCAAATAACAATACGGAAGTAAAAACATCCGGCATAAGTTGTGAAGATGTCCACGAAAGACATGAAAAGAGACTTACTGCCAAAAGGGCAAAAAAAGACAGGCTGAAATAGTTTTCCCTGTCGACAAATTTTTTAAAATAAAGAAGGATCAGCCACGAAAGAACCATCGACTGAAAAAATATAACCAGCCAAAGGGAAACACCGTTAAAACTGGCGATCCATAAAAACAAACCATAAGTGACCGGCCGGTCAAAAGGTGTTTCAAATGTAAAACCGCTTTCGATATATGTTGAGGTGTCGGAATATACAACAGGATAACCGTTGACAAAAGCAAAAAACATTTGTACCAGCGACAGCAGTACAAGCATTCCCGGTATTTTAAACTTTTTCAATACGTTTCCCGGCATATACAATAATACCATTTTCATGATTTCAAAAGCCGGGTGTTCATCATTTTTTTTCAACCGATAAAAATTTACATTATTATTTTTTATCCTTGTACATGCACCCTTTCGCCCCTGCAGAATATCAATACATTGGATTGTTTGCCCTTGCGCTTATTATTTTGCGTATTCCGCATGTGGGAAAATATTTCAGGGTGGTGAATACGCTTTTTCATGAAAATGCTCATGCAGTGATGGCATTGCTTACCAGCGGATCGGTGGTTCGGGTAGATCTTTTTTCCGATACCTCGGGCGCCTGTGTGTTCAAATCGAAATACTGGATCAGCACATTTTTTATCAATCTTGCCGGTTATGTTGGCTCATCTGCATCGGCTTTCGGAATGTTTTGGCTATTGACACACGGCCATAGCGACTGGTTGTTGTATACACTGGCCGGAACAGCAGCATTAAATCTTTTATTATGGGTGAGAAATAAATATGGTATTTTCTGGCTTATTACTTTTCTGCTGATATGCGCGGGCTGTTATTACCTTAAAAATGAAATGGTGACATATTATTTTCTTTTTCTCATTTGTGCCCTTCACCTGGTGGAATCGCTGTGGTCAACTCTTGTATTGCTTTACCTTTCTGCCGAAGAACCTTCCAGTGCCGGTGATGCGCGAAACCTCAGGCAAATGACTTTTATTCCCGCTATCGTATGGGCATTGCTTTTTGTTGCTCAAGCTGTTTTTTTCACCGTATGGTGTACCGACCTTTTGTTTGGAACCAACTGGATGGGAATTTTTGGTTTTTAAAAAAAGATATAAAAAAAACCTTGAAGGTTTTTTATATCTTTTTTTTGACTTATTTCCAAAAATCTTCGATAAACTTGGTGGTAAAATTTCCCTTACGGAAATTTTCATCTTTCATCAGTGCCTGGTGAAAGGGTATGGTGGTTTTCACTCCTTCAATGATGTATTCATCCAGCGCACGCTGCATTTTGGTAATCGCTTCTTCACGTGTACGGGCTACCGTAATTAGTTTTCCCACCATGGAATCATAATTGGGTGGTATAACGTATCCCGCATATGCGTGTGTATCGATGCGAATACCATGTCCGCCCGGTGAGTGATAATTGGTGATTCTTCCGGGGCTGGGAGCAAAATTTTTAAACGGATCTTCGGCATTGATACGGCATTGGATAGCGTGGAGATGTGGTTCGTAATTTTTTCCCGAAATAGGAACTCCGGCAGCGATCTTAATTTGTTCTTTCACCAGGTCGTAATCAATCACTTCTTCGGTAATGGTATGTTCTACCTGGATACGCGTGTTCATTTCCATGAAATAAAAATTCCTGTGCTTGTCTACCAGGAACTCAACGGTACCTACTCCTTCGTATTTAATGGCTTTTACTGCTTTAATAGCAGCATCTCCCATTTTTTTACGAAGTTCTTTGGTCATAAATGGAGAAGGAGTTTCTTCCACCAGCTTTTGGTGTCTTCGCTGAATAGAACAATCGCGTTCGGAAAGATGACAGGCCATTCCGTATTGGTCGCCCGCCACCTGTATTTCGATGTGTCGTGGTTCTTCAATATATTTTTCCATATACACACCGTCATTGGCAAAAGCGGCACCGGCTTCCTGGCGTGCAGAATCCCATGCATTTTCCAGGTCTTCTTCTTTCCACACTACGCGCATTCCTTTTCCTCCACCACCGGCTGTAGCTTTCAGGATAACGGGATACTTTATATTTTTTGCAATCTTTTTAGCTGATTCAAGATTTTCGAGCAGGCCATCTGAACCGGGAATAACCGGAACACCTGCTTTTTTCATTGTGTCTTTCGCATTGGCTTTGTCACCCATAGCATCAATCTGATCGGGAGTAGCACCAATGAATTTTATTTTATTTTCGGCACAAACCTTTGAAAATTTTGAATTCTCAGAAAGAAATCCATATCCCGGGTGAATGGCATCGGCATTGGTAATTTCGGCTGCTGCAATAATGCGCGACATATTGAGATAAGATTCCCTGCTGGGTGCGGGGCCTATACATACCGCTTCATCAGCAAAACGCACGTGAAGGCTTTCTTTATCAGCAGTAGAATACACCGCAACGGTTTTTATTCCCATTTCCTTACAGGTACGGATGATGCGCAACGCTATTTCACCGCGGTTGGCAATGAGAATTTTGTTGAACATCTTTATATCGCTGTCTTTCGGCTTTTTGCTTGTTTTTTTAAAAATGGCCGCCATACTTTTTGGGTTTGATTAAAACATGAAACCGCATAACGGAATGCGGCTATAAGCTAAAAAAGTTTTATGCAGGTTCCACCAGGAATAACGGCTGGTCGTATTCCACCGGCTTGGCATCATCCACCAGCACTTTTACAATTTTTCCCGACACTTCGGCTTCAATTTCATTGAAAAGTTTCATGGCTTCGATAATGCATATTTTATCTCCTTTTTTGATCGTGTCACCCACGTTAACAAAAGATGGTTTGTCGGGGCCCGATGAACGGTAAAACGTTCCGATCATGGGAGATTTGATGGTTACATATTTTGAATCATCAGCAGCCGGTGTGTTGGTTTTAGGGGTTTCGGGAGTTGCGGATACTGCCTGCTGCTGCACAACAGGAGCAACGGGTTGAACCACCGGAGCGGCAACAACGGGTGCGGCCTGGATAACGGTTCCTGTGGCAGCTGGTTTAGCAGCTTTGATGACAATTTTAAAATCATCTTTTTCAATTTCCACTTCCGACACGCCCGACTTGGCTACGAATTTGATTAAGTCCTGGATCTCGTTAAGGTTCATAATTTACTTGATTTATTTGTTGGTATTTTATTTCGGATCGTAGGCCCATTTAACGTAAATGGCGCCCCATGTAAATCCCCCGCCAAAGGCAGAAAGAACAAGATTATCTCCTTTTTTAAGTTTCTTTTCCCACTCCCACAGCAATAACGGTATGGTGCCTGCCGTAGTGTTGCCGAATTTTTCGATATTGATCATTACTTTGGATTTATCAAGGCCCATGCGTTCGGCAGTGGCATCAATAATTCTAAGGTTGGCCTGGTGCGGAACAAGCCACGCAATATCGTCAGAAGAGAGGTTGTTGCGTTGCATAATCTCAGCAGAAACATCCGCCATATTGGTTACGGCAAATTTGTATACTGCTTTTCCTTCCTGGTGAACAAAGTGCATGTGCTTATCAATGGTTTCGTGGCTGGGTGGAAGTATAGATCCACCGGCAGGCTGGTAAAGGTAATTTCTTCCTGCGCCATCACTGCGCAATACAAAATCCAAAACACCAGTGCCCTCATCGTTAGGTTCCAGCAACACTGCTCCTCCCCCGTCACCAAAAATCACACAAGTGGTGCGGTCTTCGTAATTCAGAATGGCCGACATTTTATCGGCACCGATTACTATTACTTTTTTATACCGGCCGGTTTCAATGAACTGCGCACCGGTGGAAAGTCCGTATAAAAATCCTGAACAGGCAGCCGAAAGGTCGAAGCCCCAGGCGTTTTTGGCACCGATTTTATCACAAATTACATTGGCGGTAGAAGGAAAAACATAATCTCCTGTAATGGTTCCGCAAATAACCATATCAATTTCTTCAGCAGATATTCCTCTTTTTTCAAGGATTTGATTGATGGCAGCTACCCCGATCTCGGAGCAGCCTTTCATTTCGCCTTTCAGAATTCTTCGTTCAGAAATGCCGGTGCGGGTTTTTATCCATTCGTCTGAAGTATCCACAATGGTGGCCAGCTCAT
>JBMORL010000102.1:0-11997 GCA_049322335.1 Bacteroidota bacterium
CACTACTTTTTCTTTCCCCAGCAATTCAGCCATTTCAAATAAAGCGGGTCCGCCTGCTATTCCGCTTAGCGCAACACGAAACAGTTGCATTACTTCTCCTGTTTTTATTTCCATCTTTTCACAAACCGATTTAAAACAATTTTCGGTGGTGGTTTTATCGAATGTATCCAGCAAAGAAAACGCTTTGGCCGTTTCTGCTATGAAAGTTTTTGTTTTTTCATTCAGGCGTTTTTTTAAAACTTCGGCATCATACATTGTTGGTTCTTCAAAAAAGAAACTTCCCAGCGCCCAGAATTCATTTACAAAAGGTGCTTTTTCCTGCAACAAACGACAAGCTTCGGCAATATATTTTTTATCGGCTGAAATATTTTTTTGTTTCAGTTCCGCTTCCCACATTTCTGCCAGTTGTTCCGGTGTGCGTTTGCGGAGATATTGCTGGTTAAACCACTTTGTTTTTTCCGGATCGAATTTTGCACCGGCTTTGCTTACACGATCCAACGAAAACTGTTCGCACAATTCTTCCAGCGAAAAAATTTCCTGGTTACCGCTGCTGTGCCATCCCAAAAGCGCCAGCATATTAATAAATGCATCCGGAAAATATCCTTTCTCACGATAACCCGAAGAAATTTCTCCCGTTGCCGGGTCTTTCCACTCCAGGGGAAAAACAGGAAATCCCAAACGGTCGCCATCGCGCTTACTGAGTTTTCCGTTTCCATCGGGTTTTAATAATAATGGCAGATGCGCAAATTCAGGCATTACGTTTTCAAATCCAAGATAGCGATACAACAAAACGTGTAAAGGTGCGGAGGGCAACCATTCCTCACCACGTATTACATGTGTAATCTGCATCAGGTAATCATCCACCACGTTTGCCAAATGATAAGTGGGCATGCCGTCTGATTTAAATAATACTTTGTCATCCAGCTGAGCCGTATTTACCACCACCCATCCGCGAATGATATCTTTCAGCTTCACTTCTTCATTACGCGGCATTTTTATCCTGATCACATAACTTTCTCCCGATGTAATTCTTTTATTCACCTCATCTTCCGAAAGTGTCAGTGAATTTTTCATATTTTGACGGGTGATAGCATTATAAGAGGCATTCGTTGCTTTGGCCGCCTCCAGTTTTTTGCGCATCTCTTCCAGCTCTTCTGAAGTATCAAAGGCATAATAAGCATATCCGCTTTTTACCAGTTGTTCCGCATATTGTTTGTAAACACCTTTTTCTTTCCGCTCGCTCTGGCGATAGGGAGCATGCGGGCCATCACCAAACCCAACTCCTTCACCGGGTTCGATACCGCACCACTTTAATGCTTCAATAATGTATTGCTCGGCACCGGCAACAAAACGGGTTTGGTCGGTATCTTCAATGCGCAGAATAAAATCTCCTCCCTGTTTTTTGGCAAACAGGTAGTTGTATAATGCGGTACGCACTCCGCCCATATGCAGCGGGCCGGTGGGACTGGGAGCAAATCGCACTCTAACTCTTCTTTCACTCATTTTGTGGGATATTAACAGGCGCAAAGATATTACTTGAATGCTATCTTATCCCCAAAAGTTAAAATCCCTCAAAAATTTAGGTTTTCGCCCAACAAAACGTAACTTTATCCGTAATAATTTTACCCTTTGGCGTTATAGTGAAATAAAAGTGAATTATTGAACGATTCAACGGAAACAGGGTACAGCATTTCATGGCAGATAATTACTCGATATTGATAGAAAAACTGGATGCCTTCATCCGGAAGTATTACAAAAATCAGTTGCTCAGGGGAACCATTCTCTCCTTTTCAGCTATTTTGCTCACGTATGTTTTTATCATCGTTACCGATCATTTTTTTGATTACAGCGCAACCACCCGGTCGTTTTTATTTTATTCGTTGATTATTATTTCAGCTTCTGCACTGCTGTTTTGGATTATTAACCCGATGGTCAGATTTTTCAGGCTGGGGAAAGTTATTTCACACGAACAGGCCGCTACCATTGTAGGAGATCATTTTCCCGAAGTAAAAGATAAAGTGGTGAACACGCTTCAGCTAAAAAAACTGGCAGAAGTTTCTCCCTCGCAGGTAGAATTACTGCAGGCCAGCATTAACCAGAAAGTAGTGGAGTTGAAACCTGTTCCCTTTACCAACGCCATTGATCTCCGCAAAAACAAAAAATACCTCAAATTCGTTATCGTTCCGCTTTCGGTTATTGCCATTATTCTTTTTGCTGCTCCCGGTTGGTTGAGTGACGGAACCGCCCGCCTGGTGAACCATGATACGGAATTTGAACCCAAAGCCCCGTTTGAATTTGTTATTCTGAATGAAAAACTCGAAGCCGTTCAGCAGGGCGATTTTAAACTGGAAATGGAAGTGAAAGGAGAAACCGTTCCCGGTGAAGTGTATATCGAAACCGGCTCTACTACTTATAAACTGGAAAAAGATTCAAAAATAAAATACCACTACACCTTCAAAAATCTTCAGAAAGACATTACGTTCCGTTTTTCGGCCGATGGTTTTTATTCCAAAGAATATACGCTAAAAGTGCTGCCTAACCCCGCTCTTATCAATTTCGAAGTACAACTCGATTATCCGCGCTACACCGGTATGTTACCCAAAACATTCATCAACAATGGCGACATCACTGTTCCCGAGGGCACAAAAGCCAAATGGATTATCTCTACCAAAAATACGGATGAACTGATTATTTCATTTGCTGATACCCAACTGGTGCTTAAACCATCGGCTCCCGATAAGTTTACATTCAGCTCCGCCCTTTTTAAAACCGGGCCTTATGCTATACGGACAAAAAATAAATATTATACCAATAAAGATTCCCTGGCCTATTACCTCACCGTTATTCCCGATCAGTATCCCGATATTTCTGTTGAAGAACAACGCGATTCCACTTCGCTGAAAAAACGTTTTTTCACAGGAGAAATCAGTGATGATTACGGGTTTACCAAACTCACTTTTCATTACAAATTTCTCTCCGCAGAGGATTCATCACTGGTTAACCACGAACAGAATATCGATCTGCCCGTGAACCGTTCGGGCAACATCGATCAGTTTATTTATTACTGGGATCTTTCTTCCTATAACGTAAACCCCGGTGATGAAATTGAATATTATTTTGTGGTGTATGACAACGATGGTGTTCACGGGGCAAAATCCACCAAATCGGTAACAAAAATTTTTAAAGCACCTACCCTGCAGGAAATTTCTGACAATACAGAAAAAAATAACGATCAGATAAAAAACGATATGGAGGCGGCATTAAAGGAAGCCCAGAAGCTTAACCGCGATATGCAGCAACTGAAAGAAGACATGCTCAACAAAAAGAACCTCGACTGGCAGGAAAAAGCAAAAATCGAAAACCTCCTGGAACGGCAAATGAACCTTCAGCAGAAACTGGATAACATCAAACAGCAAAACGAACTCAATAACCTGCAAAAAACCGAATTCTCGGAAATGAACGAAGAACTTCTCGAAAAACAACGCATGCTGGAGGAAATGTTCGAAAAGCTCATGACGCCCGAGATGAAAAAAATGTACGAAGAACTGCAAAAACTCCTCGAGCAACTCAATAAAGATAAGGTGCAGGAAAAAATGGAGAAACTGGATCTATCCAATAAAGAACTGGAAAAGGAGCTCGACCGTTCGCTGGAGTTGTTTAAACAAATGGAGTTTGAACAAAAAGCCAACGAAATCGCCCAAAAACTGGATGAGCTTTCTAAAAAACAAAACGAACTTTCAGAACAAACAAAAGACAAAAAAGAACCCAACAGCGAACTGGAAAAAAAACAGGAAGAACTTAATAAGGAATTTGATGAGGTGAGAAAAGATATGGACGAGCTGGAAAAACTCAACGAAGAATTAAAAAACAAAAAACCACTCGAAGATTTTGCTCCGCAGGAAGAAAGTATTGAAAGTGAAATGAAAAAAAGCTCGCAGGAACTTTCCGAGAATAAAAACAAAAAAGCTTCCGAGTCGCAGAAAAAGTCGGCCGAAGAAATGAAGAAAATGAAAGAACAAATGGAGAGCATGATGCAATCCATGCAGGCGCAGCAGAACGAAGAAGATATGGACGCTATCCGTCAGTTGCTGGAAAACATCATCAAACTTTCATTCGACCAGGAAGACCTTTTGAAAACGCTGGGAAAAACCAACTCGAAAGACCAGAAGTATGTAAAACTCGGACAGGAACAGCGCAAACTAAAAGATATCGCGAAGGTGATAGAAGATTCTTTGATGGCACTCAGCCAGCGGCAAATGGCCATCCAGTCTATCGTAAACAAAGAAATCGCCCAGGTGAATTCCAATATGCAGCAGGCACTGGCTAATATCGGTGAAAGAAAAACCTCCAGCGCTACAGCCAACCAGCAGTATGTAATGACCTCATTAAATAATCTTGCCCTCCTGCTCGATCAGGCCCTTCAGCAAATGCAGCAACAAATGAACCAGGGAAAACCCGGCTCAGGATCCTGCAACAAACCGGGAAAAAATCAAAAACCCGGGTCCAAACCCAATCCCAACGGAAATGATGTACAGAGCATGAAAAAAATGCAGGAAGAATTGAGTAAATCACTGGAGAAACTGAAAAAAGAAATAGAACAACAGGGGAAAAATCCGGGCAACAAAAATCCCGGGAAAAACGGTAACCCGGGCATGGGCGGGGAAATGAGTAAAGAACTGGCAGAAATGGCCGCCAAACAGGAAGCCATCCGCAAAAAAATGATGGAGATGAGCAATAAACTCAACGAAGACGGAACCGGCAGCGGAAACGGATTGAAAAAAATTGCCGAACAAATGGAAAAGAACCAGGAGGATATAGTCAATAAAAATATCACCCAGCAAACCCTCATGCGCCAGCAGGAAATCCTCACCCGGCTCCTGGAATCGGAAAAAGCCCTGCGCGAACGCGAACAGGATGAGAAAAGAAAGTCGAACGAGTCAAAAAATGAAGAATTAAGTAACTCTTTTCAATATTTGGAGTATAAAAGGAAAAAAGAAAAGGAAGTGGAATTGTTGCGCACCATTCCCCCGGCCTTAACACCTTATTACAAAAACAGGGTGAACGAATACTTTAATACGATTGAAAAGTAAAATGCTTATGGAGAAGGCTTACAAGACTGCCATTCAGGAAATTCATTTTCCATCCCGCATCGAAAATCTTGCCTTAGTAGAAAAACTCATTGATAAAGTTTGCGAACAGTTGCAGGTCAATGAAGATCATTACGGCAATATTCTCATTGCATTGACGGAAGCTGTCAATAATGCCATTATGCACGGCAATAAACAGGATCCCTCAAAAGCGATACATCTGAAATGTGAAAACAAAGAAAAAAAACTCCTTTTTATCGTAGAAGATGAAGGCGAAGGTTTCGACTTCGATAACCTCCCCGACCCCACCGATCCTGTTAATATCGAAAAACCAAATGGCCGTGGCGTTTTCCTTATGAGAAACCTGGCCGATGAAGTAAGTTTTTCCAATAACGGAAAACGCGTGGAACTGAAGTTTAACCTCATCGCCAACTGACCTCCTGTTTGTGTCAACCACCGAGATAAATTTCGTCTCCCTCATCCCCGGCTTCACTTTAAAAAATAAATCCGCTATAAAAAAGTGGATAGTCTCAGCTATTAAAAAAGAAAAACAAAAACCAGGTGAACTGGCCATCGTTTTCTGCTCCGATAACTATTTGCTGGAAACGAATCGCAAATATCTGAATCATAACTACTTAACAGATATTATTACCTTTCAAAATACTGAAAATCAATCAGTTAGCGGAGATTTACTCATCAGTATCGACCGGGTAAAAGAGAACGCAGAAAAATTAAAACTGAAATTTTCGGATGAATTGCACCGCGTAATTATTCATGGCGTGCTCCATTTATGTGGCTACAAAGACAAATCCCCAGCCCACAAAAAGCAAATGACAAAAAAGGAAGATTATTACCTAAATTTGCGCCCCTTTTAGTCATGGATTTATTAATCCATGAACCGTAATTCCCCAGGGATTTCTGGTTCATGTGGTTTCACGTGGAACATATATGTTGAAAGAATACGACATCATAGTAGTAGGCGCAGGACATGCCGGATGCGAAGCCGCTGCAGCTGCCGCAAACATGGGATCGAAAGTCCTGCTGGTGACTATGAACATGGGCACTATCGGACAAATGTCCTGCAACCCCGCTATGGGCGGAATTGCAAAAGGACAAATCGTTCGTGAAGTAGATGCCATGGGAGGGTATTCGGGAATCGTTACAGATAAATCTGCCATCCAGTTTAAAATGCTCAACCTTTCCAAGGGACCCGCTATGTGGAGCCCCCGTGCCCAATGCGACCGGATGAGATTCTCTGAAGAATGGCGGCTGGCTCTTGAAAAAACACCTAATGTGGATTTCTGGCAGGACATGGTAAGCGGATTGATTGTAGAAAGTGGAAAAATTAAAGGAATAAAAACCGGTCTTGGATTCGATATATACGCCAGGGCTGTTGTTCTCACCAACGGTACTTTTTTAAACGGACTCATTCATGTAGGCGAAAAACAAATGGGAGGAGGCAGGATGGGTGAAAAAGCCGCATTCGGAATTACCGAAGACCTGGTGAATTTGGGGTTCGAATCCGGACGAATGAAAACCGGAACTCCTCCCCGTATCGATGGCCGTTCACTCGATTATTCAAAAATGACCGAACAGCCCGGAGACGAAAACCCCGGAAAGTTTTCTTTCAGTCACGAGACTTCTCCGCTTCAAATACAGAAAAGCTGTTATATCACTTATACCAACGATGAGGTGCACGACATCCTGCGCACAGGTTTCGACCGCTCGCCTATGTTCAACGGAGCCATCAAAAGCACAGGTCCGCGATACTGCCCTTCTATTGAAGATAAAATCAACCGTTTTGCCGACCGGGAGCGCCACCAGATTTTTGTAGAACCTGAAGGCTGGAACACTATTGAAATTTATGTAAACGGATTTTCTACCAGCCTTCCCGAAGATGTACAGCAAGCAGCCTTGCGAAAAATACCCGGATTCGAAAATGCCAAAATGTTCAGGCCGGGATATGCTATTGAATACGACTACTTCCCCCCTACCCAACTGCAGCATACTCTCGAAACAAAACTGGTAGAGAACCTCTATTTTGCTGGACAGATAAACGGCACCACCGGCTATGAAGAAGCTGCCTGCCAGGGGTTGATGGCCGGAATAAATGCACATTTAAAAATAAACGGAAAAGAACCTTTCGTGCTCCAGCGAAGCGAAGCCTACATTGGTGTACTTATTGACGACCTGATCACAAAAGGCACAGAAGAACCCTATCGCATGTTTACTTCGCGTGCCGAATTCAGAATTTTGCTCAGGCAAGACAACGCAGACCTGAGATTAACCGAACGATCACATCAGCTCGGACTGGCTTCAAAAGACCGTTTGAACAAGGTGGAAAAAAAGAAAGAACAAACCCAAAAAGTAGTTTCCTTTTTCAAAAAAGAAAGCGCTGATCCGGTAGAGATAAATCCCACACTCGAAGCCAAAGGCTCTGAACCCATCCGGCAAAAAATGAAAATGTTCACCGTGCTTAGCCGCCCTAAATTGTTCTTAAACGATTTTCTACGGCCGGGTAATGCACTTGACCAGCTGCTCGATGAAATAGGCCCAGACCGAAAAGAAATAGCCGAGCAGGCCGAGATACAAATGAAATACGAAGGCTATATCGAAAAGGAAGAAGAGATGGCGCTCAAAATGGCTCGCCTTGAAAATGTCGCCCTGCATGATGATATCGATTATGGAAAGTTCGCCTCCCTTTCCATCGAAGCGCGTGAAAAGCTTACTAAGATCCGGCCACGTACAATTGGCCAGGCTTCACGGATAAGTGGAATTTCTCCTTCCGATATCTCCGTTTTGATGATATATTTGGGCCGTTAACCATGTTCCACGTGAAACATTATGCACCTTATTTCTGAATGCCCCATCTGCAGTTCGGGCGACTTCTCCCCCTTTTTAACCTGCCGGGATCATACCGTTTCTAAGGAAAACTTCACTATCGTTGAGTGCAGAAATTGTTCCTTTCGGTTTACTAACCCCATCCCCAACCCCGAAAAACTGGGGGATTATTACAAAGCCGAAGCATACGTTTCTCATACCTCTTCAGGTAAAGGATTGATCAATTGGCTTTACCTGAAAATAAGAAAAATTACCCTTCGCCAGAAAGTAAAATGGCTGAAAAAGCGTGTTGAAGGCCGTGAGCTTCTGGATGTGGGTTGCGGTACCGGGCACTTTTCCGGGGCAGCTAAAACAGCCGGTTTCTCTGTTACGGGTATTGAACCTGATCCCGGTGCAAGAAAGTTTGCCGTTGAAAAAAACGGTATCCATGTGTTGGATAAGCCAGAATTCTACTCTCTTGAAAAAACATACGATGCCATCACACTCTGGCATGTCCTGGAGCACCTTCCGGAGCTCAATAAAGACATTTCTTACCTCCACCGGTGGCTGACTCCAGCGGGCTCCCTTTTTATTGCTGTGCCCAATTGTAATGGTTTTGACGCCCGGCTGTATAAAGAATCCTGGGCCGGCTATGATGTGCCCCGTCACCTTTGGCATTTTACCCAACCGGTCATTACCCGCCTTTTTGAGCAACACGGCTTCAAACTCACCGGCATCATTCCCCAAAAATTCGATGCTTATTATGTCAGCATGCTAAGCGAAAAACACAAAGGCGGAAATATTTTGAAGGGCTTTCTGAATGGGCTTCGGTCTAATCTGAAAGCAAGAAAATATGGATACTCCAGCCAGGTGTACGTGTTTAAAAAAGCCTGATTTTTCCCTCTTATTTTCGCCTTTCGTATAAGAAATCCTGACTATTTTCGTTATCAGGTAAACCCCCTTTTATGCGCCTTGCCGGAACCCTTATATTGTTTTTGTGCTGGTTGGCTTCTGAAGCCCAGATTCAACCCATTGGCCAGTGGCGCGATCACCTCCCTTATAAGTCAGGCATTGCTATCACCAATACAGGAAATATTATTTATACGGCCACCGAAAACGCGATCTTTTATCTTGACCTGGAGGATAATTCCATGGGAAAAATTTCAAAAGTAAACGGGCTTACCACCACGGGCATCAACGACCTTTCCTATGATGCTTCTACGGCTACGGTTGTCATCGGCTATGAAGATGGTAACGTAGATCTCCTCTACCCTACTGATAATTCCACCTACAATCTCGGAGATATAAAACGAAGCAATATTGTAGCAGATAAGTCTATTTATTCGGTGTATTGCTCTGCCGGGTTTGCATATGTATGCACCGGTTTTGGTATTGTAAAAATCGACCTTGCACGCAAAGAAGTAAAGGATACCTACATCATCGGCCCGGGAGGATCTTACATCAGGGTGAATGGAATTACCCTTAACGGGAATATGCTTTATGCCGCCACCGATGATGGAATTTATTCAGGAAATTCTACCAACCCTTTTCTTTCCAATTATACTTCCTGGACAAAGGAAACGGGTCTTAACACGCCTGTGGTAAACGGCCCGTTCAGTCATATTGCCACTTTTAATAACGAGGTATTTGTTTCGTGGGATAATCCCGTATTCGACAGCGATTCGGTCTATTATTTCAACGGCACATCCTGGGCTAACTTTTCCGCAACTAATTCATTCGATATCAATGCAATAGACGTTGATGCGGGCAGAATTGCTTTTGTACACAACTATGGTGTTACGGTATATGATACCGCTTTCACATTACTCGAAAATATATTTGATTACGTAAATGGAGATCCTTTCCCCGCTGATGTTGCAATGGGAACAGGAAATATTTTTTGGCTGGCGGATAAAAACGAAGGAATGGTGTTAACAGTAAACACCTGGAACAACCAGCTATTTCGTTTTGACGGCCCCCGCTCAGCCGGATCCTATCGTATGGATATTTCAGGACGACAGCTGTGGGTAGCGCACGGTTTGGTATATGGTTCAGCATGGAATAATTATTTCTATGCTGACATGGCATCAGGTAAAAATGAAAAAGATGAATGGATCACCTTTGTGGATGATATAGATAAAAACGGATTTGATGTAGCGGATTCTATTTTCGATCTTCTTGCTGTTGCAATTGATCCGGAAGATAATGACCATGTTTTTCTGGGGACCATGTCGTTTAAAGGCCTTCTTGAAATAAATGACGGGCGTATGGTTGCCATGTATGATGAAAACAACAGCTCACTTCAGGAATGGTCGCAATGGGCAGATTATGTGGGAATCTCTGAACTCAGTTTTGATAAAGAAGGAAACCTGTGGGTAGCCAATTCATTTGTTGACGAACCCCTTTCGGTGAAAAAGAAAAGCGGGGGATGGCAGTCATTTGACCTTGGGCCTTCGGTCAGGGGCCGAAACTACCGTGAACTGGTTGTGGGCAGGGAAAGTGGCTTAAAATGGATTGCAATACCCTCCAGCAGCCAAAGTGGCGGGCTTGCGGTATTTGACGATAAAGGAACATTGAGTGATTTAACAGACGACCAGTATTTCATGTATACCACAGCTGCCGGGGCGGGAGGCCTTCCCAGCGCAGACGTATTAACCGTGGCCGAAGACCTTGACGGGGAAATATGGATCGGAACCGGGGCGGGTATTGCAGTGGTTTATACTCCCGAAAATGTTTTTGGAACAGGCAATTTTGACGCGCAGCAGATTCTCATAGAGCAGGACGGCAACATACAGATCCTTCTCGAAACGGAAGTAATATCCGCCATTGCTATTGACGGTGCCAATCGCAAATGGATAGGTACAGACGGATCAGGGGTTTACCTGATGTCGGAGGATGGAACAGAACAACTTTATCATTTCACAGCCGAAAACAGCCCCTTGCTGTCGAACCAGGTAACCGATGTCCGGATTGACCATGAGACGGGAGAAGTGTTTTTTGCTACCATGAAAGGCATCGTTTCCTTCAGGGGAACAGCTACTATCGAAGAAAATCCCTATACAGATGTTTATGCATTTCCCAATCCCGTTAGGCCGGGATATGAAGGAGTAATTGCCATCAAGGGAATTTCAAGAGATTCTGATGTGAAGATTACCGACATAGCAGGAAATATCGTGTTCATTACCAAAAGCGAAGGAGGACAGGCGATATGGGACGGAAAAAACCTGAAAGGAGAAAAAGTGAAAACAGGAATATATACCGTGATGTGCAATAGTGAATCGGGGAAAAGCAAATCGGTAGCCAAAATTCTATTTGTAAATTAGCAGCGGCCTCATCCATCCGCATGCAGTTCAAACACCTCGGCATTCTTCTCCAGATCATTCCTTATTCCGATCATTCGGTGGTGCTTAAAGTATTTACCCGCGGAGAAGGTCTGCAATCATTTATGTACCGTAAATCCCGGAAACAAAAAACCACCGGTATTCTTCAGCCACTTTCCCTTCTGGAAATTGAAAGTTTTAAAAAGCCCGCTACCGATCTGCACACAGTAAAAGAGCTTAAACCGCATTACCGTTTTCAAACCATTGGCAGCAGCTATTCCAAAAATACAGTTATACTTTTTCTCAATGAGCTTTTGCTTCAGGCGCTGCGCGAACCGGGTTATGTTATCGAAGAACTGTTTGATTTTATTCAGCGATGGCTGATGGATTTTGATGAAGAAGAAAGGGCAGGGGAGAAGCACCTTTTTTTCCTGGCAGAGCTTTGTGTGCAAATGGGAATTCAACCCCTCAACAATTTTTCTGCGGCACATAGCTGTTTTGATGTGGCAGCAGCCCGATTTATCCATTCACCCATGGGAAACCAGCTGACGTTTAATAAAGAAGACTCCCTTCTTTTTCATTCCCTTTTGTTCGGAAAAGAGAAAACACCCCTCAGCCGTGAACAAAAAAAACAAATGGCAGAGTGTTTTATTACCTATTTCCAGGTGCATCTTCCCGGGGTAAAAGAAATAAAATCCCTTCCGGTACTCAAAGAAATCCTCGATTAATACCAACGGATTTAATAAATGTCCCCGCAGCAAGCTGCGGGG
>JBMORL010000102.1:12097-30358 GCA_049322335.1 Bacteroidota bacterium
CTGCGGGGAATTAAACCCTGTCCAAGGCTCGTCCGCCATTTGGCGGATTAAACAGGCCAATACTGGTATTATGCCGAATAAAATTCTTCAAAAAAACAGAGCATATATAAATTTCACTTCGGTATAAAAAGACAGGATTCCAAGCCTCTTGTCAGCGGGATTTGCTACCTTTCGGAAAAATTTACCGTATGAAAAAACTTGTACTTTCTGCTTTCCTGGCTCTTAATGTCTGCCTGGGTTTTTCGCAATATACCACCACCAATATTATCACCGGCCTGGACTATCCGACAGTGTTTGCCATTGCACCGGATGGCCGTTATTTTATTACACTTAAAGGAGGATACAATGGGGTTCCCGAAGATGATGGAGCCGTTGTTGTTTATAATGCCAATGGTACTTTTCAAAACACCATGTGGGCGTTTACCGATAGCACTGAAACTTATTTTGAAAGAGGAGTTTTGGGCATAGAGCTGGATCCTGACTTTAACAACAACCACTACGTGTATGTTTTCTATAATCACCTATCGCCCGCACAAATCCGCGTGGTAAGATTTACAGAAACCAATGGAGTAGGATCAAACCCGGTTATTATTCTCAACATCACCGATCCCTACTCGGCAGGAAACCATACAGGCGGAAATATTCACTTCGGCCCTGACGGAAAATTATATATCACCATTGGTGACCGCGCTACACAAGCCACTGCTCAAAACCTTACCGTGCCCTTTGGAAAATACCTGAGAATAAATGCAGACGGAACGATTCCCACCGATAATCCTTTTTATGATGACGGAATTCCCGGGTCGGGAAATGATGACCGCATCTGGTCATACGGGCACCGCAACAGTTTTGATTTTACTTTCAGTACAATCAACGATTCACTTTATGCATCTGAAAACGGATTGAATACCTGGGACGAAGTGAACATGATTCACAAAGGAGCCAACTATGGATGGAATACCTGTGAGGGATTTTACCTGTACGGGTCAACTGTTAATCCCTGCACCAACCCCTCTTTTACGTTACCCCTGGAAGACTGGGGAGCGCCACTTCCTGCTGTGACAGGAATTATGGTATACGACCACGCACTCATTCCGGCTTTGCAGGGACATTTGCTGGTGGCTGACAACGACCAGGGAGATATTACTGATTTTACATTGGGTAATTCACCCGCCAACGACACTGTTATTGCGCGCACATTAATGCCAATAAACCTTACCAGCCTTACTGACCTGGCGCTCGGCCCCGAGGGATGTATCTATTCTCTCGAAGGCGGATATACCATTAACGGGAAGATTAAAAAAACCTGTCCTACCGGCATGGGGGTTAATGCAGAAGATCCTACACAATGGATCGGCATTTTTCCCAATCCTGCGTATGAAACGGCCACGCTTACTTTTTCCGAAAATTTTATTGGCGGAAATTTTGAAGTGCGCGATATCGAGGGACGCCTTGTTATGAATAACAGCATCACGTCATCAAAAGTGGCGGTGAATATGGAAGCCGTGGAAAACGGAATGTATTTTGTGAAAGCCATCAACGGTTCTCAAACACTGGTAGTGAAACTGGTGGTAAATTAATTCTTTACAAAACGGGTGAGAGAAGAAGAGCCTTCTTCCAAAACCACCTTTACAAAATAAACTCCCGGGGCAAGTGCATTGACCGGGAGTTTTTCTTTATGGCTGTTGCAGGTATACTCAAGCAATTCCTTACCCGTTATGTCAACCAGGTGAATTTCTTTTATTACGGAAGAAGAAGAAACCAGCACATCGTTTTCCGCGGGATTGGGAAAAACAGAAATGCGGTTTTCATTTCTCAGATCGCCTGTAGAATTAGGGAAAAGCGAGCCGAGCCTGTAAATGGCTTTGCCGGTATAATCATAAAACACAAAATGAAAATATCCCTTCCCGTAAGCCACATCGGATTGTTTTTGTGTGCCGTTGGTGGCCACATTAATTACCTGTGGAGCGGCAAAACCATTGATACCGGTAACAGAAACAGAAGCAATGGCGTCAAGGTTTGTGTTTCGGTTGTCGTGCCATACTGCGCAAATGGTGTCTGCCTTGCCGGCAATAGCAGGATAGGATTGGTTCCACGTAGCTGGCGCGGGATCGAGTAGTGAGTTGGGGGCAACCGCAAGAGAGGAAGTATTTACCTCTCCGGTTTTAAGCTGAACATAAGAATTAACCATTGTAGGGAAAGCAGCCAGTATTTTTCCCGGCACAGCTAATAAATCTATTCCGTTGGTGGGACAAACCGGATTGATCCATCCGGAATTGTCTATTCTGAATCCATTTGTAAACGTTTGTCCTCCGTCATAGGAAATCACACCATAAAAATCACGCAGGTTGCTATCGTTGATGCGATAGGCCAGTATTACCGTGTCTCCGTTGTTTACAAGGGAGTTCGGGCAACATTCGCAGGCCATACCCGGATTGAGGTTAGAAACGTTCTGAGGCGTTGAAAATGTGTTTCCGCCATCGGTAGAATAACAAGCCATCATTTGTGTGGTATCGTAAGAATTGGTGGCTTTCATGAATGTGATCACCGGATTGCCGTTGGGGAGAATAGTGATATCAGGATATTCGGCATTTACCGAATCGGGAAATTTAGCTACGTTAATCGTATCCGACCAGGTCATTCCTCCATCCAAAGAACGGGAGAGGTAAATATTGTTGGACATGTCAGTCATGGTATGCGCGGCATAAACGATCATAATCGTGTTGCCCTGTGTTTTTATCTCAGGCCCGTTAACAATGCTTGCCATCACCATCATATCAGTATTGGTTAATCGCACGGGTGTTCCGAAATCCACTCCATTCCACACCGAAACAAAAGCAGCGGGATCGGGATTCGTGCGGCTAAAAGCGATAACGGGAGTGGTTTCATTGATCAATGCAATACGAGGACGGTTGCCCTGGTAAGTGCTGGCGCAAACATCAACAGGAGCCCAAAAACTAAGTGATTGGGAGAACACCTGGAAGTTGAACAACAAAAAAGTGAAAAGTAAAATTTTTCTCATGCGGCTAATTTACTAAATTACTTTCACGATAAGAAGTTTTTTTAATAATATACCTCATCCCATAAAACAAAGGCCATCCCGAAACAAATAACACGGCACCCCACAATGCCGCTTCAGGTTTTTCTATGAGCACACTTAAATTTACCGCAGTATAAACCAAAATATACAAAGCGGGCAAATACGGATACCCTTTCATTTTATAAATTCCTTCCGGTTCTCCGTTTTTCTTTGCACGGTAACGCAAAACAAAAATAGCAGCAGCAGCCGAAATCAAACTAATGCTGTCGAAAAACATCACGTACTGCAAAATTTCTTTAAACGATGAAGTAAAAAAAAGTGTGGCGAGTATAAAAGCACAGAACAACGATAATCCCCATTCCTGTGTTTGTGTTTTTTCATTTATGCGCTTTAATATTCCGGGCATCACTTTGTCTTCTGCCATGGCATAATATACGCGCGGATTGCTCATAATGGAAACATTGGCATAAGCCAGTACCGAAAAAAACATCAGCACCGATACAAACTGAAATGCAGTAGTGCCAAACATCATCCCGGTTATATCAGCCGCGATCGTTTCTGTAGATTGTAAACTATCATATCCCAAAACGGTGTAATAGGAAAAATTTACAGACAGGTAAACAAACAACACGATAGACATTCCAAATAAAATAGCGCGCGGTAAATTCCTGTTGGCATTTTGCACATCTCCACCGAAGTTCATCGTTTGCTGATATCCGCCATACGTAAAAAAAACCGGAACAAAACACAGTAAAAACGCCTGTGCCATTTCGGTAAGTGTCATGGTTTCATGAACAATTTCTTTTCCCGCACCCTCTTTCTTCACAAAAAACATAGCTGAAATAAGAATGAATAAAAGGGAAAGTTTTACCACCATCAGCACATTCAGTATTTTTGAACTGGTCTTTATTCCCAGCATATTCACTGCATACAAAACAAGAATAGAAACGATGGTAATAATCTTTACCGCCACATCCTGATCGGTATCAGGCAGCACTATGGGAGCAAGATATTCCGCTCCCATAATTCCAACGGCAGCCGTAGAAGCGGCATTGCTGATTACCGTTATCCAGTTGACCATAAATGCAAATGCCGGGTGATAGCAGTGCGAAAAAATTTTATAAAATCCCCCCGCAGCCGGATAGCGCGAACCGATTTCTGCAAAAGTCAGTCCTCCAATAAAACTAATGATCGCGCCAAGTATCCACGCCAGAAAAAAGATAAGTGGAATTTCGGCTTTCTCCGCTACTTCAGGAGGTGTGCGGAAAATGCCCATGCCGATCACCAGCCCGGTAACAATCATCGTTACATCGAATGTGCGCAGCTGGGGTTTTATCTGTGATTCCACCCAACGAATGTAAGGGGAAAACGCATTTTAGGTTTTAGGTTGGTGATTTTATGTTTGCATGCAGCGAAGTTTTCGGGGGATAAATGCAATATTCAACCCCTTTGGGGTTGTGATAGCACCTGTTCGTTTTTCCCCACGCACAGCGTGGGGTTATTAATATTTGACCCGCTTCGGGGTCAGGAAAATTTACATATTTTATTCCGTGGCAATTTTGATAAAATTCATATTGAACAATATTTCAGAATGTATTACTAAAAAATTATTTCATCAAAAAGCAAAACCGATCCCGGAGCGGGTCGAACGTAAATAACCCCGGGATGCAGGCCAACCCGGGGGATAAAACACTCAAAAAAATAACAACCCCTTCGGGGTTGAATATGCTTCTTCCCCCTGCTAAAAACAAAAAACCCTCCGCCTGAGGCGAAGGGAAAAATAATTTTTTGGAATTTTTTGATTATCCTTTTAACGCTTCTGCTCCTGCAACAATTTCCAGGATCTCGTTGGTAATAGAAGCCTGTCTTGCTTTGTTGTAAGTGATTTTCAGGTCGCGGATCAGGTCGGTAGCGTTGTCTGTTGCTTTGTGCATCGCGGTCATCCGCGCTCCGTGTTCTGATGCAAATGAATCCAGCAGTGCTTTATAGAATTGCACTTTTAATGATTTTGGAATAATGTCTTCCACGATTTCTTTTTTCGAAGGCTCGAAAATATAATCGAGGTTGGTTTTGCTGTTTTGTACTTCTTTAGCGGGAACAATGGGTAAAAATTGCTCTGACATGATTTCCTGCACAGCCGCGTTCTTGAATCTGTTATAAACAAGAATCACCTTGTCAAAACTTTTATCCACATAATGGCGCATTACGTTTTCGGCAATCACAGCTACTTTATTAAACGATAATCCGTCATACACTTCATTCAGATGTTTCGGGAAATCGGAAGCCTTGATGTTATAAGAAGTGTGTTTGTAAAATTCACTGGCTTTTTTTCCGATGGAAAGAACAACAACGCCTTTGTCTTTATTATCAGCAATAATAGAGTTTACTTTTTTTATTATGTTGTTGTTGAATCCGCCACAAAGTCCGCGGTTGGAAGTAATAGCAACGATAAGAATGTTTTTTATCTCTCTTTCTGATGAATAAACGCCTTCTGAACTATCGAGTGAAGAAGAAAGGTTACCGAGAATTTCCTGCAGTTTTTCTGAATAGGGGCGCATTTGCAAAACAGCATCCTGCGCTTTTTTCAGCTTTGCTGCCGACACCATTTTCATGGCAGAAGTAATTTGTCTGGTGGAGTTCACCGAAACAATTCTGCCGCGTATTTCTTTAAGGTTAGCCATTTCTTTTTCCCTGAAAAAAAATTATTGTGCGTATTTGGCTGAAAGTTCTTTTGCCACGCTTTCCAGCACACCGGTAATTTCGTCTGAAAGTTTTCCGGCACGAAGATCATCCAAAACATTTCTGTGTTTGGCATCTAAAAACGCAAGGTATTCTTCTTCGAAAGCTTTCATCTTATTTACAGGAACATTTAAAAGAATTCCTCTTGTTCCGCAATAGATAATAGCGGTTTGTTTTTCTACCGAAAGAGGAGAGTTTTCTCTTTGCTTGAGAATTTCCACGTTGCGTTTTCCTTTTTCAAGTACAGCTTTTGTTGCAGCGTCAAGATCAGAACCGAATTTTGCAAAAGCTTCGAGCTCGCGGTATTGTGCCTGGTCGAGTTTTAATGTACCGGCTACTTTTTTCATGGATTTGATCTGTGCCGATCCACCTACGCGTGATACGGAAATACCCACGTTGATAGCGGGACGAACACCCGAGTTGAAAAGATTCGACTCAAGGAAGATCTGTCCGTCTGTAATGGATATAACGTTGGTGGGGATATACGCAGAAACGTCACCCGCCTGTGTTTCGATAATGGGAAGAGCGGTTAATGATCCGCCACCTTTTACTTTTCCTTTCAGGGAAGGAGGGAGGTCGTTCATTTGTGCAGCGATCTCATCAGAAGCAATCACTTTTGCAGCGCGCTCAAGTAAACGTGAGTGGAGATAGAAAACGTCACCGGGATAAGCTTCACGTCCGGGAGGCCTTCTTAACAGAAGAGAAACCTCGCGGTAAGCAACGGCTTGTTTGGAAAGATCATCATAAATAATCAAAGCAGGACGTCCCGTATCACGGAAATATTCACCGATGGCAGCACCTGCAAACGGGGCGTAGAATTGCATGGGAGCAGGATCGGATGCGTTGGCAACTACCACTACAGTATAAGCCATTGCTCCCGCTTCTTCGAGTTTTTTAACGATTCCTGCAACGGTAGAACCTTTTTGTCCTATAGCTACATAAATACAATAAACAGGTTTGCCCTGGTCGTAAAATTCTTTTTGGTTAATGATGGCATCAATGGCAACCGTTGTTTTTCCGGTTTGGCGGTCACCGATAATTAACTCACGTTGCCCGCGGCCAATGGGAATCATGGCATCGATGGCTTTGATTCCGGTTTGTAATGGTTCAGTTACCGGCTGACGGAAAATTACTCCGGGTGCTTTTCTTTCGAGCGGCATTTCGAATAATTCTCCTGTGATGTTTCCTTTTCCGTCAATAGGTTCTCCGGCAGTATTCACTACGCGGCCCACCATTCCTTCTCCTACTTTCAGAGAAGCGATCAAACCTGTACGTTTTACAGTAGCACCTTCTTTAATTTCTCCCGAAGGGCCCATCAATACGGCACCTACGTTATCTTCTTCGAGGTTCAAAACGATTCCGCGCAATCCGTTTTCAAACTCAATCAGCTCTCCCGATTGAACATTATTTAATCCGTAGATGCGTGCGATTCCGTCACCTACCTGCAGCACGGTTCCTACTTCTTCCAGTTCGGAAGCGGATTTGAATCCTGCCAGTTGTTCTCTTAAGATGGCAGATACTTCTGCCGGTTTAATTTCAGCCATGGTTCTAAATTTGGTCTATGTAAGCATTTTTCGAAAAATCTTTTCTCAGATCGTTTATTTTGCGCAGCACCGAGCCATCATATTGACGGTTGTTGATGCGCACTACAATTCCACCGATAAGGTCTTTGTTCACTTTCTCCACAATTTCCACTTCACGGTTTTCCTGTTTGCTGATGAGGTCAGCGAGTTTTTTACGCAGCGTATCATCAATTTTATAAGCGGTAATGATCTCGGCAGTCGCGATATTTTTATAATTCTTGTATTGCATCACAAAGCTGCCGGCAATTTCATTCAATAAGCTTTCTCTGCGGTGATTGGCAATGATGGTGATGAAAGAGGAAGTAAGCTTGGTGAGTTTGCCGGAAAATATTTTGTCGATGATCTTTATTTTAGTGTCGGCCTTGATGACGGGACTTTTGAGCAGGAGCACGAAGTCGCGGTTGCTTTGGCATACTTCTTCGATAAGGCGCATATCGTTATAGGCGGCATCGGCTGATTTTTGTTCGATGGCTAAGCTCAGCAGCGATTTTGCATAACGGGAAGAAACGCGTACACCTTTCATGTTCAGTTCATATTGATTTCGTTCACTAATCCGTCAACGAGTTGTTTTTGTTTCTCGTCTTTTGATAATTCGTTGCGGAGAATTTTCTCGGCAATATCTATAGAAAGGGTAGCCACCTGGTTTTTGAGTTCGGTGATAGCCGCCATTTTTTCGTTTTTAATTTGCTCACGGGCAGCAGCGAGAATACGATCGGCTTCTTTTTTTGCATTTCCTTTCGCTTCAGCGATGAGGGCTTCTTTTGTGTCACGCGCTTCTTTCAGCAACTGATCTCTTTCTGCACGTGCAGTTTTCAGAAGATCTTCATTGGCAGCTTTTAGTTGCGCCATTTCGATTTTTGTACGCTCGGCTGTTTTGATGGCATCATCAATGCTCTTCTCGCGTTCTTTGATGGATTCAAGAATAGGTTTCCATGCAAATTTTTTGAGCAGCACCAACACAATTAAAAATGCGAGCGTTGTCCAAACTACTAAGCCAAGCGAAGGTGTAACTAATCCCATAATTTATTTTTTTCGTTTCGTTTTTTCAAGTAAAAAAAACAGTTCCGGCCAACCGCAGGAACTGTTTTTGTTTTTTTAAGCCAGGGCAACAAGAAGACAAACCACGATAGCGAAGAACACGGCTCCTTCAACAAGAGCAGCGGCAACGATCATGTTTGAACGCAGGTCGCCTTTCAATTCAGGTTGACGGGCCATTGATTCAAGTGCAGAACCACCAATTTTTCCGATACCGATTCCGGCACCGATAGCGGCAACACCAGCACCAAGAGCGGCAATTCCTGCATCTCCACCGGCTAATAATACGCTTAACAGACTCATTTTACTTTTTATTTAAGGTTAAACAATCCCAATTAATGATGCGCTTCTTCTGTTGCTCCTCCGAAATACAGAGCAGCAAGAAGGGTAAACACATAGGCTTGTAAAAATGCCACAAGCAACTCAAGGCAATTCATAAAAATGGCAAAAGCAGTAGATACAATGGAAACACCGAACCCACCGGCTGCACCGTATTTATCATTAAAAATAAAGATCAGCCCAACGAAAGCTAAAATGATAATGTGTCCCGCTGTTACGTTGGCAAAAAGACGAAGCATCAATACAAATGGTTTGGAAAACACACCGAGGATTTCGATGGGAATCATGATCGGCAATAACCAGAGAGGAACTCCGGGAGGCGCCACAATGTGCATCCAGTAATTTTTATTGGCATTGATGGTAGTGATGATAAAAGTGATGAGCGCGAGAACAAGTGTCACCGCAATATTTCCGGTTACATTTATTCCGCCTAAAAAGGGAATCAGCCCCAAAAGATTATTGAAGAGAATGAAGAAAAATAAAGTAAGCAGGAAAGGCATAAATCTTTCGTAGTGGTGCCCGATGGAAGGCTTTGCTACTTCATCGCGAAGGAAAATAATAAGCGGCTCGAAAAACGATTGAGCTCCGCTGGGCGCGCCATTGTTGTTGGCTTTGTAAGCTTTGGCAATTTTTGAGAAGAGCCAGAACATCAGGATAACGATAACCAGCAAACCAGTTACGTTTTTGGTAATAGAAATATCGGTTACCGCTTCTGCGTTGTGAGGATGTCCGTGTTCATCTAACTCAAGTTCGCTGCCGTTAAGCTTATAAATTTTTTCGTGGAGAAGAACATATCCTTCATGTTCGTAATAGGTTTCTTCTTCGGGAGAATTTTTGAGATCTGCTTTTTTTGGATTGTGGTAGAATGAACCCGAGGAGAACACTTTTATTCCCCCATCAATAATGATGACGGGAAGAGGAATGGCAAAATCACCGGCAATATGAATTTCGTGGGCATCCTGAACGTGATGGAGAATGGTTTTTCCCGCATCAAATTTTCCTTCTTCAGAACTGGCTGAAACGCCCGAAAAAGGGGCAAAAATGGCAAACAGTAAAATGGCTGAAACCCTTACGAATCGTTGAAAAGCAGCGGTTTGAATCATCAGAAAATGGCCTTGGTTTTTTAATTCAGCGGCAAAAGTAGTGTTTATTGGGAAATACAAAAATAATTAGGGTCATTTTTTACCCCAATTCTACGAACCAGAGAATGTGGCCGATTAATGCTGTTTACCAGAAGGTTGGGGAGATTTTACCAATTGCAGCAAAAAATAAATATCAACAATAAAAAACAGGAAATACTGAAGAGCAAAAATAAGCACCGGTTTAACAGGATTTTTGGTTACTATAATCGTTATCACAATAATAATCATAGCCAGGAAAATGCGGACAAAAGAAGAGAGCATAAAAGCGTTCACGAATTTCCGGGAGTCTTTATTCACCTGCCCGGAAAGTAAAAGATGATGGGCAATGGCAGTTACCGGGAAATAGGCAAAACTGATGTATACAAAAACCGGGATTTTTTCTTCCGAAATCATTGGCCAGGAAAAAATAACCGCTGCAATACAAAAAGCAGCAAGTAAAAGGTTAGTGAGAACAAATTTTTGATTCATCAGTTGCGTGTGGTTACAATCACAATATACATGGCCAAAGCTACGGAAGCCAGTGAAAGTACCAATGTGAAAACAGGAAAACCGGGTTGCAGCCATTGGTCGAGGCGATAACCTCCATAGGCTCCGCCCGTAATGACGGCCGCCATTTTAAAGCTCATCGAAGTGTACTTATAGAAACTGTTATCAGGCTGTTTTTTCGGAGAGGAGGACATTCTCTTTCTTTTGGGTATCGGCTATTTTCATGTCTTTGATGAGTCCGCCCATGCTGCAGGTTCCCGAGAAAGAAGCGCCCGGCTCAATAGCCAGTTTATTGGCCGTGATATCACCGGTAAGTTTTGCGGTGGCTTTGAGTGACAGCAGTTGGTTGACCGATATTTTTCCTACGAATGAGCCTTCTACATCGGCATTTTCGCAAATGATTTCTCCTTCGATAGAACCGCTGGGGCCAATTACCAGTCTGCCTTTGGTATTGATGGTACCTTTAAGCCTTCCGTCAATGCGGATGTTGCTGTCGCTTTTGATGTCTCCTTCGATAGAAGTCCCTTCCACAATACGGTTTAGGCGGTCGGGAGAATTTACGTCCATTGGTTTGCTCATAGTGCTTGTATTAGTGTTATTACTCTTGCTATTGAACATTTTGGTGGGTTTGCGGACAAATATAGTTAAATAGTTAACTGGTTGAATGGAGAATGGGGAAAAAGTAAAGGAGAGGCCCCCTTTTTTATTATTTGCAGGGGAAAGAGGGAAAGATGTTAGAGAGAAGGGAATGAAGAATGATGAGGTGAGATGCCGAAGTACGAGCGAAACGATTTTTGAGATGAGAGATTTGAAGTGGAATGCGGATCAGAGGATTGTTGATTACATGATTGTTGATGTGAAATGCGAATACATGAGTTTTGAGCTTGCCACGCGTCTTGGCGTGGTTTAGAAGAGAAATGCAAAGTGATGTATTAAGAGGGAAGAAACGGGGCGAGAAATACGGAAGTATTTGTTAAATGAGTATAAAGTTTTGATTGAAATACGAATTTACATTTTACCACCTGCCAATGACTATTAACCAAACCGCCAACTGTCGCTGCCCACTGCTGCTTTCATTTCCCTGTTTTCACTTTTATCTCTTCTCCCTTCAGCCATTTTTCAATAAGTTTTTCATTGGTAGAAAGAGGCGCGATGCGGTAAGATGTGCTGGCGTTGAACGCATCAGAATAAACGGCTTTTTCTATCATTACTCCTGCTGATGAAATGTAATTGGAATGAATGAAATACAATTCTTTGTTGCGGAACAATAAAAATCCCACATGAAAATCGAGACCGGCAAAATAGAGGCCTTCGGTGTAATTTTTATTGAAAATTTCCTGTAGTTCGCGGGATGAAACGGAATAAATGTCAACGGTATCTGTCAATGCAATGCTGCAGGCTTCGTTGAAAGGATTTTGTTGCGCAAGTTTATAACGATCAACATTAAAACCAACATGTAATAAAACAGTAGAAACAAAATACCCGCAGGCAACTACTCCTGTTTTGGGTATAGCAGTGTATCCGCTAAAATCCCAGGGAGTGCCATACCAATGGGGAATGAATTTATTGAGAATAGCGTCTTCAAGAAAAGCGGCCGCTTTTACCTGAGGAGGAACAGTATCGGTAAGGTGGATCTGTGACTCAGCGTAAAGCGACTTTCGTTTTGATAGCGCTTCATTTTTCCAGTCGGCATATTTTTTACGCGGGGAGAGAAGAATGCCGAGCGACAAAGTATCAATGACAGTTGAATCGGTTGTTTTTATTTCTGCCGGTGCCGGCTTTTCAACAGCGCTATTTTTTTCCTCAGCCGAAACAGAACAGGAGGAAATAAATAATGATAAAACAAAAAGGAATAAAAAAAAACCTGTAGTTGAATTTTTACCTGATTTTAAACCTTCAGCTTTTAACATTCCACCTTTTTACTTCAGATAATTTTCCTGGAAAAACTTTTTGTAATCGGCTACTTTTTTCTCCACAAAAAATGAAGCGTAATTTTTGGCAGTGATCACAAAGTATTCAGCTGATTTCAGGTTTTTCATCTTATCATTTTCATTCAGAAAAGCCTGGTAATATTCCATGGCTTTTTGTTTGTTCTCCAAACTTTTAATGATGATAAGCTGGTTGTCGGTGTCAAGAAAATTATTGGTCACTTTTAACCCTTTGGCAGAAAAAAAAGCGGTGTTGAAATCCGAAAATTTTGCTTTGGCATCGTTAATACTTCCCATCGTATTGGGGAAAAGCAGGATGAAAAAATGTTCGGCTTCCGATTCATAAACATACGTTCCGCCCGACATGGCATTTTCCACCGATTTTTTGTTGCGGATATAATCAAGAATTTCGGCCGCCTGTTTTCCGGTTTCATCTTTTGGAAATTTTTCAGCACATTCACTCAGCGCTTTTTCAAAACTTTCCATCTGGCGCATTTCGCCAAAACTCATAGCGCGCAAAAAATAATATTGCG
The DNA here is from genome assembly GCA_049322335.1 of Bacteroidota bacterium. Lineage (GTDB taxonomy): Bacteria > Bacteroidota > Bacteroidia > Flavobacteriales_D > UBA2798 > JBMORL01. The sequence continues at coordinate 24,923 of JBMORL010000102.1, forward strand.
GCAGGTAATGATTTTTCGGCTGATTGGTGATTACATCATGGCAGGCCGTAAGCGTATTTTCAAAATCTTTTTTCTTATACAGGTCAAACACTTGTGCATAATTTCTTCCGTCATTCAGCTTGGCGGCTTCGTCTTCGCGTTTGTAATTCGGGTTGCGGATTAATTCGGCATATTCACTGTCGCCATGATTTTCGAGAATATCTTTTTTATACACTTCCTGTTCCGAATTTCCATCTGTAAGCAAATACATCTGGAATTTGGATGGAAGAACATATTCGCCTTCTTCATAACGTTTCAGCAATTCTTTAAACTGTTTTGCGGCCAGGTCTTTCTGGTTGAGGCGGTCTTTGAAAATTACACCCGAAAAATATAAAGCATCGTGTACTTTTCTTTTAGATGCCGATACCTGTTCCGGCCCGTGGGGAATTTTTTTCTTATACGCTTCCTTTTTCTTTTCCAGCATGGCCTGTTCGTTGCTGGCCAGCGAATCGTTGCCGGTAACTTCTGCTTCTACTTCATTAAAACTTTCTTTATTGCTTCTTCTCCAGTCGTCTTCGAGTTTACGTGCGCCCCATATTTTTTTAAACTGCGAATTTCCAAAAGCCATGGTTTGCGGGTTATAAAAATACCAGCTGTTGTCGGAGTTGTTTTGTTTGCTTTCTGCTTCTTTGATGCGCGCGAGCCTTTCTTCTTCAGCCAGTCGTTTTCTTTCCGCATCTTCCTGTTCTTTTTTGATCAGATTTTCGAGGTATTTATCCAGTTCTTTCTCACTCATTTTCGAAAGGCGCATCAGGCTGTCCTCAAGAGCAATGGTGTTGAGGTGGGTAACCAGCTCAGTAAGGCTTTTACTTTTTTCCTGGATCTTTACATAATCCTGGTAATCTTTTGGCAATACGGCCAGGCTGCTGTCGTAATAGGCTTTTGCAGGAACATAATTTCTTTCGCCAAAACGAAGATCGGCCAAGCGCAGGTACGACTTTCCTTTTTGCCTGTCGTTGGTAATGCTGGCTTCGATGGATTTGTTGAGGAAATTTACCGCTTCATCTTTATCTTCTTCCTTAAACTCCAGTTCTGCCAGGGCATAATAAATCTGGTCGAAAAATTCCTTGTTTTTTTCATCCCGCAATAGTTTCATCAACTCGGCACGGATTCCCCTGCTGTCGCCTCCCTGGAATAATAAAGCACGGTTGATCTTGGAATAAAACTCCATCTCAAAAGTGGGGTTGAGTTTCAGCACTCTTCCATACGTATCTGATGCCACGGCCAGGTTGCCGGTTTTCTGATGTACCTGTGCAAGAATGAAAGTAAGCCTTGCTTTCTCTCTTTTTTTCTTTGCCAGCTTGATGGATTCTTCCAGTTTGTCAATGGCTTTTTCGTATTTCGCGTTGCGGATATAGAAATCGGCTTGTAAAACAGCAAGGTCTTTATGCAGGTATTCAGGAAATAAAACTTCTTCCTCTTCTTCTTTTACCGGGGTCTTTTTTTTCTTTTTACTGCTTTTTGATTTTTTCTTGTTTGTGGGTTTTTTCTTTGGTTCAGGCTCTTCTTTTTTTGCTGTTTTTTTTCCTTCTTTTGCTTCAACGGCTTCTTCTTTGGCGTCCTGTAGTTTGTTCAGCTCTTTTTCTGCCTCCTGCATATTTCCTTCTTCCAGCCATGTTTTGGCCAGCCACAACCGGGCATCATATTTGGTTTCAAGGTTTTTATAGGTGTTGCGCACATATTCAAATTTCTCCCGTGCAGCAGAAAATTCGCGCTTGTAAAAATGTGCTTGTCCCATCACCAGCCAGTTGTTGTCAATCCATTTGCACCATTCTTCTTTCTTATCTTTTTTTCCCGATTTTTTGGGATTGGGCATGGAATGTTTGTCAATTACCACCGATGTTTTGGAAATGGCTTTATCCATATTCGGATAAAGCGTGGAAGCCGTTTTTTCATCGGCATAAACGTAGATGGGAAGAATTTTTGTATAATCTTCCTTGTAAGCATCCCTATAGGTTTTCAGCGATTCCCTGATGATCTCATTGGCATTGAAATAACCATTGTAGCGGGAGGTCATGTTGTGATAGCCGCGGTTGATGCCCTTGTTTTTTTCAGTAGAGCATCCCCAATGAGCCGCCATGGCCACCAGCAGGATAAAGGCAATATGTTTTCGTCCCTGTTTCAAGGCTATATTTCTATAACTGCAAGGATGCAAATATATTGTATTCTCCGTTACCCTGTTTTCTGTACAGGCCAGCCCTGCCGCAGCCCGAAACAAGCGACTTTTTGCGATATTTGTTACCCCGATGGAGCAAAAGCCCCCAAAAGAGCGGAAAAAAATCATCCGCAAACTGAAGATCAAATACCGCCTGGTGATCCAGGACGAGAACAGCTTTGCCGAAAAATTTTCGTTGCGCCTTTCTGCATGGAACCTGTTTATCTGGGTGGGATCCATTTCCCTGCTTCTTATTTTTCTTACCACTATCGTTATTGCCTTCACACCGCTAAGGGAGTTTATTCCCGGCTATCCTGACGGGAGCGAACGCGCCACCATGCTCGAAAACGTTAGTAAAGCCGATTCACTGGAAAAAGAATTACAGAAATACGATCAATATATTGCCGATCTGAAAATAATCCTCAGCGGGGAAACGATTCCTGACTCATTGGCAAATGCCGAAGTGAAAAAACCAAAAGAGGTGAATTTCCATAAATCCATTGCCGACTCGGCTTTGCGTTATAAAGTGGAACAGGGAGAAAAATATGAATTGCAATTTGCCAATACCGCCAGTGTGGTGACCAGCGATAACATGTATGGCGTTTTCTTTTTCACACCGCTGGAAGGAACGGTGATGCAATCCTTCGATCCCAAAACCAATCATTTTGGCATTGATATTTCTTCGGGAAATGATGAGATGGTGAAAGCTACACTGGACGGAACGGTGATTTTTGCCGACTGGACATCTGACGGGGGACAGGAGATACACGTACAGCACAGCGGCAACATAGTTTCCATTTACAAACATAATTCGGTTTTGCTCAAAACAGCAGGCAATGTGGTGAAAGCGGGCGATCCGCTGGCTATTGTAGGAAATACCGGAAAACAATCGCAGGGGCCGCACCTGCATTTTGAATTGTGGCACAAGGGAAAACCGGTGGACCCGCAGAATTACCTGATACTCTAACGTCATGGGAATTAAAGCAGCACTCAGCAAACCATACGCAAAGCTCATTCAGAAAAAAATCCGCAAATGGAGCGCAACGGCAGTGGAATGCCAGCATCAGCAAATGAAAATGCTGCTGGAAAAAGCAAAAAATACGCAGTTCGGGAAAGATCATGGATTTGCGGATATCAGATCGTACAGCGATTTTAAAAAACAAATTCCCGTTCGTGATTATGAATTGCTGAAAGACTATGTGGAAAGAGTTTTGTGCGGTGAAGAAAATGTTTTGTGGCCGGGAAAGCCGTTGTATCTCTGCAAAACTTCGGGAACCACTTCGGGAACAAAATATATTCCGCTTACCAAAGATTCTATGCCCAATCATATCGATTCGGCTAAATATGCGTTGCTGAGTTATATAGCAGAAACCGGAAAGGCGGAATTCGTAGACGGGAAAATGATCTTTTTGCAGGGAAGTCCTGAATTGCAGACTAAAAACGGTATTCCTGTCGGAAGATTATCGGGAATTGTTGCACATCATGTTCCGAAATATCTGCAGAAAAACAGGATGCCTTCCTACGAAACCAATTGCATTGACGACTGGGAAACCAAAGTGCGCGCCATTGCCAATGAAACATTAAAAGAAGACATGCGCCTCATCAGCGGAATTCCTTCGTGGGTGCAGATGTATTTTGAAATTCTGATTCAGAAAAGCGGGAAACAACAGGTAAAAGATATTTTCAAAAACTTTTCACTTTTTGTTTATGGCGGAGTAAATTATGAGCCGTATCGCGCACGATTCGAAAATTTGATTGGAAAAAAAACCGACAGCGTGGAATTGTATCCCGCTTCCGAAGGATTTATTGCTTTCCAGGATTCGCAGGAAGCACCCGGAATGTTGTTAACGGTGAACAGCGGAATTTTTTATGAATTCATTCCCGCTGAAGAATTTTTTAATGAAAATCCAACACGTATTTCTTTAGAAAACGCAGAGATCGGAAAAAATTATGTAATCATTCTCAACACCAATGCCGGAATGTGGGGTTACAACATTGGCGACACCATAAAATTTGTTTCAAAAGATCCGTACAGAATAATTGTCAGCGGAAGAATAAAACATTATACCTCTGCTTTTGGCGAACACGTGATTGCCGAAGAAGTGGAATTTGCCATGCAGCAAGCCATAAAAAAGTGTGGGGGAGAAGTGATCGAATTTCACCTGGCGCCACAAATTAATCCTCCGGAAGGCGGACTGCCCTATCACGAATGGTTGGTTGAGTTTGCGAAAGAACCCGAAAACATCAACGCATTTTGTGAAGAGCTGGAAAAGGTGATGCGCGAAAAAAATATTTATTACAACGATCTTATCAAAGGAAATGTATTGCGTAACCTCGTCCTCACCAAAGTAAAACGCGATGCATTTAACGATTACATGAAATCGCAGGGGAAATTAGGCGGACAAAATAAAATTCCACGCCTGGCGAATGACAGGAAAATTGCAGATGGGTTGAAGAAGAGTAGTGAGATATGAGTAGTGAGATTTGAGATGAGAGACAAATGCAAGACGTTTTGTTTTGAAGAGCCCGGGCTGTGGATTATTTTAAGAGTAAAATTCCGGTCAGTTGCTTATTGCTGCCGGCTAAATCATTTTGAATGATGAAAAAGAAAGTTTCTTACAACGATCGTTTGGAAGCCATGCAAAAGAAGATGGCGGAAAAAAAGATAAAAGCAGAAAATGATTTACGCGAATTGCTGGAAAGCAACGTATACAAATATACCAGGTGGATTTGTTTTTTTGTTTTTGCAGCAGCAGGTTTTTTAATTATTGATTCGCATTTACCCGCTATCGAAACGACAGAAAAAATCACACATATCAGCAGCTATACGGTTACAGATGTAAACATGAACGAAGTGGGTCAGGGATATTCTTATGAAAATGATAAATATATTGTGGTGAAAACCGATCAAAGTAATGAGCTGCGGTTTGATGGTGACATATACATTATCCATGCAATGAAAAATGACATGCTGGTTGTAGCCAGAAGCCCGGTTTTGAAACAGGCAATGAATATTCATCCGGTAAAATATCCCGATAATATTATTGAAGTGGATAATTCTGTTTATGGTCATACGTTAGTTTTTTATATCATAGCTATTGCATTTTCGCTGGTGCTGATTTTCAAAAAAACGTGGATGCATATTGGTATTGTATATCTCACACTGGGGTTTAACCTGGCTGCCATTGGAGTTACGATTTATTATTTGGTGATTTAAATGCAAGATGCCACTCCTGACGGAG
>JBMORL010000102.1:30458-68791 GCA_049322335.1 Bacteroidota bacterium
AACCCCCGGCCCGGATTTTGCGTATGAACCCTTTATGAAAGGTTTTTGGCTGGTGGTTTTTTGTTTGTTGGTGGAAATAGCTTCCTCCCAAACCATCACGGTTGACCGCCTGTATCACCATTTCGGGACACTGGAAGAGAAAAGTGATTTTTTTACCGATTTTGTTTTCACCAATAAAACAGGGAAAAAAGCCTACATCCTGAGAATTGAAGCCGATAAGGATATTTCATCGAGGATAAGCAGCAATACGCTTTTGCCCGACAGCTCGGTTACAGTCAGGTTAAAATACAATCCGCTTGCTGAAGGAAAATTCAGTAAAAAAATAAAAATTCACCTTAGCAGCAGTGATCAACCCGTTATACTTACGTTAAACGGAGATGTGTTGTCTGCTCCTGCCACAGGATTAATGGCAGATTGTCCCGATTTTTCCAGTGTAAAAGAAGTTTCGCGCGAAATGGAATTTGCGCTGAAAATAAAAGTGATAGATAAATTAAGTGGTGTTCCGATTGAAAATGCACAGATAAAAATCATTTATAAGGGATTGCCCAAATATGTTTTCGAAACCCCGGAAAGCGGATCGCTCACCAAAAAAATTCCATTGGGTTATTATTACTTTGTGACTTCTGCAGACGAATATTATACCAACGAATTTGATGCCTTCGTCAACAACCGCAACAACGAATTACTCATCGAACTCGCCCCAAAAATAAAAACCCATCCCGATCCCATCGAACAGTACGAAGAGCTGGTTTTCTCAGTCAATCCTTCATCTGCGCAAAAAGACACAGTTGTCAATTCTGTTCCCCAAAACAAGGATTCTATAAAAGAAATCAACCAACCTTCCACCTTTAACCTTCCACCTTCAAAAGATACTACTCAATCTGAAAACGAAATTTACGCACATAACAACCTCGTTTTTTTAATCGACATTTCTTCCTCCATGATGGCCGAAGGAAAACTGGATCTGTTGAAAGCATCGATGATTGAACTTACAAAAATGCTGGATGCTAATGACCGGATTGCTATTGTGGTTTATTCCACTCATGCCCGTATTGCCCTGCCTCCTGTTTCGGGCGACCGTAAAGAAGAAGTGATCAATATGATCCAAAACCTGGAAGGAGACGGATTGACAGCCGGTGCGGAGGGAATGAAGAAAGCCTATGAGCTGGCGATGGCCCATTTCATCACCGGAGGTAACAATATGGTAATCATGGCTACAGACGGAGCTTTTAATTTATACACCACCGATGTAGTACCAATGGTTAAAAAGTATTTCAAAAAAGGCATCCATACCTCGGTGGCAGGCATAAAAAACACCGAACGCGATGCGGCCAATATGATTGAAATAGCTACCCAGGGAAGGGGCAGATATGTGGCAATCAATAATTTGGAACAGGCCATGACTTCCCTTACCGAAGAGGTGAAAACCGCCAGCCGCAGGGAATAAAAAGCGTTGTTTTTTTGCGAATATTACGTAAACATCAGTTAATCAATCATTTAATTTTTAAAGAAATATTTTGATATTTTTTTTAAAGGCGTTTTCTTTGCAGACTGAATTTCTAACTAAAACAAGAAAACAATGTCTGATATCAAATCCCGCGTAATTGCCATTATCGTTGACAAATTAGGAGTTGACGAATCTGAAGTAACTGATAGTGCAAGTTTCACCAACGACCTTGGTGCTGACTCTTTGGATACAGTGGAGTTGATTATGGAATTCGAAAAAGAATTCAACATTGCCATACCTGACGACCAGGCTGAGAAGATCGCAACAGTAGGTGATGCTATTGCCTACATTCAGAATAACGCGAAGTAATTTTTTCCATCCACTATGGAGCTTAAGCGAGTTGTAGTAACCGGCTTAGGTGCACTTACACCCATCGGAAATTCGGTTGATGAGTATTGGAACTCGCTTATCAACGGAAAGAGCGGTGCCGCACCGATCACGCGCTTTGATGCTTCAAAGTTCAAGACCCGTTTTGCCTGTGAGGTAAAAGGATTTAATCCAGAAGACCATTTCGACCGCAAAGAAGGACGTAAACTCGACCAGTTTTCGCAGTTTGCACTTGTTGCCGTTGCTCAGGCCATGAAAGATTCAGGTATTGATGTGCAGAACATTGATGTGGATCGTGCCGGTGTGATCTGGGGATCGGGCATTGGCGGATTAAAAACTTTCCAGGAAGAATGCCGCGAATTTTATAAGGGTGACGGAACCCCGCGCTTCAATCCTTTTTTCATTCCTAAAATGATCGCGGATATTGCTTCGGGACATATTTCCATTCAATACGGATTTCGTGGTCCGAATTTCACTACGGTTTCTGCCTGTGCTTCTTCTACCAACGCTTTAATTGATGCTTTTAACTATATCCGTCTCGGGAAAGCGGATATTATCATCAGCGGGGGATCGGAGGCAACAGTACACGAAACGGGCGTTGGCGGATTCAATGCCCTGCAGGCACTCTCTACGAGGAACGATTCTCCCGAAACGGCATCTCGCCCGTTTGACAAAGACCGCGATGGTTTTGTATTGGGAGAAGGATCAGGTGCGCTTATCCTCGAAGAGTTAGGTCATGCATTAAAACGCGGAGCAAAAATTTATGCAGAAGTAGTGGGTGGCGGATTATCTGCCGATGCGCATCACATGACCGCACCACATCCCGAAGGACTGGGCGCAAAAAACGTAATGAAAACAGCGTTGAGTGATGCCGGAATGAACCCCGGAGACATAGACTATATCAATGTACATGGCACATCCACTCCGCTGGGAGATGTAGCTGAATTAAAAGGAATAAAAGAAGTTTTTGGCGACCATGCATTCCAACTCAATATCTCTTCCACCAAATCCATGACCGGACATTTGCTGGGAGCAGCAGGAGCAATTGAAGCCATTGCCACGATTCTGGCAGTGAAAAATGATTTGGTGCCGCCCACCATCAATCACTTTACAGATGATCCGGAGATCGATCCCAATTTCCGTCTTACTTTCGGGAAACCAGAAAAACGTACAGTAAACGCAGCGTTAAGCAACACGTTTGGTTTTGGCGGACACAATGCTTCCATTATTGTGAAGAAATACAAATAAGCTTGTTCTTATTTCGCTATAAAACTCCTGAAGACAAAAAATTAGCCCGATACATCCGTTCGCAATTCGGACTTTCACCGAAAAATATTTCTCTTTTCAAACAGGCGTTTCTGCATAAGTCCACGCTCCGTGATACGGCTTCTGCCATTGAAAAAAGCAACGAACGCCTGGAATTTTTAGGTGATGCAGTGCTGGATATTGTAATGGCTGATTTCCTCTATAAAAAGTTTCCCAATGAACACGAAGGGTTCCTCACCCAGATGCGCTCGAAAGTGGTGAAAAGGGAAACACTGAACCGGCTGGGAGAAATTTTTAAGATGGATGAATGGGTAAAGTACAATCAATATGGAGACAACAATCCCAAAGCGTTATTGGGAAATACTTTCGAAGCAGTGATGGGAGCCATTTATCTTGACTGCGGGTTTGAAAAAGCACAAAAAATCATTCTTGAAAAAGTCGTGAGGCCGCATCTTGACATGGAGCAGATCAGGCAACAGGATACGGATTACAAAAGCAGGATCATCATCTGGTGCCAGCGTGAAAAAAAGAAAATTGATTTTTTACTGGTGAAGGAAGAAATGAACGGCACCGAAATGAAATATGAAATTCATCTGGCCATTGACGGAGAAGTAAAATCAAAAGGTATGGCTAAAACAAAAAAAGAGGCTGAACAATTGGCTGCCCGGCAGGCACTGGAAAAAATATCAGAATAGATTAAACGAAACCCCTGCAGAAAAAACAGTAATCTGTTCTCCTTTTCCCTGTTCAAATAAAGGAGTAAGAGAATAAAACCCCGTAAGCGACCAGCGGTTGATGCCTGCGTGAATGGTGGGGCCCAGGCGCAGATGCTCTATTCCTTTCATGTCATACACTTTAAATTTGGAATCGTTGTCGATGGTTTTGGTGTGGTTGTTAAACAGGTAGCCGAACTTAAACCCCGGATAGAGGTAAACGATATTTTTTTTATTGGTTCTCCACCGCAACTGAAAAGCTCCGTCAAAATAATGCATCGCCAGCTGGTGTCGTTTGTATTCGTAGGAAGGATCGAAAGGAACCAGTGTGGTAAATTCCTTCATTGTGGACATATCAATCGTGGTAGTAACAGCCGCATTGTTATAAAAGTGATACGAGCTCCAACCGAAACCAACAGCCAGCGAAAAAGTATTTTTTGTATTGGGAAATTCAATAAAACGAAACGCATCAAAACCGTATGACCAGGGTTCAGCTTTCACTCCTGCCGGTACATCCAGCCAGTTGACGTGTTGTATATTGAACATATACCGATGCATCCGCTGAGGTGCGTCAGGATCTTTCGGGGGTAAAAATCCCATATAATTCTCTTCCACCGAAATCTGCGAATACCCGAATGACGTTATAAAACAAAACAACCCGGCAGAAAAAATCCGCAGGCAACCGAAAAGCAAAGTATTTGTAATGGGTTTCAGAGAAAGCGAAGATAGTTAATAGTCGTTGGTCATTGGTCAGCGTGGGCAGATTTTTCTTTCCCCACAGACTAATGACCACTAACCCATCTACCACCCCGTTTTAAACAACCATCTTGCTCCTTTTTGGGTGGTGGAAGGATGTTTGGCGTGATAGGCATCTCCGGCAGCTATGCGAATCTCGTTATCTGTTTTCATCATTACCCAGGCATTAATCACTCCTTCCAGCACATAAGCTTCGGGGGCGAGTAAACCGGAAGTAGTCACCAGCGGATAGCCACCGCACTGGGGCAGGTGTTCATTCATGGTAAAAAAGGTATGCGAATAACAGGCAATAATTACAGCATCCCGTGCCAGGGTATCGATGCTGGTGTAGGCGCGAACCGAGTCGTCCATTAATCCGTCATGGCCGTTAAACACCAGCATATCGGCATCCGAGTAAAATGGAATTTCCACACCGGTATTCAGCAGCAATTTTTCTTTTTTCCTTCCCGAAAGCGACAAAAAATAATCATGCAGGCTTTCGTCCATGCGATCGCCACGGTAAGCATCGGCAACAAGATAAACGTGGGCGCCATTGGAGAATTTTTTGTTGAACACCACGCGCTCAAGCACATCTTCATGTGGATCCGTTACCGATTGTAAAAGCTTCCAGTCGGTTTTTAGTTTGAAATAGGATTTTACACCGTATCCTGCTCCCCAATATAGATTGGTTTTTAAATTCATTCCGTCTCCCAGTTGTGCGTTTACGGGAACAATACCCTGGTTTTCGTTATCGCACAGCGGAACAAAAGCATGAACCACCAAAGGAGTCTTGTTTTTTATTTTCTCTGAAAGCCTTTTCACAATTTCATTCCTGCTTTCGGCTTTAAAGGGAATACCGGGATCGGGAACAAACGAATCTTTTTTCAGGGTATTTTCCGCTTTGTATTCTCCCACCGAAGAAGAGCAATAAGCCAGCATAAGCAGGGGAAGGGTGCAACCTATAATCAGTAGCTTTTTCATATTCTCTTTATACACCCTGATAGTGCAAAGGGTTCAGCAAATAGAATAAAATTACAGGCAAAAAAGAACAAAAATTATTTTTCGCTGCAGGCAACTGAATATCCGTTGCAAAAAATTTGCAGAATTCGCTATTATTTCTATATTTAACTCTCACCAAAAACCACAACTATGGACATGACACAAATGGCTCCCTTTATCGGCATCGGTGTAGTAGTGCTGATGGCGATTATTATTGTTCCCCTTGTTTTGCGCAAGACAAGAAAAAAACAAAACGATGCACAGAACTTTTTTCCCGAACTCGCCCAAAAAACCGGGCTGCGTGTTGATTATGATAAATTGGTTGGAAATTACAAGGGATACGATGTGAGTTTGCAATACAAGGTGAATATCAATGCCATGTCGGCCTACAAGCTGGTAAGTTCCGGAAAATCTAACGTATACGGGACTAATGCAGTTTACCCGCAGATACACGTCCAGGTGAAAAGAAACGGAGAACGTTTTCCTGCTATTGCCATTTACGACAAACCGGGAATGTTCATGTACACCAGCCAGTGGATACAGGATCTGTTTACAGGAAAACATCCCGATTATCCCAAAATGAATGTAGATGGCGATCAATTGAAAAAGGGAGTGGATTTGTATGGTGTTGACGAATCGGCCGCGCATCAACTGATGTCATCGGCTGAATTGAAAAACCTGTTATCCACCTGGAAATATACCGACATTCGCCTGGAAGGAGACACCTGTAAACTTACGCTTGATAACAACAGTGTGGCAGCAGGAATTGGCATTCAGAAAATGTATACGCACGATTTTGCGATACAGGCTTTGGATATTGCTGTGGCTGCAGCCAGCGCGGTAGTTAAGAATTAATCTAAAATTTTTTAGAAAATATTACCCATAATGAGCGGGAAACTCAAGCCAGTGCCCCATTAAATTTTTCCTTTATCTCCTCCAGCACCGCAAACAGGTTATCAGAATTCATATCTGTCACCAGTTTCATCCGGTAATCTTTAAAATGCGGAATGTTGCGGAAATAATTCCCGTAATGTCTGCGCATTTCCACCACGCCTTCATGCGGACCTTTCCATTGCAATGACATACGCAAATGCTCGCTTGCAGCTTCCACGCGTTGAGCAATGGTGGGTTGCGGCAATTCGGTTCCCGTTAGCATATAGTGCTTTATTTCGTTAAAGATCCAGGGATAGCCGATACTTGCCCGTCCTATCATCACACCATCCACACCGTATTTGTTTTTCATCTCCAGCGTTTTTTGCGGTGAGTCCACATCACCATTTCCAAACACAGGGATTTTCATCCGCGGGTTGTTTTTTACTTCGCCAATTAAAGTCCAGTCGGCATCACCTTTATACATCTGCGAGCGTGTGCGTCCATGAATGCTTATGGCTTTTATTCCGATGTCCTGCAAACGTTCGGCTACTTCCACCACATATTTTGAATTATCGTCCCACCCGAGCCGTGTTTTTACTGTCACCGGTTTTTTCACTGCTTTCACTACCGCTTCGGTAAGCCGCACCATTTTCGGAATGTTTTTTAAAATTCCTGCACCGGCATCTTTGCACACTACTTTTTTTACCGGGCAGCCGAAATTGATGTCGATGATATCGGGATTGGCTGCTTCACAAATTTCTGCGGCTTTCATCATGGGTTCCATTTCTCCGCCAAATATCTGGATGCCAATGGGACGTTCGTATTCGAAAATATCGAGTTTTTTTTTGCTTTTCAGTGCATCACGTATCAACCCTTCAGAGGAAATGAATTCGGTGAACATCAGGTCGGCACCATGTTTTTTGCAAAGCGCGCGAAAAGGCGGATCACTCACATCTTCCATGGGCGCCAGCAAAAGGGGAAATTCTCCCAGTTCTATATTTTCTATCTTTGCCACGAAATACAAAGGTATTAAATAGTAGATAAACCGGTTTTTGGGAGGAAAATGATTAAAAAGCCATACCTGAAAGATTCTCATCCTGCCATGCAGTTACTGGCGTTGTCCGGTATTATGCTTGCTTCTGCATTTGTTTTCAGCCTGGTGGCCATGCTTGTACTTCGCCCGTTTTTTGGAATAGATATTTCACGTGAAGGCGCTTTTGAAGATCTCTCCGACACAAACGTATTGAATGCTTTCCGTACGTTTCAGTTTATACAGGTGGGATTCGGTTTTTTCCTGGTTCCGTCACTGGTATTTTCAAAACTGATGTCGTGGCCCGAAGAAAATTTTCTTCGCACCAATACGAAACCCGCAACCGGTCTTTTTCTTATCACGGCAGTTATTGCTGTGGTAAGCATTCCTTTTATCAATTATCTGGTGTATGTAAATTCTCTGTTCACTCCCGCTGACTGGGCACCTACAGCAGAGCAGCTGGAAGAAGCGGATATCCTTAGCACAGCGTCAGGAATCCCTTCATTGTTATTTATACTTTTTGCATTTGCTTTGGTGCCGGCAGTCAGCGAAGAATTTTTTTTCAGGGCGGTTTTGATGCGGATGTTTTTTCGTTCTTCACGCAGCATGAGTTATTCCATCGTATTCAGCGCATTGATTTTTTCATTCATGCATTTTCAACCGCACTATTTTATTCCCATGATGTTGATGGGAATTTTACTTGGTTATGTGTTTTACAGAACGGGAAATATCTGGTATTCCGTGTCGCTTCATTTTTTAAATAATGCACTGGCTGTCATTTTTACTTTTCTTTCAGCTTCCGGCCGGGCAGATAAAAATATTTTATCGGTGGGCAGCGGAGAAGATGAAGTAATAATAAGAACCGTTAGTATGATCCTGAGCGGAGCTTTAATTTTCTTTCTTTATAAAAAAACCAAAGGGAGAGAAATGAAAAACCTGTATTAAGGCGTCTCAACACGTTATTTTTGTTTCGGCTTATGTCCTACCTTTCTTTTTTCCTGTGCGTAGAATAATTTATTTTCAACGCATCCGCTTCACGCAATTCATGTTTTACCCGGGTAACAATTCCCATATCAGCTTCTTCATCCACTTTCAGTGAAAAAGTAAGATAGGGCTGATCTTCCTGCGGATGTTGGTCAACAAGCATTTTTACCATGGGTTTCACTTCAGTTGCGCTTTTCAGCAATTGCCCGTTGATCTGTACGCGGTAATTGTCGCCATACTTTTTTTCGTCAAGTGGTTTGCCGATATAGATATATTCCACCAGCGATTTGTTTTCGAGTTGCGTAATAGCGGACGCATCGGGTGTTTTTATTTCTATGTCAAGCAGGTGTTCGCGCATTACGGTGGTGACCATAAAAAAGAACAACACCATAAAAACCACATCAGGAAGCGAAGCGGTGGAGATGGCGGGAGCAGAATTTTTTCCTCCCTTCATTTTCATTGTTTTCATATTTATCAGTTTTTGTGTAAAGCCATACCGGTTCAGTTTTTCTGAACATACATTGGCAAACTTTTTTACTGATAACGGATTTTCTCCTTAAATCCGGTGGAACAAATTCCCCTGGCGGGAAGAAAGAAAAAAAGTGAACCTTTTACTGGTTCACTTTTACGGTTTTTTTGCCGGTAGAATAACTGATCTTTAAAGCATCTACTTCGCGTAATTCATGTTTTACGCGGGTAACAATTCCCATTTCTGTTTTCTCATCTACTTTCAGGGAAACAGTTATATAAGGCCGTTCGGTTTCATCTCTTTTTAATTGTTTGGCAGCAATCAGCGGCCCCACCTGTGAAGCAGAGTTGATGATCTGGTCATCAATCTGAATACGCTCACCTGTTCCGTGTTTTTCGGGCGTGATGGATTTCCCGATATAGATATAATCCACCAGCGATTTCTTTTCCAGTTTGGAGATGGCATCTGCTTCGGGACGGTTTACATCCAGCTCAAGATTGGTTTCGCGCATCACGGTAGTAACCATGAAAAAAAACAGTACCATGAACACCACATCCGGAAGGGAAGCGGTAGAGATTCCCGGTGCTGATTTTCCGCCATCGTCTTTTTTAAACTTTGACATATTCTAGTAGGTTGGAATGTTATTGGGTTCCTGTTCTGCAATTCTTGATGGCACAATAGCACGAATCACTTTCAGTTTTGGCTGATCAGCTTCGATGCTGGGGTTCCAGTCGGTATAATTTTCCTTATAAATCTGTTGCGACCACTTATTGCGCAAGTCGTTCATAGCACCTTGCAGCTGATCGAGTACAGCGATATAGGTTTTGTAGGATGTACCATTATCATTTCGCAACGAAATAATAGAAAGTTTGGGCAATGTTTTAAACGGCCCGGCCAGTTTTACGGCTTCCAGTTTACTGCTCCAGTCTTCAATATCTGCCTCAATAAATGGAATAGCTTTAGCTACCGAATCGGTTCCTTTGAGATTGTTCAGCTGAGCTTTAAGGCTGTCCAGTTTGTATTGTGCGATTTTCTCCGTCACAGTAACCATCTCCGGGAGATTGGATTTGTCTTGTGGATTTTCAAGAAACTCCTTGGTCATATCCTTAAGATCTCCGATCTGTACCCATTCGTTTTCCACCAGCAACTGGTCGTCTGCGTTAACGAGAATTTCGAACACGTTGCGTTCTTTCATTTCCACTTTAAACATTTCAGCAACTTCAGGCGGAACTTTTTGGGGAAGCATTTGGGGAATACCTTCATCGGTATCCATGGTAGTTGTCATAAGGAAGTAAATCAGGATAAGGAAAGCGATGTCGGCCATCGATCCTGCATTGATTTCTTCTACCTTTCTTCTGGCCATATTATTTTGTGAATCGCTTGATTAAACCTGAAATTTCTCCGAATAAAATAGCCAGAATAGATCCTGCACCGAAAAAGTACATGGCGATGATTCCGGCATCACTCCATTTCACGTTGGAAGGAGTAAACAGGGCTGCGCTGGATTTAAATTTCCACGCTTCGAGCACTTCATCGCTGGCCATGGAGTAACTGATAATACAAATGATAAAAAATACACCTATTCCAATAAGGAAAGGGATGGATTTTTTAAAATTCAGGGCCACCATCAGAATGCCTGAGGCGAAAGCCACGACCACACAAATGATCATCAGCCAGAAGGTGAAAGTAAGTGCAGCGCCTATTTCAGCTTCTGCATGAATTTTATTCCCGGCCGCATCCACTCCTTTGCCTCCTGCAATGATTATACACAGGACAAGTCCTATGATACTGACAAGAGCTGAAGTGATTTTAAGGACGGTTTGTACTGTTGCGTCTTTCATAATAAATAAATCTGTTTATTATTTTTCAAAAACCCTGTGCTTAAGCATGGTGTCCATAATTTCAATAGAACCATTTTCCATATCATTTACAAGCGTGTCGATTTTTGAAAGGATATAGTTATAAAACAGCTGAAGGATCATAGCTACGATAAGACCTCCAACGGTAGTGATAAGAGCCACTTTCATACCCGCTGCTACAACGTCAGGGGCAAGTGATTTGGCTTTTTCGATCGCAGCAAAAGCCTGGATCATACCTACCACCGTTCCAAGGAACCCGAGCATGGGAGCAAGAGCGATAAAGAGAGCGATCCAGGTAAGTCCTTTTTCCAGCAGGTTATTTTGAACGCTTCCGTAGTTTACAATAGCTTTTTCTGCCATATCTACTCCTTCAGAAGAACGATCGAGTGCCTGGTAGAAGATGGAAGCTACCGGCCCGCGGGTGTTACGGCAAACTTCTTTGGCTGCATTTACACCACCTGAAGCAAGTGCTGCTTCAACTTTTTGTACGAGTTTCTCAACATTGGTAGTGGCCAGGTTAAGATATAGTACGCGTTCGATACAAAGAGCCAATCCTAAAATCAAACACACCAATACGGGAGCCATCCAGAAAGGGTCACCCTCAATGAATTGCTCTTTGATAGTTTGATGAAGGGAAACATCGGCAGCCGCTTCATCTTTTTTGGTTTTATCATCATCTTTTTTTGGTTCTTCTTTTGCTGGTTCTGCAGGGGCAGGTTGTTCGGTTGCAGCAGAACCAGTGTCGGCTTGTGCCAAAACAACGTTATTCGCTCCGAAGAAGAGCATTCCTGATAAGGTAAGTAGTGAGAGTAGCTTTTTCATGTTTTTATTGATTAGTGTTCAAACTTTACTTATGTTGTTTTTATTGTTTACGGTTTTTCAAATTTAGTTTCCGGTTGTTTTTTTTAGGAAAATGGTGAACAATAACAACAAAGGCAGGAAGGAAAGAAAACTCAAATTCTCTTCCCCCGCTTCTAAAACGAAGCGGAGAGAGAGGGATTCGAACCCTCGTTACGCTTTTGGCGTAAACACACTTTCCAGGCGTGCTCCTTCAACCACTCGGACACCTCTCCTTGGGAAATTCACCACTACCACAAAAAACAGCGGGCAAATTACAAAAAAAATTTGCACACCAGCAAAATATTGGTGTTACAAAAACTTTAAACGTTGCCAGTGGCTGAAGGAACGGTTACTTCCCCGCAAAAGGAGGATGCGAAAGCCTGCCGGATTTCATACAGGTCTGTGTTGTTTCCGAGCAGGCACATCAGCTTGGTAACAGCCGCTTCGGTAGTCATATCATGGCCACTGATCACACCTATTTCATTAAAGGCCGAACTGGTTTTGTATTTGCCCTGTTGAACCGATCCGCTGTAACACTGGGTGACATTGATTACCGGAACCCCGCGGCCAACAAGTGCCTGTAATTCATCAATAAACCATGTATCGGTAGTGGCGTTTCCCGAACCAAAAGTTTCGAGAATAAGGCCTTTCAGCGAAGGATTGCTACAAATGGCTTTTACCACAAAGGGAGGAATACCCGGAAAAATTTTCAGGATAGCGATATCAGCACATAATTTTTTATTCAGGATGAATTTTTCAGCAGGCAAAGGCCGGATATCCTGGTGATTCCATGAAATGGTAACTCCTGCCTCGGCCAGTTCGGGATAGTTGCCCGATGCAAAAGCATTAAAATGGTTGGCGCTCACTTTAGTGGTGCGGTTTCCGCGCAGTAAACGGTACTCAAAATAAATAGCTACTTCGGGAACCATGGGTTGTCCGGTTTCATTTTTTGCAGCAGCAATTTCTATAGCTGTAATCAGGTTTTCTTTTCCATCGGTGCGAATGGTACCAATGGGCAACTGCGATCCGGTGAGGATAACCGGTTTGCCCAAATGCTGAAGCATAAAACTAAGAGCTGAGGCTGTATAGGCCATAGTATCTGACCCATGCAGGATGACAAAGCCATCATACACATCATAATTCTCTGCAATCATTTCCGCCATTTTCACCCATATTTCCGGTTTCATATCCGAAGAGTCGAGCGGATGTTCGAATGAAACCGCGTGGATGGAAACCCCAAATTTTTTCAGTTCGGGCACCTGCGAGGTAAGATGGTCGAAACGAAAAGGAGTAAGCTGTCCGGTTGAAGGGTCTTCAGCCATTCCAATAGTGCCACCGGTGTAAATTAATAATACGGATGATCGGAATACAGCCATTTTTTATTTTGAGAAGTTAGGTTTTGAAATCCGGAAAAGTTATGATGAGTTTGAGCTGTCAAATGTAGAAAATTAGAAAAGCAGGAAATCAAAACCCGAAGATTTCTTTGGCATTTTGGGTGGTGATTTTGGCCAGTTCGCTGATGTTTAATTGATAAAGCGAGGCTACTTTGTCGGCCACTAAAGGAATATATGCGCTTTCATTGCGTTTTCCCCTGTGCGGCACCGGGGCGAGATAGGGAGAATCGGTTTCGAGCACAATGTATTCAACGGGAATTTTTGAGAGGTATTGATCGATCCCCCCGTTTTTGAATGTTACCACACCGCCAATACCCAGCTTAAATCCTCCATACGAAATAACCTTTTGCGCCTGTACGTAGTCGCCCGAAAAACAGTGAAAAATTCCTTTCAGATTTTCATCGTTCAATCCATCCACCAGTTCAAAAATTTCATTCATCGACTGGCGTGCGTGAATAACGATGGGAAGTTTTTTTTCTTTTGCCCATTGAATCTGTAAACGAAAAGCTTCTTTTTGTTCTTCGAAAAAAGTTTTATCCCAATACAAATCAATACCGATTTCTCCTACAGCGCAAAATTTTTCTTTATCAAGCCATTGTTTTACCACTTCCAGCTCTTGCCTGAAATTTTCCTTTACTGAACACGGATGTAACCCCATCATAGGGAAGCATCGCCCCGGAAAATCAGCCGCCATTTTCATCATGACATCAATACTTGACGAATCGATATTGGGCAGAAAAAAGCGCGAAACACCGGCTTTCATCGCCCGTTCCATCATTTCAGATCGATCGGCATCAAATTCCTCAGCATACAGGTGAGCGTGGGTATCGGTAAACATGGGGCAAAGTTAATAAGCCGGGGCCATTTTGTTAAATCTTTGAATTCCTGCATGATTTTAGGGAAATCATAGCCTTGTTAAGAGGAAAATAAGGGGAATAATTTTACTTTTGCGGCACCAAAATTTAAACACTATTATCTATGAAAAAGATTTTCATTTATGCGGTTGCAGCAATTACAACCATGAGCCTTTCACTCACCTCCTGTAAAAAAGGAGAAGGCGATCCCTTTATTTCCCTTAAATCCCGTAAGTCGAGGCTGGCCGGTGAATGGACTGTTTCTGCCGGGAATGGTACCGATATGAATAGTGGAGTAAACACCACGTGGACTTATGATGGCACCCAGGAAGTAACCACCTACCCTTCGCCTTTCCCTCAAACTACAGATAAATGGACATTAACCCATACAATAGAAAAAGACGGAACGTTTACTTCAGTTTATGTAGACAATGATGCAAGTCCGGCTGAAACTACCACAACCACCGGTACATGGAATTTCACCGGAGGAGTAGGGGAGTATAAAAATAAATCACAGGTAGTTTTTACTACACTTAGTATGACCAGTTCAGCCGGTGGGTCGGTTACCTATACCGGATCTGATGCTCCGACCATTATGTATGACATTTACCAGTTAAAGAATAAAGAAGTGATCGTTAAATATGATGGAACCACTTCTTCTCCCAGTTCATCATCATCAGGAGAATATACCTGGACAGCTAAATAAAAAGCAATAAGAACATTAAAACCCCCGTTTCAGTAGCGGGGGTTTTTTATTTTTACAAAGTGAAAATTCTCATCATCCGTTTCAGTTCCATTGGTGATATTGTACTCACCACCCCGGTTATCCGTTGCCTCAGGCAGCAGCTTCCCGGTGCGGAGATTCATTTCATTACCAAAAAACAATTTGAACCTGTTCTCCGGCATAATCCCCATATTCACCGGCTTTGGCTGATGGAAAAAGATATTGATGAAATTTCGTCTGCGCTGAAAAAAGAAAATTTCACACACATCATCGATCTTCATCACAACCTGCGCAGCTTTCGCCTGAAACTGAAACTGGGAGGAAACAAATCATCATTTAAAAAACTGAATATCGAAAAATGGCTGATGGTGAACCTCAAAAAAAACCGGTTGCCCGATCAGCATATAGTAGACCGTTATATGAACACTGTTCAGTCACTGGGGGTCAAAAACGATCTTAAGGGACTGGATTATTTTATTTTGCAGGAAGAAGAAGCCGATATTCATTCCCTTCCTGTTCTCCATCAAAAAGAATTTATTGCTTTTGCTATAGGTGCCCAATACAACACCAAAAAACTTCCCGCAGGGAAGATTATTTCTATTTGCAAAAAAACCGACACTCCTGTTCTTCTTCTCGGGGGAAAAGAAGATGATGAAACGGCACAAATTATCGTATCGGCTTGCGGAGAAAAGGTGTACAATGCCTGCGGAAAATATTCATTGAACCAGTCGGCTTCGCTGGTAAAACAATCGAAACTTGTTATTACACACGACACCGGGCTGATGCATATTGCGGCCGCATTTGGTAAAAAAATCATTTCCGTTTGGGGGAACACCATTCCGCAATTTGGCATGTATCCCTATATGCCGGGGAGAGAAAATTTTTATAAAATCGCTGAGGTAAAAGATCTTTCCTGCCGCCCCTGTTCGAAAATCGGGCATAAGCAATGTCCCAAAAAACACTTTAAGTGCATGAATGAGATCGATGAAGACTTAATCGTGCAATGGGTTAAAGAGGGCTTTTAATTCTGTAGCATCGTCAGGTTTCATTTTTCCTGCCAGTATCAAGGCTAACTGTCTTCGTCTTAGTGCTCCGTCAAATCGTTTTTTTTCCTCTTCTGTTTCGGGAATGATTTCCGGAACTTCAATAGGAACTCCGCCCTGGTCAACCGCAACAAACGAATAAATCGCCTCATTGCATTTTATTCTTTTTCCCGAAGCGTTTTCCTCGAGAAAAACATCTATCCATACTTCCATGGATGAGGTGAATGCGCGGGAAACTTTTGCCTCGAGTGTAACGATATCAGCGAGTTTCACAGGAGTTTTAAACGCTACATTGGTAATGGAAGCGGTTACACAAACCCGTTTGCAATGACGGTGTGCCGATACGGCAGCAATTTCGTCCATCCAGGCCAGCAACTGCCCTCCGAACAAATTTCCCAACTGATTGGTGTCGTTGGGTAATACCACTTTTGTGGTAACCGCAAGAGATTCTACAGCGCGTTTGGTTTTCATACTTATTTTATCGTGGCAATTACTTTTAATTCAATAGCAATAGGTGTGGGCAGGCAGTTGATTTCAATGGTTGTTCTGCACGGAGGATTTTCCTTAAAATATTCTGCCCACAATTTATTGTATTTGGGAAAATCGTCTTTCATATTGGTGAGAAAAACGGTTACGTCAATAATCTGGTCCCAGCTGCTGCCGGCATCTTCCAAAATATAGCGGATATTGCGGAAAACACTATGGCATTGTGCCTCGATGTCGTAGGAAACAATATTTCCTTTTTCATCCAGCTCTACACCGGGAATTTTTTTCGTTCCTTTTTCGCGGGGGCCAACTCCCGATAAAAACAAAAGATTTCCTACCCTGCGCGCATGAGGATACAACCCCACCGGCTCAGGCGCTTTTTGTGAATCTATTTTTGTGCTGTCGGACATAAAGGAAAAACTTTTTACAAAGATGCGGATTTTGAACGGGAGAAAGAATTTTTATTTCCGGTATTTTATGTTGAATTTATCTTTTATAACCGGATAATTATCCCCGGGGAGAGCCGCGACTGACCCTTACGGCCACAACGTAAAATTTTTTATCCGTAACCAGCGGATTATTTATTGCCGGTTATCATACCATACATTCTCCCTATATTTGGCCATAAATTAAAATGTATGTATACACCCGTTTGCCGGTGGTTGTTGCCGGTGGTTCTTATGATTTTTGTTTCCTGCGGAGGCGAAAAACAAGGAGATAAAAAAGATCAACCCAAAGATAGCACAGAAGCAAAACAGCCCGAAAAGCAACAGCCGCTTCCCTATGATACGTTGCTGACTGAAACCGCGTATTTCATAGCCGGTTTGCCCGCTCCTGTTTATTTAGACAGTTTACAGGCCAAAGAGTATTATGCCGAACACAAAAAGTTCACCGATACTTCGTGGAAATTTACAGTGAGTTCTATGCTGGATCCTATTGCCAAATGGAAATCAGAAAAACAAATAGGAGAAACAGGCGACAGCATGCTCTGTTTTTATCCTTTGTCGGGCCCCGATTTTTTATTTGGACATGCATTTTTTCCGAAAGCAAAAAACTATATTTTACTCGGACTCGAACCGCGTGGGAGCATGTGTGATTTCAGGAATATGAATGATGACCAGGTGAAAAAGTATCTTTCAGGAATCCGCGGTTCGATGAAATATCTTAATTCGCGCGGATACTTTGTTACTATGCACATGAGTTCAGATTTCACCAAAGCGCACCTTAACGGAATGGTGCACATGATGCTTTACATGATGGCGCGCACAGGACATTTTATTACGGATGTTTACAATGTTTCACTGAACGCTGACGGAACAGAAAAACGACTGGAGAAAAATGATAAAATGAAAGATACTGTGATTTACGCCATAAAAATTGATTTTCTTTCCCCCGACCGTTTAACAAAAAAATCAGCTTATTATTTTAAACTGGACGCAGCAGATGAAAACCTGGATAAACATACCGAATTCGAAAAGTTTGTGAATGATTTCGGGCCAAGGGTTTCGTATATGAAATCGGCTTCGTGTGTACTGACTAATGCTAATTTTGCAGTGATGCGAAAACTGGTTTTGGGAAGCGAGGCTTTTTTACAGGACGATACCGGTGTTCCCTATCGCTATATTTTGGCTGACAGTACGCATGAAATAAATTTATACGGAACGTATACAGGAACCATCAACGATCTCGACTGGTGTTATCAACCCGGGTTGAGAAAAGCACTGGAAACAAAAGGCGATACCACTGAACTTCCATTTAAGATAAGTTACAATGGAAATTACGGAGAAGGAATGATGATCTGGTGCAAAAAGAAAAAATAAATATGAGGTATTTTCCGGCAGTTATGATTGCAGTTTTATTTTTTTCCTGCTCGGAAAATGAAACGAATAACAACGCTGAAAAAATTCCTGACACCGTTTATTATGAAGTTCCGGCAATGGCAGAAAGACAAGATGTTGTTTATCATGAATTCAAAAAATTAGACAACGCTATTCTTGAAAAATTATTTGCCTGCGACACTGTTTACAACAATGGTTTTGTGGGTTGGTATCCTTCAGCTGACGATGTCTATTCTTCGGCAGCGGGAACATCGTTATGCAGCACGAATCTTGAAGAAGTACATTATTTTAAAAAGTCACAAACCGATTATGCTTTTTGCCTGCTGGTAACGTATGATGAGTTTGCAAAAGGAGAATACCATGCCAGCGCACCTTACGTGGGAGGAGCGCTGTTCAGGAAAACAGATAAAGGAATGTGGAATCTTCAGCACATGAAAAAACTGGTGATCACTCATGGTGAAATGGGTTATCTTAAACCCTATTCATTTGTAAGTGGCGGCCCGATGCTGCCTCTTTTGCAACTCAGTTTTTCCTATTCGGCTACAGGTGAAGTGACAGAAGAAGAACATTTTTTCGAGTTGTTTGAAATGAAGGAAGTGTTTTCGATGAATACAGGAGGAAGTTATAAAGGTGAAAGTGAAATGGATCATGAATGGTCGTCAGAAATTACTTTTCGCAACGACCCGAAAAATAAATTTTATGATCTGTTGGTAGTAAAAACGAAAGGCACGCGTTATGATTTTGAAACGGAAAAAGTGGTGGCGGTGGACACCATGCGTGTTTTTCGTTATAATGATTTTCGCTGGGTGTATGAACCGGTATGTGAATGAAAACTCCTGTAAAAAGATCTGTTTTTGTAATTGGCGGAGGAGCGGCCGGTTTTTTTTCTGCCATTCATCACAAAATTTTTCATCCCGCAGATGAAGTTACCATCCTCGAAAAAACACAGCAACTTCTTTCTAAAGTAAAAGTTTCGGGAGGCGGAAGATGCAATGTTACTCACGCCTGTTTTGATATCAGTGAACTGGTGAAAAACTATCCGCGAGGAAGTGAATTTCTGAAAACATGTTTCAAACAATTTATGACTACCGATACAATTAAATGGTTTGAACAACGCGGGGTAATGATTAAAAAAGAAGAAGACGGGAGAATGTTTCCTGTAACCAATTCATCCCAAACCATTATTGATTGTTTTTTGAACGAAGTAAAAAAACACAACATAAAAATTATTACAGGTGATGGTTTTGTGAAGATGGAAAAGAAAGAAGATTACTTTATCCTTCATTCGCAACAAACCACCTATAAATGTGATAAAATAATTATCACTACGGGAAGCAGCCCGCAGGTGTGGGAGGCGATAAAAAGTTGCGGACATTCCATTGTTCGTCCCGTTCCTTCGTTATTTACTTTTGATGTGAAGGATGAAAGAATAAAAGAACTTCCCGGAGTGAGTGTTTCCCTGGCAAAGGTTTTAACTTCCGATGGAAAAATAGTAACAGCCGGCCCGTTGCTGATTACCCATCGCGGCTTAAGTGGCCCGGCTATTCTCAAACTTTCAGCTTTCGGAGCGGAAAAATTTTATGATGAAAAATATAAGTTCAGTATTTTTATAAACTGGCCGGGGGAAGAAAAAAAATCTATTCGGGCGCGGTTGTCACAACTCCGTGATGAATTGGCAAAAAAAATTATTCATACATCTTCACCATTTGAAATTCCCGTTCGCCTGTGGAAAAAATTATGTGATGCAGCCGGTGTTACCGACCTGAAATGGGCCAGTATTTCCAACAAACAACTGGATCATCTTTCTGAAGAATTATGTAACGGAAAATTTGAAGTGAACGGTAAAAACACGTTTAAGGAGGAATTTGTAACCTGCGGTGGAGTTGATTTGCCGGAAGTGAATCCTGAAACGATGGAGAGCAGGATTATTCCCGGGGTGTATTTTGCGGGAGAAGTATTAAATATCGATGCGGTGACGGGTGGATTTAATTTCCAGGCAGCGTGGACAACGGGATTTATTGCAGGGAGATCGGCCGCGAATTTCGCGAATGAACACTAATTAATGCGAAATAACTATTGCGGGAAATTTCTTTTGCATGTCCAAAACCGGTTATTTTTACTTTGTTAATTCAGCTCTTTTTTCCACAATCAACTCTTCTGCTGTCTTACTGTCTGATATCTTTTCATCTTTCATCTTCGCCTCAGCCAGTTTATAGGGATTGGCAGCTGCCTTTTCCTGTTTTTTATAAATAGCCAGTTTTATTCCTTTTTCGTGCTTTTCCCACGTAAGTTTTAGTTTACCGGGTTTATTATTTCCACTGGCATTTGTCAAAATAAACAGGGAAAAAAGTGTGCTGATCAAGAGTTTCATAGTTCTGAATTTATACTTCAAAACTACAATGCTCTGCGCGCATACGGATTAACCGGGGTTAATAAATAAAGACACGAAGGGAAAAACGAAGCTCAAAAATTAACTTAAGATAATAAATAGGATATCAAATTAAGAGAACAGCCGGTTCTCTTATTTCTTCTTAAACACCCGCTGTTTCATCCGGCTTAAACTTTGCGGAGTAATGCCAAGGTAAGTGGCGATATCTTTATTGGGCAAGCGCATCACCAGTTCGCGGTTGTTTTCCATCAGTGATAAATATCGCTCTTCGGGGGTAAGCAGCAAAAACGATTCTACGCGCTTGCGCATATCCAAAAATGCATTTTCGGCCAGCAGGTTACCTACTTTTACCAGTGTATTTTTTTTACGATATAAATCTTCGGCAGCCATTTTGGAAATACTGATAATCGTTGTATCATCGATTGCTACAAAAGTCAGCGGGCTGGGAGATTCCATCAAATAGCTCTGGAAATCGGTGGCAATAGCATTATCGAAATAAAAATTCCAGGTCACTTCATTGTGGTCTTTCATCAAAAACGACCTCACCGCACCCGAAGCTACAAAATACATATACTTTGAAACCCGGTCGCGCTCCTGCAGCACTTCTCCTTTTTTCAGCTGTTTTTCATTCATGGAAGCAGCTATCAGCTCCGCCTCGTCTGCCGTAAGGGAAATTTTTGACTTCAGGTAAAGGATAAAAGGATTTTCCACACCCGAATATAACCAAATTAACACGTGTTGCGTTAATAACTACATTTTTTACCGAAAAATCAGGGGGCAATTCGGGGTAATTTTGTGGGTATGGAAAAAAGGTGGGTCAGGGTTACACTTAAGGTATTGAAATACACAGGAATCAGTATTTTCTCCCTGTTCCTTCTGCTTGTGTTTTTAGTATGGTTATTTGAGGATAAGATCAAACAATACGCAGTACAGCACCTTAATCAATACCTGAATACCGAAGTGAAAGTGGGCTCCATTGATCTTACTGTTTTCAGCTCTTTTCCCTATGCATCACTTGAATTTAAAGATGTATTGATCATGGATCCCGTTACGGTGAACAAGCAAAAAGACACCATGTTGTTTACCGAAAAACTTTCACTTGATTTCAGCATTTGGGATATCCTGGCGGATGATTATACCATCAGCGATATTGATATCAAAAATGGCGATTTCAGGTTGTATGTGGATGAATCGGGTAATGAGAATTACATTTTCTGGAAATCAGATACTGTAAAAAGCGATAAGGAAGAAAAATTTCATTTCGACCTTCAGCGTATTCATGCTGAAAACTCAAAACTAAGATATATCAACCGCGTCAATCACCAGGATTTTTCTTTCAAAATCAGGCAGGTTGATTTGGCGGGAAATTTTACCGAAAAAAAATTCACTCTCAAAGGAAGGCTGAATGCATTTGTTTATCACCTGCGTGATAAATCGGTTGCCCTGGTAAAAAACAAAAGCACAACGGCAGAGTTTGAATTGCTCATAGATAACGAAAAAAACAAATACACTTTTCAAAACACTTCCCTGCTGCTCGAAAAAATGCCTTTTACTATTAGCGGAAGTATTACCGATGAAAAAAAACTAACCAGTTGTGACCTTCAAATTGACGGAAAAAATATAGATATTGAAGATGTGCTTAACACTTATCCTTCGTTGCTGGGGGAAGACGTGAAGAATTATGAAAGCGAAGGGACGCTGAAGTTCAACGCAACGGTAAAGGGAAATATCAGTAAAACCGAAAAACCTTCAGTGGAAGCTTTTTTTTCTGTGGCTAACGGGAAACTGACAGAGAGAAAAAACGGAATCTCCCTCACGAAAATTTATCTTAACGGCAACTATACCAACCGCAACAAATACGAAGAAGAAGAGTTGTCGCTTACCGATGTTTCAGCACAGTTCAAGGACGGGAAACTAAAGGGAAATATTTTTGTCACCGGTTTCGAAAACCCGAAAATAAAATCCCATATCGAAGGAGACTTTAACCTGGAAACACTGCATGGTTTTTTTCATTTTGAAAACATAAAACAATTAGCAGGAAGATTGTCTGTAAACGGAAACCTGAACGGCACCTGGCTGGCTACAGCAGAAAACGATTCCACCGATTTTATTATCAAAAAAGCAGAAGGCAGTATTCACCTGGGGGAAGTTTCGCTGAAATTGTATGAACAAAATATCCAATACAGCCAAATCAATGGTGAAGTAGTGGTAAAAGACAATAATGCTACCGTAGACGGCTTATCGGCCACGATAAACACCACCGCTTTCCGCCTGAATGGAATTCTCAAAAATTTTGTACCGTATGTGTTGTTCACTCACCAAAAAATGAATATTGTGGCCGAACTTTATTCGGAGAACATCAACATCAATGATATTATCGGTAAAGAAACAATGCAGGAGAAACAAGGCGGGCCACCCTTCGCTCTTCGTTTTCCTGACGACATTAACTTCAATTTCGATGCCAGCATTGGCAAACTAACGTTCGACACCTTTACGGCAGAGAATGTAAGTGGTAATTTTAAACTTATCGACCGTTTATTTACAGCCAGCGGATTAACCATGAATACGGCAGGAGGTACTCTTGGCAGCCGGGTAGAAGTGGATGGCAGAAGCGGCAGGGAATTTTTTATTACCAGCACTACAGAGGTAAACGAAGTAAATATTACTTCACTTTTTACATCTTTCGGAAATTTCGGGCAGGATGAGATCACCGATAAACATCTTAAGGGAAAAATCAACGCTTCTATTTCTTTCGGGGCGGTAATGGACACGCTGATGAATATTTTACCCGACAAGGTAGTGAGCGTGGCGGATATAAAAATTACTGACGGAGAGCTCATCAACCTGCAATCACTCACCGATATTGCCGCATGGATGCGCACCAATGCCAAAATGAAATTAGCCATGAACGGAGATATTGATGATCTTGAAAAACGGCTGACGCATGTAAAATTCTCGGAATTGAAAAACACCATTCATATCAAAGGCGAAAAAATTGAAATTCCTGCTATGGAAGTTAATACCAGCGCCATGAAAATAAAACTTTCGGGCACACATTCTTTTAAAAATGAAATAGAGTATCACTTCAGCTTCCGTTTTCTCGAATTGCGGCAACAAAATCCCGAAACCGAATACGGATTTATTGCAGATGACGGCACAGGCATGATGGTATTTATACGCATGTTCGGAACGGTGGATGAACCAAAATTCGAGGAAGATGAAACAGAAAGAAAAAATTTCAGGAAAGAATACAACGAGAAAGAAGTACAAAACCTGAAAGCTATTTTTAAAGAAGAATTCGGCCTGTTTAAAAAAGACAGCACGCTTAAAATAAAGGAAACACCGAAAGAAGATGTGAAATTTTTGCTGGAATGGGACGAGGAAAAAAAGAAAGAACCCGATCCCGTAAAGGAACCGGAGAAGAAAAACAATAATTCACGGTTTAACAAGTTTAAGAATAAATACGGTTCGGAGAAACCGAAGGAAAATATTACAATAGAATCGGATTAATCGCATAGTAAAATCTCAAACAGAAGGCCATTTTTCAGGATTTACAGAGGTATGAAGCACCGCCAGAATGGTAATCGTTTTTTTTGTAACGATATAGTGAATCAAAAATCTGAATTTTTTTGTGGGCGCGGCATGAACAACATTATATCTTACAGCAAAGGAGTAATTGTATTTATAAATTTGTGTGAAAGTATCCAGCACCTCACTATAAAACTTTTCACCTAATCCATTTCTGATTTCATTATAATAATCAATTGCTTCTTCAATATCCTTTTCTGCACGATGAGAAATAACAAAATCAATAGCCATACTTTTTTTTGATTTTCCGTTTGAATGTTTTAAGATCAACCACTCTTTCGGGATGTTCCTTCAGTTCTTTCAGGCGTTTATCCAGTTCTTTTTTGTGCCATTCGGGAATGTCAGTCGTTTCTTCCTTCTCTACTGTAACATAATCGAGTGTTTTCAAAAACTCCATTAAAAGTGCAGTTTTACCGTGCTTTACTTTCAAGATCAACCGGTCCATATTCTTCATTTTAACAAATATACGAAAAACAGGAATTTTGGGTTATACACAGAAAGAAATAAACTTCCTTATAATGTAACCATACCAATTACCAATAAAACCGTATTTTAGCCCTTGCACATGGACATTTACTCAAGGAAATACATCTGGAAACTGGTGCTTTTGTTTTTTGCACTGGCCATTATTGTGGCTTCACTGATCATTTCGAATGTTATTGTAGACCAGGTAAGGGAGGATGAAAAATTACGCATACGCATCTGGTCGGAAGCAGTAAAAAATACCGTCAACCAGATGTATGTTACCGGGAAACTCTTTGACCGCCTTCGTGATGAAGAAAGAAAAAAAGTAAAACTCTGGGCCAAAGCAACACAGGAACTGGGCAAAGATCTTTCTGATTACACTTTTGCTATAGAAGTGGTACAACAAAATAAAACGGTTCCGGTTATTCTCACCGACAACAAAGGCAATTATTCTTCGTCACTTAATCTTGATTTTACCCAGGAAGAAATTGAAGAAGGCCTGAAAAAATCCAATCCCGACCAGCAAAAAATATTTTACCAGCAGGAAGCCAAAAGAATTTTTGAAGATACCATATCGAAACTGGTGGTTGATTGGCAGAAAAAAAATCCACCCATCGTTATTTATTATAAAGAAAAACCGGTGAACTATGTTTATTACCGCGAATCAAATATCCTCGACTCGCTGGAGCGGAAAAAAGATTCACTGATGTATTCCTTTCGCCAGGAACTGGTAAAAAACCAGGCGCTTGTTCCCGTTATTTTCACCGATTCTTCGCGCTCGGTGGTGATTGAAACCAATTTTGATGAAAAAGACATAACGGGCCCCGGCAAGCTGCAGAGCCTCATTGATGAAATGGCACAGGAAAATGAACCGATAGAAGTGCAGATCAATGAAAAGGAAAAAGGATTTATTTTTTACCGCGAGTCGGAAGTATTGAAACAACTCCGGTATTTTCCCTATATCCAGCTAATTATTGTAGGCGTTTTCATCCTGGTGGGGTATATTATTTTCAGCACATTCCGCAGGGCCGAACAAAACCGGGTGTGGGCGGGGATGGCCAAAGAAACCGCGCACCAACTGGGCACACCCATTTCATCACTGATGGCCTGGCTCGAAATTCTCCGCGCTCACGGAACTGATGAATCCACTATTAAAGAAATGAACAAAGACATCGACCGCCTGCAAACGGTTACCGAACGCTTTTCAAAAATAGGATCGGAAGAACAACTCGAGGAAGACAACCTGTGTCAGATTCTCGAAAAAACCACGGGGTATTTAAAAACGCGGTTACCGAAAAAAACGGAATTATCCCTCGACCGGCCGCTTACGCCCGTTTGGGTGATGCTCAACGCTCCGCTCTTTGAATGGGTAATAGAAAACCTGGTAAAAAACGCTGTTGATGCCATGGAAGGAGAAGGAAAAATAGTGATTGAGCTTCATAAAAAAGGACAACAGGTGTTTATAGATGTTTCTGATACAGGAAAAGGTATTTCTTCCAACAAATTCAAATCGGTTTTCGAGCCCGGTTATTCCACCAAAAAGCGCGGATGGGGGCTGGGATTAACTCTTGCCAAACGTATTATCGAACAATACCACAAAGGGCAGATTGCTGTTTTGCGTTCAGATCCCGGTAAAGGAACCACTTTCCGCATCACATTAAAATCAGAAAACTAACGTGCCCGGGATTTACGTTCATATTCCCTTTTGCAAACAGGCCTGTCATTACTGCGATTTTCATTTTTCCACATCTCAAAGTACACGCACGGAAATGATTCCCGCCCTGGCAAAGGAAATAGTATTGCGTAAAAATTACCTGGCTGATAAAAATATTCAAACGGTATATTTTGGAGGAGGCACTCCCGGTTTGCTCGGGGAAGAAGAACTGACAGAGTTAACAAAAACAGTATTCCTGAATTTTGTGATGCAACCGGACGCTGAGATAACACTGGAAACCAATCCGGATGATGTGGATGCAGAGAAACTACAGTTGTGGAAAACGACAGGAATCAACCGGCTGAGTATAGGCATACAATCGTTTAATGACAATTACCTGCAATGGATGAACCGGGCACACGATACACAACAAGCCATTCGTTCGGTAAAAATGGCGCAGGATGCCGGGTTTGACAACATCACCATAGACCTGATTTATGGTATACCGGGAATGAATGAAAAAGAATGGGAGAAAAACCTGGATACCGCCTTTTCGATGAATGTTCCCCACATTTCCTCCTATTGCCTTACTGTGGAAAAAGGCACCGCCCTGCATCACTTTGTAGAAAAGGGACAATCCATGCCCATTGATGAAGAAACGGCCGCACGGCAATTTTTACTTATGCAGGAAAAAATGGAGGAAAACGGATTTATTGCCTATGAAATTTCCAACTACGGGAAAAAAAACTACTTCTCACGCCACAATACTTCCTATTGGGAAGGAGAAAGTTACCTCGGAGTCGGCCCATCGGCCCATTCCTTCAACGGTGTTTCCCGCCAATGGAATATTTCACACAACCGGAAATATATAACTGCGCTGAAAGAAGGAAAAAGTTTTTATGAAACTGAAATTTTAACCCCGGCCAACCGTTATAACGAATACATCATGACCTCCCTTCGCACGATCCGGGGGATAAATACCGGAAAAACCGGAGAGATGATGCCAGGGAGTAAACAGGCAACGGAAGATGCAATCAGGCAAATGGAAAAAAAAGGCTGGATGATTAAAAACGGGGAAGGAAACTATGTATTAACACCACAAGGCAAATTATTTGCCGATAAAATAGCGTCTGATTTCTTTTTATTGTAACTTCATATCCTGTGATGAAAAAAACACTGCTGTATATTTTTACCTTTCTGCTCACTGTTCCATTGATGGCACAGGTAAAACCGCCCTATAAAACCACAATAGGTGAAAAAGAATACTGGGTTTATCCTTTTAGGATTGAAGACGGAAGCGAAATGCAGGTGCCGCCCGTAACGCTTGCTTTACCCGATGGCGATTATATTCTTTATTATGATTTTAAGTATAAAACCCGTTTTAATCCCATTACCTGGAAATGGAAAGATATTCCCGTTGATTCTACCAATATTGCAGCACTTTTCACCATTAAAAATGGCATGAAGGAAGGAGAATGCAAATGGTATCTTAACTCCGCAAAAAAAATACTCTACTCAAAAGGAAATTATTATAAAGACGAAAAATACGGGGCATGGTCGTTTTATGGTTATTACAACGGAAAAATTTACCTGCGTGATAAATTCACCTATGAAAAAGATGAATACCACGGTCCGCATACTTCCTATTATTACGGAACAGCTCAAATTGCTTCAGAGGGAATGTATAAAAACGGACGAATGTCGGGCACGTGGAAATTTTATTCAGGCAATACGGTTTGGAGACAATATTCGTATGCCGATTCAAGTGTGTTTCAGCCCTCCATTTATGATAAAATGCTCAACACACTTATCAGTGAAACCGGTTTAAGCACCTACAACATCCGTTTTTACGAGCAGAACAAAACCTACGTGCTCCACGGAGAATGTTTTGAAACACAATTAGGCTCAGAAAAAAAAACACGGCTGGTATTCGACAGGGGGAACCTGGTGTATATGGATACTGTTTTTGACTGGGCAGGGAAAGCTGATTTTATTATAAAAAAACTCCAGCCCGAACTACACGATACCGTTTCAGAATTTTTTATTGTCAACCGGATGAGCTGGCCTTATTTTCATGCCAGGATGAAAAATAATACTCTGATTTACCGGATGGATTTCAGGGAAATTGTAAATTCAACGGTATGTGATACAACGGCCGAACACTATTATTACAGCGATGAAATAACTTCTGCCGACACCCTGGTGCCTTTTGAAAAATCCCATTATTATGTTCGTCATCACAAAAAACGGAAAGTAAAGATTAAACAATACAACGTAAAATACATTCATTATCCCACACAACTGGAATTTTACGGGAACAGTGAAGATTTAAAAAGCCGCATAAAATATGATGCCGGTAACGACCAGCTAACCATGAAAAACGAATACACTTCGCATGGTAACCGGATGAAATCCGAATTTATTACCGTTTATGAACGTGATTCTGCTGCCGAAAACCGGATGAGAAATGAAAAAAGAAGACAATACTACAACTACGAAAAAGAAAGGAAATTGTTTATTGACAATGAACCGATCAATGGAAATGTAATTTATCCCGAAGGAAAATTTAAAAGAGACAAACAAAACAAAATTGAAAAACAAGGTGACAGCTGGATAATTTATCCCGTTACTTTTTACAACAAAAGAAAAATTACGGAAGAATTTACAGATAAAGGCGCCTATCGCAACGGAGTGAAACAGGGCGAATGGCAACGCACAAAAAAAGGTGTGTTGTATGAACTGGACAATTACAATGAAGGAGAATATCACGGCAAACAATATGCCTGGCGCGACAAACATGTTTTCAGGTATGAAAGAGATGAAGCGGAGGCCTGCGGAATAAATGAAAAAGAGTTCCGCTACCTCGCTTCGGTAAATGAATATAAAAACGGAATGCTCAATGGCGATCAATACCAGTTTAACTATAAAGGCGAGCTCACCACGTTTGAACAATTCAAAACCGGATTGCGTCACGGGGTGTATGAAACATTTCACTATAAAGGCATGCCGCTGTTATATGCAGAATTTAAAAACGGGTGGTATGACGGAAAATTTATTAAATACGAATGGGAAGATCAGGCGGTATATGATGAAAAGTTCAGATTCGTGGAATATGATTATTATAAATCAAAAGTAACACTGGCCCAATTTAAAGACGGTTGGCTGGACGGAGAATTCAGATTATATGAAGGCGGAACTTCTGAAAATGATCCTCCGCTTACACGTATCGGCTCAGCAAAAAACGGGGTAAAAACCGGTGATTGGATGTTTTATTATGACGAAGAATTTTCGAAACAGGTAAAAGAAAAAACCACACACGCCCTAAGCGATTCATGTTATTTTTACTACAAGGATAATTTTACAAGAAGAAAAAAGCAATCAGGATTTATGTTGCCGCTGGGAGGAGAATACAATGAAGAATACCGCGATTACCAGTCCGATTACGAACCCGAGGGATATAATGATTATCCGGGTAAAACAGGTTACTATACCAGTTACCTGAAAAACGGCAACAAAAATATGGAAGGAAGAATTGAAGATAATGTAAGGGTGGGAGCGTGGAAGTTTTATGATGAAGGGGGAACACTGGTAAAAGAAGTAAATTATTCTCCCGACAAGTTTTTATTTACCAACGCGAAAGGAGAAAAAGATTCAGTGATGCATTACGGCACTTACAAGTCGTGGTATTATAACGGAAAACTGCAGTCAGAAGGATTTATTCTGAATGAAGGGACAAAATATGATTGTTATGCCGAGCTTAATATTCCCGAACACGAATTGCTTATTATCCATGCCTGGGACATAAAAGGCATTCAGCTGGTGAAGGATGGAAACGGAAGTATACAATTTACCGATCCTAACGGTGTGGTGATTTGCGAAGGAAAGTTGTCGGGCTATAAGAGAAACGGTGTGTGGCGGTTTTATGCTCCCGACAAAACCCTTACCGAAATAGGAAATTATGCCGATGGAAAAAAACACGGAAAATGGTTGTCGGGCGACCTGGAGGGAATGAACTTCCAGGACGAAGCCTGTTTTGATACCGACAGCCCGTTTATGGTTCAGCAAATGGAATACGCCAAAAAAGAAATCAGCATACAGGAAAAAATATATGAAAACGATAAACTGATAAGAATGCAGGATTATGAAATGAACCTGAATAAAGAATACAAAGACCAGGGCCGGTTCCGTTTATTCCGCCCGAGGAGAACTACCTATACACCCGTTGGAAATCCTATATTCTGAAATGAAAGCTGAATTTTTAATCAATGGTAAAATAGTTCGTGTTAATCTTGCGGAACCGATAGATATTTCACTTCCCCTGGGCCCTGAAAACAGCGCAAGTGCGTGGTACGTTAGTCCTGTTAAAATTGAACCTGTGCGGGCAGCCGGGTTTACAGGCAGTATAAAAGAAGGCGGTAATGTAAATTTCAGGAATGTTTTTTTTAATCCGCATGGCAACGGAACACATACCGAATGTGTGGGCCATATCTCTCCCGAGGTATATTCATTGAATCAGCACCTGAAAACTTTTTTCTTTAACGCGCTGCTGATATCTGTTGAGCCGGAAACAGTAACTAACGTGGATGGAACATCAGCACCCGGAGACAGGATCATCACCCTGCAACAGGTAAAAAAGGCGCTGGGATCGCATCATCCGCAGGCGCTTATTATCCGCACACGGCCGAATTTACCCGCTAAAAAAACCTGTAACTATTCACACACCAACCCGGCTTACCTGCATCATGAGGCCGCAAAATTTATTACAGAATCAGGAATTGACCATTTACTGCTTGATCTTCCTTCGGTGGATCGGGAGGACGACAAAGGACAACTGCTTGCCCACAAAGCATTTTGGAACTATCCGCAAAACACACAGTTCCATAAAACCATTACCGAAATGGTGTATGTTCCCGATGAGGTGCAGGATGGCATTTACCTGCTTAACCTTATGGTTACTTCACTCGAAAATGACGCTTCCCCCTCGAAGCCGGTCTTGTATCGCGAGGACAGGTAAAATATTCTGCTGAAAAATTTGAATAAAGCGGAACTTTTCCGCAAAATATTCGTAATTTTAACTGAAATCAAAATTTTATTTTATGGCCATCGTTCTTGACTCCATTGATATGAAGATTCTGAAAATTCTTCAGGAAACAGGAAAAATCACCAATATCCAGTTATCCCAGGAAATCGGTCTTTCTCCCGCGCCAACACTTGAGCGGGTGAAAAAATTGGAACATTCGGGCATAATAAAAAGTTATCATGCGCTGCTTGATCCGGGAAAAGTAAGCCTGGGGTTTACCGCACTTATTCATGTTTCGCTTACGAGACAAAAAGATAATGCTATGCGCAATTTTACACAACATATAAGTAAGATTACTGAAATTGTAGAGTGTCTGCAGGTAACCGGAAATTTTGATTACCAGTTGAAAGTCGTTGTAAAAGATATTCCCTCGTTTGAAAAACTCATTGGAGAAAAATTAAGTAAAATCGAAGAAATAGGACAAATGCAAACTATGGTAGTACTTTCAGAGATCAAGAGTTCAAAAGTTTTACCTATTAAATATGAATAAAATTTTACTTCTTCCGGTTATCCTGTCGTTCGCCTGTTCCGGTGAAGAGAAGGAAAAACCACACGAAAAATCCCCGGACACTACTTCCACTGAAGCATCATTTTCCATTCCAGACAATACCGAATACCGTTACGAGATCACCAATATCAGAACGGGTGAGGTAAAAGACATTTCGCAGGAAGAATACCTCAGCGGAGATTATATTGACAACCCAACGTATACAGTAACAGAACATCCGGTGATAAAGTAGAGGAGCTGGTCAATGGTCATTGGGAGGAATGGGTGATGGACAGAATTTTCAATAGTCTTTGGGTGTTATATTCAATCAAAAATCATCCCGATAGCTATCGGGACATGTAATCAACAATCGTTTGATCCGCATTTCACTTCGTCATTCTATTATTCTTCATTCCGCATTTCTTTCCTTCCATCATATATCATGCAGCTCACCCGAAATGTCTTCTCCGAAATAAAATCCCAGCAATTTTTTCCAATCACTTTCTGTAATCATCGATTTTGATATCCATACTCTTTTTTTCTTTTCTCCTTTTACCTGGTAAAGTTTTTTTCCTGATAACAGCAGCTGTGTGTTTTTATCAAACAAATACCTGCGGGTTACAAATCCAAAAGGAGAAAATAATACAATTTGTTTTTCATCATAGGCAAAATACACCCTGAAATAATACAGTATCCCGATAATTCCAATCATCAGGCAAGCAGTAAGCTGAACGGGTTCAATTTTTCCCGAAAGGCGGTACAACAATAAATACAACAACAGCAACACTATCGATGAAGACATAAAAACGATTCCCCACGAGCGCTTGTATTTTACTTTGATCATTATCCAAATGTAACACTCTGACAGGGTTTGTCTATCACCAACAAATAAATATCTTTACGGCATGCAACTCCTTCATCCCGAAAACTGGAACGACTACGAACTGCTGGACAGTGGTAATTTTGAAAAACTGGAACGTTTTGGCGAATTTATTGCCATTCGCCCTGAACCCCAGGCGGTGTGGGATAAAGGATGGAGTGAAGAACAATGGCTGAAAAAAGCGCACGTAAAATTTGTTTCCAAAAGCAGCTCTTCGGGCGGATGGAAAAAAATAAAAAAAATGCCCGATCAGTGGGAAATTCATTATTCACTTCCCGGAAAAAAACAAATTACTTTTCGTTTGGGATTAACAGCATTTAAACACGTGGGTGTTTTTCCCGAACAGGCGGTGAACTGGGATTTTATTTTTGAAACACTATCGAAACAAAAAACATCAAAACCCAAATTTCTCAATTTGTTTGCCTATACCGGTGGAGCATCGCTTGCCGCCAAAGCAGCCGGTGCCGATGTGTATCATGTGGATTCCATCAAACAAGTAGTTACATGGTCGAAAGAGAATATGGAAAAATCAGGATTATCGGATATCCGCTGGGTGGTGGAAGACGCATTGAAATTTGTAAAACGCGAGCTGAAGCGCGGTAACCGTTATAACGGAATTATTCTCGATCCGCCCGCATACGGACATGGCCCATCGGGAGAAAAATGGAAGCTGGAGGATAATATCAATGAAATGATGAAAACGGTTTTACAGTTACTTGATCCCGAAGAACATTTTATGATACTTAATGCCTATTCGCTGGGCTTCTCATCCGTGATCATCGAAAACCTTCTGAAAGGCGCGCCCGGTAAGCTTTCCACGGGTGAATTATACCTTCCCTCAGCTACCGGGCAAAAGCTTCCATTGGGGGTATTTGGCCGGCTTGTTAAAGATTAAACTCATTTTCATCATATTTTAAAGGGGTTTCGTCACATCCCTATAGGCACTCAGGCAACCCGTACGTAAATTTACCATGTTGAAAAACCTGCTGACCATAGTTTACTTTATCGGTTTAGTTTCCTGGGCTTCTGCAGCCAGGGTAGATAGCATCCAGCCTGTGCAGGATAAACTGGTTTTTTCGCTCGTGGCCGACTGCAAACTTTCCAATCCGCAACTCAACGAAAAAGAAGCTACCAAAAAAATGGAAAAAGCAGTGGCTGATGCTGCGTTGTTTTACCATGAATTTCTTTCGGTAATGGACATAAGTGTTGAGCAATCCACAGGAGATATTAAAAACTTCTATCTCGAAACGATTGACATCGATTCTTTGCCCTATGACCAGCAGCTGATGTCGGGAATTGTATTTCACTATAACAACAACACTGCGTTTATTTCTGCGCTCATTTCACATTTTTATTCAGAATACCTTGGCGTTAAAACCTATATTGCTGCCAGCGGTAAATCGGTTTTTTATATGCGTGAAATGATTTTATTGCTGATGGTAAATTCTTTTCCAAAATCTTTTGCTTTTAATTATGCGCTGAGTCGCCATTACTACGATAAAGGAGTAGAGATCATCACTGATTTTGATCTGATTAATGATCCTATGGAAAAACTCCTCGAAGCCGAAGATGAAGCCACCGCATTTTTCGATAAAGCCGAACCTTATTTTCAGAAAAGCTACGAGCTGATGCCGCAACGTGCATTGCAGTTATTCGATGAAAGCTCCATTATCTGGGGCGGGCCGAAAAATAAATAAATTTATTCCTTTTCATTTTTTCTCCTGTAACCGATTTTATTCCTTTTTACAGGTTCCGTGTGAAGTAACTTTTTCAGCGTTCTGAAAATAAGTTGTATTTCTTCACTGTGTTTTTTCAGGTTTTCATCCTGGCGGAGCAATTGTTTTTCCAGCTTTTCCAGGCGCAATAAAATATCTTTATGAGTTACTATCAACTCCCTGAATCTTGTAAAAATGCGGATGATCTGGATGTTTACATCTATAGCAGTTTCGCTGTTTAATACGCTTGACAGCATGGCTACACCTTGTTCTGTAAATGCAATAGGAAATTTTCTGACACCACCCCATCCTGAATTATTGTTCAAACTTGATATCACAATTTGTGATTTCAAGTTCTCCCATTCGGTTGCGGATAATTGAAACATAAAATCATCCGGGAACCTTCTCAAGTTTCGTTTTACAGCCTGGTTCAGTATCCTGGTTTCAACCCCATAAAGTTCTGCCAGATCGCGGTCAATCATCACTTTTTTCCCGCGAATGTGATAAATACTATTAATGATTTTATCATCTGAAACCGATACATGTACTGCTGAATTTTTTTTCATGATCAATGAATAAACCACGAAACTAATTTTCAACGTTTCAAATTCAAAATAAAACTAAATTTTATAGTCAGGTCGAAGCTTTGGCAGCAACGAAAAAATCAGCGGTTATTATAATCACTCATTGTTCTTTGCAATCCTGCAGTACAAAAACTTTTTACAATATCACAGGCAAGAGCAACTCTTGGTTCCAGGGCTTTTTGTTCTTCTTCGGCCCATGGGCTTAATACAAAATCCACTTGTCCACCTCTTGGAAATTCATTACCGATTCCAAAACGCAGGCGGGCATATTTATCGTGTCCAAGCGTTTCGTTGATATTGCGGATACCGTTATGGCCGCCATCCGAACCCGAAGGCCGCAGTCTTACTTTTCCGAAAGGCAAAGCGAGATCGTCAGTAATTACCAAAAGATTTTCAATGGGAATTTTTTCGTGTTGCAGCCAGTAACTAACGGCCTTGCCACTTAAGTTCATAAACGTGGTGGGTTTAACGAGAACCAGTTTTTTGCCTTTGTGTTTTATTTCAGAAACAAAAGCATGACGGTCTTGTGTAAAAACAGCGTTGGACGCCTTTGCGAGGACGTCCAACACTGTAAAGCCAATATTGTGGCGTGTATTTTCGTATTCGCTGCCGATATTGCCTAAGCCGACAATTAAAAAATTCATGCAGCGTTACTGTATTTATTTTTTCTTTTCCGCAGCTTTTGCATCGGGAGTAGCCGCTTTTGCATCAGCAGCAGGAGCAGCAGTTGCAGCGGGAGTGGCAGCAGCTGTTGTAGCCACAGGCTCTTCCACGTTACGTGTTACTTTCACTGATGCAACAACAGCATCGGGCAACTCAAGAAGTTTTACGCCTTTAAGTGCAATTTCACGTACACGGATATTGTCACCAATGTTTAAGCCTTCCACATTCAGCTCGATGGTTTCAGGAATTACATCCACAGCACCGGCAACAGCCAGCTTGCGGAAGTTCTGATACAGCTTTCCGCCTTTTTTCACTCCTTCGGGAATTCCGTTTAAACGCAAAGGAAGATTTACCTTCACATCTTTTCCGGGAAGAATTTCCAGGAAGTCAACATGGCTTACGCTGTCGGTTACAGGATGAAACTGGATGTCTTTGATAATAGCCGGAATGGTTTTCCCGTCAAGGGTTATTTCCACCTGGTATACGTTCGGGCTCCAGACAATCTTTTTCAGTTCAATTTCTGAAACGTGAAACGCAGTTTGTTCTTTACCGCCATAAACAACACATGGCACTCTTCCTTCTTTTCTCAGGGCGGAAGCATCTTTTTTCCCTACGTTCGCGCGAGGCGAACCGCTCAATGATACTTTTTTCATTTTTATTTGTATTTAATTATGTGCTATTGGATGATAAAGTGTGAACTGATGGATTCAAAATTCTGCAGGCGACTGATTACATCTGCAAACAATCCCGAAACAGTAAGCACTTTTATTTTTTCTGATTTTTCTTTTAGAGGAATAGTATCGGTAACGATCAGTTCTTTTAATCCTGATTTCGCAATATTTTCGTATGCTTTTCCCGACAGAACAGGATGCGTACAAATAGCTCTTACTGAATTCGCGCCTTTGTCCAGCATCATGTCGGCAGCTTTTGTTAATGTTCCGGCTGTATCACAAAGATCATCCACAATCACCACATCTTTTCCTTTCACTTCTCCGATCACAGTCATGCTTTCTATCTCATTGGCTTTTTTTCTTTGCTTATAACAAATGGCCAGTTCGCTGTTTAAATATTTTGCATAAGCATTTGCTCTTTTTGTCCCGCCTGTATCAGGGGCAGCCATCACCAGGTTAGGAATGCTTAATTGTTGCAGGTAAGGTATAAAAACAGTTGAAGCGAATAAGTGATCCACGGGGACTTCAAAAAATCCCTGTATCTGGTCGGCATGCAAATCCATGGTTACAATTCTGTTTACCCCTGCAGCGGTAAGCAAATTAGCCACCAGTTTTGCTCCTATGGAAACACGGGGCTTATCTTTTCTGTCCTGCCGTGCAAAACCGAAATAGGGAATAACAGCCACCACACGTTTTGCCGAAGCACGCTTTGCGG
The DNA here is from genome assembly GCA_049322335.1 of Bacteroidota bacterium. Classification (GTDB taxonomy): domain Bacteria; phylum Bacteroidota; class Bacteroidia; order Flavobacteriales_D; family UBA2798; genus JBMORL01. The sequence goes on from JBMORL010000102.1 coordinate 67,291, forward strand.
CATCCACCATCAACAATAATTCAAAAAGATTATCACTGGGCGGAACGGTGCTTTGAATGATAAAAACATCTTTTCCACGCACGGTTTCTTCAAACGAAGGCTGAAACTCTCCGTCACTGAATACCGACACGCTGCTTTGGCCGAGTTTGGCACCATAAGCCGCGGCAATTTTGGTTGCCAGATCGATGGTGACGCGCCCTGAAAAGAATTTTACTCCTGAGTCCATATAGAAAAATGGGCTGCAAATATAGAAAAAAACGGCTTCTCTCAAGGGAAAGAAGCCGTTTAGAGGGAATAAAATCAGGAATTTTTAGTTGCTTTTCTTATCGTTTCCGCCCAGCGGGTTGTTTTTCTGGTCGAAAAGCCCCATTTGAGCGGCACCTGCCAGTTCGCTCATGGTCTTTTTCATGCCATCAACAGAGCCGTCCAGGAAGATCACATTTCCTCGGCCATTCTCGGCAAAATGCTTGATGGCTTCGGTCCACATGGAGAAAAGGATGAAAGAGGTATCGAGGTTAGCCTGCTGCATTTCCTTGGCGGCATACGACAAGCCTTTAGCCACCTCTTCGCGGAAGCGGGCCACAGCTTGTCCGCGGAGGATGGCGGCTTCTTTTTCGGCTTCGGCAGCAATTTTAATAGCATTTCCATCGGCTTCGGCAGCTTTGGTTTTGGTGATTAAAAGAGCCTGTCCTTCGTTTTCGGCAGCTGCACGCAGGTTCATTGATGCCACCACTTTTGCCATCGAGCGCATTACCTCATCATCGAAAGTGATATCGTTGATCTGAAGGTCGATGAGGTGATACCCCCAATCCTCGAGGGTTTGGTCGACATGATGTTTTACCACTTCTACTATTTCCCTTCTCAGGATAAGAATTTCAGCTTGTTTTTTAGTGGCCACGAATGCACGGATAGATCCCTCAACCGTTCTTACGAGGGCCTGCATAAAGTTTTTTTCATCCACGAACTTAAAAGCTACGTTCTTGATGGTTTCTTCTCTCTGGTCGAGTACCGAAAAGAGAAGCATCGAAGTAAAATTTACGTTCGCCTGGTCGATGGTTACGGCCTGGAATCCCAGTTCGCGGGAGTAGTTCTGGATAGAAATGCGCTTATATACTTTTTCGATGAAGGGTATTTTGACATTAAGGCCGGGGAGCAATATTCTGCGGTATTTTCCGAAGATGGTAGTGATACCAATGGTTCCCTGCTGAACAGTGACAAAAGTGGAAAACAGGAGAAGGAGTCCGATGACCCCGAGGACGATTTCGGTAACATAATCTTGTGGATTCATAGTTGAAATGGGTTTTAATTTGGACACTAAATTGAATCAAATATTTGTGACTACCAAGAGGATACTATGAAATAAAAAAGAAATTTTTTGAGAATGACAGTAAAGGGTATAAATTCGCGCTCCCTAATGCCTCGATGGCGGAATTGGTAGACGCGCTGGTCTCAAACACCTGTGTCTTCACGGACATGCCGGTTCGACTCCGGCTCGAGGTAC
>JBMORL010000103.1:0-68566 GCA_049322335.1 Bacteroidota bacterium
GCTCTGTAATGGTAATAGTTTGTGTAGCAACACAACTATTAACATCAGTAACAGTTACCGTATACGTTCCGGCAGCTAACCCTGTGGCCGTTTGCGTAGTTTGTCCGTTGCTCCATAAATAAGTGTAGGGCGATAAGCCACCGGAGGCAGATGTAGTTGCTGTTCCGTTGGAACCGCCATTGCACATAACATTTGTTGATGAAGAAATAGTTGCATTCGGGCCGTTGGAATTAACAATAGTAAAATACAGAGTGTCGGATAAAACAGGACAACCGGAATCTGTTACTATAACGCTGGCTGGTCCCGGGCAAAGGCCTGTAGCTACCTGTGTGGCCGGGCCTCCGTTGCTCCATTGGTATGAATAGGGAGCTGTTCCACAAACTACATTTACTGTAGCTGTTCCGTTACAGGTACACGATGCAGATGTAACTGAAACGGTAGCGGAAAGTGTATCTGTAAATTTTTGTATAATAATTTCGTCTCCTCCGCTACTTGTGCCGTCAAAATAAGCTCCGCCTCCGGGATTTACCACTGGTATATTACTTCCTGTGCCGGCAAACCCATTATTGAGTGCTAAGTACAAAGCATTATTGTAGGTTTCAATACAGGGACTGGTTCTTACATAAAACGCATCTAATCCCAAATAAGTTGACCACAACAACTGGCCTGTAGTATTAAATTTTGCCAGTACCTGATCTCCGAAGAACGGACTTCCTGTTCCGCTATAGGTTCCCTGGAAATAGGAACACACTCCGGGATTTACAAGTGGAAAATTATTCGACATGGTGCCGAACGTAACATGTAAATTACCACAATTGTCAACAGCTAAATTATCTCCCCGTGGCAGATCACTTAACCTTTCAATATCACTTCCTCCGAAATAAGTTCCCCACAGAAGTGTTTGGCCGGAATTGAATTTTAGCAGGAATGCATCTCCTCCGAATACGGTCACTGTATTTACCAGGCCGTTATAAGTACCGTCATAGTATGTACCTGCATTTAGTGTAGGAAGATTAACCGAAAAGGTTCCTCCAAAAACGAAAAGGTTGTTATTGGCATCTGTTATTATACAGGCAGCATTATCTTCAAGAGCACCTGCTGGTCCGGGTCCGCTTCCGCCATAATAAGTAGACCAGGACAAATTACCTGTATTGCTGAATAAAGCTAAATAAGCATCATCATTTCCGTTTAGTGTATTTGAAAAATATCCGCCAGAATTCAGAGTCGGAAAATCAGGAGAGCTTGTAGTTCCGCATATATATACATTGTTGTTGCCGTCAATAGTAATACTTTGTCCCAGTTCAAATAAACTTCCTCCCAAAAAAGAAGACCACAATAAATTGCCATTGTTGCTGAATTTTCCGACAACCGATTCAGTGGGCCCGCTCATTGTTCCGTCAAAGTAGGTTCCTGAATTTAGCAATGGAAAATTAGCTGCATCAGTAGATCCATGAAAAAAAACATTTCCAAAAGAGTCGATGTCGATATCATATATATAATCATCAAAAGTATCCGTTCCTCCAAAGTAGGTAGCCCATAACAGCACGCCTGTATTGCTGAATTTCAGTAATACCGGATCTCTGAATCCATTAAAAGTTCCATCATAGTACGTTCCGCTATTAAGCGTAGGAAAATTCATGGAGAAAGTTTCTCCGCAGATAAATATATTGCCCGAGTTATCCGCTTTTATTTCGTAACCTGCATCAGCATCGCTGCCACCATAATAGGTTGACCATAACAAAACACCTGCCGGAGAGAATTTGCTTATAAACATGTCGCCTGACGCAACCACACTGCTAAAATATGTGCCTGAATTTAGCAATGGAAAACCGCCATTGGCCGCATAGCCGGTCATAAACAGGTTTCCTGAATCATCTGTTGTCATTGAATGCGGCACCTGTATTCCCCCGCTTCCGAAATAAGTACTCCAGGTTAGCTGTGGATCAATAACCAATGTATCATTTATTATTCCCTTATAATCAACTTTAACAGCAACTTCTGTTTTGTAAGCATCAATGCGCTTAAGATTAAAATAACTTTCAATTACTTTTTTTGAATTTTTCATATAACTATACGGAGCGCCCTCACTCAAAACTCCTAATTCCGTGCTTACATTTAAACCTCCTTCAGAGTTTAACTCCAGGGGGACAGCGCTTTCATAAATAAGTCTGATTTCAGAAGGATTGGCTCCGGGATGGACAATAAAGTCGTACTTAATTCCTTTTTTTTCATTGCAATAAATAACCCAGTCAATGCCTTTGTATATTTCCTTAACGACTACTTTTTTGTATTTACTTATTTGATAATTGCCCTTATCCACAGTTTCCAAAAAATAAGTAAAGGTTTCTTTTCCTTTTTCTTCTGCAAAAACATTTGAGGAGTTTATTTGAGCACCTTTTAAAACCATATTTACCCAGGCCATTTGTATCGGAAATTCATATTTACTTTTGTTTCGGCCCTTAATCAAATCCGGTGAATCAATATTTTTAGTATCGGGTTTATCCGTGAAATCTGTGAATACATAAGTTAATCCTTCTTTTGTGATGTAAATGCTCATATCATTAAAAGAGGCTTTGAAAAGTACGTTCTTCGCTTTTTCGCCATTCACGTCAAGTATCTGGCCGATATTTTCCTCAAATCCAATACCTGTGGCCGATCCGGTGGATGATGGTGTGTCCGGGCCGCTGTTTCCTGAAAATGCAGATGACAATTTATCAGCCGTTGAACCATGTTGTTCCTTCATATCAATCAACTGCTCTTTGTTCCCGGCATATTCCGGGGAAATCAAATACTGGCTGTATTCTGATGCAAATGGCTGGGAGGGCGCCATTGTATAAAACAAAAGGAACAGCATGAGAATAAATAAAGAAAAAAAATTCGGTGTCATTGCGCAATAATTTTTTTTAGGTTTTCGCTTTACGAATATATTTCAAATTGAAATATAAATGAATTTAATATCTTTGTTAAAACAGGAATCAAAACAATTATTCTAAAACGATTTCGGAAAATGGCAAAAGTTCCTTCTGCAGCAGTGTTTGATCTGATAAAGTCTTTAAATAAGACTGAAATAAGGTATTTCAGGGTATATTGCAACCGGCATGTTATTAATGAAAAGAATAAATATCTCAGTTTGTTTGATTTGGTTATAAAACAGGAGTCTTTTAATGATAATTACCTGTTCCTGAAATCAGGATTTAGCCGAAAGCAGACATATAATGAATTAAAACGCTACCTGTATTTTGTGATCCTGGATGCACTCTGTGCTTTTTATAAACGGAGTACAACTACAAATTCCATTAAATATTTAATTGAACAAACTACTATACTTTTCGAAAAACAGTTGTTTCACCAGGCCTATCAGCTGCTTCAAAAAGCCAAATACCTTGCAGAAAAAAATGAAAGTTTAAAGGAATTGTATGATGTTATTGAGCTGGAAGAAACAATTTTATTAAATCATTTGCATTTACATGAACTGGATGAACGGCTAAAAAATAATTTTAAGCGTAAACGTTTTTTATCAAACCAAATAGCAGTATGCGCCCGCTACAGGTATTATTATCTGAAAATGGGGGTGGCTTATTTGAAGGGTATTTCGAAGGGAGCACAGCAAATTATTCATGGCCTTGCCGGGAAAATTGATATAAAAGAGATGCATCGCATGAAACAATACGAGATCTACTTTCATGGTTTTTCTGTGCTGGAAAAAGATTTTGAATTATCGGGAAATTTAAATCAATGTATAAAAACCAGGCTCACTTTGCTGAAACTTATTGAAAAATATCTGCCGTTAAGAAATGTATATCCTGATTATTTTGAAACCTATCACAACTATATTCTCGCATTAATCCAGGCCAAACATTTTAAACTGGTGGAGAAGCACCTGGCATTGCTTCTTGCCCATTATTATAAAATAAAAAATGAACCGGTAAAAACAAATGTTATATCGTATTGGTTTGCGCTAACAACCAAATATTTTTTACAACGCAGGTGGTACAACGAACTTAGCAATGTAGCCGCCAAGTACGACAGGGAAATACCGGTAAAATTTCTTAAGGAGGATAGTTATTATAACCAGTGGCTGCGCCAAAAATACTGGTTTGCCTATGCTGCCTTTCATGACGGAAATCTCAGGTTATGTATAAGAAGATTGCATGAGATCACAAACGATCCGCGTGAGGGGATAGGAGCACACATTCAACTGTATGCTTCGTTGCTCAAAATTATTGTTCATATTGAAATGGGTGATTTTGAGCTGGGACTAAGTTTGCTGAATGCTTTAAAAAGAAATTTTAAAGTCAATAATCCCCGTATGAATAATGTTATACGAACATATTTTTCACATATTCCAAAACTGGGCAAATCCCGTTTAAAACAGTCGTGGATTAATTTTTATCATGACCTCGAAAAGTGTAAAAGCAAAAATAATTCCGGTTTTCCAAAAGAGCTGGACATAACAGATTGGCTAAAAAGAAAAGAGTAAAGAAAGTTTTTGATTCAGAAAACGATTATCGTATAAGCGTTACGTGGCCAATAAAATCATATGGAATCCCATCGGTTGCCGTAAGGCGAACCTTCCAAATGTAAACATCGATGGCAGCCTCTTTACCCATGTATGTTCCGTCCCAGCCCTTGTTTATATCAGTCGATTCAAAAATCAATTCTCCCCAGCGGTTAAAAATCTGCATGCTGAATGTTGAAATACCCACGCCCTTACTCATGAATAGTTCATTTAAATCGCCACCGTTTGGTGTAAATGCGTTAGGACAATAGAAACTAAAGTCGGTGCCTATGTGCAAGTAATAAGTGATGGTTGAAGTACATCCCTGCGCATTGGTAACCGTTAAAGTAACTGTATAATCACCGGGCGCGGCATAGGTATGTTCGGGATGTTGCTCGGTTGATGTGGTTCCATCGCCAAAATTCCATTCCCACAAAATTCCGCCTGACGAAATATCTGTAAACGATACAACAGGATTTGTCATATCCGGATTTAACGGTGAAAAAGAAAAACCGGCAACGGGTCCGGGAAAAACAGTAATCAGTGATGCTATAGTTGTGTCGTCTGTACAACCATCTGTAGTTGTAACCTGCAACGTTACGGTATAAGTTCCGGGATTATTGTAAGTGTAGCCTGGATGCAGGACAGACGAAATTCCGCCATCACCAAAATCCCAGTTGTTTTGAGCAATAGAATTAACAGGTGTGACAGACTGATTGGTAAAAAGCACTGTAAGTGGTGCGCATCCCTGTTGCGGAACAGCGGTAAAAGATGCGAATGGATCATAAAAAATTACTGAAATGCTATCGGTATCTGTACACATTCCATTGGTAACAGTAACCCAATAATTACCGGTTTGCGCTACTGTAATAGTTTGTGTTGCCGAACCAGTATTCCAGGAAAACACCGATCCTGAATTTTGTGCATTAAGTGTTGCCGAACTTCCGGTACAAGCGGTTATGTTTGCACCGAGATTTACATCAACATTGTTAATTGTAATATCAATAGAATCTGTTGTGCTGCATCCGCTATTGTTTACCGTTACCCAATAACTTCCGCTGGCAGTTACATTATAAAACTGGTTGTTACTTCCGTCTTGCCAGATAAAATTTGCTCCCGGGTTTTGGGCATCGAGTAAAAAACCGGGCGCACATAAAGTAGTATCCATTCCCAGGTTAACAACGGGTGGAGATACAACTACAATTATTGCCGAAGAAGTATCGGTATCGCCTAACGAATCGGTTACAATTACAGTATACGTAGTTGTTACTGCGGGACAAACATTGATGGGGCCTGCCGTGGTAGAAGTAATTCCATTATTCCAGGTATATTGGTAAGGTGGTGATCCTCCTGCTGTAGCGGCCATTAAATTTATACAATCGCCAACGCAAATTGTGTCGGGTTGAATGCTTACCGTTACGCCACAATTTACATTTATACTTTGTGTAATGGTATCGGCATCCCATGTGCAGTTTTGTACTATGAGTGTTACATTGTATGCTCCTGATGAAGTGTAGGTATGCACCGGGTGCTGAAGTGAAGAAGAATTTCCGTCACCAAAATCCCATACCCATGATTTAATATTATTACAGCCTGTTACACTCATGTCTGTAAATTCAACCGTGAGGCATGAATCAGTAAACTGAAAACCTGCTACCACCGTATCGGGATGATATAACCATAACACATCTGAGGTTCCCATTCCATCACGCAACCAAAATCCCGATTGATTTTGCCACCAGGCTTGTCCTTCTGTTATGGCAGGATGATTTAGTGTCGAAGGAGTTCCTTGAGTGCCGTATACGGCTGCTCCGGTATATTGCGCAATTAACGCGAATGCATTGGTGCCGGGATTATATCTCCAAAATTCACCACCAAAAGAAGCGTTTCCATCCAATCTCCACATATTGTTGCAATCATCAACCCATACAGCTCTTTTTTCACTGTCCATGCCGGGAGAATTATTTGGGTCTTCGCTGCAGAGTGTAGTAAACTGCATTCCAACAGGACTAATAATTTTCATACAGGCCCACTGTTCAAGTGTAACATCAAATTTCCATACTTCGGTTTGAAAAGGGCCGAACATGATGATGCAATTTCGCAGCATCCAAAAATCTCCGTTGCTATCCTGCCAGGTACACCAGGTAGAATTATTACTTGAACCGGCACCAGGTGTATTTGCCGGTGCGGGTACACCTAATGTTCCAACTACAGGAGGCCCCATGGGTGTTCCTTTTTTCCATATCCACTGGCTGATAGAAACATCAAACATCCACATTACGCCATCCATCCAGTTAAAAAACCAAATGTTGTTGTTAGCATCTACCCACGGGTCTGTATTTTCTTCGATAAAACCACCGGGTGTATTAAGTGGTGAAGCAACATTTATTGTTCCATAGGTTGGAGCAGTAACTGTTCCTCCGCTTCCATGCATCCAGGTCCATTGCCCTGTTCCAATATTATATTTCCAAAGGTCATTTGCCCAGCCGCTTTCGGTTCCGTAGACCCAAAGATTATTGTTTTGGTCAATCCATCCCGGTGATCCATGTAGTTTTCCTCCCGGCCATGTAGTTGCAGAGGCTACACCCATGGTTCCGAACACGCCTGGTGGAGCTGATATACCATTTCCACCATACCATGTCCATTCATTGGTTGCCGGGTTATAAGTCCACAAATCGTTTCGCATTGTTCCCGCAGGAAGATTTTCTCCACCCCAGTACCAGAACATTCCGTTTTGATCTACCCACGGAGTACTGCAATAACGGTCGCCTCCCGGTGTGTTTGCTGCATTAGGCACACCCATCGTTCCAAATACCGGTGCCGATCCGGCTGCCGATCCATGCACCCATTCCCACTGGCCCTGTGAAAACACCTGAGAAAAGGAAAAAATAAAAAGCAGGCATAAAAAACCCAACGACCGAAACTTGACAGTAAAAAGCAAAAGTTGGCAACAGGTTTTCATCAAGCGTTTATTATGTCCCAAATTTCCTCACGCGGGCGCGTATTACCAAAATAAAGGCTATAACAAACCTATTACATGTTAATAGTTGGATAAAAACTATAATTTTGAAAACCAATTACTTAACTATAAGTAATGAAAAAAATATCTATTATTTTTAGAAAGAGGATATAAATCTTGGGAGATTGTCTTCATGGTTTAGTTCAAGTTTCTTTTTAAGCCTTACTCTTGATATTTGTACACTACCGGGCACTATGTTCATTAGCCGGGCAATTTCCTTGGTTGATAAGTTCATTTTGATGTAAGCGCAGTGTTTGAGATCGTGCATGGTTAATTGCGGATACTGTTTTTCGAGTTTGGTAAAAAAGTGCGGATGGACCTGTTCAAAATGGTATTTGAATTGCTGCCAGTCTTTCTCCAGGCTCATATTTTCGGCAATGGTCTTTTTTAGTTCATTTAGTTGAAGGATGATCTTTGCATCGGTACTTGAAATATTTTCAATTTTTTCATTTAATGTATTCAATATTTCGTTTTTGGTATAAATACTTACCGTTACAGTAGACAACTCACGGTTTTTAAGTTCAACCTCATCTTTCAGATGCATATTTTCAAGTTGTTGATTGCGAATGGTTAGTTCCTGCATCCGGACATGGTTTTCGTGTGCGAGTTTATTTTGTATAATGGTTTTTGATTTCAGGCGGATGGCTATAAACAGCATAATAAGAATAATTCCCGATGAAAATAACAGTAACCATAAAAACCGGTTGCGGTTTTTAATAAGAAGTGTATCCTGTTCAAGCACTTTAACTTTTGCATTGGCAAGTTGTATGTCGCGGTCTTTTTTATCTACTTCATACAGAATACGCAGTTTTTCAATTCGCTCATCGCTTTCTGTATTAAAAATACTGTCTTTCACATTTATATATAAATGCGTGTAGTCGAATGCTTTTTTAAAATTATTTCCCGCATAATAAATTTGCGAAAGTTGTAATAATGCCTCGGATTTATGCAACATGCTTTGACCGGCTATAGCATTTTCAAGCGAAACCAATGCATATTTTTCAGCTTCAGTTAATTTTCCGGTACGGAAATACAAGTCGGCAATGTTGCGTTGTGTTATAGCAATACTTTTTTTACTGCCGGAGGCCAGTTTAATTTCCAGCGCCTGTGTAAAGTAATCAAGTGCTTTATCGTATTCTTTCATTTCAAGGTAAACGGCACCAATATTGTTTAGTGAACTGGCCAGGTTGTTTTTTCCCTCCAGTGTTTTTTTTATTTCCAGCCCGCGTAAATGATAAGAAAGTGAATTGCTGAAATCGCGTTTATCAAAATACACCATTCCCATATTGTTATACAGGTATGCAATACGTTTTTTATCTTCCAGTTTCTGGTAAACGCTCAATGCTGCTGTAAAATTTTCGATAGCTTCTTCGTATTTTCGGCTGTAATAGAATACCAGCCCTATTGAATTTTTTACGTTGGCCTGTCCTTCGATATTTTTTGTTTGTTCATATATTTCCAGGGATCCCAAAAGATATTTCATGGCCCGGGGATATTCACCCATGTCGGAATATATTCTTCCCAGGTTAAACATTTCTTTGGCTACCCCTGTATCCACCTGGTATTTTTTATAAATATCTAAGGCATGATTGCTGTTTTCAATTGATTCGGCAAATTTCCCAAGAGTATAATATTCTTCACTCAAAACCGAAAGAAGCCGGGCGCGTTGTAGCGGAAAATGGGCTGAGTTTGCCAGTTGTAACAGGCTGTCGGTTGCAAGATTTTGTGCAGATGCCGCTGATGGTGTTAAAATAAACCAGGTTAAAACCAGCTTCAGCAATGTTTGGCACACATACCTTAAAAGCGGGTGAAACCGGCCAGTCGCAGCCCGTTCGAATGGTTTGGGATATTGGCGGACAAACGATAAGCAAAATTCATTCATTCATTCAGATGGATAAACAAATATAATTTTTTTAGCTGAACTCCGGTTCTGTAATCGTTCCGGGAAAATATTTTGAGCTGCCCTGAATTCGTTTTAGGGGGATAATTTTTTTCCGGATTATGAAATAAACATTCCTCTTACGAATACCCCGTCACGCACTTCGCGTGACTGTGGGGACATTTATTTTGCTGTATCTTTTTTTGATTATGCCGGCAGGGAGAATAAAACAACATTATTCAGGTTGTTTTTCAATTACATTCTGTTAAACGTGATAGTTTTTATTCTGAAATATTTAGCATATGCGGCTGTAAAGAAAAAATATAAAAAACTTTTACCCTTTCGGCACCGAAGTTTCTACACTGAATTGTGTTTCGGAAATGGGTTTTCCGTTTTTAAAGTAAGTGTTTCCGCCTTTGTTGATGATCATCAGGTATTCGTAAACGGTGTTCCCTTTTTTCACCATGCGCTGGATAGTAATTTCGGTGGGCTTGCCGTTTACATCGGTTTTCTGGAATTGCTTTTCGCTCATCAAAACTCCTTTTTCATCGCTGCCCGGGTTGTTGTCCTGGTACTTGAGGTTTTCCATTTTATCCAGGTTATCGCGGGTTTTTGCGTGGTTGTTGTCGGCAATATCTTTTTGCGAATTGTTACGGGCTTCTTCTTCGGCTTTTAGTTTTTCGTAATTCTTGTTTCCGTTTTGCGAAAGTTCTCCCTGTTTTGTTGCGATCTCATTTTCAAGGTCGGTAAATTTATCGTTGGTGCTGTTGATCTTATTGGTTTGCGAATTGGCGGCATTGCTTTCAAACGAATTTTTATTTTCCGCAATGGTTTTATATTCTTCTACATTTTCCTGGCGTATTTTATCCTGTCCCGCCAGTTGATCGGTTAACTGAAACTGGTTAGCGTGAAGTTCTTCTGATTTAGCGTACAGTTTCTGGTCTATGCCTGAACTTAGTTCTCCTTCGGCTACATAACGCGCTTCTTTATAGGCGAGCAGGTCGTTGGTTTTTTCCTGGCGGGTAATGTCTTGTCCGGATAACTGATCCTGAAGTTTGAAATTCTGTAATACGAGTTCATCGCGTTTATCCAAAATTCTTCTGTCGGAAGTTCCGCTCAGTTCTCCTTCCAGTTCATAACGGGTTTCCTTATAGGCGAGGAGGTCGTTGGTTTTTTCCTGACGGGTGATATCCTGTCCGGCTAACTGATCGGTTAACTGGAAATTATCAGCACGCAATTCTTCCGATTTTTCAAAGAGACGTTTGTCTACTCCGTCACTTAATGAATTTTCATGCTGGTATCTTTCTTCTTTCAGGTTGGCTGTTTGTTCCACTTTTTCCTGGCGCGTTGCATCTTGTCCGGCCAACTGGTCGGTTAACTGGAACTGGTCGGCATGGAGTTGCTCTGACTTGTTCCAGAGTTTGTTATTAATGTCTCCGCTCAATTCTCCTTCGGCAATGTATCTTTCTTCTTTTAATGTTTTCAGTTCCTGTACATTTTCCTGCCGCGTGCGGTCTTGTCCGGCTAACGAATACTCCAGTTCAATTTTTTGTTGTGTAAAGTTATTATGGGTTTCCATAATTCTTTTGTTGTAATCGTTACTTAGTTCGCTTTCGGCTACGTAACGTTCTTCCTTAAAATTGCTGAACTCGGTTACATTATCAACGCGAATGGCTTCACCGTTAGTTCCGATAATGGAAAGATTTTCTTTGGTTTCAATAAAGGTGGTGTGATTTTCAAAACGTTTGGTGTCCTGGTTCAATGCATTGTTCATCTGGCTCAGTTCCTTGTTGAGTTTCACCTGGTCAACAGCTTCGGTATTGGCCTGGCTGTCGTCAAGGTTTTTCTCCACCATCATGCGTTGGGCTTCTTCAATGGAAATATTTACCGGTTTACCGTAATAATCTTCTTTTACGATAGGATTATTCAGCGCCATTTCCTGTTTTTTCTTCAGCTCGGCCGCAATGCGTGCATCTTCCAGTTCTTTCATCAGCCGGTCAATTTCCTCAATGCGTTTGCGTGGAAATTCCTGTTCGGGTTTAAGGTCTGAGGCTTTTACATAATACTCACGTGCTTTTTTATAATTTTCTGTATTGAAATTATTGTTGGCTTGTGTGATCAGTGAGTTGTATGAGTTGGCTTCAATAGTCCCTTTATTTTCTTCCAGCAGCATTTTGTCAATGAGTGCAATCTGGTCTTTGGGATAGATTTCTTCTTTTTTAAATTTTAATGCACGTGTATAAAGATCACGGGCGTCTTTTAATTTTTTATCGTTAAAGTTTCCATCTGCTGCTTTGATGATGAGTGCATATTGTTCGTCAATGAAGGCAATAGCAGCTTCTTTTTCTTTTTTCGCCTTGGCCAGCATTTTTTCTGCTTCAGCATCTCCGGGTTTGGCATTCAAAGCACCTTCAAAATTGGTGATGGCATCATCCCATTGTGTGGCGTTGTAATTGGTCATTCCCTTATTCATGAATTCAAGATAAAGTGCTTCGGCTCCCTTGTTTTTCTCGTATTCTTCTTTTCTTCTTTTAGCTTCTGCAATTTTTTCGTCAGGTAATGTCTCGGTGGGTAATACTATTTTTGCCGCTTCGAAAGTGGAAATGGATTTATCGAACTCGTTTGCGTTTAATTCCTTGTCACCTTTTTTCATCAGTTCGGCATACTGTTGTTTTTTGGCAGCAAGGTCGGCAAGGTCTTTTAATTTTTCTTCTATCTCTATCAGCCTGTTTTTCGGATAGGGATCGTTGGGTTTTAATTGTTTGGCTCTTTCGTATAATGTTTTGGCTTCGGCATAATTGGCTTCATCAAAGTATTTGTTGGCTACATTGATGATGTCGTTATACATTTTTTCTTTTTCCTCGTTGGTTTTCGCCTGTAATTTTTCATTGGCAAGATTGATCTGATCCTGCGGATATTTTTCGGTGGGTTTTACTTTCAGTGCTTCTTTATAAATTTCTTTCGAGGCTTCGTATTCACCGGCATTGAATTGGGCATCAGCACGGCCGATGATCTCGTTGTATTTTGCGTCTAACTCTTTGTTTTTAGCCTGGGCATCTTTCAATGCTTTTGCTTTTACAATCTGTTCGGCAGGATATTTTTCGTTTTTCTTCAGGCCCAGCGCAGATTCGTAATTGGAAATTGCATTATCGTAATCAGCATTCGAAAAAGCGGTATTGGCATCGTCAATAAATTTTTTATAATTGGCGTCTTCATCCATTTTCAGTTTTGCCTTTTCTATCTGGTCTTTGGGATATTTTTCATCGAGAATAGCCAGTGCAGCATTATAGGAGTTGATAGATTCATTATATTTTGCAGTATTGAATTCGCCATCGGCTTTTAAAATAGCAGCATCATATTTCTTTTTCTTTTCGGCATAGGCAGCATCTTCCAGTTGTTTTTTCTTTATCGCTTCTTCAGCAGCTTTGATCTGGTTTTTGGGATATTCATCCGATTTTTTGAGATTGGAGGCGATAGTATAATGTTCTATCGCTTCTTTATAATTTCCTTTATTGAATTCTTCATCGGCTACTTTTATTCGTGCAGCATATTGCTGGTTCAGGAAGTCTTCTTTTTCTTTCAAACGCTGTTGAGCCAGTTCAATTCTTTCAGTAGCGTGTTTGTCATTTTCTTTATAAGAAAGCGCTTGTGTGTAATCGTCAATAGCCAATTTAAAATCGCCTGCATCAAATTCCTTATCGGCTTTAGCGATAAATTCCTTGTATTTGGCATCTTTCTCAGCGGCTGCCATTTTCAATGCATCTTCTTCAGCTTTTTTCGCTTTGGCGGCTGTAATCTGGTCGTTGGGATATTTGTCGGTTTTTATTTTCAGCGCTTCCTGGTATTTGGTAATGGCATTGTCCCATTTCGAACTATTAAATTCTTTATCTGCGGCAGTTATCAGGTTGTTATACTGTTGGTCTTTGGCTTTGGCCAATGCATCATCTTCTTTTCCTTTTCTCGCTTTGGCCAGCTGATCCTGCGGGTATTTATCAGCTTTTATTTTTAAAGCTGCCTCGTAATTGGTAATGGCATTGTCATAATCTTTTCCATTCAGCGCATCATCGCCTTTTTGTACCAGGGTTTTGAAATCTGATTCCTTTGCCAGTTCGTCTTTTGCTTTTTGTATCTGGTCTTTGGGAAGCTGTTCGTCTTTCAGTGTCAGTGCTTCTTCGTACTTTGCAATGGCTTCGTTGTATTTTTTGGCAGTGAAATCGGCATTGGCTTTGGTGATGATGTCGTTGTATTTTTTATCCAGCTCGGCTTTATTTTTTGCCAGTTCTTCTTCTTCTTTAATTTTTGCCCTTGCAGCTATAATCTGGTCTTTTGGATATTGCTCGGTGGGAATTATTTTTCCTGCCGCTTCATAACCGGTAATGGCTTTGGCCCAGTTTTTTGCATTGAAATCGGCATCGGCAATGGCCAGGGCAGCATCATATTGTTCTTTCAGTTTTTTCTTCGCTTCTTCATCTTTGGCCAGATCTTCTTCCTTTTTCTTTTCGGCTTTGGCTTTTGCAATTTGTTCTCCGGGATATTTTTCCGTGGGTTTTAATTTTTGAGCAGCTTCATAATTGGATATTGATTTATCCCATTGTTTGTTTCCGAAATCGCCATCGGCCTTATCAATTAGTTCTTTATAATCTTTTTCCAGTTTTTCCTTTGCTTCATTGGCTTTGGCAAGGTCCTCAGCATCCTTTTTTAATTTTTTTGCCTTCTCAATTTGGGCCGGAGGATAGGTTTCTTTCGGTTTGAGGACTAAAGCAGCTTCGTAAGTGGCAATGGATTTATCGTATTCTGCACCGGCTAATTCACCGTCTGCTTTTTTAATGAGTTCCGCATATTCCTTGTCAATTCTCTCTTTTTCTATCCTGTCTTTTTCTGCAGTAAGGGCTTCTTCGTTTTTCTTTTTGGCAATTTCTATTTGCGATTTCGGATAAGGATCGTCTTTTATATTCAAAGCACCTTCATAGCCTTTAATGGCTGCTTCATATTTTCCTGCTTTAAAATCTACATCGGCTTGTTTAATAAGACTGGTGTATTCAGCTTCTTTTTTTCCGATGGCATCTTTTTCTGCTTTTGCTTTTGCTTCCAGGTCTTTGGGTTCCTGCTCGGCAGGTTTTAATTTTCCGGCATCCTGGAAACTTTTTATGGCAGCATCATATTGT
Organism: Bacteroidota bacterium; assembly: GCA_049322335.1. GTDB lineage: Bacteria > Bacteroidota > Bacteroidia > Flavobacteriales_D > UBA2798 > JBMORL01. The sequence continues at coordinate 14,562 of JBMORL010000103.1, forward strand.
TTATCGAGTAATTGTTTGTTTCCTGTGGCTAAAAGTTCATTGTATTTTTTATCGGCTTCAAGCTGTGCCGCTATTAATCCGTCTATTTCGTTAATTCTTTTGGTGGGATGCGGATCGGTTTTTATTTTCAGTGCTTCCTGGTATTGTGTTTTTGCAAAAGCATAATCCTTGGTGGCAAATGCTTTGTCGGCTTTGTCAATAAATTCTTTATATAGTTGCTCTTTATTTTTATTGGCTTCAAATTCTTTTTGTTTGTTTTTTGTGGCTTCCAGCTTTGTTGTTACAGCGGGATCATCTTTTATTTTCAATGCTTCGGTGTAACTATTGATGGCAGTATTGAAATCGGGACTTGTCAATGCAGCAGCTTTATCTCCTGCGGCTACCAGTTCATTGAATTTTTTATCGGCCTCTTCGTTTTTCTTTTTGTCCTGCTCTACTTTTGCAAGCAGCTTATTGAGTTCGTCAATGTATTTATCGGTGACTTTAAAATCCCAGTTAAGGTCCTGTGTTTTTTTATCAAAACGTATTTGACCCGTTGGCAGATTTTCGAGAGTGGTAACGATAGAAGAAATAGTGGGATCGGGATTTTTTGGTTGTTCTACCAATGTCATGTCCAATGGTATATCCTGTCCTTTTTCGTATTGGTATTCGGTGGGAATTCCGGTCAGATCTACATCAATGTAACGGGGAATAAACCCGGGTTGCCTGAAAACGATAGTATACTTGGCATCCAGTTCCAGTTCCAGTTTAAATTTTCCATTTCCACCCGAGGTTTTATTGGCAACAGTAGAACCGTTTTTCTTTACCTCAATAGCCACCCCGCTCATGGCCTGGCCGGTTACTTTATTGGAAACTTTTCCATCTACAAATCCATATACTTTCCCCTGCGACCATGCCAAATGGCCGGTAAATAACATTAAAGCAATAATAATCAGGCGTTTAGCCATATTGCAAAAGGGGTTTATTAAATAACTGTACACTTTACTACCTCCGGGGTTCAACTGAAGTCATACAAATATCGTGAAAATTTCTCTATGTTTAGGCCCTTGTCTCACCCCCTGATATTTAACCGGAAAAATGCAATTAAGTTACTGGGAAAAAGAGAGTTTTTTTGAACAGGTGGATGCCTGTGTGATCGGAAGTGGCATTGTAGGACTTTCTGCCGCTATCGAACTAAAGAAAATTCGTCAGGATTGGAATGTTTTGGTACTGGAAAGAGGTTTTTTGCCTTATGGAGCCAGTACACGCAATGCAGGATTTGCCTGTTTTGGCAGCGTTACCGAGTTGCAGGACGATCTTTTGAAACAAAGTGAAAAAGATGTTTTTTCGCTGGTGGAATGGCGTTGGAAGGGATTACAAAACCTGAGAAATTTATTGGGAGATGAAAACATCGGTTTTTGCCTTTGCGGAGGTTATGAGCTGTTTACCACCAAAGATGAATTTGAAAAAGCGTACGTTTCTGTCCATGAATTTAATCGCATTTGTGAAAATATTATTGGTAAGGAGGTTTATTCGGATGCTTCACAAAAAATAAACGATTTTGGATTTAAAAATGTATCAGGAATGATCCTTAACCGTTATGAAGCGCAGGTAAATACAGGGAAAATGATGAAAAACCTGCTGAAACTGGCTTACGCAAGCGGGGTGACCGTTATGAACGGGGTGGATGTGGAAACTATAAACGGGAAATCAGTAAAACTAAAAAATGGAATTGTTTTTGATGCCGGAAAAATTATCATAACGGTAAACGGATTTGCGAAACAATTTTTGCCTGAACTGGATGTGGAGCCCGCCCGTGCACAGGTGCTGGTAACTTCCGAAATAAATGACCTGCCGTTCGAAGGCACTTTTCATTATGAAAAGGGCTATTATTATTTCCGAAATGTGGGTAAACGCGTACTTTTTGGCGGAGGAAGAAATCTCGATTTTGACGGGGAACGTACAACGGACATGGGACAAACATTGCCCATCCAAAACCAACTGGAGTCGTTACTTCGCGGGATGATTTTGCCTGGAAAAGAATATAAAATTGAACAGCGCTGGAGTGGCATTATGGGAGTGGGTTCTACCCGGAGTCCTATTGTGAAACAAATCAGTGAAAACTTGTTTTGCGCAGTGAGAATGGGAGGAATGGGAGTGGCTATCGGATCGTTGGTAGGGAAGGAAGTGGCGGAGTTAACAGCCGGCAGTGACAGTAGACAGTGGCAGTAGGGAGTTCTCAGGCTTTTGTCTAACATCTAACACCACGCCAGTGCGCGTGGCAAGTCTAACATCTCTTCCTATCTTTGCTTAAATGAAAAATCTCAGCCTCCAGTTCATTATTCTGGTTACCGGCATTTTGTTGCTGGTGATAAAATTTATTGCCTGGTGGCTTACTTCTTCCAATGCTATTTTAACCGATGCCAGTGAGAGTATTGTGAATGTGGTGGCGGGCGCTTTTGCCCTGTACAGTTTATGGCTCTCACAAAAACCGCGCGACCTCGATCATCCCTACGGACATGGAAAAATAGAATACATCTCAGCGGGAATAGAAGGAGCGCTTATAACGGTAGCCGGACTTACGATGATCGGAAAGGCTTCATGGAACTTTTTTTATCCTGTAGAACTTACTCATCTTGATACAGGTATCATCCTGGCCGGTTTCAGCGGACTGGTGAATTTTGTTATGGGTTGGATGTTGGTGAAAAGATCGGAAAAGAAAAACAATCTTATCATGAATGCCAGCGGAAAACACCTGCTTTCGGATGCACTGTCCAGCGCTGGAATGATCGCAGGATTACTGGTGATGTTGTTTACGGATATGTTTTGGCTGGATAATGTGATTGCTGTCACTTTTGGACTTCTTATCATTTATATGGGAATAAAGCTGGTGCGCAGTTCGCTGAAAGGCGTGATGGACGAATCGGATGAAAAACTATTGAAACAGATTATTTCATCACTCGATAAAAACAGGCAGCCACAATGGATCGACCTGCATAATGTACGCGTGATAAAATACGGAGAAACACTGCATGTGGATTGCCATGTTACACTTCCCTGGTATATTTCATTAAAGGAAGCGCACGATGAAGTGGAAGCTATTGAACAGGCGGTAAACAAAGAGTCGGAAATGAATGTTGAATTTTTCATTCACTCCGACCCTTGTATTCCATCCTCGTGTTCGGTATGCCAGCTCACTCAATGCCACCACCGTAAGCAGGCGTTCAAACAACGGATAGAATGGAACATCAGTACCGCTCTTCAGAACCTGAAACACTCTGCCTGAATCAGGCTTTTCTCAGCGGACAGGTGGTTATTCCGAATAATGCATAAAGCGGACAAAAACCGGAAAAACTGGTGAGAACAAATACTCCGCTTATGATTAATGCAATTATTCCCAATGTTCCCGGGATTACGTTTGTAACAAACAATGCTGCCAAAACCAAAGCAATCATCAACCGTATTGCCCTGTCTGAACCACCTAAATTCTTTTTCATAATTATTTAATTTATTTGATTCAAAGGTCAGCGAAGTTCAGTAAAGAAAAATTGACCTGGGACGTAAAACAGACTGATCTTAATCAGCAGTTTTAGATTTTGACTTTTATGCGGAACTGCATTTTTTACCTGGTAACAGAATGAAACATCGGATTATTGATTAATAAACTTATTAACGCTGAACAAAATTTTGAAAGGGTATCTGATCATCAAAAACCTTTAATATTTAACATTAAGGTGAAAAAAATTGCATTTTTCATTGAATACCAGTCGATTAAATAAATCGATTAATCTGTTTAAAATCCTGCTTGATCGGGGCTTTCACCTTGTTTATCAAAATATGCCGAAAATCAGCTGTTTTAACGGTAAATACCCTTAATTTTAGTATCTCCAACCCAGGCCCAGAATGCGAAAACCACTACTGATTATTGCTTTTATTATTTTCAGTTTATCTGCCAACGAACTTTTTTCGCAGAGTGTGGCCAATTATGCTGTAACACGTACTACAGGAATCACCTATTCATCCATTAGTTCAACCGGAAATGCTGTTCCCAGCTGGAGAAATAACGGAGCCTTTTCGCAGGATGATAACCGAAGTAATTTTATTGATATTGGTTTTGATTTCTGGTATGACGGAACCCGTTATACACAGTTTTCTGTTTCCACCAATGGTTTTGTGGATTTTTCAACTTCAACTGATGACGGAGGGCCTCAGGCTGATGATTTTGGTTATGCCAATGCCGCTTTTTCCACCTCACTGGCAGCTAACGCTACGCGGCCTGCCTTAGCCCCGTTTTATGATGACATGACGGCTCAGGGTGGAGTTGATCCACTGGGGACAAGTGTCAAATACCTGCTTTCAGGAACTGCTCCTAATCGTGTACTCACGATTGAGTGGATCAATATGGCTGTATATTTAAATACCACTCCCAGCCTCAACTTCCAGGTAAAACTTTATGAAAAAACAGGCGTGATCGAATACGTGTATGGCACAATGACACAGGGAACGCACACATTCAGTTATACCTGTGGAATTAACGCACCAACGGTAGGACTACCCCCCACAGCAGCACAATTAAAAACACAACAAACCGCCAATACCACTACGTTTACCAATACGGCCCAAAATAATCTTTCCACGTTACCTGCCAATAATTCACGAATTACTTTTACTCCCCCGGTGCCTGCTGATCCTGCCGGTTCACTTACTTTTTCTGCTGTAACAGCCACCTCCATGACAGTAAACTGGACCGATTGGGCAACTAACGAGGTGGGGTATGCTGTTTATAATTCTACAGATGGAATTAATTATTATTTTGTAACGCAGGTAGCAGCCGGCAGCAATAATACCAATGTCACCGGACTTTGGCCTTCCACGCTTTATTACTGGCAGGTGTATGCTGTAACAGAAGGAGCAGTAAGCAATGCCAAAACAGGAAATCAATCCACTTCTGCGGCCGGAAATAAATTATCCAATATTGCCAATGGAAGCTGGAGTAATGCAGCTCACTGGACTCCTGTTGGTGTTCCCACTGCTGCAGATAATGTCACCATTCAAAACGGACATATTATGACCATTGATACCGATCCGGTTTGCAATGATTTGACAATAGGACAGGGAACCACCGGAACTTTGCGTATCGGAAATAACAATACAGCACGGACACTTACAGTTAATGGTAATATTTCTGTCATTGCTGGCGGAAGCTTTACAGTGAACGGAGCATCCAATGCAACACATACCATGAATTTTAAAGGAAAAATTAATAATAACGGAATTTTAAATATGGCCACAGATGGCAACAGCTTGTGTAATATCAATTTCAATCGTGTAAATACTCAAACTATACAAGGTTCTGGTGCAATCAATAATTTTAACCGTATTACTTTAAATATTGGTACAGGGAGTTCAGACCTGCTGGATGTTACTTCAGTTGTATTTACAGCACCAGTCGATTTTCTTACGCTTAATTCCGGGACTTTCCGTTTGCAAAATACAGCAGCCACCAATTTAACAGTAGCCAGCGCTAACGGAACATTTACTCTTCCTTCCAAAACAGGAATTTGGATCAATAATGCAAATGCCACAGTAAATTTTAACGGTAGTGTTCAACTGGATGGAACTTTGCGGTTGACATCAGGAACTGTTAATTCAGGCAATGGCCCTGATGAAAACATTATTTCCAATGGGGGAATTTTAGTAGTGGAAGGCGGAACACTGAATGTGGCCGGAAGATATTATAATACAAATATTAATACTTTGTCGCGATTCACTATAACGGGCGGCACACTGATTGTTCCTACTTCTTCTACAACAGCAACAGGACAATCTCCTTTTTATATTGATAGCCCCGGTGCTACCTATACCATGACTGGAGGAACTATAATTGTAAGAAACGAAGGCGGACTTGGCCCGCAAAATCTAGGATTTACTGTAACAGGTGTTTCTTCAAGCACTGTAACAGGCGGAACATTACAGATTGGAAGTGCATCTACTTCTCCCAATCAAACCATTTCCATCAATAGTATAGTCCCCGTAGGAAATCTTCATGTGAATTCAGTTAATGCAACAGGTCAACTGGTAACCAATAATCTTACCGTAGTAAATGACGTGACCGTTACCACCGGAACATTAAATGCCAATAACCTTAATATAACTTTAGGTGGCGACTGGTCGCAGTACTCCACTTTTATTCCCGGAACAGGAACTGTAACTTTTAATAATTCAGCTGCATCTGTAGTTACCGGAACCGTCCCAATTACTTATAATAATCTTACAATTGCAGGAACAAGTACAGTAACCGCCAACCGCGACCTTACCTTGAATGGAAACTTTACTATTTCCAGCGGTACATTTGATGTGAGTGCCGGCAATTATACACTCGACATCAACCGCAACTGGGTGAATAACGGAACATTTACCGAACAACAGGGAACGGTTATGTTTACCGGCACGCTTCCCCAAACACTCAGCGGAACTTCATCTACACGGTTTTTTAATCAAACCAATAACAATACAGCCGGAATTTCTGTTACCAGCGGCACTTATTCATTGCTAAATGCACTTACATTAACCAATGGAGACTTTAATGTTACAGGCGCCACTTCCTATACATTGCTTTCTGATGCAACGCGTACTTCGCGCATTGCACCTGTAGCAGCTACGGCAGGAATTACCGGAAATATGATTATTGAAAGATATATTTCATCCCGTGTTGCCGGGTATTCTGAATTTGGTTCTCCTGTTAATTCCACTACTATTGGTGACTGGGATAACGAATTGCTGCTGGTATATGTGTATAATCCTCCAGCGGCTTATCCTTCTGTTTATTCATATAGTGAAACACTTTGGGATTATGTTCCGGTAACCAGCTCGGCTACCGTTCTTACACCGGGAATGGGTTATGATGTGTGGCTGGATACTTTCGGAGATTATACCGTTTTTAATGCTGCAACTATCAATACCATTGGAAATCCTAAAACGGGAGCACTAAATCTTTCCGCCAGTATAACACGCGTTAACGATGGCTGGAATCTTGTTGGCAATCCGTATGCTTCGCATATTTCATGGGATGCACTTTTTGCTTCTTCAACACAAATCGGAAGTACGATCATGATTTTTGATGAAGTACTTGGCGATTACGAAACATTCACTACCGGTTCGGGAGTTGAAATTGCACCACACCAGGGATTCTGGATTGAAGCAACAGGTGCCGCTCCTTCTTTTTCATTCACGGAAGCTGTAAAAACTACCACCAGCGCCAGCCTGTTTAAAAATGCAAAAAATGAATATTTTTCATTAACGGTAAAAAAGAACAAGGCCTCTGCACATCTTTCTTCCACTACTAAATTTGTTTTCGACTCCAATGCTTCTGCTGATTACATGATGAACGAAGACATTTCCTTTAAAAAAGTTCCGCACCAGTTCGCGCCTTCGCTTTCATCGGTTTCAACTGATGGAATTTTCCTGCGCATCAATTCACTTCCCGAAAATTCATTCCACATTTTACCTCTTCAGTTTGTTTGTGGCGAGGAAGGATTACATACCATAAGCGTAAACAACATCGATTTTGCTGCCCTGCGCGGTTATAATTGTATCCGCCTTGTCGACCGTAAAACCGGAATGGAAACAGATCTTATGGCTGACGAAGAATATGTTTTTACTGCTTCCAAAAACGATGATCCTTCCCGTTTTGTACTAAAACTATCAAAAGAAAACAACTGCGATGTGTCAACTGCTCAAAATGAAGTTCAGTTTGGAAATACAGAAAACGGTGTAAATATTATTTTCGATTTCGAAAACGATTATCCGGCAACCGTTAGTCTCACCAATCTTGTAGGCCAGCAGGTGAATGCGTCTGTTCGGGTGAATTCCACGGGTACGCAGTATTATGCTATGAATGAGCTTTCTTCAGGAGTGTATTTACTCACTGTAACAGTGAACAATAAAAAATTCACTCACAAAGTAGTGGTGAAATAAATTAATCCTGAAATTTAAGGCTTATTTTTTTGGTTTAATCTAACGCAACATCAATTATCCGTCTCTTTACTGTAAACATACATGGAAATGCAAGATGCCGCTCCTGGCGGAGCTTAATATCATTTGAAATTCAATTCTACAGAGATGTCGCTCCAGGCGGAGCCGATTCAAAATTCAAATGCAATGATACAAAGATGACTCTTATTACGAATCTTGTTATCAACGCAATTTCACAGAGGTCCCGTTAGGGGACGACATCTTTGTAGCTAAATAAGTTATTAAGAAATTTGAGCTCCGAAAGGAGCGACATCTTGCGTTTTCTTTCGTTACCAATTGCTCATGGTAAAGATTAATAACAAATCATTCAACCACAAAGTATGTGGTGAAAAAATCAAGCCGATATTTTTTCCTTTTCGCTGATAACTGTTCTTCCCGGGTAAACTTTCAGCGCTTCTGCCAGAACAATCACGGAATTTTTCAACGATTCTTTATTCAGCACATAAGCCAGGCGCACTTCCTGTTGTCCCAATCCTTTGGTGGCATAAAAACCGGTAGCAGGAGCCATCATTACCGTTTGTCCTTCGAATGAAAACTCTTCCAGCATCCACTGGCAGAATTTATCGGAATTATCAATGGGTAATTTGGCCATGGCATAAAATGCGCCTCCGGGTTTGGGACAAATCACTCCCGGAATTTTATTTAAACCATCTATCAGGATATTTCTTCTTTCTACGTATTCCTTCACCACGTTATCAAAATATTCTTTCGGTGTTTCCAGTGCAGCTTCAGAGGCAACTTGTCCGAATGTTGGTGGACTCAACCGTGCTTGTCCGAATTTGAGTGCGGCTGCCATCAGTTCTTTGTTCCGGCTGATGATAGCACCAATTCTTGCCCCGCACATACTATATCGTTTAGAAACTGAATCCACCAGCACAACATTATTTTCAATTCCAGAAAGATTCATAGCCGAATGGGGAACTGCGCCATCGTAACAAAATTCGCGGTACACTTCATCGGCAAATAAAAACAAGTCGTGTTTTTTTACAATATCGCGCAATTGTTCCAGTTCATTCTTCGAATAAAGATATCCGGTTGGATTTCCCGGGTTGCAAATCAGAATGGCTTTTGTTTTTGGAGTGATCAGTTTTTCGAATTCGGCAATGGGAGGGAGAGCGTATCCGTTCTCAATTTTGGCAGTTACCGGAACAACGGTTACACCTGCGGCAACGGCAAACCCGTTATAATTGGCATAAAAAGGTTCGGGAATAATTACCTCATCTCCGGGATTCAGGCAAGTCATAAAACCAAAAATCAATGCTTCAGAACCTCCCGTGGTAATGATGATATCGTTATGAGTGATATCAATTCCGTTTTTTTTGTAATAGGCCGCCAGTCCTTTTCTGTACGATTCATTTCCCGCACTGTGGCTGTATTCTACCACTTTAAGATCGAGATCTTTCATTTTTTTTCTCACGATCTCAGGGGTTTCAATGTCGGGTTGCCCGATGTTGAGGTGATAGACTTTTATTCCTCTTTTCTTGGCTTCTTCCGAATAGGGAACCAGTTTCCGGATAGGCGAGGGGGGCATCAGCTCTGCTTTGCGTGAAATGGAAGGCATGGCAAATAATTTAGGCCACAAAAGTACAAAATGAAAGGGAAAAAGCACGAAACTCAGTCGAGGATAACCACCTTTTGACTGATTTTTGCATTTTCGGGAAGAGCAGGAACTGAAACCAGCTGAAGGTAGTGGAATCCTCCCGCCCGGCAGCCTCCGTATTTTACGGTTACGGTAATTGTAAATTCGGTTTCATTTTCTTTTTTCCAGTCAAATTCAAAAGTGGAATGACAATCAATTCCTGAATAGCTGATAAGGATAATGGATCGTTTTGAAAAATCGAAATCGGCTGGAGGCATGGGATCAATGGGTTCCATCGAACGGCATCCGATCTCACCACTATTGATAAAGTGATTTAAAGAATCTTTTGTGCGGATAACAACAACTTCATTATTATTAATTCTTGAAATCTCATAACCGGGACACGCATAAACATATCCCATAAGTTCATGGCTTGCGGTTTTTTTTTCTGCAACAGAGTCTTGCGGATAGCAAAACCCGCTGCTAAAAAATAAAATAATATAAAACAATACTGATTTCATTTCTTATTATCCACCACAATTTTAAAGCGTAACGTATAAGGTGAGTTTTCTGCATTGGAGTATACATCCAGCGTGCGGTCCTGGTAGCCGATTTTTCCTTTGGTGTCGAATGTAACTTTTATCACTCCTGTTCCATCGGGAGGAATGGGGTCTTTGGGGAATTCAAACTTTGTACAACTGCACTGTACTTTTATTTCTTTAATGATCAGCGGGGCTTTTCCGTGGTTCATAAACGTAAATTGAAAATGCACCACTTCACCTTCTTTTGTTTTGGGAAGTTTAATGGTGCGGTCTAAAACTGAAAACTCCGCAACCTGCGTGAAAGCAAGTGCGGAGTTCAGTATAAAAAAGGCCAAAAAGATACGTTTCATTTATTATTGTCCACCTTCTTTAAGGATGGTGCTGCCATTGGTATTTACGGGTGCACCGCCACCTTCAACAGCTTCCACATTTCCTTTGATGCGGAGGATTTTGGTAGGATTTTCCACTGCATTCGATTCAACGGTAACGGTTTTGTTGATGGGGCCAACACGTTTGGTATCGTATTTCACCTTGATTACTGCTGATTCGCCCGGTTTAATGGGTTGCTTGGGCCAATCGGGAACAGTACATCCGCAGGAACCTTTGGCATTGGAAATGATCAAAGGAGCATTTCCTGTATTGGTGAATTTAAATTCACATTCACCATTTCCGGATTGTTTGATAGTTCCGTAGTCGTGAACTTCTTTATCGAAAGAAATTTCAGGGCCTGCTGCGTTTTGGGCTTTTACCACCGATCCGCCAGTGAAGGCAGCCAGCATCAGGATTCCGAAGGATAAGGCTAACTTTTTCATGTGTTAAGTTTTTTGATTTCTGTTTAACAGTAACAAATTTAATGCCTTTTTTCGGCAATTCCTATGGCTTAACAAATCATTAACAACCCTCTGCCTATTTGTCAACAGGCATTCCCTCAGTAGTTTTCACCGGAGCCCCGTTCCCTTCAAAAGCTTCGATTGTCCCTTTGAATTTAAGGGTAATCTCCGGGTGTTCAGGGTCGTTGCAGGTAACTACCACCGATTTGTTAAAAGGCCCCACCCGCTTCGAATCATACTGAAGCACTATAAATCCTGTTTTCCCGGGTGCTACAGGCTCTTTTGTCCAGTTGGGAGTGGTGCATCCGCAGGTTCTCTTCACGTCTGTGATCACCAGGGGAGCATCGCCCGTATTGGTAAAAACGTATTTGTGCTCAACATCCGACCCCTGTTTCCGTGTTCCGAAATCATACATGTCGTGTTCGAAACTGATTTGAGGTGCAGCGATGTTTTTTTTGTTATCCGGGGCCGGCATAAATGCCATCAGTGCCACCGAAAAGAGAGAAAGAATCATTGTTTTCATAGTTATTGATTTTTAATTATGACACAAATGTATTCCGCATTTATACCACCCTTCCCGGCTTTAACTTTGGCGTAACAGGGATTAACATTTCATTAGCAATAAGTCTCACACCACAGGCATTTTTCTAAATTTGCAGTCCTAAACACAGCAGAAATGGAAATCCCCAAAAAATTTGAACCGGGCGTTGCCGAAGAGAAATGGTATAAAGCATGGATGGATAACGGCTTTTTCCGTTCGGTTCCTGATGGGCGCGAACCATATTCTGTAGTTATTCCGCCTCCCAATGTAACAGGTATCCTGCACATGGGACACATGCTTAATAATACGATACAGGATGTTTTGATAAGAAGGGCGCGCATGCTGGGAAAAAATGCCTGCTGGGTGCCGGGCACCGACCACGCTTCTATTGCCACCGAAGCAAAAGTGGTAAATAAATTACGCGAGCAGGGAATTAAGAAAAGTGATCTCACACGCGAAGAATTTCTGCAACACGCCTGGGACTGGACCGAAAAACACGGGGGAATTATTCTCGAACAATTAAAAAAACTGGGAGCTTCGTGCGATTGGGACCGTACGCGTTTTACTATGGACCAACAGTATTACGATAGTGTAATAGATGTTTTTATTGACCTGTATGAAAAGGGAAAGATATACCGCGGTGTGCGCATGATCAACTGGGATCCGGAAGCTTTAACTGCACTTTCTGATGAAGAAGTTGTTCATAAAGAAGTAAACTCCAAATTATTTTATGTGCGCTATAAAGTAGATGGAACCGAAGATGAATGGCTCACTATTGCTACTACGCGCCCCGAAACCATTTTGGCCGACACTGCACTTTGTGTTCATCCCAAAGATGAACGATATAAAAATTTCATTGGAAAAAAAGCGCTTGTTCCTGTTGTTAACCGGCTGGTGCCTATTATTGCCGATGAATACATTGATATGGAATTTGGAACAGGATGCTTGAAAGTAACACCGGCACACGATACCAACGACTACGAATTAAGCAAAAAACATAATCTCGAAGTAATTGATATCTTACACGATAACGGAAAGCTCAACGATCATGCACTACATTATTCGGGGAAAGACCGTTTTAAAGTAAGAAAAGAAATTGCGGTAGAGCTGAATGAAAATGGTTATCTCGTAAAAACAGAAGATCATATCAATAAAATCGGTTTTTCTGAACGTACTGATGCGGTGATTGAACCGAAATTGTCGCTGCAATGGTTTGTGAGTATGAAAGAACTTTCAAAACCCGCTTTGGATAATGTGATGAAAGGTACGATTCGCTTTTATCCTGATAAATTTAAAAATACCTATCGCCACTGGATGGGGAACATCAAAGACTGGTGTATTTCGCGACAGTTGTGGTGGGGGCATCGTATTCCCGCGTTTTATTTTGGCAAAGGCCCGAATGATTTTGTAGTGGCAAAGAATGAAGAACAGGCCGTAGAAAAAGCAAAAGCAAAGACCGGAAACCAGAAACTAACGGCAAACGACTTAAAGCAGGACGAAGATGTGCTGGATACATGGTTCTCTTCCTGGCTCTGGCCTATCAGTGTATTTGACACCGAAGTATATACCACACATAAGAAAAATGAAGAACTGAAGTACTACTATCCTACCAATGATCTGGTAACTGCTCCCGAAATTATGTTTTTCTGGGTGGCACGAATGATTATTGCCGGGTATGAATACATGGGCGAATTTCCCTTTCGTAATGTGTATTATACAGGAATTGTACGCGATAAACTGGGCAGAAAGATGTCGAAGTCACTCGGAAATTCTCCCGATTCGCTGGAATTGATCGAAAAGTATTCGGCAGATGGCGTTCGTGTGGGAATGCTGTTGAGTTCTCCGGCCGGAAACGATTTACTGTTCGACAGTGCCCAATGCGAACAGGGAAGAAATTTTTCGAATAAACTATGGAACGCTTTTCGCCTGGTAAAAGGATGGAAAGCGGAAGAAATGGAACAGACTAACGGTAACCGGGTTTCTGTAGACTGGTTCAGGGCCAGGTTTAACCTGCAACTGGCTGAAATCAACGAACATTTTGAGAAATTCAGGATTTCGGATGCGCTGATGTCGGTATACAAGCTGATATGGGATGATTTCTGTTCGTGGTACCTCGAAATGATCAAACCCGGGTTTGAAGCGCCCATTGATTCGAAAACGTATAACGCTACCATTGCGTTTTTTGAAGATATTCTGAAAGCGGTTCATCCTTTTATGCCATTTATTTCGGAAGAAATATGGCAACACCTGAAAGAAAGGAAAAACGACTTTCTGATTGTGGCACCATGGCCGGAAGTGAAAACAGCGGATGAAAAAATTATTGAGCGATTCAACAGAGCAGAAGCTGTTATTACGCAGGTAAGAGCTATCCGCAACGAAAAAAATATTGCCTTTAAGGTAAAACTTGAACTGGTGGTGAAAGGAAATGAATCGCCCGATAAGGATTTTGATGAAATTATTCAGAAGCTTTGTAATCTTTCTCACCTTCATTACAGGAATGAAAAAGTAAATAATGCATTCACTTTTGTAAGCGGAACACAGGAGTATTTTATTCCTTTCAGCAACGAGGTAGATGTAAAAGACGAACTTAAATCGCTGAAAGATGAGCTGGAATATACCAAAGGATTCCTCAGGAGTGTGGAGAAAAAACTCGGGAATGAACGTTTTGTAAGTGGTGCACCGGTTACAGTAGTGGAGATGGAAAAAAAGAAGCAACAGGATGCCATTGCGCGGATAAAACTACTGGAGGAAAAGATATCGCATCTGAACTGACATCAGGTGCTGCGCCATATTTAATTTAAATTTAATTTTCAGATAATACTAAAACTGCATTTTCGTGGCCAAAAAGAAGAAAGAAAAGTTGGGAAAGAAGCTCGAAAAATTCGATGTAGTGAACCGTGACCTGAGCTGGTTGTCGTTTAATGCACGGGTTTTACAGGAAGCAGCAGACAGTTCCGTTCCATTGATTGAAAGGATGAGATTCCTGGGTATTTTTTCCAATAACCTGGATGAATTTTTTCGTGTACGCGTAGCTACTTTAAAACGGTTGATGGTGGTGGGCAATAAATCGCAAAAGGAATTTGGTTTTCAGCCTAAAAAAATACTTGATAAGATTCATAAAAATGTGGTGGAGCAGCAGCAGCAGTTTGACAGGATATTTAAAACAATTGTAAAGGAACTGGAGAAAAAAGGTATTTATCATAAAGACGAGACACAACTCAGCGAAGAGCAGGGAAATTTTGTAAGAGAATATTTTCAAACCACTATCCGTCAAACACTGGTTCCGGTGATGATGGATAAAAAAAGCAAATTACCCGCTTTAAAAGATAAGGTCATTTATTTTGCAATCAAACTGGGATATAAAAAAAATCCCGATGACTTTCATTATTCGCTCATAGAAGTTCCTTCGCAGGTGGTTTCCCGTTTTTTGGTTTTGCCTAAAGAAAAAGACCGCATTTCCTTTATGCTGCTGGACGATGTGATCCGCTATTGCCTGGATGACATTTTTTCTATTTTCGATTACGACCGTTACGAAGCCTATACAATTAAACTTACCCGTGATGCCGAACTGGATATTGACCAGGACGTATCACAAAGTTTTATTGATAAAGTTTCCAAAAGCCTTAAAAAAAGAAAACACGGACAACCTGTTCGTTTTATTTACGATGAAAAAATTCCAAAGGATTTGCTTGGATTTATTCTGAAAAAATTAAAATTGGTTGATACCGGAAATATTATTGCAGGCGGACGCTATCATAACTTTAAGGATTTTATAAAATTCCCGGGAATGGGCGATCCTTCACTGCAGTATGAACCACTTCCTCCCTTACCACACTGGAGCCTTGCCGGCCAGCGCAGTATGTTTGATGTGATCAAAAGAAAAGACGTGGTATTAAGTTTTCCCTATCATTCATTTAATTATATCATTGAATTATTGCGCCAGGCCGCTATCGACCCGCAGGTGATTTCCATACAAATTAATTTGTATCGCGTGGGAGAAAAATCACGAATCGTCAACGCACTGGTAAATGCCGCAAAAAACGGCAAGGAAGTTACAGCGGTAGTGGAATTGCAGGCGCGTTTTGATGAAGAAAACAATATCAAACTCTCGCATAAATTACAGGATGAAGGGGTGCGCGTGATTTTCGGAGTGCCGGGATTAAAAGTTCATTCCAAACTTATTCTCATCAGGAGAAAAGAAAGAAAATCAGAACAACTATACGCCCATGTTGGCACAGGAAATTTTCATGAAACCAATGCACTGATTTATGGCGATCATTCATTGCTTACCTGCGATGACCGTATCACTTACGAAGTGGAAAAAGTATTTGAGTTCTTCCTTAAAAATTACGAACGCGCCAATTTTAAATATCTTTTCGTTTCACCATTTAATATGCGTAAACGACTTATTGAATTAATCGGTGAAGAGATCAGCAATGCCAAACGGCAACACGATGCATATATTATTTTAAAACTGAATAACCTGGTAGACGAAGAACTTATCAAACATTTATATAAAGCCAGTAATGCCGGTGTAAAAATAAAACTGATTATAAGAGGAATTTGCTCGCTTATTCCCGGTGTAAAAGGTATGAGTGAAAATATCGAGGCAGTAAGTATTATTGATCGTTTTTTGGAACACGCGCGGGTATTTGTTTTTTGCAGTGACGGAAAAGAATTGGTTTATATTTCCTCTGCAGACTGGATGAGCAGGAATATCGATGGCCGGATAGAAGTAAGTACTCCGGTGTTTGATCCCGAAGTGAAACAAACTATCCTGGATGTGATCGGTATACAATTGCAGGGAAATGCCAAGGCGAGAATTATTGATAAGACCCAGAGCAATTCCTACAAAAGAAAGCCCGGAGAACCCTTATTCCGCTCGCAGGTAGAAACCTGGCATTACTTTAACAACAAGCTTTTAAAGTAACTTGTTAACAATCGGGCAGAGTTTTCAAGGGTATTTTTTACTTCTCACAGCATCATTCTACCTTAGCAAAAAATCATTGAGAATTGCTGTTTGGTGCTATTGATATCGGTTCGAACGCGGGTCGTTTGCTGATAGGAAACATAAGTGAGTCGGAAGGCCATCCTGTTGTGAAGAAAATTCTTCTTGTGCGCGTACCCCTGCGCCTGGGAGAAGATGTATTTACGGATAAAAAAATTCCTAATTCAAAAGTAAAAATGCTGGTGAAAACATTAAAAGCGTTTCGCCACCTGATGGACGTGTATGATGTGGAAGATTACCGCGCCTGTGCCACTTCGGCCATGCGTGAAGCTGATAACCGGAAAGATGTGCTGGAAATTGTGAAAGACGAAACAGGAATAAAACTGGAAGTGATTGACGGGGAAGAAGAAGCGGAATTGATTTTTTCCAACTACTTTACACAAAACCTCGAAAAGAAAAAATCGTATCTCTATATTGATGTGGGCGGAGGAAGCACCGAAGTTTCATTGCTGGAAAACGGTGAGAAAAAACAATCCAAATCATTTAAAATCGGAACGCTTCGTATCCTCAAGGGAAAAGTGGATGAAAAAAGATGGGTTGACCTGAAAGAATGGGTGAAAACACTTAACCCGGAGCATAAGGAAATTATTGCCATTGGCACCGGTGGAAACATCAACCGTATTTTAAAACTCAATCATAGTGATGAAGAAAATCACATCACCTATCCCGAAATAAAAAAGATTCAGGCGCATCTTGCAGGGTACACCGTAAAAGACAGAATTGAAAAACTGGGCTTGCGTCCCGACCGTGCAGACGTGATCGTTCCTGCTGCTGATATTTATCTTGCCGTAATGCGTTATGCTGATGTAAAAGAAATGCTCGTTCCGAAAATTGGTTTAACAGACGGAATAGTGTATTCATTGTATAAAAAGGCAATGAAGAAGGTGGAGGCGTAACCGGACAATAAGCTCGGGATTTTTACGTTAATTCATTTCTATGAAGAACCCGCTGTATTTTGTTTTGCTTCCAGTTTTCTTCTTGGCTTGCCGTAAAGATTCAGCCATAACCCCCCAATCCATACCCGAAAAACAATGGCAGTTTCAATCGGTAACTGTTGGCGGATTGTTGGGAGACGCAGCAAGAGGAATGGCATATTACAACAACCGGTTGTTTTTATCTGGCTCTACTGCCTCTGCCGGAAACGGAATGACCGATCTTTATCTTGTGATTGCCGATACATCTCTTAATATTCTTGCGGAAAAATACATTGGCGGAGCGGCAGATGATGTGGGAATTTCAGCCTATACCACTACTAACGGTGTCCTCCTTTCCGGTTATACCGAAAGTTTTGGTAACCGGCAGGCCTGGCTGGTGAATGTAAATGTAAATGGAGATACACTGTGGACAAAACATTATAATATCACTTCTTCATCCGTGGCTTTTAATGTAACAGCCGATGCCAACGGTTTTTATATCGTGGGAAATTCGGCTGACGCTTACGGAAGCACCGATTTACTTCTCATCCGTACTGATCTGAATGGAGATACACTGTGGACAAAAAATTATGGTGGAAATCTCAGCGAATTAGGAACCGGTATAGAAATTCTTTCCAATGGAGAATTGATAATCTATGCCCATACCTACAGTTTCGGCAATGGCGACCGCGACCTGTGGCTGCTTAAAACAAACGCCAATGGAGATTCTTTGCAATCGTTGTTTATAGGTGGAGCGGGATATGAGCAACCGGGATACATGAATAAAACAGCTGCGGGAAAAATTCTTATTTCTGCACACTATGCCAGCAACGAACCCAATCACAATTTCTATAACGCCATGCTGGATGAAAACCTCACTATTCTGTGGCAATACGAATCAGGAGGTATGATGCATGATGGCAGTGAAGACATAATCGAATCGGATAACGGTTTTTTCAGTATCGGCCCGTCCATGAGCCAGTTTTCTACTGATTCGGATGTGATGGTAACGGAACTGAAGTCCGATGGAAGTTATAACCGGACATTTTATTACGATGCAGGAGCGGATGAGAGTGTTTTCCAGATCATCAGGACAGGAAACTCTTTTTACCTCTCAGGCACCAAAACCACAGGGGGAAACCAGGATGTGTTGGTGGTGAAGATGAAATGAATGTGATTGAAAGTTGCAAGTTTAAAAGTTGAGAAAGTTTTGAAAGTTAGTCCGTATAACTTTCGCAACCTGCCAACTTTCTCAACTTGCTAACTTTATAACAACTCATTCGCCAGGTTAGCCAGCTCGGATAGGGTAAATTTAATTTTCCTGCATTTGACTCTAAAATATTTCTTTTAATTTTAAAAACTAAAACCAGTTGTAACGGAAAGGCTCACCACTTTTTTATTTCTAAACTTTGGTTCTTCGAGATAATAGAACAGAAGGGCGTTTCTGTTCGTAGAAGGATTTTCATCATAATCACTATAATATACGGGATCTGAGTTTGATGCGTCATATTTTTGTACACCCCCATATCCCAGTCCTATCGAAAGATCCAATGTCCACCTTTCTCCTGGGAAAAATTGTATGCCCGGGGTGAAAATTATTGCCGAATGAATTTGTTTTTCATCAATTGTGATTTTGTAAACCGGGGGATTTTGACCCTGACTTCCTCCATATCCTATTTTCTTATACTCTTTATTTTCATAAAACAGCATCGATCGAAACAAACTGATCCCAAGATAAAAACCATTCATTTTTGATTTTACAGGTGGTAATAAATAAAACCTGAAATCGCCCTTCAAAAAATTTCCGCCTCCTGGTAAGCGATTCGTATTCCAGGGAAAAGCAGGACTCCAGTTCAACCCACCGTATATTTCAATAGAAAGAGGCCAGGCTATATATCGTTCATATCCCAGTGCAGCTTTTCCTCCTAAAGGAGAAAGAGGTGATGTTTTTATGATATTGTTTTTGGAAGAAGTATTCCACTCGCTTTTGGGCATATAAATTTTTTCTCGTTTTGGTTTCGGTTCCGGCTTTGACTCAGGATGAACGTATAGATTACTTACCTGGTTTCGTTTTATCGAGTGTACTATTCCATTGTCCTTATAATTTACGCGTCTTTTATTATCAGAAAGAATGAAGCATGCTTTTTTTGTGCCATCTTTAAAGTATACTGTATCTTGTGCCAGTAACGTGCATGGCAGAATAATTAAATATAATATAAAAATCAACCTCATTCCGGTTTTCAAGTTACACTTTTTTTTAAATAAATCAAATAATGTTGAAGGAAAGGCAAGATAATTTGAAGCAAAGGATAAGTTACAAGTTTATAAGTTTTGAAAGTTAGTCCGTATAACTTTCGCAACCTGCCAACTTTCTCAACTTGCTAACTTTATAACAACTCATTCGCCAGGTTAGCCAGCTCGGATCGTTCCCCTTTTTCGAGAGTGATGTGGGAGAAGAGTTTATTTCCCTTTAACCGGTCGATGATGTAGGAAAGTCCGTTGGATTGTTCATCGAGATAAGGTGTGTCGATCTGGTTAATATCACCGGTAAAAATGATTTTAGTGTTTTCTCCCGCACGGGTGATAATGGTTTTTACTTCGTGCGGAGTGAGATTTTGCGCTTCATCAATAATGAAAAAGATATTCGAAAAACTTCTCCCCCGGATGTAGGCGAGGGGAGTCACCACAATTTTATTTTCCTTGGTCATTTCCTCGATAGCTTTGTATCTTTTTTCATTTTCAGAAAACTGCTGCTGGATGAATTTTAAATTATCCCACAGCGGTTCCATATAAGGATTGATCTTTTCTTTGGCATCCCCGGGAAGATAACCGATGTCTTTATTGCTGAGCGGAACAATGGGACGTGCAAGAATGATCTGCGCATGTTTTTTTCGTTGTTCTATCGCACCGGCCAATGCCAGCAATGTTTTGCCAGTTCCTGCCACGCCTTGAATAGTCACCAGTTTCACTTCGTCATTCATAATAGCATGTAACGCGAATGTTTGTTCGGCATTACGTGGTTTAATGCCGTAGGTAAATTGTTTTTCCACCCGTTCGATTCTTTCCAGAAACGGGTTGTAGTAAGCCAGCGTGGAAGATTTATCACCTTTTAAAATATAATACTGATTATTTTCTTTCAGGCTTCCCAGTATGGAAATGTTTTCAGTGTAACCGTCAGTAAAAATTTTTCTTATTTCTTCGGGATCTACATTTTCAATTACTGTTTTTGCATATTGCACCTGGCTCAGGTCGTGGATTTTTCCGGTTTCATAATCTTCGGCAACTATTCCCAATGCTTTTGCCTTGAGGCGGAGATTGATGTCTTTGGAAATGAGAATTACTTTTTTGTCTTTCTCTTCATTCATCAAAGAAAGTGCTGCATTGAGAATGCGGTGGTCGTTTTTTCTTTCGCCATACACTACGTTCGCATCGGTGCCATTCATTTTCTGGTTCATCACAATTTTCAGGCAACCCTGATTCGGCCCTTCCAGCGGAATCCATTCCTGTAGCGACATATTGCCCGATAATTTATCAATAATGCGGATGCATTCGCGCGCTTCGAAATTTTTTGAATCGTGTCCGCGTTTGAAATTATCCAGTTCTTCCAATACGGTGATTGGAATAGCCACATAATGCTCTTCAAAATTGTTTAACGAATTATGGTCGTGGAGAATTACAGAGGTGTCGAGAACAAAAATTTTCAAAGGACCCTTCTTTTTGGCTGCCATCATCATAAGCAAAGAAATTTATATTGACTTCCATAAAATTAAACCAATTCAAAAACGGGCTTCCCCGGGCAGGGAAAAGTAATGAATAAACGATTGTTGAATAATGGCCGAAATGCTGGATTGACAAGGGTTTTGGGTATAAAATCAATGATTAAATTCGCACATTAATGTGGTGTGAAGATTACCACGACCGAAGACTTCCTCTTGCCTTCGCGCTTTGCTACGCTGAAGCTTCAGCGTAAGAGAAAGCTTCTGCATAAGAGAAGAAACGCTTTGACAAAGCAAGACGCAATGAAGCGCTTATGGAAAAGAGAAAAAACACAGGCCCCGGTAAATATTTTTTATACCATTTTTGGTTTTATTACTTTTGCAGTCGGTTGAAAAAAATTATACATATAACGTTATTCGCCTTGCTTGTTTCAGCGGTACAGGCACAGATCGTTAATATCGAAAACCAAAGGCTGAAGGATAAAAAAGAAGGGTGGACAGGCAGCTTCGACCTCAGTTTTTCGCTGATAAAAAACACACAGCAGGTAGTGCAGTTCAATAACCACAATCGTTTGATGTGGAAAAAACAGCAGCATTCCGTTTTGGGTATCACCGATTTTAGTTTTGTAAAAGCAGGGAAACAGGACTTTGTAAACAGCGGGTTTCAGCATGGGCGTTATGCCTGGAATCTTAAAAATCACCCAAAACTCTTTCTCGAAGGATTTCAACAGGTGCAATACAATAAAGTGCAGTATATCGATCTTCGGTTGCTGGCTGGTGGTGGAAGCAGGGCAATAGTACTGGATAAGGATTCTATTTCCATTAATATCGGTGCCTTTGTTATGGCTGAGCATGAAGAGGAGGTGGGAGGAAGGATCAACCAGCATATACGCTATAGTTGTTTTCTCTCATTCGATTTCCAGTTCAACAAAACCACGGGATTTAATACCATCACCTACTACCAGCCCGATTTTCTAAGCCCGTCAGACTACCGTATTTCCCACGAATCTTCCCTCCGTTTTAATGTCACCCGCCACCTGAAATTCCGTATTGCCTATAATCTCAATCACGACACCAACCCGCCCGTTGGAGCACCCAAAACGTTTTATGGGATTATGAATGTGTTCAGGTACGAGCTATAGGCCTCACCCCCGGCCCCTCTCCCGTGGAGAGGGGTGTAATTTCTTTGTTGGGATAAAATCTATAGATTTTATCCCAAAAGTTGATACTCAAAATACCAGCATTTTCTCCCCCTCTCTCGGGGAGAGGGGGCCGGGGGGTGAGGTGCATTTTTGTATTTTTCCCCTAAATAGTTATATTTGGCTACCTACAAACCAGTTATGAAGATCATTGCCGTTTTCAACATCAAAGGCGGGGTGGGAAAAACCGCTACTGCCGTCAATTTAGCTGCTCTTTCTGCCAGCGGGGGAAATAAAACTCTGCTGGTTGACATGGATCCCCAGGGAGCTTCTACATTTTATTTTCATATTGACGAAGCTGAACAAAAACATTCCAAAAAAATGTTTTCCGAAAATCCGGATGCGGAAAAAGCTATTATGAAATCAAAATATGATCATCTGGATATCATTCCGGCCGATCATAACTATCGCAAAATGGATAACCTGCTTTCGAAAATGAAGGACGGGAAAAAATGGTTGCGTAACCTGTTTAAGCCCGTGTCGCGAAAATATGATTACGTGATTTTGGATTGTCCGCCAAGCATTACTTTGTTTTCTGAAAATATTTTACGCAATGCGGATATGATTCTTGTCCCGGTAATTCCCACCACACTTTCCACGCGCACTTACGATCAACTGGTGGAATTTGTTAATGAACAAAAAATCGACCGCAAAAAAATATTTCCGTTTTTCTCGATGTACGAGCGCAGAAAAAACCTGCACAACGAATCCATCACCGAATTTGCCTCACGTTACCACGAATGCATTGATGTGGCCATTCCCTATATTTCCGATATTGAAAGAATGGGCGTAGTGCGCAAACCTTATGTAGAATCCCATCCACATGATGAGATTACTTACCTCTACAAACAACTTTGGAAAGCGGTGAGGAAGAAGGTGGGGTGATTTTGGGTAGGACATGACCGAATATTTGATTAATCCGGAATCGCTTCCGAACTACATTCGAAAACTTAATCGAAAAATCCTTCGGTTTTTTTTGATTTCGTACGTATTCATTTTAATATCTCTTCTTTTTTTAATTCTAAATGTTAAAATGCCGGAAGAATCTATTTTGACACTTCTGTTTTCCTATTTTGTAGTTTGTATTATAGGATTCGTTATCTATTTTAAAAATAAAATCTTCGTTAGTTGTAAAGCGGAGAACACAAAAATTTTAATTAATGAAAGATCAATAATTTTTAGCATAGATTTGCAAAATGAAACGAGGCTTGATTCAAGGCAAAGAAAACATTACCAGGTATTGAAAAAATCTCCTGTTTTTTTTTCGGAAATTGATGTTGATGAGATAGGTAAAATAACAGAAACTAAAGACGGTATTATTGTGATGAGTAAATCTCCAAATAAATTTTCCGGAAAAGGTATTATCCGAATCCCAATTGAAATAAAAGAATATAATAAAATAAAAACATTTTTATATTCACATATCAAAAGTAAAAACGCATAAAAATTATTTGAGTTGTGATTTTTGTCAGTTAAGAATTACAATATTCAACCCCTCCGGGGTTGTTTTATTTTTGAGTGTTTTCTCCCCGGGTTCCAGGGCCAACCCGGGGTTATTTATGTTCGACCCGCTCCGGGGTCGATGATACTTTTCCTAAACTAATTTTTCATAACACTTCCTGAAATATTTTTCATTATGAATTTTATCAAAATTGCTCCTGAATAAACTTTGTAAAAAATCCTGACCCCGGAGCGGGTCAAATATAAATAACCCCACGCGGCTGCGTGGGGAAAATCAAGCAAGTGCTATCACAACCCCGGAGGGGTTGAATATTGTATTTTAAAAAATGTCAGATAAAAAACTTAACCCAAATCCACCTTATTCACTCTCCCGATAATAGCTTCATCGTCATCCATGATGGCTTCTTCTTTGAAATCGAGTGAGAGGTCGCGTTTGAATTTATCTCTTGAAGGTTTGGTTTTGGCAATAGCAAATCCCACCATAAAAACCGGAATAAACAATAGTATAGGTTCATCACCTGTAAAAAACAAAATAAAAGAAATAACCGAAGCAGCTTCCAGGATACACCATTGAAAGATGCAGGCTGCGCGATAGGTGATGGATTTATTTTCGAGCGGTTGCGATTTGGCTTCTTCCAGTTTTTTACCAAAGACCTGTCCCGACATAAAAATAGCCGCACCTGCCACGGCCGCACCAATTCCGATAAAAGTTACATTTTTTCCAATCATAGCCGGGTCGAGTGGTTCTCCGCTTCCGTATTTTAAAAACAAGCCGATGGCCACCAGCATAATTTGTGGTAACTGGAGTGAAAAAAACAGGATGGATAATCCCCTGAAATAGGAACGGACGTTTATTTCAATGTACCCGTTCATTTTTTCTCAATGGTTTTTAATTTTTTTCCATTTTTGTAAATGATCTCTCTTGCCAGTTTTCCGTCAGGGTGATATTCTTTAAATGTTCCGTTTTCCATTCCGTTGGTCCACTTTTCTTCGGCTTTTATTTTCCCGTTTTCGTACCAGTATTTCCAGGTTCCGTGTTCTGCGCCTTCCTTGTTGTATTCACCGCTGTATTCCATATTACCGTTTTCGTAGTAAGCTTCTTCTTTTACTTTCACTTCTACGCCATCTACTACTTTCACATAAATAATTACTTCGGGTTTTCCATTGGGAAATTCTTTTACCACTACTTTTTTCTGTGCAATGGAGGGAAGAGTGGCGGTAAGCAGTGGCAGCAGCAGGAGAAGTGGTAAAAACCTTTTCATGATATTGTTTTTAGTTTTCCAGTAATTTGTATTCCATTATTCCCATGTTTTCCAGTTCACGGATAAATTCATTCGAGGGATTTACTCCGCTGTTCATGGAAGGAAGGTCGATTTGTATTTTTTCCAGCGGCTCGCGAACGGATACTTTTATCCTGCATTTTCCTTTCGACTGTTTGATGGCTTCATCAAGGTTGTTGACCAGCGATTCATTTATATCCGAAAGCGAAATGGGAATATTGATCCACTTTACCAGTTTATCACGAACGTGGGCCAGGTGATCCATGTAGGAAATTTTAAATTCAAATTCGTCATATTTTATTTCACTGCCAAATTTCCGGTTTTGCACACGTCCGCGGATATATACAAACTGGTTAATGCCCATATAGGGTTTTGATTTCAGGTACTCATCACCAAACAACATGAACTTACAAATTCCAGCAAAATCTTCCACTTCCATAATTCCGAATGGTTTTCCGGTTTTGGTAATCTTTTCTTCACTTTTAATAATGATGCCGGCTACCTTATATTCTTTGTTGAGGTTTTCTTTTCCAAGATGACTCAAAGTTTCCATAGTAATTCCGGGAGTGCATAAATGGTCAATTTCAATTCTGAAATCGTTCAGCGGATGCCCGGAAATATAAATTCCTACTACTTCTTTTTCCTTGTTAAGTTGAAACAATGTGGGCCATTCTTCTGTTTTGGGAACTAACGGTTCTGGCATTTCTGTTCCTGTGTCATCGCCAAACAAACTTTGCTGTGCCGAATTTTCCCCATCCTGCACACTATTTCCGTATTTTATTACTTTCGATAAGAACGTATTTCCTTCCGATTCCTCATGGAAATAGGCAGAACGTATAATGCTGAAACAATCGAATGCTCCGGCCAGTGCAAGATTTTCCATTGTTTTTTTGTTGGCGGCACGAAGGTCGATGCGTTTGGTGAAATCAAAAACACTTTTATAGGTCCCGTTTTCTTTTCGTTGCGAAACGATCGATTCTACTGCATTTTCTCCTACACCCTTGATAGCGCCCAATCCAAAACGAATAGCGCCATTTTCATTTACGGTAAATTTCAGTTCCGATTCATTTACACTGGGGCCCAATACAGGAATTCTCATCCTGCGGCATTCTTCCATAAAGAAAGTCACTTTTTTAATATCGCTCATATTGTGAGTGAGAACAGCGGCCATGTATTCTGCGGGATAATGTGCTTTTAGATAAGCGGTCTGGAAAGCAAGATAGGCATAGCAGGTAGAGTGAGATTTGTTGAACGCATACGAAGCAAATGCTTCCCAGTCTTTCCATATTTTTTCTACTTTTTCCACATTGTGTCCGCGTTCTTCACATCCTTTGATGAACATCGGTTTCATTTCATCCAGTTTCGCGCGTATCTTTTTTCCCATGGCTTTGCGCAACTCATCTGCTTTTCCTTTCGAGAACCCCGCGAGTTTTTGCGAAAGCAACATCACCTGCTCCTGGTAAACGGTAATACCATACGTTTCTTCGAGGAATTCCTGCATTTCGGGAAGGTCGTAGGTGATGGGTTCGATGCCGTGTTTTCTCCTGATAAAATTCGGAATGTATTCCAGCGGACCGGGACGAAACAAAGCATTCATCGCAATCAGGTCACCGAATTTATCGGGTTTCAGTTCCCGCAGGTATTTTTGCATTCCCACCGATTCAAACTGGAATGTTCCGTTGGTATCGCCACGCTGGTAAAGTTTGTAGGTTTTTTCATCATCCAGCGGAAATTCATCGGGATCAAGCTCAATACCGTGTTTTTCTTTAATCAGTTTCACGGCATCCTTGATGATGGTTAGTGTTTTTAACCCGAGAAAATCCATTTTCAATAACCCGGCACTTTCTACCACAGAGTTGTCGAATTGTGTTACGTATAATTCAGAATCTTTTGCAGTGGCAACGGGAATGAATTTTGTAATATCATCGGGAGTAATGATTACACCACAGGCATGAATTCCTGTATTACGGAGTGAGCCTTCCAGCAGTTTGGCCTGGTTGACGGTTTGTGCGGCAAGGTCGTTGCCCTGTGCCATTTTTCGTAATTGTTTGGCCATTTCCAGGTCGTCTCCCTGGAATTTTTCTTTTAATTCGGTATCGTTCGATTCAAATAATTTTTCCAGTGATGAAAAATCAGGAATGAGTTTGGCAATTTTATCTGTTTCAGGTAATGGAAGATCAAGCACTCTTCCGGCATCGCGTATCGCTGATTTGGCAGCCATGGTTCCGTATGTAATAATTTGTGCTACCTGTGATGAACCATATTTTTTTACCACATAGTCAATCACTTTGTCACGCCCTTCATCATCAAAATCGATATCAATATCGGGAAGTGAAACGCGTTCGGGATTGAGGAAACGCTCAAACAGCAGGTCGTATTTAATGGGATCGACATTGGTGATGCCGATGCAATAGGCTACCGTTGATCCTGCCGCAGAGCCTCTTCCGGGTCCCACAGAAACACCCATTTTTCTGGCTTCGGTAGTAAAATCCTGCACAATGAGAAAGTAACCGGGATAACCGGTGTTTTCTATGGTTTTTAATTCAAACTCTAACCTGTCCCGGATTTCAGCAGTAAGTTCGGGATACCTTTTTTTTGCCCCTTCAAAAGTGAGGTATTTCAGGTAAGCATTTTCACCGCGTTTGCCTCCGTCTTCTTCGTCCAGCGGATCTTTAAACTCATCGGGGATATCATATTTGGGAAGTAGCACTTCTCTTTCCAGTTTAAATGGCGTAATTTTTTCAACAATTTCATTGGTGGTGATAATGGCTTCGGGAAGATCGGCAAACAATGCTTTCATTTCTTCCTGCGATTTAAAATAATACTGGTCGTTGGGAAAACCAAAGCGAAATCCTCTTCCTCTTCCGATGGGGGTTTCTTTCTTCTCACCATCTTTCACACAAAGAAGAATGTCGTGCGCATTGGCATCTTCGCGGTTGAGATAAAACGTATTATTGGCGGCAAAATATTTTACATTGTGCTTTTTACAGAATTTCAATAAAACTTCATTTACCTTTTCTTCTTCAGGCTGGTCGTGCCGGAGCAATTCAGCATAAAAGTCTTCTCCGAATTGTTCTTTCCACCATAAAAAAGCCTGTTCGGCCTGTTCTTCACCAATATTGAGAATCATCGAAGGAATTTCTCCCCATGCGCCTCCGGTAACAGCAATGATGTCGGATTTATATTGCAACAAAACTTCCTTATCAATTCGGGGAACATAATAAAACCCGTCAATAAATGCTATGGACGACATTTTGGCGAGGTTATGATAACCTGTTTCATTTTTTGCCAGTAACACCACCTGGTAGCCGTTGTCTTTATTGGTTTTGTCTTTATGGTTGCGGCAGATGTTGAATTCACATCCTACAATGGGTTTGATGATGGTTTCGGTTTCTTCTTCTCCTTTTTCTTTCGCCCATTCGTTTTGCGCTTTGGCTTTTTTGTTGTGCGAAAAAACTTCTTTTACAAATTCAAAAGCGGCCATCATGTTTCCGCTGTCGGTTAAGGCAAGGGCAGGCATTTTATATTCCGCTGCTTTTTTCACCATTTTCGAAATCTCGGAAGTGGATTGCAATACCGAATACTGTGAATGATTATGTAAATGTGAAAAGGAAATGTTTTCGAGGGAGAGAGAAGAGGCCCCTTCATGTTTTTTACCGGCAGAATCTGAATCTTCCAACACACCTTTTTGCTCTTTCTGTTTTTTCTCCAGCGGTTCGTAGGGTTGAATGTTCAGGCCGATGGCTTTAATGCGGTCAGGATTGAATTTCCGGAATTCTGCAATAACATCAGCAGTTGTTTTTAACCGCTGAAAATGAATTACACCTAATCGTATCAGTTCAAGAAAACACCTGGTGGTAGCTTCCACGTCAGCTGATGCATTGTGTGCTTCACCGAATCCTTCTCCAAATAATTTTGTATGAAGTTCGGTAAGTGTAGGCCATTTGAATTTTCCGCCTTTTCCACCGGGAATTGCGCAGTATTCGGTAGATTCATCTTTGGTATCGATGCTTTCTTTTTTCAGCATCGCTACTTCGCGATTTGCACGCAGGTATTCTGCTCCCCAGGCTTTAATATCAAAGTCAATATTATGCCCGGCAACAAATGTGGTTTGCGAAAGAGCCTTGTCAAATTCTTCAAAAACAAATTCAATATCCACCCCGTGTTTCAGCGCACGCTCTGTACTGATACCATGAATTTTTTCTGCATTATAGGGAATGGAAAAACCAACCGGTTTAATGATAAAGTTTTTTACTTCGATGAGTTTCCCGTTCACGTCATGTAATTGCCATGCAATCTGCACCACGCGCGGCCAGTTATCAAGTTTTTCCAGCGGGGCGTTGTAATCAAGAGGAAGCCCGGTGGTTTCGGTGTCGAATATCAGGTACATAAAAAAGCGGTTTTCGGAATTAAAAATAAAATAATATATCTGATTTAATGGCCTGATGTTGAATACTTATCAGTACTTGTTGATAAACACCCGGCTATTCCTGCGTACGGGATCGGATGATGAAAAATAACAGGAAATTTAACCCGCTGTGAGCAGTTTTAACAGTTTTTGCGCTTCCTTTTTCACTACGGCCCGCTTGCTTTCCGAATATTCTGCTGCAATATTTATTATTTTGTTTTTGATGCCGGGAAGACAGGGATACGATTCATTTAGTCCGCGCAAAACCTGGTGAGCGTGTTTGTCTTTCCATTTATCCAGCATATCTAACAGGCAGGGCACTGCTTTTTCGGCATTTTTCTTTGATGTTCCCGCAAAAAGGATAAGGGCATTGGCAGTATGGTCGCGAACGATTACGCTTTCATCATGGTGAATAATGTGTTGTATTTCCGGTAAAATACTTTCAACAGCTTCGGGACGCAAATGTGCGCATAAGGCAATGGCATGCATAGCTTCCCATCGTGATCGGGTGTGTGTTGATGTAAGAAGCGGGATCAATTTATTTACGTAAGGCACCACCAGCTTCGGGTTTTCCATTCCCGCTTCTGTAAAAATTTCAGCGGCATCGGCCACAAGGTATTTGTCTTTGGAAGATAATGCCTTTGCTACTTCCTTCAGCAAAAAAGGATTTTTTACACATTGAGCTGCCGTTTTTTTATTGGTGGCCGAAGTTTTGTCTCCTTCCTGTGAAGAAAATTTTACTTTGGGCATAAATTATTTATCGATATCACTCACGGGCACGAAATTTTCAAAATCATACATTGATTTATCAAAGAGGTGAGAAGGATGAATATTTTTCAGTGAAGTATAAATGATCTCAGTGCGGTTAGGATATTTTTCTTCCCATTCGGTTAGCATTTTTTTAATCACTTTTCGCTGCATGTTTTCCTGCGATCCGCACAAATTACAGGGAATAATCGGAAATTCTTTATGTTTTGCATAGTGCGAAATATCGGCTTCTTTACAGTAAGCCAGGGGACGAATCACCACGTGCCTTTCGTCATCGGTTTTAAATTTGGCGGGCATAGCTTCCATTTTTCCGGCAAAAAATAAATTCAGAAAAAACGTTTCGATAATATCTTCACGGTGATGTCCCAGCGCAATTTTTGTAGCGCCCAGCTCTGAAGCGAGGTCGTATAAAATTCCTCTTCTTAACCTTGAGCATAAACTGCACATTGTTTTTCCGGCCGGAGTTTTGTCCACTACAACAGAATAAGTATCTCTTTCAACAATACGAAAAGGGATATTTAATTTTTTAAAATACTCCGGTAAAATATGTTCAGGAAAACCGGGTTGTTTCTGGTCGAGGTTTACGGCAATAATTTCGAAATTATTTTGTTTGGCGCGTTGCATGTGGAGCAACATATCCAGCATGGTATAGCTGTCTTTTCCTCCCGAAAGGCAGGCCATCACTTTATCACCGGGTTCAATCAGCATAAAATCTTCCTGTGCATCCCACACACTTTTGCGGATGCGCATGATAATTTTTTCAACAGGAATTTCTGTAATGGTTTCCGGCATAAATTATTTACGAAAACATATGCGTGCCGTATGCCGCGCCAATAAAAAATGCAGCCAGCGATACGACAAGTCCCAGCATGCCTTTTTTATCTTTTTTAAAGGAAGCGATCAGGCAAAGCAATACAGGAAGCATGGAAGCAAAAAACAGGTAGCCGCCAAGTTCCACTTTCTTATCCATAGCTTCCAGCGCTTCCAGGTAGCCTGGTTGTTCGGCCATAGGTTTATCCAAATCCATATTTTCCATTTGCATATGCTCTACGGTGGCTGCTGCAATGTCAGAATCGGGAACTACTACAAAGTGGAGGTAAAGTCCAAAAGCAAGGCATGCGATGCCTAAAATAAGTCCGGTCATTCCAAGTGCTTTCATGGCATTATTGTTTTTAAGTTGATCAAATATACAAATTCCTGAAAACAAAAAAGTCACTCCGTGCCGGGAATGACTTTTCTGTTGCTTTAAACTGGTGTATATTGGTTTACCTGTTCCTTTTTATTGCCAGTTGACGATTTTGTCAATGGTGTTGGTGGCCACAAAGTGATACCCGGGACGGGCCTTGGTATAAATATTTTTCGCCATCTTTTTTCCTTCTTCGGTTTTTACCATGGCTTTGTAGAGCGGTGTAAGGAATTTTCTTCTTCCCACGTGGGTAAGAAAATCTTCTACTTTGGGATAGGCTTTTTTGTAATTGTTATTGATAGCTATTTCGAGCCATGCACAAAGTATTTCGGCATTCCCCGATTCGGTGAGCTTAAAAGAGTTATCTAAATCGGCCAGTTGATCCTGGGTTAAAGTGGCCGGAAGATTTTTAATAAAATGCAGCCATTCGTGAGTCGACCAGCCGGTTGTAGTTAAGGAAGAAGCTTTTGATCCTTTTTTGTAGGATTCAAGGTTTTCTTCCACTTTTTTAAATTTGATAGCATCCACTTTTGCGCAATTGGCCGGAATTTCTTTTCCATACACCCATTCATCCACATTTACTTTCAGATTTTCCTTTTTTATCAGTTCATTGTCAAGATAGGTAAGAAATTCTTCGGTGGTCATGGTCTGAAACTGGTGTTTTGCGAAATAACCTTTCAGAAAATTATCAAATTTTTCGCGGCCTGCTGTCTCTTCGAGCATGCGTAAAAAGAAGGCTCCTTTTTCATAGGCCACTTCTGTCATGCCATCATCAGGACTTCTGTCGGTAAGATCCAGTTTTAATTTAGTGTCATCGGGATTACCTTCTTTCAATCCGTCAATTTCTTCGAGCAGGTCTTGTTTACCTAATTGAGCAAGCATTTCAGAATAGTCGCGGCCATAGAGTTCTTCCATAATTCTGCGCTCGATATAAACGGTAAAACCTTCATTCAGCCAAAAGTCATTCCAGGTGGCATTGGTAACCAGGTTTCCGCTCCATGAATGAGCCATTTCGTGAGCAATTAACGAAGTTAGTGAGCGATCGCCTGCAATAATGGTAGGAGTTGCAAATGTTAAACGGGGATTTTCCATTCCTCCAAAAGGAAAGCTGGGTGGAAGAACGATAATGTCGTAACGATCCCATTTATACGGGCCGTATAATTTTTCGGCCACTTCCAGCATTTTTTCTGTATCTATCAATTCATCCGCACATTTTTTTAACATGGATGGCTCAGTATAAACGCCCGTACGGTTTCCCAGTGATTGAAATTCAAGATCACCTGCTGCCAGTGCAATAAGATAAGTAGGAATCGGTTGTTTCATTTCATATTCATACACACCGGTTCCGTTTTTTTCCATTGGATTTTTAGCACTCATCACCGCCATCATGTCTTTGGGTACAGTTACACGGGCTTTATAAGTGATGCGGCTTCCGGGAGTATCCTGGCAGGGAATCCATGTACGGGTAAGAATGGCCTCTCCCTGTGTAAAGAGATAAGGCATTTTTTTACCGGCTGTTTGTGCAGGCTCCAGCCATTGCAACGCTTCAGATTTTTCGGTAGTGGTATAATAGATGGAAACTTTTTTGGTGTCTTTGTTAATGGGAACGGTTATGGCTGTTCCCAGTAATTCATCTTCTTTGCCCAATTCAAATTTAGCTTCGGTATTATCGTTAAGAACGATTTTGTTGATGGTGATGTATTTGGAATCGAAGATCATCTTGTCACCACCATGCGACTGAATGTCGAAATGAGCTACACCATCAATTACTTTTTTGGTAAAATCTACCCTGATATCGAGAAAAAGATGTGTACAGCTTACTTCGTTGATATTGGCGTGACTATGCACATCTTTTACGTAAGGTTTTTTAGTTTGATCGTTGTTGGCTTCCTGGGGTTGATGGCCCACTGTTTCTTTGGTTTCTTTTCCGTCTTTTGCGCCACAGGTCACAAATAAAAGTGCCGAGGCGATAAGGATAAATTTGTTCAACATGGTTCCTGCTCGTGTGTTTTGTTTAGGGGTCGCTAATTTAGAACAATTTACGAATGGATTTACCGGGATTTCGATAACCGGAGATTTTAGCCCGATGAACCTTAGAATAGGGGGATGGAATTAGTTATCAACAGGTTGGGGTATTTGTTATATCTAAATGGGTTAAGGCAGTATGCAAAAACATCAAAAATTCGGTGTATGATAATATGCGTGGGGGGTAAATCTCAACTTACCCCTGCAGATTAACGAATTTAATGTATTTTTTCTATTCCTTAATTGTTTCTGTCTCCACCGGATCGGTATTTTTTATCCGCCCTTTTCTAATCCATTTGTAACGGGCTTTATCGCCTTTATAAAACGGGTTATAATACCAGTTATAGGTAATAAAAATTTCATGCGATCCACCGTTTCCTGGCCGGAGCGATGATAAAATCATGTCGTAGTAATAATACAATCGCAGGTTTTCAATGATCTCCATGCCGGCCCCCATATGAATATCTTTATTATTTCGCGCACCAAGAATAAAATCAAAACGGTTATAAAAATGAAAAGTAGTTTGTAAGTCGGCATAATACGTATATCCGTTTACAGAAGAAGCGAGCAGGGAAGGGGTGAAACCGAAATATTCATTGTTCTGTATTCTCCATTTGGCATGCAGGTAATAATGTGTGGCTTCTGTGTTTTGATGGGTTTCATTGAAATTAATTTTTGAAGAAAGTAAATTCACTGCGCTAATCCCCACCACGTAATCTTCACGATAAAGTGCCATCCCCACTGCAAAATTTGGAACCAGCCCCGATTTCATATTGGCCTGCAGCAGGGCATCATCAGGGTGATAAAGATTCATAGCTGATTGATCGAGAGAATAGGAATAAAAATTTCCGGTGATACCCATTCCGAGTTTTGCATTGGCCCCTGCTTTAAGATGATAGCCGAATGAGGCAGAAAAACCGGTTGTGCGTAAAATACCACGGGTATCATTGAGAAATGATCCGCCCACTCCGATATTTTTTTCATTAATGGAACTATGAACAGAGAATTGTTGGGTAAACGGACTTCCCTCAAAACCTGTCCACTGTTTTTTGGCACCCGTGCTGAAAAAAGTATATCGCCCAAAGCCTGTCATCCCGGGATTGATGAGATAAAGATTCTGATCGAAAGAAGAAAACAACGGTAATTGTTGAGCTGAAAGAGGCAAGATGTAAGATAATGCGAAGATGTTAGACAGGAGACAAAATGTCTTTTTGTATGAAAGGACGATATTTTTTTTATAATATTTCATTTTTGTCTTACCACTGTAATCGTTCCTTTTATTTTATCTTTTCCGTTGTTGAGGTCGATGATGAAATAATATACACCTGCAGGCAATCCTTCTGCATTCCAGTTGTTGTAATAGGGTGCGGACTGATAAACCAGTTGTCCCCTTCGGTTATAAATTTCCACTTTGTGCCCTTCGTATTGCTGAATGTAGTCGATTATCCAAGAGTCATTTTTTCCATCACCATCTGGAGTAATAGTGTTGGGCGGATCAAAACAAGCTTCCACTTCGAATGACGATTGGATGGAGCAATTGCTGTTTTGAATAGTTACAGTATACGATCCCGTTGTGGCAACAGAAATAGTTTGTGTGGTATCGCCAGTATTCCACAAATAGTAACAACCCGGGTTTCCTGCATCAAGAAGGGCAGCGTCTCCCTGGCAAACATAATAGCTGTTTTGTACAGGAAAATCCGGATAACTGAAATTTTCAACCCGCACGGTATCTGTGGCAATGCAGTAACCGTTATCAGCCGCTACCCAAAATGTATCGGATGTGATTACAGAAATGGTGGACGTGGTTTCACCGGTAGACCATTGGTAGGTGCAATTGGGGTTGGTGGCGTCCAGGGTAATAGCATCAGTTCCGCAGGTGTATTGATAACCGCCTAAGTTTACCTGTGGCACTTTGTCGCAATATTTACTGCAATAAATACCATTTTCAATTTCACCATTGAGCTCAATCACACCATAACCGCCTCTTGTGGCGCCAATAGAATCTCCGTTACAGGCGGCAGTAGATAAAACAACAACCCCGGGATTTCCTCCATATAACGTGGCAGAGATAGTAGCAGGTAAAGAAGAAGAGCTTACTCTCAGTAATCCTCCTGCACCACCACCACCGGGTCCAAAGCAACGGTCGGTGTTGGCAGCAATGGAAGCATCCATATCACCGCCATTACCTCCATGCACATCAATAGTTAGAGTTGTATTTATAGTATCGCAAATAATCAATACTGATCCTCCTGCTCCGCCACCACCTGCGCCATCACCATGAGCCTGTAATGCGTTGGTTCCATATCCGCTAACGGTTTGCGAATTGCCGTTAATCTGGTCTGAAACAATAATTACAATTCCTCCGCCATCACCGCCATCGGTAGGCCAGGGAATACTGTTGGAATGTCCCGCACCACCACCACCACCTAAAAACAAGCGTTCATTGTTACTGGATAAACTTCTTCCGCCCAGCCCGGGAAAATATCCTTTGCAGTTAAATGCACCGGGATCCTGGTTTTCACCGCCAATTCCACCTGCAGCAATATTTCCACCACCGCCACCACCTGAATTGTGGTCGTTGCCACCACCACCGCCATTTCCTCTCGGGCCGCGACCCGCCCGTTCATTGTTATTGGTTACTTCTGCCACTCCCTCCCCTTTATATGCGCCAAGTCCTGTTGTAATATCGTAATTGAAATTATCGTTTTGCGATAAAATATTGCAGGAGTAGGTAGAAGTATTATGCACTGCTTTTCTGAATCCTTTTCCCGAAACATCTATTCCCGACTGGAAATCGAGCGTCCCCGAGTTAAAAATAACTACTATGCCACCGGTAGTTCCGTTCCAGGGAGCGCAGGTGATGGTTCCGGTGATAACGGCATTGGTATAACGGTTTACGGGTATAAGCTGTATGTGGCCGCTGGCATCATAATTGTGTTTGAATTTCTTTTTAAAATGAATGGTATTGCCCGAAATATCGCATACTTCCACCATTTCCCAACTGCCGGCACCATTGAAAGAGGTGACATTGCCATTGTCGGCAACATTATTGGAAATATCAATATCAGCTCCCTGCATCTGGATAATGATCAGCGTATCGTGAATATTAATTCCGGAAACAGAAACCACATCCACGGCAGCCTGGTTGTTATTTACACCCGTAACTTCAATATAGGAATTAATTATTCCTGAAATGTTTTGTGAATAAGCGGTGAGAATAAATACAAATTCCGAAATAACAAGAATGAGTAATGTTTTAAATATGTAAGAAAGATTATTCATGGATAAAAATCCTGAAATGTTTCACGGATGATTCTGAAGAAAGGGAAATGGTATATATTCCGCTGGATAAAACGGAAAGATCGATATTTTGTGATGAAGTGAAGACCTGGTGATAAACTATTTTTCCATTCATTCCTGTTATAGCACAATTTGTTTTTTCCGGCAGGGAATTTTGAATGGAAATTTCGGAACCGTTTTGAATAATAGTGAAAACGGATGAAAATATTTCACTTACTCCCACCATTTGCCCCGCGATAATGGGCGCTTCGGCACCGGTGCTGTAGGCATAATCTTTTATTATAAACGACAAACCATCTGTTCCTACACTCATTCTGCACCAGCCATAAAAAGTATTGGTGGCTACCTGGAAGCGAAGTCCCATATAGTAATCGTTTCCTGTAATCCAGGGTCCTTGCGGATAGGGAGTATTGTTGATATAAATAATTCCTCCTGCGGGAAGTACACCGGCCTGGTAAGGCAGGGAGGCGTCAATAAGTGTTCCGTAGGTCAGGGCATCGAGAAAATCCATGAAGCTATTGACAAAAACAGCATCATTGTTATAGAGAGAAATCAGTTCCACGCCTTCAAGACTGTCTACAACAATAGAATCAAGTTGTTTGATCTGGTAATCGCTGGTGCCATCGTTATTGATGTCGAGAAAATAAGATTGATCGATACCGAAAGCGAGGTCGGGATTGACATCGGTATAAACGATTTGGGCATTAAGAAAAAGGCCGGCAAAGATGAAGAGCAGGGTGGTAAAGAATTTCTTCATAGCAGGGAGATTTCTATAAAAATACGAAAAGGAATGAAATAATCACAATGGTTTTGCATCAACTTCGGGTAATAATTGACAAAAGGGGGAATATGGTTGGTGAATGGGGGGGTAATGGTGGGCAAGAACTATCCAGCATTGGTAATATCCAGTGGTCATGCGATGCTATTACAGAGAGATGTTTTTGATAGGCGTGAAAATTATGTTAAAAAAATTGTGCGAAAACTGCACTATAGTTTTTATTTATTTGTAATACTCAAATTTTCGATTTACTTCAACAATATTTTTATTAATTATATAATTAATACTATCATTTTCTATACCATTCACACCTGATACTATATTTTGCACAATCCAATTATTCATGGAATCGTATTCATAAAAAAAACTTTTCTGGTTTGACATCTTTGAATTCCTGATTTCTTTGATAAGCAAAATGTTTTGATAATTGTCATAATCAAATAACATTTTTGAACGGGTATTTATTCTATCAGAGATATAGGTTGTTGTACTAACTTCTTTTGGGAAACTTCTTTCATTGTTTATAAAAGTTGATTCAAATGCTAATTCCCCATCATGCCAAAGTCTTTGACTTATTAAAGCACCATTTTCATCATACATATAAATAATTTTTCCTGATAATTTCCCCTTTAAAAACTGGTACTCTTGTGACTTTTCATTTTTCAAATTAAAGTACTGAAGATTAATTATGTTATTGTTAAAATCTTTTGTTACACAAAACTTATAAAAACGAGTCTTTATGCATTCGTATTCGAATCTCAAAGTATCGTTTTCATAAACGGTCATATTTTTCAAGTCATTATCCGACTCATACGTAAACAGGTTCTTTGTATTGATCCTTCCCAAAGTATCATAATTGATTTGTTGAGCTATGAAACCAGAAGTATTAAAAATGGTTATTTGGTAAGACTGTGTAGATGTATCTCCAATGCTGTGTGGTTGATATAGAGTAACGGATTTAACAGAACCATTAATATTTGCTTTTTGCAAATCATTTTTGTGTGTAGGGTATTTATTAAAAGTAGTGGCGTTTTTTTCAGAACACCCTATTATACAAACTATAATGCAAATATTGATAATAAAATTGCTCATTAATTTGCATGATAATATTGGCAAATTGTTTTATTTTACCTCCATCATCAGCTTGCGCACAAGCGGAGAAATAAGAATAAGCGCCACCCCACATATCATGGCATAAATGGTAAGTTGATGATACCCGTCTGTATAGCATTGCAACCTTTCGATAGGAACAGGTTGAACAACGGGGCTCAATTCTTTATTTTTACTCATATCATCAAGGATATTTTGAGGCACGTCTACCGTTTCTGTGCCGTCATTGTCTAATGATGTAACCATAAAAGATACTATTTCATCTTTTTCTTTTTTTACAAGGGTATTTTTTTCTTTATCGAGAACTTCCCATTTTGCTTCACTCTTTTTTCCTTTTTCGCCATTGAATATGATCTCCACTTTTTTGAAATCGCCTTTTACTTCTGCAGTATCTGCCCATGTTATATTGGTCATATTATCTGTTTCAGCTTTCGTTAATTCAATTTTATATTCACCTGTAGAAGCCATTCCTGCGCCCAGAACTCCTGCAAAATATTGTCCGTAGGCGCTGGCGAGAAACCACATCCCCATAATGATTCCGAACATTCTCCTGGGGGCAAGTTTGGTCATAGCGGAAAGTCCAATTGGAGATAAACACAATTCTCCTAACGTAATGACAAGATAGGCAAACGTAAACACCATAAGCGAACTTATGCCATCTGCGCCTGCATAACCGATAAGCATATGAAATACATAGAATGCTAATCCAAGAAAAATAAATCCGAGTCCGAATTTTATAACGGTATTTGGTTCAGCTTTGCGTTTGTTCATCCACAACCAGAACAAACCAAAAACAGGGCTCAGTAAAATTACAAAAAGCGAATTCGCGGAATTATTCACTTCATTAGGATCAAGTGTAATGCCTGCCATTTCATGTGAAGTATGTTCCCGTGCTACGAGTGAGAGTGATCCACCGCTTTGTTCGAAGAATGCCCAGAAGAAAATGGAAAATACGATAAAGACGAGTGCGGCAAAAAGTTTTGACCGTTCATCACGGGTGGATTTAAGGGTTTCAATTAAAAAATAAATCAAGGCCAGAGGGCCTACTATGAACATGAAAATATCAGTATAGGCGGAATTTGAAATAAGAAGCAGGATTAAAGGAATTGATATAAGTGATCCGATATAAACCATCAGTTGATACATGTTTGCTTTGCTGGTGGTCATTCCTTCTTTTGAGAGTAGTGGTGAAAACCCGAGAGGACCTAATCCTTTTTGTCCTGCTGTAAAAATGACCAATCCTAACATCATGGCAATTGCCGCGCTGTAAAAAGCATATTCCCATCCGTAATTACTTCCCAGGTTAAAGCATAGGTATCCACCCAATAATGCACCAATATTTATTCCGGAATAGAATAATGAAAAACCCGCATCTCTGCGCTGATCTCCATCATTGTAAAGCATACCTACCACACCTGAAATATTCGGTTTGAAAAAACCGGTACCTACAATAGAAATACTTGTTCCGATGAAAAATAAATCATCCGGGGAAAAAGCAATGGTTAATGAACCAAGGATCATAAGCACTGCACCCCAGAAAATTGATTTCCGGAACCCAAGAATTTTATCCGCAAACATTCCGCCTACAAAAGTCATAGTGTATACAAATGCCTGTATTGCGCCATATTTGAGGTTGGCATCCGGACGTAACATTCCGAGACGTTCAACCATAAATACGGTTAGTACACCACGCATTCCGTAGAAGCAGAATCGCTCCCACATTTCGGAAGCGAAAAGGAACCAGATTTGTTTAGGATATTTCCCTTTAAAATCCCTGATTTCTTCGATGGTTAGTTCTTTGCTCATATATTTTATTTAAAAAATTAATTAACTCCTTTTTCTTTCATTACTTTTTTCAGCCAGCTGAGCTGAACAAATAAAAATAAAGCGGCACCCATACAGGCGGCAAAATTGATCCAGAAAAAATTGGCTTTGTTGTCCATGCCTTCCCATAATCCCGACATAATTCCGGATAATTTATTTCCAACGCTCGTTGATAAAAACCATCCACCCATCATCAGTGCTGTTAAGCGCGGGGGAGAAAGTTTGGATACCAGTGATAATCCCATCGGTGATAAACACAATTCTCCAATAGTAATTACTCCATAAGAAGTAAACAGCCACCAGATACTGGCTTTTTCGTTGCCCAGGTCAACGGCACTTACTGCAGCCACCATCACCACAGTAGATAAACCGGTGATAAAAAGTCCTGCTGTAATTTTAGAAGGAGTTGAAGGTTCTATGTTTCTTCTGCGCATCCATCCGAATAACCCAACTACAACTGGTGTAAGCACTACTACCCAAAACGGGTTGATGGATTGAAATAATTCTGTAGAAATAAGCAATAATGATTTATCGGGGCCCGGAACTTCTTCCTTTGGTAAATTAGAAAAATAAGCCCATGACTCCTGTTTTTTTAAATCTGCTTTCAGAGATTTTATAATTAAAGTATCTGCCTTTGCTTTTGTAAGGGAATCGATTTCGTGTTTAAGAGAGTGAATGAGTTTATCGTTCTCGAATTTATTTACCTTCAACACACCTGGATCATAAAATACTTTTTCACGGAACATTGCTTTTGAACTGGTTGTATCGGAAACAGATAATGTTCTGTCAGTGTGTTCCTGCGCAAATACAGTAAGCGCATCTCCATTTTGGTGAAATACTGCCCAGAAAACAATAACGCCAAAGAAAACGGATAACAATGCGCCAACGGGTTTGCGGTCTTCTTCATTAGCTCTGAATAAAAGGGAAAGATAAAAAACTACAACGGGAATACAACCGATAAGAAATGCGTCATTGGAGTCGGATCCAAAAATATTTCCGCCAGGGTTATCAGCATCAGTAACACCCATAATGAAATAACCTACCACGCCAAAACCAAAAACAGGAAGTAAAACCATTCCGAAAATTTTGGCAAGAGAAAGGTCTTTCGGATCTTTTGGTTTTATTTTATCTGCATACTCCACGTGTTTAGT
Organism: Bacteroidota bacterium; assembly: GCA_049322335.1. Classification (GTDB taxonomy): domain Bacteria; phylum Bacteroidota; class Bacteroidia; order Flavobacteriales_D; family UBA2798; genus JBMORL01. Next base: position 56,195 of record JBMORL010000103.1, read on the forward strand.
ACCCAGCATAAAAATAATAAGTCCAAGTGTCATTCCTACACCGGCAGCAATGAAAGCTGATCCCCATCCATATTCATTGCGAAGGTAAGCCGCAACGAAATTGCAGATAAATGAACCGATATTGATTCCGAGATAAAATATATTGTAGCCGGCATCTTTCCTTGCTGTATACCGCGGATCGTTATATAAATTTCCGACCAGTGTGGATATGTTAGGCTTAAAAAAACCATTTCCGAGAATAATTAAAAGCAGAGAAGGAAAAAATGCCTCTGCAGAATTGGATAATCCTAAACCATAATAACCCAATGCCATCAGTATTCCCCCCAGGATGATGGATCTGCGGTATCCAAAGAGGCGGTCGGCAAGTAATCCCCCTATAAAAGGGGTAAGATATACCAATCCGATATAGGTTCCGTAAATATCAGATTTCATCGCGCTGGAAAATCCCATTCCACCATTTTCTACATTGTCAAGCATGTAAAGTGAAAAAATTCCGATCATCAGGTAAAATCCAAATCGCTCCCACATTTCGGTGAAGAACAAAACGGATAATCCTTTTGGGTGTCTCTTGCCGGAATAATTAGGGTCCCGCATTTCATGCCCTGTATTTTTTTTCGGTTCAAAATCGCTGTCAATGATGGTTGATTCGTCAGACATTTTTCAGGTTTTTTAGAAGTGTCGAATATAGGAAAAGTTAATGGAATTGAACCCTACATTTTTGAAGAAGAAAAAATAACATAAATTATTGAAAAACAGACAATTAAAATAACAAGGAGAATGACATTTCTATGACAAAACCAAATCATTAAATACAGACTGAAAGATAGGCGCGGATTGCCACCATCGAAGACTCCTCTGTCTGCGGACAGGCAGGCTTGCAATGACGCACTAAATCGGGATAGAAATCAAAAATCACAAATCATCCGGAAAAATCTTCCCGGGATTTAAAATTCCTTTGGGGTCGAAAAGATCTTTTATGCCTTTCATTAATTTTAATTCGGTTTTGGTGAAGGCAATGTCCATATAGTTTTTTTGTACCCAGCCAATACCATGTTCGCCCGACAAAGTTCCTCCCAGTTTAACGGTAAGTTCAAATATTTCCCGAATAGCAAGGGGTAATTCGTTAGTCCATTTTTCATCAGGCAGATCGCCTTTGATGATGTTAACGTGCAGGTTTCCGTCTCCGGCATGTCCGTAGCATACGCTTTTAAAACCGTATTTGCTGCCGATGGATTTTACGCCTTCCAGCAACCGTGGCAGTTCGTAGCGGGGCACCACAGTATCTTCTTCTTTATAAACGGAATTGGATTTTACCGCTTCGGCCACACGCCTTCTCATTTTCCAGAGCTGTTCTTTTTGTTCTGCTGTATCGGCAAAAAGAATTTCATCGCATTCAAATTGCTGCAGCACTTCCGAAATTTTTTCAGCGTCTTTATATAAAACATCCAAATCCTGTCCATCCACTTCAATGAGCAAATGCGCTTTGATTTCGTCTTTTATAGAAATGGTTATTCCGTCTACATATTTTAATGTCCAGTCGATCGCATCCCGTTCCATAAACTCCAGTGCACTGGGTGTTATGCCGGCACGGAACACAGCTGAAACTGCTTCACAGGCTTTGGTGGCTGAGAAAAAAGGAACAAGCATCAGCACATTTTGTGAAGGCCAGGGAATGAGTTTTAAAACCGCTTTGGTAATAATTCCCAGTGTGCCTTCGCTGCCTGTCATTAACTGTGTAAGATTATATCCTGTTGAATTTTTCAATGTGTTGGCACCTGTCCATATAATTTCTCCGTTGGGAAGAACCACTTCCAGGTTTAAGACATAATCTTTGGTGACGCCATATTTTACAGCGCGCGGGCCACCTGCATTCTCGGCTAAATTTCCCCCGATGAAACAGGAACCTCTTGAAGAAGGATCGGGCGGATAGAATAATTTTTTTTCGATCACTGCTTCCTGCAATACTTGCGTAATGACTCCCGGTTCTACAGTTACCTGCAGATTTTTCTCATCTATTTCAATAATTTTATTGAACCTTTCCATCGACAACCCCACACCACCTTTTACGGCCAGTGCTCCTCCGCTTAAGCCTGTGCGGGCGCCCATCGGTGTAACGGGGATAGCATAATCGTAGCAGAGTTTCATTATTTGTGAAACTTCTTCGGTTGTTCCGGGTTTAACCACTATTTGCGGAGGAAAACGGAGGTCTTCTGTTTCATCGTGGGAGTAATTTTCAATTATTAGATTATCTAAAAAAACAAAACCGGAACCCAATATTTCAGCAAATTCATCAAAAATATTTTTTTGAATGAGTTTCATAATGGAATTAATTGATTTTTATTTTTAGTGCCTGTTCAATAACATTTATCGGTATGGCAAACGCAATACCTTCAATGTTTTCACCGATTATTTTAGAATTTATTATTCCTATTAACTGACTATTCGTTGTATTTATCAAAGGGCCACCGCTGTTTCCCGGACTTACTTTTGTATCAGTTTGAATTAAAGAAAAATCTTCAAATTTCCTGAAGCCTGAAATGATTCCTTTTGTTATTGTTTGGCCAAGCTCAATGTCTTTCGGAGTTCCAATGGCAATTACTTCATCGGCTATTTCATTTTTTACATTTATATCAATATAAGGAGGTTGAAATAGTTTATCATTAATTTTAATTAATGCAAGATCGAATCCTGGATTGGTTCTTATAACTTTTGCCCTGGATTTTGAATTATCAGAAAAAATAACTTCAACCGAATCATTTTTACCGACTACATGATAATTTGATAGTGCATAACCATCATTTGAAATAACAATACCGGAACCATGCCCATCTTTTATTTTGATAATTAAGGAAGATTTTACAAAAGAGGCAATATCTTTGGGATTATTGTTTTTATTTTTTATGTTTATTTGTTCCCAGTCATTATTAATAGACATCGGATCAACGGTATTTATTTTATTTTGACAAGCTGAATCTTTTATCAGTAACAAAAGAGACTTTTCAAAAATATTGATAATCATTTCTTCATTGAATCCTACTAACGGAACAAAATCAGAAGTTTCTTTCGTGTGGAATTCTACTATTACATCTTCTGTCATATGGTCTGTTATTTTCCATTTGATATCGATGGTTGCATTACGAATTTTATCGGAAATTACCCTATAAATTATTTTATTGATATCTAAGTTTAGATCATAGGAGTTAAAATTGTTGTATTTAATTTTTTTAGAATCTTCAATAAAATTTAATTTGGTTAATACGCTTTTTAACTGGTCATAATAGAATTTTTTATCATAAAAAAAATCAATATTTATTTTTTTAACCGGATTGGATTGGAAATTGTTTTTATGAAATCCGTTAAGATTTTTAAAATAATTTATAGTAAAATTTTCAGATTTCAGATTTACATTCAATTTTGAGATAGTTAAGAAACGCTGGTGGTTTTTTCGTTTTAAAACAGGAATTAATTCAGGGAGTTGAAATTTTGTTCCATATTTTTTATTGCCGGCAATGGCATCATAATAAAAAACGGAAGACAATGAAAGAGCATAAACCATTATAGTTGGATCCGGTCTTGAGCCATCTACTTCAATTAAAGCAGATAATGCAACTATGGCTGTGCCCGTCAAAAAACTTATAAATTTTACCGGGTTTGGCTTAGCGGGTTCAATTAACGTAAATTGATTTATATAGCCTTCTTTATATTGAATGAATAAATAATAGGGATGATCACTGTCGAGTTTTATGGTTATTGGTTTTAATGAATCCGGTTCACTTATTTCCATTAACCCCTTATTTTCAGAATAATACGATAATTTAGAACCTATATCTTTTCCTGAAATTATAGCTTCAGATTTGGGACGAATAACCCATGAACAGGAAGCAATAAATAATGGGAAGATTAACACCCAAAAAATATTTTTCATACTACTTTAATTTAGAAATAAAATAATTTTTTTAGACTTTTTACGCTTATTATTCGTCCTGTAATTTCTTTTTTTGAATAATAGGGAGAAATCAAAATTCCGACCAAGTTCCCATTTTTGTCAACAATGGCAGTGCCTTCATTCCACGAATTGAATGAAACATCGGTGAGAAGGTATTCAAAATTTTCATCCATATAAGTTGAAGAAATAATTCCTTTGTTCATTGTAACTGTTCCTGTATTTTCTGAATCTTCGCTATTGATAAGGTAAATTTCATCCCCGGCTTCATAGATTTCAGAATTATTTAAAGAAAAATGTAATCCTGTATGATCTGATTTATCGGCCCTTATCACCGAAAGATTCAGTCGCGGGAAGTTTTTTATAATTTTGTAAGAAGATCTTTTTCCATTCATAAATACAACTTCATTATGTAATCCTGAATTTGAAGCAGCTTCAAATGAAGTGAGTATTATTCCTGAATCACCAATAATAATTCCTGAAGCCTCATGGTCATCATTTTTTATAACGACATTGCATTGGATACTTTCTTTCAGTGATTTGACCTGATAAGATGTGTCAGATGAAATTTTAAATGTAAATGTATCATGAATTTCATTGAATAAATCTGCAAATGCTGAAGCTTTTTTCTTGAAATTTTCATCATTCAAAAATTGAATCATCGTTCTTTCATAGGCATCGAAAATCAAAGCATTTAGCAATATTCTGTGTTTTTCCGAAATTTCTGTTGAATATGAATTTGGTATTTTTATACAGTTGGAAAATGAGGCGTATTCTGACGAATAAATTTTGTTTTTATTCAAGGGGTTTTCAGCCCTCCAATAACATTTAAGGTTTATTGCCAAAAAGCCACTATAATGCCTGATTGAAAACTCAGTCACTTCCCCTGAAATATCTATTTTATTTATTGATTTTCCTGATGAGTCTATATACCCCCACATTGAAAGTGATTTGTTTGCGTTTTTAAAGTTTTCTGAATTATTTAGCTGAAAGTGCGCATAATTATAGTTTGTTACATTAGTAATTATGTAATCGAAATAAAGATATTGAGGACCACCAACTGGTATGATATAACCTTCACTTGGACCATCAGTTTTAGAAACGACTAAATTTAAAAAACTCTCGCTAGTTTTTTTATGTGGATACTTATAAAAGTTTTTTATTTCTATAAAGTCTGAATATTTTTTAAATGGTTTTAATTCACTTGTTCCTAATATGTAATGGTATGCGCCCACTGTAAAAAATAGTAATGGTAAATCCAATAAAGAGAAGGGGTTAAATAAAGTTCGGCTAACAAGAAAATTAGTTGTTTTATACCCTTCTTTTGAAGCCTCAATAAGGGTAAAGGCCCTTCGGTTGTCAATTCTAATTATAGTATCACTCTTCCCGCCTTTTATTTTTCCTGTTGTTGGTATTTCGTATTGAGATCTTGTAACGTAAATATAACTAAGCTGGGCATCTTTTTCAGGTGTTGTTTTAACATAAGTTTTGGATCGGTTTTTAATTATCAGGGTACATCCTGAAAAAATTAATAAGATAATTAAAATAAGTAGGGATATTGATCTCATAAGGATTATTTAATCTCAATATTCATTATTTTAAATATATCTTTTAATTCTGTTGCGAATGACAATCCTTCTACCCCGAATCCTCCTACTTGTGTACACATAATACCAATAAGTGATTTATCACTTTTGTTAAAAACTGGACCACCAATGTTGGTTTCATTAATTTTCGCGTCCGTCTGAATCATTTTAACAGCATCATTTTTCCTGAAACCAGATAATATTCCCGAAGTAATCGTTGGTCCGGCCCCCATATTAAATGGCACGCCAACTGCTAGTAATTCGATTCCGATTTCCGAATTATGTTCAATGTTTATATAAGCTGATGGATAATTGCCTTCCGGAAGTTTTAACAGAACTATACCTGATTTTTTATGTTTATAAACTACACCGGCATTCAGTTTTGTTTTATCGCTCAGTTTTATTTCAACGGAATCTTGATTTTCAATATTATTAATATGTGATAATACATATCCGTTTTTTGAGATTATTACTCCTGACCCTTTTTTTGAATCATTTTCAATAATCACGTAAGATAACAGGGCATTTTTCAAATCCTGTGGTTCTCTTGTGATAAGTTCCGGACGGATTAAAATTTTTGTGGTATTTTCGATTAATTTCTCCATCTCAATATTTTCCCTGAATTCACTATAATTTAAAAGCCCAATGAGTGATTTTTCGATGCAATTGTAATAACTGTCATATAAATACAGATTGTTTAGCGGAACAAAATCAGATGTCTTTTCTGTTGAAAAAGTCTTTATCGTTTCTTTTGATAAATAATCTTTAATTTGCCATTCAAGAACAATGTTAGTCGAAAAAATCTGATTTGAAACCACATGATAAGTTATTTCTTTTACAGTTGCATCCAATAAACAACTGTTGTAACTTCCCGCATGAAATTCTGCAGTACTATCCATAAAATTACATTTGTATAAAAAATCGTTCATAGCTACTGAGAAAACAGTATTATCAAATTCCATTGAATTGTTTATAGTATTTTGAGGACGTGCAGGATCTTGCATGGCATTTTTATAGTGGTGCCATCTTTTATAATAATTGACTTTCATTTTACCCGACTCCACCATAAAAGCAATTTTATCTATATACATGTATTTTTGATTTTCTCCTCTCAGAGGAAAGGGAATCATATCAGGTAACTTATATTCTTTTGAGTATACTTTTTTCGGATAAAACAATATGTAAAGTGCTCCTGCCGCAGGATATCCTAGTGCCCAAAGATTACTTGAACCATCTTCTATGATATCATTATTTAAAAGATAAAATAATCCTCCGCATACAGAAATTCCTAACGCAAGATCTGCAAATTTTAATTTATTAAACCGGTCTGCGATTATTACATCATAACTTTTAGAATATTTTTCCTTTTCCCTTGTTACAACATATAGCTGTGATTTGTTTTCCAAAACCACTTTTACATTTCCGGCAGAATCCGGCTCTAGTTTTTCATTATGTGAATTATTAATAAGATAAGATTGACTGACATTTTCGCCCAGTCCTAAATTAGATTTCGTATGCACATTAATCAAAATATTACAGGAAGACAGGCAAACTGTGTTGACAACAAAAAATATAAAAACCAGAGTTTTCATTTTTTAAATTTTTTATATTTTAAATACTCCACCCCCACCGGCACCAGCGAAAGCACAATAATTCCCAATACCACAAACTCAAAATTTTCTTTCACTATGGGAATATTACCGAAAAAATAGCCGAGTAAAGTTATCGAAACCACCCAAAGAATAGCTCCGGCAATACAATTCACAATGTATTTCCGGTAGGTCATGCTGCCTACTCCGGCAACAAAAGGAGCAAATGTTCTTACAATGGGAACAAACCGCGCCATAATGATGGTTTTTCCACCATGTTTTTCGTAGAAGGCATGGGTTTTTTCAAGGTAATCTTTCCGTATGGTAAAAATCCCGAAGAGTTTGGCGCCTTCTCCTTTTCTGGCAAGAAATCTCCCGATAAAATAATTGGAATTATCGCCACACAAAGCGGCTGCTATCAACAACAAAATGATCAACACTACATTCAACCCGTTGGCTTCATTGGCGGCTAATGCACCGGCTGTAAATAGTAAAGAATCTCCCGGCAAAAACGGCATGATCACTATACCTGTCTCCACAAAAACAATGAGAAATAAAATAATGTACGTTGTTGTTCCGTATTCGTTGATGATGGCCTGCAGGCGTTCGTCAAGATGTAAGATGAAATCGATCATTTGTTTTATTCTTTTTTACCTCTATGCTAAATACAGATTGCTTCAGTCGAGGACTCCTTCGCAATGACCCACAAACAGGGACTCCCTCGCAATGACCCGAGCTTGGGTGAAAATTAATACTTACTCATTGAAGGATCAATTTCATCGGCCCAGGCAAGGATACCACCTTTTAAATTACTGAGGTTGGTGTATCCCAGTTGCGATTCTAACGCTTCGATGACTGCAGCAGAACGTTTCCCGCTGCGGCAATGAATAACAACCGGTATATCTTTTTTTATCCGTGATGCATTTTCCAATACATCTCCCATGGGAATTAATTCACCGCCCAGTGAACAAATGTCGGCTTCATAACTTTCGCGTACATCAATCAGCTGGAAATTTTCTTTTGCATCCAGTTTTGCTTTTAATTCCTGTACAGAAATTTCGCGCATAATTATTTCTTTTTTTCGGGGTGTTTTATTTTTTTAACGATCTCGGCCGGGAGAAAATGGAAAAACGTGTCTCCCCGCAATCCCAGGCGAAGGCATTCCATGGCAATTACTTCATTCGGACTGATATTTCCGAGATTAACGTTGGCGCCAAAATGTTTGATAAACCATACCTGTTGTTCTTTTTTGGGTGCTTCCCACATGATCTTATCCGGAGCAACGCGCGCTGTAATTTTGTTGATGAGTAAAGTATGGGCATGGCCACTGGGACGAAAAATTCCGACTGTTCCGCTTTCCCTTCCTTCTGCAATCACTTTCCATGCACCGGCTTCAATTTCGGTAGTCATCATTTTTATCCATCTAGCAGGAGAAATAAGTAATCCCGCTTCTTTCGATCCCACTTCAGATAATACGGTATAATCTTTCGCCAGCGTTTCAATGTATTTGCATTTCTGGTCGTGATCCAATACAATCGATCCGTCTGAAACTTCAGCTACTTCGAGTTTGTATTTTGAAAGCAGTTTCCTGTAGTCGTCAAATTTTCCGCGGGCAATGAAAGCTTCAAATAATGTTCCTCCGAAATAACATTTCATTCCCGCGCTTTTGTATAGTTTTAATTTTTCTTCCAGTTGTGCAGTAACCATGGAAGTTCCGAATCCGAATTTTACGAGGTCGGTAAACTCAGATGAACTTTGTATAAAAGCTTCGGCTTCCATCAGGGAAAGGCCTTTATCCATCATCATGGTTACGCCATTTTCCCTGGGTTGTTTTGTTCTGTCTGGTATGTAAGGAAGGGTAAAGTTCATTTTTTTCGGTAGAGTTCTGTCAGTTCAGTAATGGCCGAAAGGTTTTGTATTTCGGGAAAGTAGGTAAACAATTTTTTATGTGCATCATAATTCACCTGCAGGGCTTCTTCCATTTGTGTAATGGCTTCTGCTTTTCTGCCGCCAAAGATAAGATATGCTACCATTCGATACATCAGGTCGGGAACCTTTCCGATCTTTAAAATGATTTGCTGCATCGTTTCAATGGCGGTTTCGGCAGAAAAATGTTCGTAAAGGAAGTTGGTATAGTCCAGCAACAGGTCGATATTATGCGGATCAAGTTCGATGGCTTTCAGGTAGGCACGAAGGGCATCTTCTATCATATCTGCTTTTTCAAGCACTTCACCAAAGATGAACCAGAAATCGGGGTTTTTTTCATCGATATGTATGGCTTTTTCTATAAAATTAACGGCTTCTGTATGTGCGCCCATCATACTAAGTGCAATTCCCATCCCCAGCCAGCTGTCAGCCAGTTCGGGATCGATCTCCGAAGCTTTAAGGAAATTTTCGTAGGCCTGTTCGGCCATTTCCAGTTTTTCAAAACATTCGCCTATGTAGCAATAGGTAACGGCTTGTGGTTCTTCATACAAAAACGTTTCAGCATAGCAGTCGATAGCTTCGTGGTATCTTTCCATCTGAACATAGGCATTGGCTTTATTGAAATAGGCGGATGAAAATGATTCGTTGATGGTGATACAAAAATCGAAAGCTTCAATAGCTTTTTCAAATAAACCGCGCCTGATATATGAATTACCGAGGTTATACCAGGCAGTAAAAGAATAGGGATTGTCATCAATGAACTTATTGAAAAAATCGATACTTTTTTCAGGCATTCCGCACATTTCGTAGCAATAGGAAAGTTCAAAAAGTGCGGCTTCATTTTCTTTATTCAGCTCCAGCGCTTTCATGAGTGATCCAATGGCCTTGTCCCATTTTTTCAGGCTTTCATATTCGAATGCAAGGTCAACATAAAGGTCGTCTGGCTGGTCGTCAGAATGTTTGATAGCCAGTTTAAGGTTGCGAACGGCTTCCTCATGGTCGCGCAACTGGCTGAAAATACTTCCCCTGAGAATGTAAACATCAGCATTAAAGGGTTCCAGGCTTTCGGCACGGGCAAGGATTTCAAGCGATTTATTGAGTTTTCCGGCTGAAGCATGAATTTCTGCTTTTCGAAGCAAAATAGGTACAGCATTAGGGTGTTGTGAAATGGCAATAGAAATTCCCTTTAATGCGGATTTTATGTTGTTGGTATCGAGGTAATGGTCAATAATGGCCTCAAACACATCCACATCAAAAAAATAATTCGCATTTCCCCTTATCATGTCCTCAAACCGCCTGATCTGCGGGCTGAGGTCTTCAAATTCTTCGTTGTTGTCGTTGTCGTTAAATCCGTTTCCGTCTTTCATTCACTGGTTTACTTGCTTAACAAAGATATTAATTTAAGGTTGATAAATGAGGCCTGTTTGGTAACATTTCAACAAGAAAATTAACATTTCAACATTCCCTGCAAGGCTTAAAGGGAATTGCTAATTTTAACACAAAAATTTAATTATGTCATACATTGATCTTTGCATTGAAGCGATAAAAAACATTAATTTTTTATCCGTACTGGTAGCCACAGCGGCTAATTTTTTTCTCGGGGCATTGTGGTATTCGCCAGTAATGTTTGCCAAACCCTGGTCGAAAATAATTTTTGGCGATATTCCCATAGAGGAAGCCAGGAAAAAAGCAGGAAATGTGGGGATGCTGATGGGGCTGGCTTTTATCATGACATTCATCACGGCTGTGGGATTTGCAGTGGTGATGCACAATATTCCCGATGCAATAATGACTAAACAAAGAGTTTATTTTGCCATTGGTTTTGCGGGACTGATTTCCATATTTATCAATGCGGCCAATTTGTATAAACACTACCTGTTCGAATTAAAACCTTTCAAACTGGCGGTTATCAACAGCCTGCACGATTGGGTAGCGTTTACCATCATGACAGTAATTATGGCGTATTGGAATTAACCTTCAACTTTCAACTTTCACTCTCAACCACAATGACACTCATCAAATCAATATCAGGAATTCGCGGAACGATAGGGGGAAAAACGGGTGACGGGCTTACACCGGTGGATGCGGTGAAATTTGCAGCAGCCTACGGACAGTTTATTAAAAACCGGAATGCGGGAAAAAAATGTAAGATTGTTATAGGACGTGATGCACGTATCTCGGGCGAAATGATTCGCAGCCTGGTCGTTTCCACTTTATCAGGAATGGGTATAGATATAACGGATCTCGGATTGTCTACCACGCCAACTGTGGAAGTGGCCGTACCGTTAGAAAATGCACAGGGTGGAATTATTCTCACCGCCAGCCACAACCCCAAACAATGGAATGCATTGAAATTGCTGAACGAAAAAGGAGAATTTATTTCTGCTGACGAGGGAGCGGAAGTATTAAAAATAGCCGAAACAGAAAACTTTGTTTTTGCAGATGTGGATGCGTTGGGAAAATATGAAGTAAATAATTCATACATACAAAAACATATTGAACTGATCTGTAAGCTGTCTTATGTGGATGTAACAGCAATAAAAAATGCCGGTTTTCACGTGGTGGTGGATGCCGTGAATTCAACCGGTGGAATAGCAGTGCCCGAACTGTTAGAGGCATTGGGTGTGAAAAAAGTGACAAAGTTATTTTGCGAGCCCAACGGGCAATTCCCACATAATCCAGAACCTCTGCCCGAACATTTGCAGGATATTTCCAGCGAACTGAAAAAAGGAAATGCCCATTTGGGATTTGTAGTAGACCCGGATGTGGACCGCCTGGCGATTGTTAGCGAAAACGGGGATATGTTTGGAGAAGAATATACACTGGTAGCTATTGCCGATCTTGTATTGTCGCAGAAAAAAGGAAATACGGTATCCAATCTTTCTTCCACGCGTGCGCTGCGTGATGTAACCGAAAAACACGGTGGAAAATATTCAGCATCTGCTGTAGGCGAAGTGAATGTGGTGGAAATGATGAAGGCGACCAACGCGGTAATTGGCGGAGAAGGAAACGGTGGAATTATTTTACCTGATTTGCATTACGGAAGAGACGCACTGGCGGGAATAGCTATGTTTCTTACCTTGCTGGCCAGGTCGGGAAAAAAATGTTCGGAACTGCGCAAAACCTATCCCGATTATTTTATGTCGAAAAATAAAATTGAACTGACACCCGGAATAAATGTAGATGATGTGCTGGTGAAAATGAAAAAGAAATACAGTAGTGAAAAAGTGAATGATGTGGATGGAGTAAAAATAGATTTTGCCGAAGAATGGGTGCATTTGCGCAAAAGCAATACCGAACCGATTATAAGGATTTATTCGGAGAGTAA
>JBMORL010000104.1:0-67474 GCA_049322335.1 Bacteroidota bacterium
CTGGCAAATAATTCCAGTTTTTTTGTTTCTACATCCAGCCGGTGAATGGCGGAATAAATACTGTCACTTTCGCAAATATTACAGGGCGCACCTACCGGAATATACAATTTTCCATCGGGGCCAAAGGCTATGTATTTCCATCCGTGGTGGCCATCGGAGGGCAATTTATCATACACCGTTACCAATGCGGGTTTATTTTTGTAACAGGATCCGATGTTTTCAATTTTACTGATGCGGCTGATCTCAGCTATGTACAAATCATCTCCGTTAATGGCCACACCGTTAGGAGAGTTCAGTCCTTCAGAAATAACGTAAACAGAATCTGCTTTATGATCTTTGTTGCTATCTTCTATCGCATATACTTTTCCCGCACCTCTCGATCCCACTATAATTATCCCGTTTTTGGTTATAGCCATCGAGCGTGCTCCGTCCACTTTATCAGCAAAAATCCCGATAGAAAATCCATCGGGAAGTTTTATTTTATCGGTCTGTTCGGGTTGTTTTCCCTTAGCCGGAATTTTTACCGAACAGGAAACCAGGAGCAGAAAAAATACAAAAACCGATTTATTCATCTTCTTTTTTTATTGCCTTATCGTCTGTAAAGTTAAGGGAAATGGAATTGATACAATAACGCAGTCCGGTGGGAGGCGGCCCGTCTTCAAAAACATGCCCGAGGTGTCCTCCACAGATATTGCACATCACCTCCGTGCGAACCATTCCGTGCGTAGAATCGGTTTTATACAGGATGGCATTTTCATTCACCGGCTCGAAAAACGCAGGCCATCCGCAACCTGAATTAAACTTGGCATCGGAATAAAACAAAGGTGATTTACAGGCTGCACATCCGTATAATCCTTTTTCGAAATGTTTGTCATATACACCTGTGCCGGGATATTCCGTTCCTTTTTGGCGCAGCACATAAAACTGGTCGGGAGTCAGTTCCTTTTGCCATTCGGCATCGGTTTTTACTATTTTCTTTACAGTGGTATCGCTGTTGTTTGGTAATTTTGCACCTACAGCCATATCAACCGGCTGTGAAGAGCATCCGTTGAAAAAAGCCAGTGCCGCCAGCACCGGAAGAAGGAGATAAATGATGGTTTTCATAATGGTTGTTTATCCTTTAGTCGCGCAAGCATGAATGAACTTACAGCCTTAACAGTTTTTAACATCACGGTTTCTGAAAAAGAAGCGGTGGAAGAAAGGTACGCAGAAATTTGTTTTGAACTAAAGGGTTTTTTCCTGAAAAACCACCCGGTTCCGCAGTTGATTGATGCACGGATAAAAAAACTTCACCAGTTGGAGGAAGCCCGGTGCAGCCTGTTGACAATTCCTTTTGAGTTTCCGGGTTTTGCGGTTTTTGTTCCCGATTCTGTTCCTGCCGTTTCATGGAAAACGTTTTTTGAGTCGTATAACCGGCAGCTGGCCCATCTGCGGCTATCTCTTTCGCAAAGCAAAACCGCATTTGAAATTGCGCGTGTGTTACAGGAAATGAAAAATGCGGAAGAAAACTATTACAGCCATTGGATTTACTTTTTTAAGGAAATAAATGAAGAGCTCTTTGTCCCGCTGGTGCCTGACGGGTTTAAAATTTCTTCAGCGCCCGACACATTGCTTCTTGCCGGTGCTTTTGAAGAGTTGGCATCGAAAGGATTATCCGTGGATGCGGGAGCTACCTGTGATGTGAATTTATGGATGAAACTTCAAAAAGAAGCACGGGGCGGGATGATTTCGGTTATTGCAGGAGAAATGATGCGCATAAAAAAGCTAACTTCACCGCGTTAATGAGCGAAACGGACAAACTGGAAAAACTGCGCGCCCTGCTGGAACAGGGTTTTAAAGCACCGGATGTTTATATGTTCAAATTTATTGTTCCCAATAATAACGAATCGATGGCGCGGGTGATGGCATTATTTGATGACACCAGCCGGGTACATTCAAAATTATCTTCCAACGAAAAATACATGTCGATTACCGCCACGGAAATGATGCTGAGTGTGGATTCCATTATTGACAAATACCGCCTGGCGTTCGGGATTGAAGGATTAATTGCATTATAACCATGAGTGAAAAATTTTATTCCATTTTGTTTTTTTCCCTTCTGCTAACGGTTGGCGTATTGCTGTTGTTTTATGTTTACAGGATGTTTTTACGATCGATGAAAAGCAAAACAGAGCGGATCAGCTATTCGGTATTGCACAATATCGACAGGGTTCCCGTTTCGGGAGAAGGCGGAATTCGTTTTGATTTGAGTGAAGATCACCCGGTGGAACTCGTAGTGCTGGATGAAAATGAAAACACTATGATGATGCTGGTGAAGGAAAATAAAACAAAAGGCAGCTGGCATGTGTATTTCGATTCGAAACAGCTGCCCAACGGCAACTATTTTTACCGGCTCACTACTTCCAATCAAACCATCACCAAAAGAATGCGTATATTCAATCCATGAACCTGCGTTTTGCCATAGTTTTACTTTTGCTTCTGCCGGTTTTTTCGGATTCCGCTGCACAGGAAGAAACACCCAAAACAGAGGAAGAAACCAAAGTAAAAATTCCGGAAGTGAGGCAAAATATCAAAGCTGATTTTAAGCTGCCCACTCCCACCGGAAATCCTTCGTTCGTAAAAACCGTTAATGGCATTGCTGACTTAAGTATCTCCTATAATTATCCTGTTTTAAGATACTTCACACTGGGTGGTGGATTTAAATTCACCTATATGCAGATCAATGATTTTAAAACCAATGTAAAAACCAACGCCAATATAAAAACCTATACTCCGTTTGTACGGCTGGGTTTTGAAAAATTCACACGCCCGAAATTTTTCTATGGCATTCATCTCAAAGGCGGGTATACTTCCATGAGTTTTTTCAGTAACATCTGCGACTCCCTCTATGGTGAAAAAGGCGGGCCGAAAGACAAAGGATTATACCTCGAGCCCGAATTTTCCTTCTACCTGCTGGGTTCCGACAATCTTGCATTTGGCATACTGTTTTCCTACGACCTGGTTTTTGCTGAATATGGACCCGACAATGTGTGTCTTCCCAATTTCAGCGGGTTAACGGCAGACGACAGTAAAGGAATTTACCAGTATTTGTCTATAGGATTCGGTTTTTCCGTTTCCATCAGTGACGAAAGAAAAAAACGTAACAGGGAAACTATTTACTGGTAGATTTTTTCTTCAGGAAATAATCATAATATCCTAATGTAAGCAAGGCGGGAAACGTTATAAATATCAATGCCAGCATAATCCAGCCGGCCGTTGTAAGTTCCACCGCATTCTGAATAATGTCTTTTAATGCCAGTCCCGATATCTTCTCGCGGTATATAATGTTTCCGGCTATTTTCACCGGCTCAAAAAATATTCCTTTAAAAAGATTCCAGTTGGTAAACCAGAGAAAAAGAAAAATAATGATCTCGGAGATAAAAAAGAAAATGATAAGCTGGCGGGATGTTGACATCAGAAAGATTTGGCCTCAAAGATAAAAACAAATTCCCGGGAATAAATTCAGTTATTCTTCATTCCCTGGTTGATCCAGCATTCGATCACCTGTATCTCATCCATGTTGAGTTTGGCGCCATTCATGGGCATGGCTGATGCGCCCGGTTCATGTTTAATGGCTTTCAGAAATTTATCTGCCGTGGCGGCTGTTTTGATGTCGGTATAATTATTTAAAAGAATATCGCTTCCATACATAAAGTTATCGTGACACATATTATTGGCGCAACGCGAGTGGATGATCGGATGAACCTGTGCAGAAAAGGAAATTTCGTTGCTGCAATCGGCTATTGTTACAGGAGGCGCTGCCTTTTCCTTTGAGCAGGCCGTAACCAGTATTCCAAACACCAGTAGTTTTAAATTACTATTCATGATTTTTCCTTTGTTTACTTCTACGAACATTTACTGTTACAAAGTTTTAACAAAAGGGCGATAAAGTCAGGTAAAATCCTTACGCAGTATGGTAGTAATTTCCGGCCGGTTGCTTTCAGGAATCAAAGAAAGCCTGATGTATGAACTTCCCCAATATTACTGCAGGAAGTTCATCATGCGGGTTTTAGCGAAAGGTTTCCTGCAGTCCATCCGGTTTCATTACCCAATAATGGCCTTCCATATGCCGGTCGAGGATATCGTATTTGTTCTGGATATCGTATATGATCCTTTTGGTTCCTTTTCCGAGGTAAACCACTTTTCCATCAGGCACCTGCAGGTTAATAAATACCTGTTGCCCGCGAAGAAGATCGGTTTTGGGAACCAAATACCAGGGATCGAATTTAAGTAACGAATCCACCTGCTGCATATTGAACTGAATGTTTTCGGTTCTTTTTATGGCTTCGCCTTGTGAAGAACCGCAGGCGCTGCGGGTAATGTTTACTACAAACTCTTTTCCGGTGGCGCGGGTGATATCCAGTTGGGGATAACCATAAATAATACTTTTATCCTCAAGCTTCACCAGCTCCATATAATCATCATTATTGTTTTCAAAATGGTCGGAGAAATAGGGATCGTGGTTTACTTCTACGTAAATTGTATCACCGTTATATCCCGAAACCGGGAAAGAGTAGGATAATTCCTTGTCTTTGGAAAAATCGGCTGCCGTCATGGTAGCAATAATGGCCAGTGTAATAAATGCGGCAGAAGCCATAACTCCAAGTGTAATATTCAATGGTTTGGAGCTGAATTTTCGATTGAAAACAAGACGTATTCCCCACAGGATGATCTCTGCCAGGGGCACCATCAGCAATACCATTATACTGATAAAAACCAGGTTGGTTTGTGTTGCCGAACCAAAAAAAGCAGCCCCCAGATCGTTATAATTAAAAGAATGTACCCCTTCGTCAGTAACCGCCAGGAGCAAATCGGAGGTAAACAGTGCACGAATGAATACTACCATTAATATAAGCGCCACTACCAGCAGAACAATCCCTACAGCACGGCCAACAACCTGCCCGATTGATCTCACTGTTCCGTCAAAATACCCGGCTACCTGTCTGGCACCATCCCTCATTTTTTTTTTGCCGGATGGCGTGGCGAGGTTTTCTACATCCTTTTTAAAATCTTTGAACCTGCTTTTAATTCCTTCCACATCAATTTTCTCTCCGCGCATTTTCATTTTATCGGCAGTGGTTTTTGCTTCGGGAATTATAATCCACAGAATTATATAGATAAGGAATCCTCCTCCGCCAAAAAAGAAAAGTATAACAAAAAAAACGCGCAGCAACACAGGATCCCATCCGAAATACGATGCCAGGCCCGAACAAACTCCACCGAGTTTACGGTTATCGGGATCACGGAAAATCTGTTTATCACCCGATTCGTTTTGTGCGGATGATTTGTTTTCTTCCTTTTCTCTGGAAGTGCCTGATGATTCATCGCCATACACTTCCGGTGCGCCCATAATTTCCATGATGTATTGCACATCTGCATCCCCAATCACTTCTCTTTTTTCCTTAAAAAGAATATCTTTCAGCAATTCGGCCATGCGCAATTCCACGTCATGCATAATCTCATCTGCACTTTCGTCATTTCCCAGCGACTTCCTAACGGCCCTGAGATATGCGTTAAGTGTTTCATACGCCTGTTCTTCTACGTTGAAAACAAATCCGCCAATGTTGGCTGCTACTGTTTTGTTCATTTTATGTTAGTATTAATGGTTCAACTTTTTTACTCCCGCTGTTTTTACCGATTTTACCAGGTCATCCCAGGCGTCCTGCAATTCAGCTAAAAATTTTTCTCCTTTTTCAGTAAGCCGGTAATATTTTCGTGGCGGCCCCGAAGTAGATTCCTCCCACCGGTAGGTAAGTATCTCTGCGTTTTTGAGCCTCGTTAATAAAGGATAAAGCGTTCCTTCCACCACCATTATTTTCGAGGCCTTCATCTCTTCTATTATATCGCCCGGGTAGGCCTCCTGCCTGCTGAGGATGGACAGGATGCAAAGCTCCAAAACCCCCTTTTTCATTTGGGCCCGGGCATTGTCTATGTTCATTTTCTCTTCCATTTTCACTCTGATTACGGGTCAAAGATATACATAAAAAGGTATTATGCAATACATAGTACTAAATTTTTTCAAAAAAGTTGTAAAAAGTACCGTTTCCTAAGGTTTTTTGGGGGTTTGGGGTTAGAATCGTAAATTTCGGACAGAACACACTACCATGAATAAAACAATACTTACGGCTTCGGCCCTTTTAGCTTTCGGAACTGCTTTTTCGCAGGAAAGAAATTTGCCCAATGGTTTTTCGCCCGAAGAACTGCAAATGATGAAAGAAGGAAACTTCACCATTCGCGGTGCTGAACGTGGTGTAACTACTCCTCCATCATTTCCTGTGCGCACGATGGCGCAATGGGAAGAGGTTCAAACCCTGACGCTGGCATGGACCAGTTTTCCTTCTATACAGGCACAGATAGTAGATGCTGCGCAGGAAGAATGTGAAGTATTAATAATTTGTTCCGACTCTAACCAGGTGAAAACTTATTTAAACGGAGCGGGAGTTCCTTTAACCAATGTTTCTTTTCTGGAAGAAGCTTTTAACAGCATATGGATCCGCGACTATGGCGCACATACTGTATATAAAAATGATGTTGACTCCTTATTAATGGTAGAATGGATTTATAACCGTCCTACCCGACCGGATGATGATGCCTTACCCAATTTTATTGCTTCATATAAAGGAATAGGATTATACAGTACTACTTCTGCTCCAACCGACCTGGTGAATACAGGTGGAAACTGGGTAGTAGATGGATTTGGAACTGCTTTTGCATCAAAACTTATCCTGGATGAGAATGACGCAGGCAATCCGTATGGTGTTACTGTAAAATCGGAAACCGATATTGATAATATCATGAGTAATTTCATGGGAATTAACCGTTATATCAAAATGGAAACCCTTCCTTACGACCTGATTCACCATATTGATATGCACATGAAGCTGATGGACGAGGAGAACCTTTTGTTTGGTGAATATCCCACCGGTGTGGCAGACGGCCCGCAGATGGAAGCCAATCTTTTGTATGTGCTAAACAATTTTAATTCGGTTTTCGGAACTCCATATAAAGTAACGCGCATTCCGATGCCTCCCAGCACAGCGGGAAATTATCCTGACAACGGAGCATCCTACCGCACATATGCCAACAACGTTATAGTAAACAAAACTGTAATTGTTCCCACCTACCGCCAGGAATACGATACCACCGGATTGCGTATATTAGGCGAGCTGATGCCGGGCTATACTATCGTTCCTATTGATGTTGATAACAGTGGGGCCAACCTGATTGCACAAAGCGGGGCCATTCACTGTATCACTAACCTGATTGGTGTTGATGATCCCCTGCTTATTTCACATCAAAATCTTCCTGATACTTATGATGACGCAAATCCCTACACCGTTAATGCTACTATCAAACACAAAACCGGAATTGCCAATGCTACATTATACTGGAGTTTAACTCCCGGGACAGGATACACATCCGTTCCCATGAGTTTTGTTTCGGGAAGTACATGGACAGGAAATATTCCGGCCCAGCCGCAGGGTTCTACTGTTTATTATTATATCCATGCACAAGCCAACAGCGGCAAGCAACAGGTTCGCCCCATGCCGGCACCTGCGGGATATTTTGATTTTGATGTATTGGTAACACCTGCAGGAATCAGCGAAACAACTACCGGGTTACAAAATATTTTCCCCAATCCTGCTTCAGCCATTACCTGTATTCCGGTAAATTCATCTATAGAATTTGAAGGAACATTAAAAATGTATGATGTATTCGGAAAGCTGGTAGAAACCATTCACACCGGAAGTTTCCCGCGCGGAGAATCGCGTTACTTCATTCATGCCGATAAATATGCAGCCGGAGCTTATTACGTGGTGCTGCAATCCAATGAACTGAAGTGGACGCAGAAGGTGATGATAAGATAAGAAATAATTATCTGGATAAATCCCGCTTTGTTGAAACGAAGCGGGATTTTTATTTGCAGCTAATCCAGATCAAATAAAAAATGTTTTTCTTTCAGTTCATACGTAGTGTCATACCATTTCACATACAACCCCCGGTCAGTAAAAGAAGCGCTGTCGATGGCGTCCATAAAATACCCGTAATCATTATTAAGAATAATGTCTATTCTTTTTTTTCGTTTTGTTTCCAGGTTATACACCATGAAAATATTTTCCCCCAGATTCTCCGCATGAAAAACAAGATTACGGTTCGTATCAATCAGTATATCATTAAAGTACTCCACCGGTTCTTCATTTTTCTTTAAAGGCAATACGGTAAGTACACGGCAAGGCGAACCACAACCCGACCGCAATCCTATATAATTTTTCCATTCACACAAATACCAGGGTGGTGAATAACTCCCGAAAGGTTCACCAAAAATTTCACTCCATTGAATCTTATCCTTTCCCCAGGTAACTACTACTTCCCCATTATTATCCAACGTATACCTGAGAAATTTTTGACCGGGAGTAACTGTATCATTCCCGCTTACATCACTAAAAGGATTCGCGGTAACAGAAGTTTTCCGGGAGAAAGAATGTAAAACTGAATCCTTTGCGATCGAATGAAAAAATGCATTATTTCCTGTTTCCCGTGAGCAGGAAATAAAAAACAGCATTATCAAAAACCACCAAACGGGATGTAGCATGAGTAAAAATAAAAACACCTGCCAAAAAAAACCGGGCATTTGATCATCTGCCCGGCTAAATATATTATTTGCTGAAACGCCTGTTTACTTCTCCACCACCAGCTTCTTCGTCACCGTATTTTCCCCGGTATTTATCCTTACAAAATAAATTCCACCCGCAATACCGGAAGTATTGATGCGCATTTCGTTTTTGGCAGAAGAGGATTGGAAAATAATTTTTCCGGTAATATCAATCAGCTCCACCGAAAACGGTGTTTTGGAATTTAATTTCACATTCACCCATCCGTTGGCCGGGTTGGGATAAAGTGTCAGCTCGTTTTCTATCTCATTTTCGCTTACAGAAAAAGTATTTCCCTCTGTGATTTTCCAGCGGTCGAGTCCGCCTTCCACCAAATGGGGAGAAAGATCTGAATCGCGTGTCTCGATGATGAAACGCATATTGTTGGTAATAGTAATCACGGAAGACAACTGACGGGTGGTATCATTCCATTGCGACATGGTAAAATTATCGTCTGTAATTTGTTCAAGGGTTACTGTAGTGGAACCATTGGAAACTTTTACTTTCAGTGTGTCATTCGGGTTTCCGTTTCCTCCACCGTTATAAAACCAGCGGCTGTACTCCACCCACGGATCGATATAAAGGGTTCCGTCAAAAACAGGTGAAGTAAGTGTAACTGTTCCTCCATCCACATCAAATGCTCCTACACTTCCGGGATCGTTTCCGGTCATGTAACAAATTTCACCGCAATCCTGGCTTTCATCAAACCAGGGATTTACAGCTATATTCCCCGGCAAACCGGTGGGAATGGGAAGTTCGCGTACCCAGTCACCGTTAGTTGCATTTCCGGAAGCTGTCCACCCAAAATCAAAATAAAAATCATCGTAATACCCTTTTGCCAGCTGCATATTATACGTATTGTTGGCTGCATCGAAAAAAACCGGGGAAGTGCAGAAATTAGTATGCCCCCAGTGTCCGGATGCAATTTCATAATTTCCTTCATACACTACCATTGAATAATTTCCTGAAGCATTGGTAACTGCTGATGCTGTAAATTCTGTATTTACAATTTGCACCTGTGCGTTGGCAATCGGGGTACCGCTAATTGCTTCTGTTACTGTTCCGCTTAACGTAAAAGGCACCAAAGGTGTAAGAGCCATATCCACTATAACGGTGTCGCCATTGGTTAAAACAACATTGTAAGCTGTATCACGCTCATACCCCGTTTTATAAAAAGCAATGTTATATGTGCCCGGAGCACCCAAACCTGTTTTGTATCCACCCGCATTATCCGAATAATCTACCACCGGCTGGCCGATAATAGTTATTTCTGCATTGAGAATCGGGTTGGTGGTGGAAGCATCGGTAACGGTTCCGTGTACTTTACAGGCCTGAACAAGATTGGCCGAAAAAACATATAATCCGTTTTCCATATCGGAAGCAATAATAGTTCCCGAGCTGAAATAAGGATAAACACCCCACACCGAATTAAATCCGTCACCACTTGAGGTTGAAACATCGTAGTTGGCCACTTCAATCATGTTTTCGGGATCGGAAACATCGTGAATTACCACGCCATCGCGATAGTAAGAAGTATATAAGTATCCATTATTATAATAGGTATTATGCGGAATAGAACCGTTTCCGTTGTTGTTAGCCAGCGAACGGGTGCGGTCGGCCTCTGTGATGTTGGAAAGATTGGTGATGTTATAGGAAGCAATGTATGCATTACTTACTTCATCGGTAGTGAAGACGTGTGTTCCCGCATCATTAATCCATGCATTGTGCGTAAAAATAGAAGGAGTAACCTGTGTAGCCATTATTACCGGGTTGGATTTATTGGAAACATCCACGATATTTAAAAATCCATCTGAAATGTGGGCTGCATACAATGTATCGCCACGTGCATAGCTATCGTGAACATAATAATTATCATATTCACCCAATTCTGGCGGATTAATGGGGTTGGCAGCAAGGTCGTAAAAGATTACTCCGCCATTTCCACGGTCGGTTCCGTGAAGGTACAACACCCCATTTTCATCAATAAACAGTGAGTGTGCTGAAGAGAACTGGTTTCCTGAAGGGCCCCAGAAACGATAATTGGGCAAAACCGTACTACCGGGCAACGGACTTAAGTCGATGATAAGCAATCCGGCTGCTTCTTCAGTGGTAACGTAAGCATAATCGCCCCACACTTTTACTTCGCGCCAGATGGAATTACTATCAGGCAGATACCATATCTCATTTACGTTATTGGGATTGGTAACATTAACAATGGAGGTTCCGTTATTTAGTCCGACAATTGCATATTCATTTCCGAGTTCATCTGTATATCCCCAAAGATTACTGCAACCTGTATTATGCAACGGGTTGTAATCGATCTGGTCGGTTTGTGTCATGTTAAGCTGTGCAGATGAAACCAAAAAGGAAAATGCAAAAGCAGAGGTAAAAATGATCCTGTTCATAGCTGTAAATTGAGATCAGAAAGATACGAAAAAGAATGCATGTGCGGGGATATTTGATCGAATGGCCCAATAGGGATGATGAACGGCTGGCTATAAATGTGACTCCCGAAAAAGAAGATAAAATTTTTGTAATTCGGGATTAATATGTATACTTGCATCCACTTAAGGGTAAGTTATACAATAAACCCTTTTCGTCACCCGAATTTTTCATCAATCCAAAGCGCTAACAGCCAGTTATTTACAGCTTTTTCGACCAGGGTTTTTGTCAGATTCAACAATCAAAAAATCATTTTATTTCATGGAAAACGAAAACTCAGAAAAAGGAAAAAGAAAACGGATTACCAAATCTACCGGAAAAGTGGAGTATGTTAAAAAGGGTAATGCCGATGTAGAGAAAAAGCCGGTAATTGAAAACATACCGAAATTTAAAAAACCGGAAGAAAAAGAGGAAGTGAAACCCGATAGTGAACCGGAAATAAAACCGGCATCTGATGAAGAAGTTCAAGAACCTTCCGAAACATTCGACCTTTTTAGTTCACCGGCTATGGATGACGATGATGACGATGATTATTTTGTTTCTGCATCACCGGTGAATGTAACCAAAGAAGAAAACGAACCGGTAGTTCCCCCCAAAGAAGAAACTCCTGCTGTTACACCCGAACAGCAACAACCTAAAATGAATTATCCCCAAAACCAGTCCCAGCAAAACCAGGGTGGTGGCGATCAGCAGCAAAAACAGTTTTATAAAAAACCCGAAGAGCCGGCTTTTAACTGGGATGGGATAGTAGTGAGTGAAGGTGTGCTGGAAATTATGCCTGATGGTTACGGATTTTTGCGTTCTTCCGATTACAATTATCTTGCTTCACCTGATGACGTGTATGTTTCGCAATCACAGATAAAATTATTCGGTTTAAAAACGGGAGATACTGTTCGCGGAGGAATCCGTCCGCCCCGTGAAGGTGAAAAATATTTTCCGCTGATAAAAATTGAAAGTATTAACGGAAGAAATCCCGGATACATCCGCGACCGCGTTCCCTTCGAATATCTTACCCCGTTATTTCCCGATCAGAAATTTACATTAACGGGACATGCCAAAGACAACCTGTCGACACGTGTGATGGATCTTTTTGCTCCAATAGGAAAAGGACAGCGCGGAATGATTGTTGCGCAACCCAAAACGGGAAAAACCATGTTATTGAAAGACGTGGCCAATGCCATTGCTGCCAATCACCCCGAAACCTATCTCATCGTTCTGCTTATTGACGAACGTCCCGAAGAGGTTACCGACATGGCCCGCAGCGTAAATGCCGAAGTAGTAGCCTCTACATTCGATGAACCGGCCGACCGCCATGTAAAAGTTTCGAATATCGTACTGGAAAAAGCAAAACGGCTGGTAGAGTGCGGACATGATGTATGTATTTTGCTTGACTCTATAACGAGGCTGGCACGTGCGTACAACACCGTTCAGCCTGCGTCCGGAAAAGTTTTATCAGGTGGTGTGGATGCCAATGCACTGCATAAACCCAAGCGCTTTTTTGGATCGGCACGTAAAATTGAGAATGGCGGTTCGCTGACTATTCTTGCTACTGCACTTACAGAAACCGGATCGAAAATGGATGAAGTAATTTTCGAGGAATTTAAAGGAACCGGTAACATGGAATTACAACTCGACCGTAAATTATCCAACCGCAGAACTTATCCCGCTATTGATATCCTTGCTTCGGGTACAAGAAGAGAAGACCTGCTGGTGGACAAAGATATATTGCAACGGGTATGGATCCTTCGCAAACACCTGGCTGATATGAATTCGGTGGAAGCGATGGAATTTATCAAAAACCACATGAAAGACACCCGCAACAACGAAGAGTTTTTGCTTTCTATGAACAGTTAAGATATGAAATACGCTTTTCGTTCGGCTGTTATTTTTGCTTCGTGTTTCATTATTGCCAAACTCATTTTTTTCAATGCAGGCTGGCACAGCAAATTTTATGTGGGAATTATTTTCATCAACATCCTGATGGTATTGCTGGCAATGGTATATGGTATGTGGATGGAAAGAAAACATTCGCAAACACCAAAAAACTCTTACCTCGAAATTGTAAAATCATGCATGCGTCCCGCCATGTTGTATGTTTTGCTGGTTACTGCTTTTGTGTATTTATATTATAATGCGATCGACCAGCAACATTGTGCCCAACTGGTTGAACAACGAATGGCAGCAGCAGAAAAAGCTGATTTTGCAGAGATACAAAAAGCCAATGCCGAATTTCAAAACATGACGAGAAATGATTTTCTTGACCGGGAAAGAGAAAATGCTGAAAAAATATTTTCACCCTTTGCCGTTGCTACCGCTACGTTATTCGGATTGGTAATCCTGTCGTTTTTTTATTCGCTGGTAGTCGCGTGGGTATTTAAGCGGTTTTTTATTGCGGGTGGAGCGGGGTGAGAAGAATCTTTTGTGAAATTCCGGTTTATTATGGATTATTTGAAATAAACCAAATTCAATATGTCGCTCCTGACGGAGCTCGAATTCTGTATTGAATCTTTAATTCTACAATGATGATGCTCCGCTGGAGCTCGATTATCTTAGTGAATACTTAATTCCATAAAATGTTGCTTCGCTGGGACACAAATTCCATAAAGAATTTTTCATCCCACAAAATGGCGCCTCGTTGGGTTCCGGATACCACCCTACGGATTTTTACGACTAACACAGGAAAAAAAATTATCCACCCGAAAATCCGGGATAAATCTTTTTTGAAAGAAATTCAAGACGATCGATCAGCTCCACAGGTGCGCCATCTTTGTAGAAAAATGAACAGATATTGATATGAGCTCCGCCAGGAGCGATATCTTGCATTTCCCGTTGCCGGATGTATGGAATAAATTAGTTTCTGCCAAAAACTATCAGAATTTACAAAACCATCTCTTCCGCCAGTTTTTTAATATCCACACCATCAAAAGTTCCCGAGCTCATCATAAGGAAAACTGTATTGCTGTTTGGTAACGATTTAAGCTGTGTCATCAGCTGGCCGGAATCTGTAAACACTTCCACATTTTCAGAATGAAAAGCTTCTTTTACTTCTTCGGGTGAAACAGGCCTGAGTTTTTTATGCGCGATGGTTTGCGGGTTGAAATACACATACGCCACATCTGCTAAAGCCATCGATCCGTTATATTGCTGAAGAAATTCACCATTAAGGGAGCTAAAGGTATGCAGTTCCATACAGGCCACCAGTTTTTTACCGGGAAACTGTTTTTTTACCGCATCGGTGGTGGCTTTTAATTTGGAAGGAGAATGGGCAAAATCGCGGAACATGGCAGTGGATGCATTTTTTTTCACCAGTTCGAGCCTTCGGGATGCACCTTTAAAGGAAGAAATAGCTGTGTAGAATTTTTGATCGTCTATTCCCAGTTCATGCAATGCTATTCTTGCCGCATTCAGGTTCATCAGGTTGTGCTCGCCAAATACGCGGAGTTCGCATTTCCCCCGGGGAGTAACCAGGAAAGTAGTTTCATCCTTTATTTCAAACGGATGGATTCCATAGGGAATTTTCATTACGTTGTTCCCAAAATTCTCACCTGCCAGTTTTTTCAGTTCGTTGTCCATTTCGCAATACACCAGTTTTCCGTTGGGTTCAATTAAAGCGATGAATTTTCTGAACTGGTCTGCATAGTTTTCGAATGTTGGAAACACATTCATATGATCCCATGCAATGCCACTGAGAATAGCGATATGGGGCTGGTATAAATGAAATTTGGGCCTCCGGTCTTCGGGAGAAGAGAGGTATTCATCTCCTTCAAGAACGGCTATTTTTGTGTTTTCATTCAGTCCCACCATACAATCATACCCTTCCAGTTGAGCACCCACCATATAGTCGTGGGGAATGTGGTGAAAATTGAGCACATGAAGAATCATTGAGGTAATGGTCGTTTTTCCATGGCTACCGCCCACCACCAGGCGCAACTTATCTTTTGTCTGTTCGTAAATGTATTCGGGATAAGAGTAAATTTTTATCCCAAGTTCTTTGGCTCTGATTAACTCAGGATTATCAGCACGGGCATGCATACCGAGTATCACAGCATTGATATCAGTAGAAATACGTAAAGGATCCCATCCAATCGTTTGCGGCAACAATCCTTGTTTCAACAAACGTGACCGCGAAGGTTCGTTGATTTCATCATCAGAACCGCTAACGTTGTAGCCTTTGCGGTGCAGGGCAATGGCCAGGTTGTGCATGGCGCTGCCTCCGATAGCAATAAAATGTACACGCATGAGTTAATAAATTAACGCTAACGTAAAGAAGCAGTGGGAATAAGCGAAATTCTTCACTTTTTCTTATAAACAATTATCTGTTAGCTGTTAATATTTGTTGGATTTCAACTTTAGACTCAAAAAAAGTTGAGTATTTTTGGTGAAATAGTTTATTTTCGCGCACTAAACTGATTAAAGGCCGTTCTTTTCATAGGCAAGCGGGTGGTAATTTTTCATAGCAAGTAGTGTTTAAGTTTCATCTTAACAGCCACCCGCTTTTTTTTGCCACGGATTTCACGGATTACACGGACTATATTTTCCGCTACGCGGAGTATGAGACGTTAGGCTGTGACCACCATAATTGAAAGCCACTCAAAACGAGTGGCTTTTTTTGTTTTATCTGTTTTTATCTCTATAAATTGCGAGCTCAATTCTTCATCTTCATAAAAAATATAATCTGTCATTCTGCGTTTCACTAAAAAAATTAAAAAATGAAACATTCGCTTCTTTTAAAAATCCTGGTGACTTTAATAGTTCAGCAGGTAACAGGAATGAATTTAACGCATGCCCAAAAGAGCATTGCGAAAGATACTTCATTGAAAAAAAAATATAAGCCTGAAATTTCTGGTGTAGTTCAGGTGCATTATCTTAATGAATTCAACACCAATGGAGATTCTCTGCGTGATCCGGACGGATTTCGTATCCTCAGGGCAAGGCTTACGGCCAAAGGAAAAATCAGTAAAAAAATTTCGTATGAGGTGATGGTTGATCCCCGTGCCCCCGAACAGGGCGGAGTTTTAAGGGATGCTTACCTGGGATTTCATTATCTCAAAAACCAGGAAATAAAAGTGGGCCAGCAAAAAACGCAGTTCGGCTGGGAAAACCGTGAATCCATGACACAGCTGTATACTGTAAACCGTGCAGAAATGTCGGATGCAGTAAGTCGCGGAGAAAACCTGAGAGATATTGGCATAGGGCTTATCGGCCACATTCCCATCAATGAAAAGTTACGGTTTGAAAATGCTGTAACCTTTACTAACGGCACGAGAATGAACGTAACAGGTCCGTATGATTTTAATTCAAAAAAAGTATGTTGGGGGAGGCTTGGATTACGATATAAATCTGATAAAATTACAGTGAAAATAGGCGGTTCTTTTGCTTTTGGCGGATTACGTTACCTGAATAACCTGATTGATGACCCTTCTGACGATATTTATGCTGACATATTCAGAACCGGTACCGATATACAAATTGATCACGATTATTTTTTTATGGCTGCCGAATTTGCTATGGGAACCGACAAAGTAAGTGATACTTTAATTGCTGAGCCTATAGGTTACCAGGGATTGCTGGCCATAAAAACAAAATATAAAGCAGGACCGCTGATCCGTTATGATGTGAATGAAGATGAATGGAAAGTATTGACGCTGGGTGCTTATTATGGTTTACCGAAAGACCGTTTTCGCTTTTTACTTAATTATGTTATTCGTGGCAATATAACAGATATTCCCGGGGGACATGATGACCGGTTGTATCTGCAAATGCAGGTTACTTTTTAGTTTCCCAGGGCACAAGATTTTGCTGCAACAATAATGGCCGTAAAATCCAGTTTTTCGGCTTCATCGTAGTTTTTATATTTTTCCATTATGATATCGGTAGCGCAGTCGCAGAACTGTTCGCCTTTTTCTTTATTCCATTTGGCAATGGCGCTTTCGTTGCATTTGGCTTTGAATTTTTTGATTTGCTTTTTGGTCCAGTATTTGGCTGCCGCTTTGGCCATATTTTTACAACCGGTTTGAGGAACGGCAAATATCACCAGTACGGATACCAGTGCAATAAGGATTTTGGTTTTCATGGGAAATTTTTTCTAAAACTAAGAAACATATTCTTTTAAAAAAAATTCAGTATTGAACAGGTGTATCTCTGCGCAAATCTGCACCATATGCGGGAAACCGGCATCCGGAATCAGCTCCCGCAGAGAATAACAATAATTCCTACTGAAAATAAAAACTCATCATTACTACATGATCAAGTTCGTAGCGTTGGGTAGATTTGCGGATGTAGAAAAGGGAATAACCCGCTTCGGCATAATTTTTTTCGAATTCGAATCGTATTCCTGCATAGGCGCGATTTTGGTCGTAACCGAAACAATCCCATTTTTTTGATTGATACATGGTTTCATTTGCCAGGATAATCGAATATTTAACTATTTCTTTTTTAGTGACGACTGGTTCGCCCGATATGTATTTACCTGTGTTGTATAGTTTTGTTGTTTTCCCTACCAAGGTACTATACTTCACCTGCAGACGAAAGCGGTTAAATGCATCATTATTATTCTCAAAAAACCGTGTCTCCCATCTTCCCCTGAAATTCCATTTTTTAATGGAATATTCGGAGTGTAAAAACGGGCGGTATTCTTTTGCAGCTGCCGGAGGAGATTGATAACTATATGCGTTTGAAAAAGTAAAACCACCACCCAGTTTAAGTTTATTATTCATTGAACGAACATAAACGCCTCTTACAATCTGTTGTCTCCACCGGCTTACGAAGTCAGCCGTACGTAAACTACCGTCAAAGGTCAGCGATGACCTGGCTCCCACATTGAATTTATATCCTGCTGTTAACCATAACTGTGAATGTGTATCCACATCCTTCTGGCTGATCGCGTTCAGAGGTGAGATAAAAATTAAAAGAAATAAAAATCGTTTTATCAATTTGTGTTTATTAATTTCAGCCCTGCAAAAGTATAAAGAAACATGATGAAAAATCAGAAAGCCTCCATATTGATTATTGTGGTAGCAGCATTGGGATATTTTGTAGATATCTATGACCTGGTGTTGTTTAATGTGGTGAAAAATGAAAGCCTGACCCAGATCATGAAAGGCGCCAGTGAAAAAGATATTACCAATACGGAAATGTTCCTTTTCAATATGCAGATGACGGGAATGCTGATCGGTGGAATCATCTGGGGAATTTTAGGAGATAAAAAGGGAAGATTATCGGTTTTATTCGGTTCCATACTACTCTACTCTGCTGCCAATATTGCCAATGCATTTGTTACCGATATTCCATTGTATGCCGTTATCCGGGTGATTGCCGGAATAGGACTGGCGGGCGAATTGGGTGCGGGAATTACGCTGGTTTCAGAAACCATGAGCAAGGAAAACCGTGGATACGGAACAATGATCATTGTTACCTTCGGTGCTTTGGGCGCTGTGGTAGCTGCTATTGTAGGCGCACAGGGAAAAGCTATCGGTGATTTTCTTTCATCGGTATTTGGCGGAACGTATGCCAACTGGCAGGTGGCTTATATTGTTGGCGGCACATTAGGTTTGCTGTTGCTCATCCTCCGAATAGGTGTCGCAGAATCGGGAATGTATAAAAATGTGAAACAAAGCCAGGTGAACAGGGGAAATATATTTATGCTGTTCAACAACAAAAAAAGATTTTTGAAATATCTGAACTGTATTCTGATAGGAATTCCCATCTGGTATGTGATCGGTTTGCTGATTGCCATGTCGCAAAAAGTATTTGCAGTAGAACTGGGAGTTCCCGGTGGCATAGTAAATGGCCAGGCCGTTATGTATGCCTATTTGGGTTTATCTGTGGGCGATCTTTTGAGCGGATTGCTCAGCCAGTTTTTGAAAAGCAGAAAAAAGGTAGTGATCATCTACCTCCTTTTTGCTTTTTTGTTAATTGCATATTTTCTCTTTTTCGCACACGGCATTTCGCAAAGCGGTTATTATTTCCTTGCCTTCTTGCTGGGAACCGCCTCGGGCTACTGGGCCATTTTTGTAACTATTGCAGCAGAACAATTCGGAACCAATATACGCAGCACAGTTACCAATACTGTTCCGAATTTTGTGAGAGGTTCCGTAAATTTGATAACCGGTTTGTTCGGGATGCTGGTAGCGCAAAATATTACCAATACCATGAGTGCATTTATAGTAGGAACTCTTTTTATTTCGCTGGCGCTTTGGGCTACCTTCAGCATCAAAGAAACATTTTCCAAAGATTTGGATTACATAGAAGACCATCACGAGATATGAGATAGTAATTTCTTTCTGTAGTATTTTATTCTCCCACCAGGTACTCCAGGTAAATCACTGACTGGTTGTATTCGCTGATAGCTGCCATGTAATTTTCTCTTACTTCAATTACCTGTTGCAAGCCGAGTAAATAATCTGCAAAACCAATTTCTCCTTTTGCATAGGCTGTTTGCGACTGCTTTTCGATCAGGCCAGCATCAGGCAAAGCAATATCACGGAAATAAGCAAGATTGGTTTTTGCTGATAAATATTGTTGCACAGCTTGTCCATACCGGTTTTGTAAAATCATTTTTTCTCCTTCAAAGGCAATGCGGTTAATTTCTACCTGTGTTTGAGCCATTTTATTTTTATTGGACAGCGGGGCAAACCATAGCGGAACCACAATCCCTACCAAAACACCCTGGAACCTGTTTCCACCCGTTGCAAACTGAGTGTTGGTTTCATCCAGCGGAACGCCATAAAGCGATTGATTAAAATAACCCAGCCTGAATTCGGGCAAACCGGTTTTAGCAACAAGATTTTTTTCTTTTTCAGCAATTTCAATTTGCTGTTTGACAAAAACAAGTGTGGGATTGGTATTTACTGATGCAGTATCATTAAGAAATTCGAAAGAACGAACCGGTGAATCAACTTTTTCAACTGTAACGGGATAACTCACACCCATCAAAGATTGAAGTTGCAGATGAAGCACTTCCAGGCGGGATTCTACCTGTTGCATTTTATTACGAATACCCGATAACCGTGAGCCTGCAGAAGTTTTTTCAAGCAGGGTAGCATCACCGGTTTCATAACGAATCAAAGCTGACCTTGCAAACTGCGCATACATGGAGTCCTGTTGTTTTAATAATTCCCGGTATTCGTTCCAGAATATTGCCTGGTAAAATACCTCTTTCACCTGGTAAGCCAGTTCGTTTTTAGTAGCGGCTGTTTTTAGTTCTGCACCTTTTATTTGTGCATCGGCCAGCGTTGATTTTGCACCGAAAACAGAAGGAAAGGGAATAGTTTGGCTTATGGTAAAGTTATTATCCTTTTTATAATAAGCATTGTATTGCCCGTAAGTCAGACTAATGTCTGTTTTTGAAATTTCGGAACTTGTTTTTTTCTGCCACTGATAATAATCGGCCTGCATGGAAACCGATTGCAGATTTTTATTGTTTGAATACGCGATATTCAAAGCCGAATCCAGTGAAACGGTTTTTACCTGTGCCACTGAAGTTGTAAATGGCGCGAGCATTAAGATCGCAATTAAGTTCTTCATTTGAGTTTATTTTTATTTACCATATAATAGACAACCGGAACGACAAAAAGATTGAGTAATGTTGAGGTGAGTAATCCACCGAGAATTACTTTAGCCATCGGACTTTGAATTTCATTTCCCGGAAGATCACTGGCAAGAGCAAGCGGTATCAATGCAAGTCCTGCAGTGAGTGCCGTCATCAATATCGGGCTGAGGCGGTCGATTGATCCTTTTATTACTGTATCCATTAACGGTATTCCTTCTTTTTGCAAATGAATGTAATGCGAAACCAATAATATTCCGTTGCGGGTAGCCACGCCAAAAAGTGTGATGAATCCGATGATAGCCGGAATGCTGACAATACCTGAAGTAAAATAAATGCTCATTACACCACCGATCAAAGCCAGCGGAAGATTGAGAAGGATAATAGCAGCAATACTTAACTTTTTAAATTCCTGGTATAGCAAAAAGAAAATAACAAGAACAGCAAAGAGTGAAGTTACCAAAAGTGTTTTGGATGCTTCGGCTTCTGCCTCGAACTGTCCGCCATATTCGATGCGGTAGTCCTGCGGCAACCCGATGGAGTGAGTGACATTGACGGCCGAATCTATTTTCATTTGTATTTCTTCTACCACACTTTTTTGGTCGCGGCCCGATACATTGGCAGAAACCACCACTTTGCGCTGTACTTTTTCCCTGTTTACTGTATTGGGGCCTGAAGTGGAAATCACATCAGCTACATAATGAAAGGGGATTTTTTTCATATCACCGGTATGTGCATCAATAAGTGTATTACGCATGTTCTCTATGCTTCCGCGATTCTCATCATCGTTCATCAGGATAAGGTCAAAATTTTTATCCTGTTCAAAAATATCACTCACTTTTTCACCTGCAAACGATACATCAATAAATTCATTGAATTCTCCAATGGTAATACCGTATTTGTTCAGCATTTCATTTCTGGGCAAGTGCTGTACCTGTGGAATTTCCACCTGTTGTTCCACACTAATATCCACCAATCCTTCAATACCTGTTATTTCTGCTTTTACCTGGTTGGAAATTTTGAAAAGATGATTCAGATCTGTTCCAAAAATTTTGATGGCAATATTAGCTCTTGTTCCCGAAAGCATGTGGTCGATACGATGCCCGATGGGTTGTCCGATAGTGATATTTGCCCCGGTAATTCCGCTTAGTTTTTCACGAACTTCTTCCATAAACTCTTCGCGCGGCCGATCGGTTAAAATAAACGGGGCGTCAATTTCGGATGCATTCACGCCTTGTGCATGTTCATCCAGTTCTGCCCGTCCCGTTCTGCGTGTTACCACTTTTATTTCGGGAATAGTGAGCAAAGCTTTTTCGATTTGAGTTCCTATCTTGTTACTTTCTTCGAGTGAAATTCCCGGCATACTCACCGCACTGATCACCAGTGAACCTTCATTGAATTCGGGTAAAAAACTTCTGCCAAGACCTGAAAGAATAAATAATGCCCCGGCAAACAGAACGATGGCCGTTGCCAGCACTGTCGTTTTTATTTTCATTGCTTTTCTCAGTGATCGTTCATATAAACGATTTAACCGTGCCACCAGCCAGCTTTCTTTATGTTGTTTTTGCAACATTTTATCACCGGTAAGCAGGTAGCTGCATAAAACGGGCGTAAGTGTTATGGCAACGATGAGTGATGCAAACAGCGCCACAATAAACGCGATTCCAAGCGGAGCAAGTAATTTTCCCTCCATGCCCGAAAGAAAAAACAATGGCAGGAAAGCAGTGATAATAATAAAAGTAGCATTGATAACAGATGTACGGATTTCGGTGGATGCGTCAAAAATCACATCCAGTTTATTTCTCTGTTTATCTTTTTCAAGAAGTGAATTTTCTTTCAGCCGTTTAAAAACATTTTCCACATCAATAATAGCATCATCCACTAAATCTCCGATAGCAATAGCCATACCTCCAAGACTCATTGTGTTGATAGTAAACCCGAAGTATTTAAGCGTGAGAATAGCTACGATCAGTGAGATAGGAATAGCTAATAGTGAAATAAGAGTTGCCCGCAAATTCATGAGGAATAAAATAAGTATCACTACAACGAAAACAGCGCCTTCGTAAAGTGTTTTTTGAATATTACTGATGGATGCTTTAATAAAATCGGCCTGGCGGAATATTTCGGTATTGATATGTATGTCTTCCGGCAGATTTTTGCTCATTTCTTTCATGGCCGCATCAATCTCTTCTGTAAGTAAAAGTGTATTGGTGTTGGGTTGTTTCATTACGGTCATAATGATGGCTGGTTTACCGTTCAGCGAACCGTCACCTATCTTTACTTTCGGCCTTATTTTTATTTCGGCCACATCACCAACTCTGACAGGTACACCATTAACTACTTTTATTACTGCATCCGACATTCTGGCGATGTCATTGGTTATTCCCATCCCGGTAACAATATATTCCTGCGAATGTTGATTAATAAAACCACCGGAAGAGTTTTTACTTAATTCTTCAGTCGCCTTTTTCAATTCGGCAAGCGAAACATTGTAATACTTCATTTTTTGAGGTGACGCTAAAACCTGGTATTGTTTAAACTCACCGCCAATTACCACCACCTGCGATACACCGCCAATAGAAAGCAAACGGGGACGAATATTCCAGTCGGCAATAGTGCGCAAATTCATCATACTTGTTGAATCGGCCGTAACGCTGATGAGCATGATCTCTCCCATAATGGAAGATTGCGGAGCCATGACAGGATTTCCAACTCCAAGCGGCAGTTGCGATGATACGGCATTCAGTTTTTCAGAAACAATTTGCCGCGCTTTGTAGATATCGGTTCCCCATTCAAACTCCACCCACACAATAGAAATTCCTGCAGCAGAAGATGATCTAACTCTCCGCACATTAGTGGAGCCATTGACTGCTGTTTCAATTTTAAATGTCACCAAACGCTCCACTCTTTCAGGGGCCATTCCATGAGCTTCAGTGATTACCACCACCGTTGGGGCGGTTAAATCCGGAAACACATCCACTTCCATTCTTGAAGCAGTATAGGTTCCGAAGATGAGCAGCAAGGCAGAAGACAACATCACCAAAAGCCGGTTGCCTAATGAAAATTTAATTATATTGTTCAACATAACTACAGTTATTAATGTTCGTGTCCGTGTGCCGGCATAGTTCCTGATGCAACAGATAATTTAATATTGTATGCGCCTTTGGTTACCACCCGTTCTCCTTCTTTCAATCCTGAAAGCACCTGCACATGCATTCCGTCATTTCCACCCAGTTTTACTTCACGTTTGGTAAAACTTTCCCCTTCCAGCTGCACATACACAAAATAAATTCCCTGTTCTTCAATCAGTGAAGAAACAGGAATGACCAATGCATCAGGAATGGGATTGGATTTCAGGTAAACATCAACATAAGATCCGGGAAGAATCTCTCCCTTATTGTCAATTTCAAAAGTTACAGGAATAAACGGGTTGTTTTCGCTTATGCTTTTTCCATAGGCGATTAACCGGCCATTTAAATCATTTGTGTTGTATGTTTTTTTATCGGGTGTGATAAAATTAGCCGACTGCAGATTGGGTAATTGCGAAAAATATTTTTGCGATACTTCTGCTTCCAGGTTGATTTTACGGTTTTGAGAAACGGCAGCAACAGGATCGCCAATTTTTACAAACTGTCCTTCGGATACGTATAGGTTTTTCAAAAAACCCGAAATGGGTGCTGATATCCGTGTACCATTGCCGGTATAATTTTGTGCCAGCGAATTAAAAACAGATTGCGTGGTTTCAAATTGATTTTGCCGTTCCAAAAATTCTTTCTGAGAAATGATCTGATCTTTGATCAACTCTTTGGCGCGTTCATAATCTGCTTTGGCTTTTTCATAATTCGATTTGGCTTCTTTGAATTTGGCATCAATATTATCTTCCGTTAATCCCTGGCCCGATATGATGAACACCGTTTCTCCTTTCTCAACCGAAGCACCAACAACTGAACTGTTGCCCGAAAAGAAAACAATACCATTCGATTTGGCGGTAATGATCACTTCATCTCCCGGTGCAGGCATAATCTGTCCGCTGGTTTTTATCACTTCATGAAATTCCTGTTTTTTTACCGGTGTATTGGCAAATTCCACTTTCCACGCCTGTTCTTTGAGGTAAGTGATTTCACCGCCACCTGTTTCTTCAGCTATATCAGCCAGCGCTGATTTTTCATCGGGATAAACTTTCACATTTTCGATAACAACCTGGTCGGTATAATCAGGAGTAACGATATCAAAAACAAGTTTCCCTGTTCCTGCCACTGTTGGCGACAAAGCCAAACGAAATATTCCCGGAACGGAGGGCTCTGTAGCGGTGTTGCGGATACCTTTATCTCCAACAATCAAACTCACTGTTATTTTTGCTTTTTCGAGGGGTAAAAAATTTTCTCCAAGAATAGTAAAATGAGCAGCAAATTTTGATGGTTGTCCGACTACCAATGGTTTGAACTCCACAAAAATTTCAGTTTTATCTGTATAAAGAGTATAAGCAAGCGGTTCGGGGCCGCCTGCTTTTTCTTTTTCTTCTTTTTTGCCTGAGCAACCTGTAATAAATCCTGAAATGATCAGGATAGAAATAATGAATTTGTTCATAGAACGGTGATTATCGTTTTTTAATGTGAATGATCAGCATTTTCGTGAGAATGAGATTTGTCTGAATGGGAAGCTGTATCATTTGCGTTGAATTCTTCCTGTTCGTGGTGGTGATCGTTACCTTCTTCATGTTCA
Source organism: Bacteroidota bacterium (assembly GCA_049322335.1). Classification (GTDB taxonomy): domain Bacteria; phylum Bacteroidota; class Bacteroidia; order Flavobacteriales_D; family UBA2798; genus JBMORL01. The sequence goes on from JBMORL010000104.1 coordinate 25,402, forward strand.
TGTTCGCCATCACCATGATCATGTGTTCCTTCTTCATGTTCATGTTTTTCATCTCCGTGAGAATGATTATCTTTTTTTTCTCCGCACCCGGCAAAAAAATAGGCGAATACGGTAAGAGCAATAAATACTTTTTTCATTTTAATTGAATTTTGAATTAATAAAAAAAAGGAAACGCCTGTTAAAAGGCATAGTCATTCCTGTATAAAAGACAGGAAAAAATCAGCAGGCTGGCGGAGCCCTTAAAGAAAAATAAAGGAGCGAGCGGCCGGAATAAAATATTTGGGCGCAATCAGGAGGGAGTCCCTGATCTGCCAGTTGTACTAAACGAAGGGAAAATTCTTCTTCAATAACAACATCCGGACGGGCGTTTTGTATTTCTTTCCCTTCATCAGAAGGAACTAAAATATGATCAATGGTGACGGAGAAAGGAGAATGAACAAACAGCGAAAAAAAATCAGGTAAACTGCTTTTTTCTTCATCATTATCCTTTTGGGCTGGCTCATGTTTATGCTGAACGGGATGATCATTTCCGTCATGATGATCGTGTACTGTAGTCTCGTGGGGAGAGGAATGCACATGCGGCACCAGGTTATGCCCGAGTATGAGAGCATAGGCAAATAATACAGGTAGCAGAAAAATTGCTTTGCGCATTTCAAAACAAATATAGGATAAATTTTTAAATAAGACGGTTAATCTGTTTTTATTTGATGAAAGTCAACTAATTGTATGATTAGATGACAGACAAGTAAGATATAAGATGTTGGATGAGCAGGAAATATCAGGACGAAAAGGAAACCAGGGGACTTACTGAAAAAGCTATACTCAGGCGGCAGATGTTAGAGAAAGCCGGGGAAAAGACAGAAAGTTCATGAAATATTTTTAAAAGATTTATGGTTTCAGGTAATTTACCTTCGCAGGAGAAAAGCCAATAGAGTTTTTTAGATTTATTTTCATGCCTGAATAATTATATATACCGGGATCGCCTATAAAAAAAACACCATCCGTTTTTTCGGAAATCCTGGACAGCACATCCGATTTTGTCCAATTTTCAGCTGAACGGAGACTAAAACAGGAAAAAGAAGTATTTGACAATACAAATTGTTCAGATATTCTATTCACATCTATGTCCGCTTCTTTAAACTCTCCGTCAGAGATAAAAATAACATGGTTGTTTTTAAGTTGGTTTTGCTGAATAAAAGTGATGATATTTTCAAACGCATTTTGAGGGTTTGTATTTCCTGATGCATGCATTTTATTCAGAAAATAATTTAAAGAATCCTTTACTTCTTCTTTTATTTTACCTGTAAAAAGAGGGTGAGCCCCTGAAGAAAAAGAAAAGAGATTTATTTTCACATCCACGGGAAGAGATGGAATGATCTGAGTAATGACTGATTTTACCGAATCCAGTTTATGCCCGTTGTTCATGGAATTGGAAACATCCACAAGAAATATGAGATTTTTTTTGGGAATTGATTTTTTTTCACAATCACATGTTTTATCTTCTGATAGTCTTACATACACCTCATCCAGGTAATAGTACGCCATTTTTTTCCGCATTCCCCATAACGATCTTTTTTCGGGTTTTCTGTTTAATGATTTTAAAGATCGTCCGCTGCTTTTTGAAAAGCTTCCTATCACCATATATTCTTCTCCTCCATTGGCGTAATAGGGAAAACAAATCTCAGTCCAGTAAGTTTGTGAAATCAAAAATGTATCGGAAGAAAAAGTCCATGATGGTTTTACAGGGAGTTCGTTCCGGTAATTCACCAAAACCATATTGGGCGAAAAGTATACTCCAAGGTCGGGAGCCGTATAGCCGGATGTTCGTTCGTGTGCGATGAAAAACGAAACACAGTATCTTTTATCGGCTTCCATCGGTTGTGACAAACGGGTTTCGGTGTATTCTTTATAATTACCGGGTTTCTTTTTTCCGGCCGAAAGAACAAGCCCGATACGGCCTTCAAAAGATAATGCCTGCGCCAATGCGCCCCCCGTTACTTTGCTGTTGTGTGAATTATAATAATCAGGCGTTCCGGCTGTGGGATTGAACCAGCCGTTTACCATTATTTCACCCGGCAAATAATTGCCATATCCTTTGGAAGGAGGATTTGTTTCGGATTCGAAGGAGGAATTGTTGATCAAATTCTGTTGTGCGTTTGTAAGGGTTGTAAAAAAGACACCCATTTTGCATAAGATGATGATGCCCGGAACTAAAATTCTCAGACAGCCGAAACCGCGGAGGGCGCAGAGAAATACACGCAGAGAACGCGGAGAAATTTCAAAATTACATTTCAACTTTTCAATATTTAAAATTTCCAATTACGAAATCCTGCTCCAGTTGGGGCGGTTTTTCAGTAATAGTACCAGTTCAGTTCTTATTCTGGCATGTTCGGGTAATTTCAGATCCGGATCTTTTTCAAAAAGTTCAACAGCTGCATCGCGTGCCAGCATCATCACTTGTCCGTCACGCGTTATATCGGCCATTTTCAGTTCCAGCACACCGCTTTGTTGAGTTCCCATCAAATCGCCCGGGCCGCGTAGTTTCAGGTCTACTTCTGCAATTTCAAATCCATCGTTGGTGTTGCACATCGTTTCGAGGCGTTTTCGTGCATCATTGCTTAATTTATTTCCGGTCATCAGAATGCAATACGACTGGTCGGCTCCACGCCCTACTCTTCCTCTCAACTGGTGCAATTGCGATAATCCAAACCGTTCAGCGCTTTCAATCACCATCACAGAAGCATTGGGAACGTTAACTCCCACTTCAATCACAGTGGTAGCTACCATAATCTGTGATTTTCCATCTACAAAACGCTGCATTTCTATTTCTTTTGCCTGGGGATGCATCTGCCCGTGAACGATACTTACCTGGTATTGGGGCAACGGAAACCTGCGGGTAATACTTTCATATCCATCCATCAGGTCTTTATAATCCATTTTTTCTGATTCCTCGATGAGCGGATAAACAACGTAAATCTGTCTTCCTTCTTTTATCTGCTGTTCCATAAATCCAAAAACAAAATCACGTGCCGAATCAAAACGATGCGATGTTTTTACCGGCTTTCTTCCCGGTGGCATTTCATCAATAACGGAAACATCGAGATCGCCATACAGCGTCATCGCTAACGTTCTGGGAATTGGTGTTGCCGTCATTACTAAAACATGGGGCGGTAATGAGTTTTTCTTCCATAACATCGAACGTTGTTCCACTCCGAAACGGTGTTGTTCGTCAATAACAGCAAGTCCCAGGTTTTTGAATTTCACATTCGGCTCGATGAGTGCATGTGTTCCTACAAGAATATCCAGTTTTCCGTTTTCAAGTTCATCTGCTATTACATTTCTTTCTGCCGTTTTGGTGGAGCCTGTGAGGAGACGAATAGAGACATTCATATCTTTCAGCAAATCCGATAGCGTATGAAAATGCTGGTTAGCGAGGATTTCGGTAGGTGCCATTAAGCAAGCCTGGTAGCCGTTATCCAGCGCCATGAGCATTGACAACAACGCTACTACTGTTTTTCCGCTTCCTACATCACCCTGCAATAAACGATTCATATGTGTGGTGCTTCCCGTATCTTTTCGTATTTCACGTATAACGCGCTTTTGTGCGTTGGTTAATTCGAAGGGCAAATAATTTTTATAAAACGTATTGAATCTTTCTCCTATTTCTGCAAAAACATAACCTTTTAATTTTTTGGTGTGTGAAATTTTTGTCCGTACCAATTGCAATTGCAGAAAAAACAGTTCTTCAAATTTCAGCCTGAAAACCGCTTTCTGCATCATTTCCACACTTTGGGGAAAGTGTGCATTTTCATACGCGGTTTTTCGGGGAATGAGATGATATTTTGACGTGATGGTATGCGGAAAAATTTCTTCAATGGTGTGGCTTATTTCGGGAACAAGATTTTTCATCAGGGTTTCGATACCTTTTGAATTCAATCCTTTTGAGCCGAGTGTTTCGGTAGAATGATACACTGCCTGAAGCGGGGCCAGGTTATTTACTTCATATTTTTTCAGCAATTCTATTTCGGGATGAGGAATGCTGTATTTTCCTTTAAAAGGATTGGGCCTTCCAAACACCATGTATTCTTCGCCCTTTATAATTTTTCCTTTAATGAATTTTGTTTGAAACCAAACCAGTTCAACAGTTCCCGTATCATCTTCAAGGATGGCGACAAACCGTTTGTTTGCTTTGGCATTCACTTCTTCGGTTTTTATTATTTTCCCTTTTAGCTGAACAAAGGGCATTTCGCCATCTATTTCAGAGATTTTATAAAACTTGCTGCGATCAACATAACGAAACGGAAAATAACTCAAAAAATCACCACAGGTATAAATCCCCAATTCTTTCCTGAGCACCTCAGCCCGCTGAGGGCCAACACCTTTCAGGTACTCGATAGAGGTTTCGGGGGTAAGAGCCATACACGAAAATAGTGAAAAGAAAAGGGGCTTTTTCAGCACTATCCTGTTAAATATTAAACAAGCTTCTCAACAACGGTTCAAGGATTGTTTTTTTCTGTACTTTTTCAGGGTTAAAAAGGCAACTAATTCCTGTTTTCTCATCTTGTAAAAAACCAGATTTCTATGACCCAACGCTTTCTACTCCCGGCTGTCGTTCTACTAATGACAGTTTCTTCTTCTTTCGCGCAATTGGTAATTACTCCCGGTGGTGGAGCGCCCACGGTAACCAGTTCGCTGGGAGGCCCGGGGTTAACGATTTCCAATGTTACCATCAACTGCGATCCGCAATCATATGGTTCGTTTTCCAATGGTGTTACTTCAGGACTGGGTGTAACCAACGGTTTTATGCTTTCTACCGGAAACGTATCACAATTAACAGGAGCGAACCTGAATGATGATTTTAGCACCTGTGTCGGAACCAGCGGTAGTGATCCACAACTCACCGCCATCAGTTCGTCAGCAACCAACGACCTTTGTGTTATTGAATTTGATGTGGTTCCACAATGTGCAACTATGTCCATCACATTTGTTTTTGGCTCGGATGAATATACCAACTGGGTGAATCAGTCTTTTAATGATGCTTTCGGATTTTTTGTTTCCGGCCCCAATCCATCAGGTGGAAACTATACCAATATGAACATTGCTACTATTCCCGGAGGAACTCCTGTAACTATCGATAATGTAAGCCATCTTACCAATACTGCTTATTTTGTAAATAATGATGCCGGTACATATGCCAACAGTCTGGACGGATATACAGTAGTATTAACTCCAACTATCAACGTTACTCCCTGTGCCACTTATCACTTTAAACTTGCGATAGCAGATGCCACCGACTGCGTGGTTGACTCTGCCGTAATGATCGATCTTATACAATGTACAACTCCATGGACTGTTGCTACTTCTTCTACTCCTGCCAACTGCCCAAGTAATAACGGTACGGCCACTGCTACAGTTACAGGTGGTATAGGCCCATTTACTTATTCATGGAACACAGTTCCGGTTCAAACTACTTCTACTGCCACCGGATTAGCACCGGGAACATATACCTGTACTGTTAATGACGGTTTAACTTGTACACCCTCACAAACCGTTACTGTTACTGTGGGAACAACAGGAAGTACACCTACTGTAACAGTTACTCCCGCTGCTCCCACTATTTGTGCAGGAGGTGCAGGTACTACGCTAACTGCCAGTGGTGCCTCCACCTATGTTTGGGCACCGGCAACCGGGCTTTCAGCAACAACCGGAACAACGGTAACTGCCAATCCGGCTATAACAACTACATATACAGTTACAGGAACGGCAGCATGTGGTGTTGGTTCAACAACAGTTACTGTTACTGTTAATCCTCAGCCTACTGTTACTGTTCCTGCCAATGCAACCTATTGTGCAGGTGCAAACGTTCCGGCATCCAACTACACGAGTACACCTGCCGGAGCTACCTACACATGGACCAATTCAAATACTGCCATCGGATTAGCCGCCAGCGGAACAGGAAACACTCCCGCTTTTACAGCAACTAACGGTACGGGGACACCCATTACATCCACCATTACAGTTACTCCAACACTGGCTGGTTGCCCGGGCCCCGCATCAACATATACCATTACCGTAAACCCTGTTCCTTCCATGACTGCTCCTGCCAACATTACACAATGCGCAGGAACAGCCATACCCGCTTCAGCATATACCAGTAATCCTGCGGGAGCCACCTTTGCGTGGACCAACTCCAATACCGGAATCGGCTTAGGTGCCAGCGGAACGGGAAATACTCCCGGATTTACCGCAACTAACGGTGGCGGGACACCCATTACAGGAACCATTACTGTTACTCCCACACTTGCCGGATGTACAGGAACACCGGTTAACTACACTATAACGGTTAACCCCTTGCCTGTTGTAACACCCGCAAGCAACTCACCGGTTTGTTCGGGAGGAGCTTTGAATCTTACTGTAAATGCAACAACAGGAGCTACCTATTCGTGGACAGGGCCCAACGGATTTACTTCTTCTGCACAAAACCCCTCCATTACCAATGTTACTACAGCAGCTACCGGAACATATACAGTAGTGGTAACAGCCAACGGTTGCAGCACTACCAATACGGTGAATGTTACTGTAAACAACTGTTGTGTGATTACCAATATGACCGCCAACATCAGCGCACCCATTTGCGGATCTACCAGCGGAACGTATAATATAAGCGGACAAGTTGATTTTACCGGTGCTCCGGCTACAGGAACATTAACCGTTACTTCTTCGTGCGGAGGTTCACAAGTGTTCAACGCTCCGTTTACCTCACCCACGTTATATAATCTTAACGGATTAAATGCAGATGGAGCGGCTTGTAATGTAACTGCTGTTTTTTCTGCCAATGCAACCTGTACACAAACTATTCCCTATACTGCGCCTATCTGTCCGTGTAATATGGATTCGCTTGTGGTAGTTCACGGATGTTCGGCTACTGCGGGCATGTATGATGTGGATGTTCACCTGGTGTTTTCCATGCCGCCATCTACAGGGCAATTGAATGTAACCGTTTGCGGAACCACTCAAACATTCAACGCTCCCTTTACTTCACCGATGGATCTGACATTTACCGTTCCGGCCACCGGAGGGGCGTGTACCGTTAGTGCTACATTTACCGCTGATCCGGCCTGTACCAATTCCCTGAACTTTGTACAGCTAAATTGCGTTTGTCCTGCCAATGCCGGAAACGTAACGGCCAACATGACCGGAAGCGGAACCACGAACTACATACTTTGTGAAAACGATATCATTGATATTATCACTACCGGATACACCCATCCTGATGATGAAGGAGTGATCGGTGGATTTCCCTACGCACCGGGAATAGGATTTTTAATTTACAGTTGTCCCCCTACGGCAGGCCTCGATCCGTTATCCGACCCCTGTTTCCAGGGAGTATTTAATGTGCAGGATAATATGCAGGATATAAATGATATGCTGATTATTAACTCCTTCCCTGCCGGAACGTTTACCAACAATACGGTTTATTATGCTCCTTTTACTTTCTATAACGCAGCCAATTTAATGTATGATGCCAACTGCTGGCATGTGGGGCCGGTAACTGCGGTTACTTATCTCGATCCGATTACCTCCAGCGGAGTGGAAAACTGTGCCGCAGGAAGTGTTACCGTAACTGTTTCGGGAGGATATCCTGCCTTACTCGGTGGAAATTTTACCGGAAGCAACCTTTCTCCCGCCAACGCTTCTTTCTCTAACACCACGGCTGCCAACGGAGGCACTATAACGATCACCGGGCTGCTTGACGGACAAATGTATTCGTTTGACATTGTTGACCAGAACGGATGTCCGCATACTTTTACCGGTGGGCCTTTCAACGGCCCCGATGTTCCTGTGATTACTCCTGCCGGTCCGTTTTGCGTGAGCGATCCCGCCACTACTTTAACTTCTACTTTTCCCGGAGGAACATGGAGCGGAACAGGAATTACCAATACAACTACAGGTGCATTTGATCCCGCTACAGCCGGTGTAGGAATTCATACTATCATTTACACTGCGCCCGGCTGCGGAAGTTCTGATTCTATCCAGATTAACGTAAATACACAATTTGATGCTACCATAACTCCTGCAGGGCCATTCTGTGAAAGCAGCGCGCCAGTGAATCTTGTGCCTGCTGTTGATCCGGGAGGAACATGGAGCGGAACAGGAATTACCGATGCAGTGAACGGAACATTTGATCCTTCTGTTGCAGGAGCAGGAACATGGACCATCACTTATACTATTGCCGGTGCATGCGGAGATGTTCAAACTACCAACATAGTTGTAAATCCCGATGCAGATCCCACCATTACTCCTGTGCCACCAATGTGTGCCACCGATCCTGCTGTTAATTTAACTGCTGTTGATCCGGGAGGAACATGGAGCGGAACAGGAATTACCAATGCCACAGCAGGAACATTTGATCCTGCTTCATCCGGACTCGGAACTTTTGATATTGTTTATACCATAGGAGGAATGTGCGGAGCGGATGACACGATACAAATTACCGTGAACGACCAGTATGATGCCACTATTACACCTGCCGGGCCATTCTGTCAATCTAACCCTTCCACCTTTTTAGCAGCAGTGGATGCAGGAGGAACATGGTCGGCAACGTGCGGTGCCTGTGTAGATGCAGTAACCGGTCAATTCTTTCCCACACTTGCAACAGCAGGAAACAATACAATTACTTATACTATTCCCGGAGCCTGTGGAGATACACAATCCATCACTATACAAGTTATCGCTGATGCCGATGCAACGATTACACAAGCGGGGCCGTTTTGTGTAACAGATCCTGCACTGAATTTAACAGCGGCACAAACAGGCGGTGTATGGAGCGGAACAGGAATAACTTCTGCTGCCAACGGAACTTTTGATCCTGCTTCAGCATCCATAGGGCCTAACCTGATTACCTATAGTATCAGCGGAGTTTGTGGTGATGCAGACACCATGACTATTATTGTTGTTGATCTTTTTAACAGCACTATCACACCACAACCTGATCTCTGCGTGAATGCGGCTGCCGTTACCTTTGTGGGTGCCACTCCCGGTGGAACATGGAGCGCTACCTGCGGAGCCTGCATCAATGCAGTAACCGGACAATTCGATCCTGCCGTAGCTACTCCCGGAACATACACTATTACGTATGCTATCCCTGGTTCATGCGGAACTACCAGCAATACTACTATAACGGTTAATCCCTTGCCTGTTGTTGCGTTCAGTGGTGATGTGCTTTCAGGTTGTGTGCCTGTAACTACCACTTTTACCAACAATACCACCGGAACCGGAACAGCAACATGGTATATTGATGGTGTAGCCGCTTCCAACAGCACTACCACCTTTACCAATAGCTTTACACAGGCGGGATGTTATGATATCACATTACAGCTAACTTCTGCTGCCGGATGTACTTCTGCTTCCACTCAAACGGATATGGTATGTGCCTACGATTATCCCGTGGCTGATTTCACCTGGGGGCCGACTGATGCCACAGTATTGAATCCTGCTATTAATTTTGTTAACCAGTCGCAAGGCGCAACCAGTTATACCTGGGATTTTGCCGGACTGGGAACTTCCACCGCAGCGAACCCATCCTTTACTTTCCCGAATACAGGAGCAGGATCGTATGAAGTTTGTCTGAATGTTTCGAATGCACAGGGATGTATGGACAGCACCTGCCAGTTTATACTTATCTATGATGAATTCCTGGTGTATGTACCCAATACATTTACACCCGATGGTGACGGAATCAATGATATCTTCCTGCCTATTGTTAGCGGGCACGATCCACTCTCCTACGAACTGATGATCTTTAACCGCTGGGGAGAGTTGATATTTGAATCCTACTTCAACCAAACCGGATGGGACGGAACACATAAGGCTACTGCATCCAAACAAGATGTATATGTGTGGAAACTGAAAGTGAAAAAACTAAATAACGGTGAGTTGAAAACTTACTATGGACATGTTACTTTGTTGAGATAAGAAAATACGTCTGGCCTCACCCCCCGGCCCCCTCTCCCGTGGTGAGGGGGAGAAATACAAAGTATTTTTGAAAGGAGAAGATGATGCCGAAAACGTGTAGTTAGAAAACTTAAAATGATTCAGTCAGTGAGAAGTTTGCAATTTAGCCGGAAAAAATTAATCAGATTCACAGTTTTTATACTTGCGTTTCGATGTTCGTTTATTTGTTCTGCGCAGATTTTTCCCAATTCGGATTTTGAGCTGGGCAGTGGTGCGGGTTGTGCATGTGCCACTTCTTATACCTGCAACAATGATGCGGGGCGTGTGGTAGATGGAGTACATCCTGTATTTGTAGCCGGTAACCAGGGTTGTATAACGGGTCCCACCAATTATTGCAACTCCCTTGGCGCGCACAGCGGAACCGGGTATATTTTCTTTTATGCAGGAGCAGATAATATCACTACAGGCAGTTTTCTTTTTGCAGGCGGAGAACAGGTGCAGCTTTGTGTTTGGTATTGCGGCCCGCAAGGCTCTGGAGCTCCCGGACAAAACGGGCCGTTGTCTCATTTTAAATTCGGAGTGGATGGTGTTGCTGTAAGCCCCAACCAGTTAGTGCCGGTAAATACACCATGGACTCAATATTGTTTTACATGGACAGCTACTCCCGGAAACCACAGTTTTAATGTTTTAAGCGGTGGAGCTGCGCAATATTCCATTTGGTTTGATGATTTTGTGGTTACCGACTCATCACAGGCCTGTACCCCTCCCAACCCGAACATTACCGGGAATACCACATTCTGCAGCGGAGGTTCTTCCACGCTGGATGCAGGCACCTGTGCAGGCTGTACTTATTTATGGAATACAGGAGCCACCACGCAAACCATCAATGTTACCACAGCCGGAAATTACTGGGTAGATGTAACCGATGCCTGCGGAACGGGAACGGATTCTGTTACCATTACCGTAAATGCCAACCCCGTTATAAATCTTGGCAACGATACTATTCTTTGTACGGGACAAAGTTTATTATTGAACGCAACTACTGCCGGGGCTACTTATTTATGGCAGAACAATTCTACCAATTCTACTTTCAACGTTGTATCTGCGGGAAATTATTCTGTGCAGGTAACTGTAAACGGATGCACTGGTAACGATAACATTAATGTATCCTACACACCGCCTATAGCCGTTGATATTGGAAATGACACTTCGGTTTGTCCGGGAACTAATCTCTTGCTGGATGCCACAACAGCAGGCGCCACTTATTTATGGCAGGATAATTCTACCAATGCCACACTTACCACCAGCGGGGCAGGAACTTATTGGGTAGAAGTAACGGTAAACAACTGTAACGATACCGATACAATAGTTATTTCCACTGCTTCTTCCATACCGGTTAATCTTGGAAATGATACAACCGTTTGTACCGGAAATACCGTTACACTGGATGCCACAACATCAGGAGCAACGTATTTATGGCAGGACAATTCCACCAATGCAACATTTAATGTAACAGCGGCCGGAACCTATTTTGTGGAAGTAAATGTGAGCGGCTGCACAGGTTCGGATACCGTTAGTGTGAATTACATTTCGAATATACCGGTTGATATCGGAAACGACACGTCATTATGTACAGGCCAATCGCTTTTACTGGATGCCACCACACCGGGAGCCACGTATTTGTGGCAGGATAATTCTGCCAATGCTACATTTAACGTTACGCAAAGCGGAACGTATTTTGTGAATGTGAATGCCAGCGGATGCACGGGAAGTGACACGGTAGATATAACTTTTAATGCATCGGTGCAGGTAAATTTGGGGAATGACACTTTGTTGTGCAGCGGTAATTCTGTTTTACTGGACGCTACCACAGCCGGAGCCACTTATCTGTGGAATACCGGATCAACGAATGCTACACTTAATGTTTCCCAGGGTGGCACATATACGGTAACCGTTAGTTTGGGTGGCTGCACAGGTGGAGATACCATCAATGTTGTTTTTAATACCGTGATCGCTGATTTCAGTTTTTCCCCTTCCGCTCCCACCATCAATAATCCAACCGTTCAGTTTACCAATTTATCGCAGGGCGCATTTAGTTATGTATGGGATTTTGCAGGGATGGGAAGTTCTTTCAGTATTGATCCTGCGTTCACTTTTCCTGCTGACACGGCCGCATCCTACATTATTTGCCTCACCTCACAAAACCATACCGGCTGCATTGACAGCATTTGTAAAATAATTACCATTGAAGAAGATTTTGCCTTGTATGTTCCCAATGCATTTACGCCTAACGGAAAAGGAGAGAACGAATTATTTTTACCTGTAATGCCTCTGCATGATTTCAGTGAATACCGTTTTATGATCTTTAACCGCTGGGGAGAAATGATTTTTGATACCAACGACAGTTACAAAGGCTGGGACGGAACCTACAAAGGCATCAGTTGCCAGGAAGATGTATATGTGTGGAAAATTAAACTTATGCTCAGCGATGAAGTGGATGTGAAAGAATTTTACGGACATGTTACGTTGCTGAGGTAAATCAAAAAAAATATTTCTCATAAATTTATTCTCCGCATCCCGAAAATAATCTCCGCAAAAATGCGGAGATTATTTTTTGAAGCTTTCTCCATTACGTAAATTTACTTAGTTGACAACTTTTTTTTTACGATTTCAAATTTGGAATGTATTTTTCGGATAAAACAAAAAATTCATGTCCAATAAAACCGAAACTAAAATAATAGTAAAACCCCTTTTTTACAAAAACGGGAACTATACCGCACTTTATTTTCCATTCGACAGGGAAAAAATGGCTTTGGTGAAACAAATTTCTTCAGCTCGGTGGAGCAATGGAAACAAATGCTGGCTGGTGAAACATGACAAAGAAACAATGGATGAATTATTCCGCATTTTCGGAAAAAAAACCTGGCTGGATCTTTCGGAATTCAACTACCTGCCACCGGTTAATAATGCAAAATCAAGAAAAGAAAACCGCACAACTGTTGCATTACCCGAAAGCACATTACAACAAATTGAAAAACTGAAACAATGGATGAGATCGAAAAGATACAGCGAAAGTACAATAAACTCTTACCAGGAATCCATTCTCATTTTATTGAAATTTTTCCCTGAAAAAACTCCGGCAGAAATCACCAACGATGACATTATCCGGTTTAACAACGACTACATTCTCAAAAATAAATTATCAGCTTCCTATCAAAACCAGTTCATCAACGGTATAAAACTGTTTTATCAAACCGTGCAGCACCGGAAAATAGATATTGATCTTATCCATCGTCCAAAGAGAGCTAAAATTTTACCCAATGTATTGAGCAAAGAAGAAGTGAAAGCTATACTGGAAGCTCCGTTAAACCTGAAACACCGGGCTATGCTGTCGTTGATTTATTCATGTGGGCTCAGGCGAAGTGAATTGCTTTACATGAAACCCTCTGCCATCAACTCCAAAAGGAAGTTACTTATTATACGACAGGGAAAAGGTAAAAAAGACCGGGTGGTACCTTTATCAGAAAAGATCCTGGAAATGTTGAGGGAATACTACAAGGCTTTTAAACCAAAAGAGTGGTTATTTGAGGGACAAACCGGGGGAATGTATAGCGGAGAAAGTCTCTCGAAAGTATTGAGTCAGGCCGTAATGAAAGCAGCTATTAATAAACCGGTAACTTTACACTGGCTCCGACATAGCTATGCAACACATCTGCTGGAAAATGGTACAGACCTTAGGTATATACAGGAACTACTTGGCCATAACAGCTCAAAAACTACCGAAATTTATACTCATGTAAGCACTAAAAGCCTGCAAAAAATCCGTAGTCCCTTTGATGATTTATAGAAATATGGTAAATTTGATTTACCCACCAAAAGGTAAGCAAAGCCAGCCAATTTGGCTGTATTGTCTTACCAAAGGTTGGACTATAAACAAGTTAGCTGCAACCCTAAAGAACAGACGACAGTGCAAAAATTAACGAACAGACAGACGACAAAAAAGCCCACCCGCAAAATGGCACATTTGGTTTTTGCCGACACACGAGCCAACGCTCAAAAAACCAAAAGAGCCATTTTTTTGCCAACGCTCTGACACCGTTACAACCGAAAAACTTATCTTAACCGACTGAAATAGAAAATATAATTTGTAGAATGATTTTAAAAGAATTGAAACCAAGAAAGGCACTGAACAAAGCCTTTTTAAAAGTAAAACCGAACAGGACTGAAATTGAAGGTTTCAAGACCAATCTCATTACTTTACTCGACAGGACAAATGACACCGAAAGCGAAGAGTTTCATAAAAACCTTGTCATTGACTTTTTAAAGAAAACCTATTACGACCCAAACCATTTTATAAATACCAAAGGTCGAAACGACCTTGTTATTCATAACGGACAAAATGCAAACTCGACAGTTGGCGTAATTCTCGAAGCGAAAAAGCCGACCAACAAAACGGAAATGATTACCACCAAAAGACTGAATGCAAAAGCATTTCAGGAATTGGTTTTGTATTACTTACGAGAGAGAATTACACACAAAAATCTTGAAGTAAAACATTTGGTGGCGACCAACATTAACGAATGGTTCATTTTTGACGCTACCCTGTTCGACAGACTTTTTGCTCAAAACAAAAATCTTGTAAAACAATTCAACGACTTTGAAGGCGGACGATTGGCAGACACGAAAACTGACTTTTTCTACAAACAAATTGCCGAGCCGTTTATTGAAAGCATTACTTCTGAAATTGAATTTACATACTTCAACATTCAGGACTTTCAAAAACCATTGCGCAATACTGATAAAGCAGACGACAATTCGCTGATTGCATTGTTTAAATTGTTGTCGCCAGAGCATCTTTTAAAACTTCCGTTCACTAACGACAGCAACAGCCTTGACAAACGCTTTTACAGCGAGTTGTTGCACATCATCGGTTTGACCGAAACCAAAGAAGGAAGTAAAAAACTGATTGAAAGAAACAAAGCAAGTGAACGACACACAGGAACAATCCTTGAAGATACCATCATTCAGCTTGACAGCTTAGATAAATTGAGCCGATTGGAAAAACCAAACCAATTCGGCAACACACAACAGGAACGACTTTTTAATGTTGCTCTTGAACTTTCGATTACTTGGATAAACCGCATTTTGTTTTTGAAGTTGTTGGAAGCCCAACTCATCACTTATCACAAAGGCGACAAATCATTTTCGTTTCTCAATCTTGACAAAATCAAGAACTATGACGACCTGAACAGCTTGTTTTTTCAAGTGTTGGCACGCAAGTATGACGAGCGAAACGAAGATGTAAAAAAAGCATTTGAAAAAACGCCTTATCTCAATTCATCGCTTTTCGAGCCGACCGACATTGAGCAGGTTACTTTGTTCATCAGCAACCTGAAAGACGACAAAACCATTCCGATTTTTTCGCAAACCGTGCTTAAAGACCAGCAAGGCAAAAAACGGACAGGCAACATTTCCACGCTTCAATATTTGTTTGAGTTTTTAGATGCTTACGACTTTGGAGCAGAAGGCGGAGAAGAAATTCAGGAAGACAACAAAACACTGATAAACGCTTCGGTTCTCGGATTGATTTTCGAGAAAATAAACGGCTACAAAGACGGTTCGTTTTTCACTCCGGGTTTCATCACAATGTATATGTGCCGTGAAACCATTCGCAAAGCTGTTGTGCAGAAATTCAACGAAATCAAAAAATGGAATTGCACAACGCTTGAAGAACTATACGACAAAATTGAAGACCGAAAAGAAGCCAACCAAATTGTAAACAGCATTAAAATTTGCGACCCTGCCGTGGGTTCAGGACACTTTTTGGTTTCGGCACTCAATGAAATGATTGCCGTTAAAAACGACTTGAAAATTCTGCAAGACCGAGACGGAAAACGCTTGAAGGAATATCAGGTGGAAGTGGTAAATGATGAACTGATTGTAACAGACGAAGATGGCGAACTTTTTGAATACAACCCAAGCAACAAAGAAAGTCAACGCATACAAGAAACGCTTTTCCACGAAAAGCAAACCATTATTGAAAATTGCCTTTTCGGTGTGGACATCAATTCCAATTCGGTAAAAATTTGTCGTTTGCGTTTGTGGATTGAACTTTTGAAAAATGCTTATTACAAGAACGCCACAGAATTAGAAACGCTTCCGAATATTGACATCAACATAAAATGCGGAAACTCTTTGGTGAGCCGTTTTGCCATTGATGCCGACCTGAAACAAGCCTTGAAAAAAAGCAAGTGGACGATTGACAGCTACCGAATTGCCGTTGACACTTACCGTAATGCTGAAAGCAAGGAACAAAAAAGAGAAATGGAACGACTGATAGCCGACATTAAATCGGATTTTAGAAGTGAAATTTCGCTGAACGACCCGAAAGTAAAGAAGCTACGCAAACTTTCAGGCGACTTGTATCAAATGACCAATCAAGGGCAACTTTTTGAAATGAGCAAAAAGGAAAAAGCCGATTGGAACAAAAAAGTGCAACAACTCACCGAAGAAACCAAAAAACTTGAAACCGAAATTGAAGAAATAAAAGCCAACAAGATTTTTGAAAATGCTTTTGAATGGCGTTTTGAATTTCCCGAAGTGCTAAATGATGATGGCGATTTTGTTGGATTTGATTTAATACTTGGCAATCCACCTTATTTACAGCTTTCAAAAACGGAAGACATTACTAAAGAGTATAAAAATTATTTACTTGAAACTTATCAAACTTCAGGTGGCAGGTTAAACACGTTTATATTTTTCATTCACTTATCAAGCAAAATTTTACATTCTAACGGCTTTTTACATTTCATAATTCCTAACACTATTCTTTCTCAAGAGTATTACTCGTTTACAAGAGATTTCTTAGTGAACAAAGTTTCCTTAACTGAAATTGTAAACTTCCCAATTCTACCGTTTGAAGATGCAGTTGTTGAAACGGTTTTAATTCAGTATGTAAACAGTCCAAACCTAATTGATAGCATTGAAGTAAAAGAACTTTCACAAGAGAAATTAACAACTGCATCTAGGCTAAAAAGAGAAGTCATAAATCGTGACACTAAGTTTTCATTTGTTTACAACCTAAACCCAATAATTGAAAAAGTATTTGAAAAAGAACACGATACGTTTGGTTCAATATGCGAAGTAAATCAAGGTATTGCACTTAAAGGCGATAAGTCTCTTTCATTAAAGGAAACCAAAGAAAATGAAAATTGCTTCAAACTTCTTGACGGCAGAAATATCAATAAGTATTCGATAAAATGGGATGGTGTTTATCTCGATTATGATTTGGACAGAATTCACAGTTGCAAACGAAAAGATATTTTTGAAAGTGCTGAAAAACTAATGTTCAGACGTGTTTCATCTTCATTAATTTTCACTTACGACAGTGAACAGTATTATGCTTTAAATACTTTGGTTATCGTAAACAAGATTGACAATAAAATTGGTCCTGATTTGAAATTCATACTTGGGCTAATGAATTCAAAACTTATGAATTATGTGTATTCAAATAAGTTCAAGTCAACAAAAACTGTCTTTTCAGAAATTCAAGCACGGTCAATTAAGGAACTACCAATACCAAAAATCAGCAATGAATTTGAGAATGAAATAACAAGTTTATCATCTGAAATTATCTCGTTGAAAAAATCAATGGCGGATACAACAGATTTAGAAAACCAAATAGACCAATTGATTTACCAACTTTACGAGTTGACGGAAAAAGAAATTAAAATTATTGAGAACGCATAAAAGTATGGAGTTAGACTACTTTTTAATAAAGGAAAGAATCAAACAATTGGAAACCACTTTCATAAAAGATGGTTGGCTAACTATTTACGAATCATCGGAAGATGACTTAATTTATTGTTGTTTAGTCCATAACTCAAAGATTGAAGAATACAAATCAAATACTGATTGGGTGATAAGACCATATTATGAAGGCAAACCAGCAGTTTTTGGTGATGGAACATATAAAACTTATTCAGAAGATGGGTATGAGCCATTTATTTTCATTAAGCATTTTAACTTCAATAATGGCGGTGAAAAATACATCGACATTTCAGAAGAATTTGTTTTATACTTCAAACTCTACGAAAATGCCGAAAATAAACAAAACAGAAAATACTATTTCATTGATGAACTTGGCGACTTAGACGAAGTAATTAATGTTGAGCCAAAAAGGATTAGAATAAAACTGAAATATCTTAAAGAATACATCGCAGTTCGGCAACTACATTTTGCCGTATGTTTTGATTTTATGAGAGTTGGCAATATTGATATTTCAGAAAACAAAATTGAATTTATTGATAAAGATTTTAAAGGGGAAAATTATATCTACAATCATCTGATAAGACCTTTAGACGGAAAATTTCAGAGTTGGATACTCGGTAAAAAGATTATCAGTTTTGACCCATCTAAATCAAAAAGCTATCATTTTGATTATGAGAATCAAGTTTATGAAAGTTTTATTACGGGCTATGATGAAGAAGGAAATGAAGTTTATCAGGATTGCAGCAAAACAAATGACAAATACTTTGTAGTAACGTATTTTAAAAAAGATGTTCTAAATAAATACTACAACGAACCACAGAAATATGAAGTTGACGGTTGGCACGTAAAATCAAATTTCTTTTCCCTAAAAATTGATAATAATAACGAAGATTATGTCGCAGTTTTTCTAATTGAATTGGGCTATTTGCCTTACAAAGAGCAACTACATTGGAAGCATTATAATATTCAACCTCAAAAGGGAATTAGTCACGCATATTATCAAACAATGATTGAAGGTAATTGGGTTGACCATCCCGAAACTCCTGATTTATTCTTTAAGCACAAGTTTGAGCAATTCAATAAAAAATGGGAGACGAAATTTGGTTGGCGATTATACAAACCTTTGGCAAAAGAAGATGAGCATCTATTTAAAGCCTTACACATTCCTACATCTAACAATGTAAAATCCTTTTGCGAACAAATATTATCAATTATCAAAATCACTATAGACCGACTTAACGAAGCTGAATTAGCAAAGCAAATAACACGTGACGATAATGATAAAGGAATTACAAAGCTTGAAAAGTTTCTTGCGGTTCATCAAATGCAAATTCCTGATATGATTACATTTTTACGGCACTTATGGAATTTGCGTTCGGGTCTTTTAGCACATAGTTTCAGTAACTCAAACGACAAGTGTAAAAAAGCAATAAAGTATTTCGGCATACGAGAAGACAATTATGTAGAAGTTGCCAAGGACATATTTACAAAATCAATTTTCACCCTTAACACATTAGAAAACAAATTGCTTAGTGACGAAAAAATAGAAGTAAAATGAGAACAAAGCCAACGCTTCACAGCCACACACATTGCCAAGTCGCACAAGCCAACGCACAAACCAAAACTTGGCAAAGAGTGTGTCTGTCCCACCGCACAACCGACAGACAATCAGCACGAAAGACAGAAGGGCAGCAGCTAACAGCGGCTTGGCGCAAGCGGGGGGGGTAGTTCTCCGTTTGACAGTTTTTCGTAAATTTGAGCTTTCGGCTTCGTAGAAAGTTTAGTGGTAAAAGTCCCCGCCTGCGCCAAGCCGCGACCCGTTACCACCAATGCTAAAAAGACAGACGACACAGCAAGACAATGACTAAAAATGGACTCAACATACAGACCATATCGACCAAGCGGACAGACAAACAAGCTGACCGTGTTTTGCTATTGGGACAGGTGACAGAAAAGAAAGAAAAAGCCAACCCTTCGCATTTTTTAAAATTTCTTTTAGCCAGCCGCACATTGGCACATTTGGTTTTGCCCCAACACACAAAGCCGACCCTTCAGCAAAACCAAAAGAGCCAATTTCCAGCCCACCCCCAAAAAGCAGTTGTAGTATGAATCAAAAGGACGTTTGGAAAAAGTATATCACTGCACAATCCAAAATCTTAGAACATAAATCTAGACCCATTGGAATTGACACGACAAAATCCGTTCAACTTAACGGTTTGAAACTACATTTGTCAATAGACCAAGAAATCTTCAAACAAGTATTCAAGAAAGAAGTAGAGCAGATTTTCAAACTTCAAAACTTTGATTTTGAAAGCGGGTATATTCAGGCAAGTGTTGCAGATACGACAAACATAACGTCTGAACAACTCAACAAACTAAAAGAACTTGCTGAAATCTGTTACATTGATTTTAATGAGAATCCTGTTATTGAAGGAACTATCGCAGGACAAGAAAACAACAGCAAAGAAGAACTAAAAAATATAATTGGAGAACTACCAACGAGCTACCATTTTAAAAATTCAGGATTGATATTTTTAACCATAGATGAATGGAATAAGGCTAGCCAAATTCAGGGTCTCAAATTCAACAAAAAAGTAGGTTCGGTTTTTTCAATAAAACCTTCGCTTTCATTTCTTATTTCTACGTTTTATAGAAATATCGAAATCGCTCAACAAGGGAATAAAATAACTGTTGAAGGAGAATTACACCAAAATGTTTATGAGGTGTTTGAGAAACATTTCGGTTTAGCGAAACGTGGAAACGAACTGACTTTCACTTTTGAAAATAAAGATATTTTAAAACGAAGAATTGATGAATTAGAAAGCAAGGGAATTACACTTCCGCAACCAAAGGAGAATTGCCTGCATTTTAACTATGACAGCAAGTTTTATGAACAACACGAATCAGATTTGGGTTTTGAGGCTTTTCGATTAAAAAGAGCACTCAAAAAATATTTTCCAAACAACCCATTTGAGTTTTATTACAAAACTGAATACTCATTTGATTTTAGAAAACTTGATAAAGGAATTGACGAACTTGAACGAAACGAAGATGTATTTTGGAATAGATTGTTTTCTGAAATACACGGGGACGAATTTCAAGTGAGCCAAACACACAGAACAATTTCATTTGACTTTGAAACTGAATCAGAATTAATTGAGAAACTTAATCATATTAAATCATTCTCATTCTTTGATATATACGACAGAGGTGATACTCATAAATTCAAATTCAATATCAAGTTTGAAACTGGGTTGCACGAATTGCAAAGTAATTTGAAAAAAGAATTACCTAATCTGAATACAAAACTTATTGCAAACGGAGAGAAACTCATATTCCGTCAATTCTACCAAGCAGGAAATAAAACGGAAATTCTTGCAAGATTGAACAACCAATTAAATGACTCTATTGATTCCGAAAGTTTCATTTACACGATAAACGACACGTTTCAAGAGAAATATCTTTGTGAGGAAAACTTTGAATTGAAGGTTGAGCAAGAAGAAGATAAACTTTCAAAACTTTTACGAGAAGAATTTTATTTCGGAAATCCTCAAAAGGAAAAATTCTATTTAGGTAAATTACAGAAAGTTGATTATCCTGCTTTGTATTTTGTAGTTGATGAAGAAAGGATTGAAGAAGTAAAAGAGAACATTACGGAAGAAAATGTAAAAGCTATTTTTCCCGATTTAAAAGGTGAAAAGGACAAGATAAAACGTTTAGAAGATACTGTTCTTAAACTTGATGATGAAAAAACGAAGTTGCCAAATGACAACGCAAAAGTTTTTTTATACGATTCATCAAAAGCCAAAGTCATTGAAAATATTGACTATTTGCTAAGTAAAACGAGTGATGAATGGCAAGACTTTGAAAACAATCTTTTTTCTCAATCATTAAATGAATCGCAACGGCAAGCCATTTATAAATCGCTTTACGCAGATGAGTTAGCTCTAATTCAAGGACCACCAGGAACAGGCAAATCAACTGCAATCGCTGAAATTATTTGGCAACACATCAGAAAAGAGCCAAAACAAAAAATTCTTCTAACTTCTGAAACCAACCTTGCTGTTGATAATGCTATTGACCGATTAAAGAATGGACAAAACAATGTTGTAAAGCCCATTCGGTTTGGCAATACAGATAACTTAGAATCGGAAGGGTGTTTTTATTCCCTTGAAGCCATTGAAAATTGGCAAAAAAACAATTCAACAGAAAGTAACACTGTATCGCATTGGGTAAGCAACATTGCAAACCGAGTTAAACTCCAAGACGATGAACAAATTGATTCGGCACTAGATAAATGGAAAAATCATTTGCAAAAGCCTAACAATGAAACCAAAAAACTTTTTGCAGAGAAATACTTGGAGTATGTGAATTTGATTGGTGCAACAGGAAGTTCAATAGGAAAACTTAATTCTGAAAATAAATGGACTTCGTTTTTCCGTTCATACTTGAATGTTTTCAACCGGAAAAGCTATCAGGAAAACGATTATAAAAGTTGTAACCGAACAAACATAAATTTTGACACCGTAATTATGGATGAAGCAAGTAAAGCAACACCACCCGAACTTGCTTTGCCTGTCTTATTTGGAAAGAAATCAATTATAGTGGGCGACCATAGACAATTACCACCAATGATTGACGGAGAAGAAATCAAAGATTTACTTGTGTCTATTGGCGAAAAGGCATTGGCCAAAACACTATCACATAAGGAATTTGAAATTTCGCAGTTTGAAAGGTTATTCAAAAATATTGATGATAGCATAAAAGGAACATTTGACACACAATATCGAATGCACCCTGCAATCAATGAAGCTATCTCACAATTTTACAAAGATGACGGTGGTTTGAAGTGCGGTTTGCCATTAGAAGAAACTTATCACAATTCGTTTGACAAATGGGATTCAAGGTATCACGGCTTACAATACAAAAACATCTTGACACCCGAAACACATACCATTTGGGTAAATGTAACCACACCCGAAATTCAAGAAGGAACATCAAGAGTTAATTTCGGAGAAATTGAAGCGATTGACAATATTTTGAATATTCTCAAAAACAGCAATGGGAAAAATGAATTTGACCAATGGCTTTCCAACAAAAGTTTGGAAGAAAAACAAATCGGATTAATTAGTTTTTATGGAAAGCAAATTCACTACATCAACAAAATGCTCAAAGAAAAGCATAGTGAAGTTCCAATTCGCTTAAGCACGGTTGATAGATTTCAAGGAATGGAAAGGAACATCATTATCGTTTCAATGGTGCGTAGCAATAAATTGGCATCTTTTCAAGGACAACAACCCGATGAAATTTATGGCGAATTAGGTTATCCATCGCAAGAAAGTTTAGGTTTTGCGGAATCACCTAACCGTTTGAATGTTGCCTTATCAAGAGCAAGACGATTACTAATTGTCATTGGGAATAGTGAACATTTTTGCAGAAAAGACATTTACAAAAACGTTTTTGAAACCATACATCAGAACGGAAAAATAATTAGTGCAGAAGAATTACAAAACACATTTGAACAAAATGGATAGCACTAAAACGACATACGCAACATTTCCGTTTGAATGGACAGTAAAATCCACTTCTTACCAAATTCAATATAGAAAAGCATTTAATATCAATGAAATTGATGAAATTTTCTGTTCAATCATCAATGCAAAAGGAAATGAAATCAATTTTTCAGAATTAGGGATATTGTTAGGTTTCAACTTACAAGATTTGGCTGAAATAGATATTTTTAAACTCTATCTGAAAGGGCTAACCGAATACAATCTTATTGCAGTAAATGAGAAGGAACAGAAAATACAATTAACAGAATTTGGACAAGAAGCGAAACAAAGTAAGCTGAAATATAAATACTACTTTGCTACAGCTGAATTATTTAATAACCAAACCGCCACAGGTGAAACTTTTGATTTTTCTTTCAAGAATGTTTTTGACATAGAAAATCGTTTATCTCACGGAAAAGAGTTTAAAGAACAGATACTTGAAAATCCTGAATTAAAGCAAAAACTACAATTCCAACTATTCGGAAATGACATTTACAAAGGCGAGATAGTTGTGCTTTACGAAAGCGAACCAAGAATAAGTTACAAATCCATTTCCCTACAAACCGAAATTACTGCATTTGATAATTCGCTTGAACTTTCAATTTTTAAATCAGGTGCAAACAAACCCGAAGTTCAATTTTTAATTGGACTACCCGAAAATACAGAATCTAAAAGCAAGTTGCTAAGACAAGGAATGTATCATCACATTCTTTCAGTGAAAACTTCAATTACCAAACAAGACATTGAAACGTATATTGACTTATTGAATTGGAGAGAACTTGCAGGTAATCCAAAACTTGATTGGTATGACAATACTATTTTTGAATTGTTTCGTAAAAATGGAGACGGTGGAATTTGGAGTATTATTTCTGAAAAAGCACCAATTGAAAGCATTAAATCAATAATTGAGGAATACGCTGATTATTGGAATTGGACAACGCTGACAGAAAGATTTGACGATGAATTTATAAAAGAACAAATTGAAACTTTTGATTGGGATTTTGAAGAACTTTCATATAAGGAAATCGAACTTATAACTTCCTTACTTTCAAATTTAAACCTAAAAGAAAAAGGTTGGGATTGGAATTACCTGTCAAAAAATCTTCCTGACAAATTTATTGAAGAACATATTGAAGATTTTCCTTGGGATTTTTATGTTATTACAGAAAGTAAGAATGAGGTTTTCAAAAATACCTTTATCAAATACCGTGACAAACTTGAAACGCTAATTTTAAATAATTGGAATTGGAAATTCATTTCAGAAGAAATCAATCTAAATTTTCTACATAAAAACATTTCGGGACTTGCAAGCAAATTGAATTGGCACACGGTTTTAAATCGTTTCTTCATCAATGAAGAATTGACCGCAAAATGTTTGAATGATGAGTCATTTAAAACGCTTTTAAAGCAGCATTTGCCTGAAAATTTTGTTGTTGCTCACCAAAAGTACATTTGGACACCAAACCTTATTGATTTTTTTGAAAATCAAAATTTGATTCAATGGGAAACTCAAAAATACATTAACGGTTTTGACACAAACGAAAACGTTGAATGGAGCAAACCTATTTTTCAGAAGTATCACAATCGTATTATTGCGGAAAACGGATTTTTGAATGTAAGCAAACAAATTTCTGATTACAGTTTGATATACGAATTTCCAGACTTCGCTTGGAATTGGGAAGGAATTTCACAAAATAAAAAGCTGATTAGCAACTCTACATTTATTGAAAAGGCTTTTCTTGGAGAACTTTCATATTCTAACAACTTGCTTTGGAATGAAATCTTATTGCAATCAACTTTTGATGTTTCGTTTTGGAATAAGAACTTAGAAGCGTTTAATAACACAACAGAAAGCGAAAAACAAGCTGAATTTTGGAAATCACTAACAAGAAAAGAAAAATCAGAATATATTTTTGCGAATAAGCATTTCCCTTGGGATTGGAGTTTCATTACGGAAAATAGTTCAGCAGAAACAATTCTTGATAGCTATGAAGATGATGAATTGTTTGAAAAGTGGGATTGGAAAATTGCAACCCGAAAATTCGCCAAGGAAACTGTTCTTGAACTTCTAGAAGATTTTGCACAATACCTTGATTGGAAATATCTTATAAACGAAGTTTTTACAGTAGAAAATGAACTTGCAATAGATAAACAACTTCCAAAAATTGCAGCTTGTTTGACCGTTGTAGAATCGGAGAAACGCAAAGAATATTGGAAAGACATAACTTGCAAAATTCCCTTTGAAACCTTATTCCCTATTGTTCAAGCAACAATTCAGTTAGATGTTTTTGAATGGGATTGGGTTTATATTTCAAATCATAAGCATTTCCCAACTGATTTTAGAACACTCAATGGATTCAAAGAAAAGATTAATTGGGATATTTTCTCATCAAGTCAAGCGATACAAAAAAAGTTTACATATAAAAAGGACGAATGGACATATCAGGAGTTTTTTAAATATGTTTTAAAGTATTTAAAGTCATACAGTCCAAATTGGAATTGGAATACCCTAAGTAGAATTTCTGACTTAAATAATAATAGAGATATCGTTAGTATTTTTAAGGAGAATTGGGATTGGAATTACCTAAGTGAATTTGGAGGATTTCTATCACCTAAAAAGCGAGATAAAGATGATTACCTTTTAAGTCTTATATCAGGATACTCTCTAATTGAATTCACTTTCCTTTCAAAACGGAAAGATATTAAAATAGATAGTAGTTTAATACTAACATATAAAGACAAAGATTGGGATTGGCAAGTTTTATCAGAAAACGAAAAAGTAGAAATTTCTAATGAACTAATTCTTGAATTAAAAGACAAGAATTGGAATTGGCAAGTTCTTTCAAAACGCAAAAATATTGAGTTCAGCAATGAAACACTTTTACAACTTTTAGACAAAGATTGGGATTGGAATTACTTATCCGAAAACAGAAGTCTTGAATTTACCGCTGAATTTATTGATAAAACAAAAGCAAAATCTTGGAATTGGAAATTAGTTTCAAGACACAAATCCTTTTCACCGTCAGTTGAAATTCTAACCTTAACCAAAGATTATGATTTAGATTGGCAATACATTTCTAAGCATTCAAGTCTAAGTCCAACTAAAGAAATACTTGCCAAATTTGAAAACAAATGGCATTGGCAAAGCATTACAGAAAATCCACAAATCAATTTTGACGATATTGATTTTCTTGAACGGTTTGCAGACAAATGGAATTGGAACTTTATATGTGAAACGGGAAAACTTGCATTGAACAACCAGA
Source organism: Bacteroidota bacterium (assembly GCA_049322335.1). Taxonomy (GTDB): domain Bacteria; phylum Bacteroidota; class Bacteroidia; order Flavobacteriales_D; family UBA2798; genus JBMORL01. The sequence goes on from JBMORL010000104.1 coordinate 51,941, forward strand.
TTCTAAACAAGTTCAAAGAACATTTAGAATGGAATTTGATTTCATCAAACACGAATGTGCATTTCACGAAAGAAATAATTCAAGAGTTCAAACAGTTTTGGAATTGGTCAAATCTAAAAGCAAACAAAAGAGTTGAAGAACTTTTAGGGAGCTATGTTACAGACGAAATAAACAAAAACGCAACTTTAAATTTTATAGATAAAATTGAACAACAATGGTCTGAATGGAAAGGAAGTATTTATCACTTTTCACATATTGACAATGCTGTTGAAATAATTAAAAACAGAAAAATTCAAAGCAGAAATAAAGCGAACATAAAAGGAGATGCCGCAGGAAACGTTGTTCATCGTAGAGGGGATGCTCATAATTATGCACGCTTTTATTTTAGACCGCAAACACCAACACAGTTTTACAATGAGTTTTTAGGCAAAAACACAACAGACGGATATGAAACTCACGGAAATTGGATTTCCTGGTATGACAAAGCTAGAGGTCTAGGATTTCCAAAATGTCCAATTCCAATATTTTTTAGGTTTTCAATCAAGGAGGTTTTATTTAAATACGAAAAGAAATGTTGTGTAAGCAATGGAAATATGCAAGCTGATTCTACTCAATTCAATGCCATTGAAAAAATGTTGGATAAATTCAATTTTGATTATTTGTATTCAAATATGAGTTACGACAAAGAGCACAATAGGAAGTATATGAATTACTCACAACAGGAATTTTTGGTTAAGGATGAACTTTCTTTTAAAGATTTATTCGACTTTGAAATTATTTGCCCATCGGAAGCAGACAGAACACTACTCATAAATTTATTAGGAAATGAACATAAAGACATTTTTTCAAAAATCGTAGTAGATAGACGTTATTACAACAATGAAAATCCACGAGTGAGAATAGAAGAGGAAGATTCTGAATTGCACATTTCTACTAATTTTAGCGGAGAAGGTTATTTTGTTTTGAATGGAACATCCGATATAAAAGATATGGAAATTCTTGTTGGCGATGTTACCAAAACAAGCAAAGACAAAATCATCTTCAAGTCAAACATTTCTCTTGGTAATGTAAAACAAAATATACAATTGAATTTTATAGATGAATCAAACAGAAGTTGGTTCGTTTATGCGAAATGATAGGTTTCATCTTTGTTTTAACTTTGTGAATTATACAGTATAAAAAAATGGCAATAAAACATATAAAAGGAAATATTTTTAATTCAAAGTGTCAAACCATTGTGAACACAGTAAATTGTGTTGGCGTAATGGGAAAAGGAATTGCATTTGTGCATAGACTTCGATATCCTAAAATGTATGAGGAATACAAAGAGCATTGTAAAAACAAACTCATTAAAACAGGCTCTTTGTGGCTTTATACAAAACAGGAAAATGCACCTTGGATTTTAAGTTTCCCGACAAAATTTCATTGGAAATATCCGAGCAAAATAGAATGGATTGAACAAGGTTTGCAAAAGTTTGTGGAAACCTACGACAAGAAAGGTATTACTTCAATTGCATTTCCTTTACTCGGAACGCATAACGGTGGCTTGGACACAAACCAAGTAAAACGTCTTATGGACGAGTATTTAGACAAATGTTCCATAGACATTGAAATTTACGACTATGACCCAAATGCAAATGACGACTTGTTTGCTTCTTTCAAAGCAAAATGGTTGTCGTTAGACGAAAAGACAATAAAAGCGGAGACAGGTATTCAACCACAGTACGCACGAAAAATATCAGAGATAATTCAAAACGGAGAAGCAAATTCAATGATTTTATTAGCCAATTATGACGGAATTGGCGAAAAGACATTAGAAAAAGCGTTTAACTATGTATTGAACAGACCAAAATGAAAAGCCAACGCACAAAGCAAGCACATTTGCAAACCACACAAGCCGACACGCAGTCCAAAGTTTGCAAAAGAGCTTGCTTTTCACCAACCCAAGAGAAAAAGAAATTTTAAAAAATGCCCCACCGCACGACAAAAGACAATGAAAAACTTAGCATCAAATAGACCGACAAACCACGGCAGACAAGGAAGCACTGGTGGTAACAGGCGTTTGGCTCAATGGCGGGTGAAGTGGTTAATTGAACATTCTACCTCGCATCAACTTTTGTGGTGTATTGACAGTTTTGTGCTCCGAAATCCGCCACTGCGCCAAGCGCCAAACCGTTGGGTGCAATGCTGGTAGACCGACAGAAATCCTGAAAATTGGCTGAAAAACGGGCTATTTTATTTTCACTAACTTTGGACTATGAATTTAACGGACAAAAACAAATACAAATCTGATTTCAAAAAGGAACTCGACAAGTTTTCCGATAAGCTTGAAAAATACGTTTCCACAGACAACGGTGACTGGACAGTTAAAGGGTTCATAGATGTGTACAAGAACATCTATACCATCTCCTCAGACACCAAAATTGTCTCTAAAATCCTTGAAATACACATCTTTCCTCAAATCCTACAGTTCGCAGACAGCATAGATTATAAAATCATACTTGCCGAAAAACAAAATTGGTATCCAGACCTCACTTTCGTTCACAAGAAAAATGACGAAGTTAAATTTGCTCTCGACATCAAAACCACCTTCAGACGAAACGACAAGACCGCTGGATTTACGTTAGGTAGCCACGGAGGGTATTTTAAGGAGCGGGACAAAGACAAAAATATTCAGTTCCCATACAATCAATATTTGGGACACTACTGCTTAGGTGTAATCTACACACGAATTGATTTCACAGACGATATTGCTGAAACAGAAATCTTCCAAGTGGCCGAACTGCAAGAGGAATACGAGACAAAGCATAAGAAGGTTGGAGAAAGAGAAGTAACAACAGTTAAAAACTTAAAATCAATTACTTCCGTAATAAAAGACTTCGACTTTTTCGCAGCCGAGAAGTGGAAAATATCAAGCGACAAACAAGGTTCAGGAAATACTGCAAACATTGGCTCCATTGTAGACATTGACGATTTGAGAAATGAGAATGGAATTTTCAGCAAATTAGGTGAAGAGTGGTTTGACGAGTATTGGATTAACTATGGCTCTGCGACAAGAGTAAAGAATGGCAAGCCCGTTAAAATAACAACACTCAAAGACTTCTTAGAATTCAAAGGAAGAACTGACCTTTTAGAAAAAATTGTAACTAAAACAAAAGCAATTAAAGCGAATCCAAAGAAAGTAGTCGCTAAAAAAGTATCAAAGAAAAAAGGAGGGAAAGGGAAATGAAAATATTTACCCCTCCAATAAAAAGTCAAGGTATCAAAACCAAGTTAGTTCCTTGGATCATGGAACTTGCTCCAAAGACAAATGGCAAATGGATTGAGCCTTTTCTTGGAACAGGTGTTGTTGCTTTCAACTCCGGCTACAAAAAAGCCATCTTAAATGACGCTAATCCACACATAATTAATTTTTACAAAGCGTTACAGGAAAAAACAATCACCGCTCCGTTAATGAAACAATATCTCGAATCCGAAGGAGAATTGTTAAGTAAAGCAGATGATAAAGGTTACGAGCATTATTTAAAAGTTCGGACACGTTTTAATAAAGATTATTCTCCATTTGATTTTATTTTTCTTTCTCGTGCAGGATTCAATGGAATGATGAGATTTAACAAAAAAGGCCATTGGAATATCCCCTTTTGTAAAAAACCAGACCGTTTTGCTCAAGCATACGTTACTAAAATCACCAATCAGGTTTCAACTATTTCCCAAATCATCCAACCTAAGCCCAACTGGACATTTCATAATAAATCATTTGGAGACATTATCCCTCTTGCGACCGAAAATGATTTTATCTACTGCGACCCTCCATACTTCGGGCGACATGTTGACTATTATAACGGGTGGACGGAACAAGACGAAGAACTTCTGTTTAACTTACTTAGTGAAACGAAAGCAAAGTTTATCCTTTCAACTTGGCACCATAACGACTGGAGAGAAAATGAAATGATTAGTAAGTTCTGGAACAAATTTAATATTGTAACAAAAGACCATTTTTATCATAACGGTGGCAACATTGAAAACCGTAGGACAGTTGTTGAAGCACTTGTATGTAACTTCGAGACAGCGCACTTTCAGCAACACAATCACGGCATGACAGAAAAGGCAAAAGCGAGACAGCTGACAATGCAATTACACGAAGAAGCACAGCACCCAACAGCGGGCTTGCGCAATGCGGGGCTCATCGGCAAATAAAAATTCATCGCATTTAATTACCTTTGTTCCAGCGGACAGCGAAGTGCTCCGAAACCCCGCACTTCGCAAGCCCGCGGAACGTTATAAGCAAGGCGGGCTGACATCTTCCTAAGACAATTTATCGGTCGACAAAATTATTTCGGTTCCAAAAAAAATTGGCTGACTGTGCGACACTCGGGCGACCGCTCGACCCCAACACAAGAAGTTTAAATTTTTACACCCACCGCACTTTTTCGGCAAAGCCGTTTTGGCTATCCCACATTGCAGCACTTTTGCAAGCCCGCACAAGCCACCGCACGACCAAAGGCTCGCAAAAAAGCTGCAATCTCCCACCCACACTACCATGATTATAATTTTTAACATATTGACCTTCAATAGTTGATAGAATGATTGATTTTATTAACTTAGCATTGTCAATAAATCAATAATTATCAATTTAAAACCTATTACTATGGAAAATTCAAACTGCTTCCCAGGATCACGTTACCCACAATGGCCTTTCCCTTGGCCATTTCCCTTTCCTTTTCCTTTTCCCGACCCATTCCCTCCTTATCTTAATTCTGTTACGTCAAGTTTTGGAAGTATTCACAACGAACTTTTAGATGGATACGCTGTGGCATTCCCGGCATTAAACGGTACGCATCCCGAAATCTGGAATTTTATGATGACCGGAACCACTCGCCTAACTGCTCAAGAAGGAATAACTGGAGGAAAATTTATCTCATTTAAGGCCGCTAACGATCACGCAGTAAACATTAAGGCAAGCCTCAATAATTATTTAAGAGAACTTGTTAAAGATGGCGAAATGACACCGTTTATTGCCGAGCAGACGAACATAATGCTTGGTATTATAAAAGATACTGCTGATGGTACTGATATTTCTTTCCGACTAACAGCTTATGCCAATCGTATTGCTCTTAAGACTGACGTATCAGCCGAAGACAAAATGATTCTAATGGGTGGAGCTCAAGTAGGAATATATTCAGGGAATTTTTGGGATTACGCTTTAAAAACTGCATCAAGCCCTTATCATCAAATAGCGGTTGATTTAAATGCGGGAGGTAATTTATTCAAAATAAAGTGGGCTGATTTAATTGGCTTTGTTGTTGGTGCAGTAGCTGGATCGGGTGGTGGACCCGTGGGTTCTGTTACAACCGGAATTGCTTTAGGCGGTTTTGCTTCCGAAGTTTTTGGAGAAAAATAAAAGTTTGTTGAATCATAAATGCGGGTTAGCCACAACTATCCCGCATTTTATTTAATCCTCTTCTATTAATTTTCTTTCCTTTCAAAAAATGAACTTGAGTAACCGCATCGTACAAGCCTCATCTGCTTTTTTTTTGCCTATATATAAAGGCAGATTATTCTTGCTTTGTCTATTTCTAATAGGGATTAATAATATTTCTTCATCTCAATCTATACATACTGTAGACTCGCTTGTGACATTACTTAATACTATCAAGGGAGATACCGCCAAGGTAGATTTATTAAATTTAATATCAGCGAATTTGTATCAAGTAAACTTAGACAAAGCGGAAAAATATTCAAAAGAGGCGTTAATACTATCAGAAAAAATTGATTATAAAAAAGGTACTGGCGCTGCTTCAAATTTTTTGGGAATTATCAATAAAGAAAAAGGGGATTATCAACAAGCCATTGAATATTACTTTAAGGCTCTACATATAGCTGAGGAATTGAATTTTGTTAATGGAATCAAATCTTGTAATTCAAATATTGGATTACTCTACCTCGAGTTAAATAATTATGAAGACGCTTTAAAATATTTGAATAAAGCGCTAATAATTAACGAGAAAATCAAAGATAGTTTGGGCATAGGAAATGCTTATAATAATATTGGTGCTGTTTTTAATCAGCAAGGTGAAAGCAATAAAGCATTAGAATATTATAGTAAGGCATTAGAAATTCGAGAAAATATTAAGGATAGTTTAGGACTACCAGAATCATTCAATAATATGGGCATGGTATATTTTAACTTGAGCAATTATGCTGATGCTCTCATTTGGTTTCAAAAAGCGATTCATACTAACCAAAAACTAAACATAATCACTGACCCTTTGCCATATATAAACATTGCAAATATTTATTTGAAGCAAAAAAAATATGCCGATGTCCCTGCTTTATTAGATCGTGCTTTAGAGATTTCGATAAAACTAAAAAAAAAGAAAATTACTGAAGAGATATATAAATCATACGCTGAATATTTCAAATCCATTGGGAATGATAAAAAGGCATTAGAATATTATATGCTATATACCGAAACAAAGGATTCTCTTTTAAGCGAGAATAATATTAAAAAAACATATCAACTGCAATTACAATATGAGTTCGATAAAAAAGAAGCGATCGCAAAGATCGAGCAAGAAAGAAAAGACGCTTTAGCACTTAAAGAAAAACAACAGCAACAAGCGATTGTTTACATAACAAGCGGTGGGTTATTGGTGTTTTTATTATTATCAGTTTTTATTTATAGAGGCTATTCCCATAAGAAAAAATTAAGCTTAAACCTTGCGCATAAAAATCAAGAAATTACCGACAGTATTAATTATGCTAAAAGAATACAGGAAGCAATTTTGCCAACCGATGATGAATTTAAAACTGCTTTTCCTGATTCTTTTGTTTTATTTAAGCCAAAAGATATTGTTAGTGGTGATTTTTATTGGATAAGCACAAACCCAAACGAATTTCCGGCCATTGATAAAGCACATGGTGAAAATTGGAGGGTGAAAAATCCCTTGGTGGCAGCAGTTGATTGTACAGGTCATGGAGTGCCGGGTTCTTTAATGAGTATGATGGGAAATTCTCTTTTAAGTAAAATTGTTGACACCCATAAAATCTCTAAACCGAACGAAATTCTTAATTTGTTGAGAACTGAAATTATTAACTCGTTAAAACAACATGGTGAGAATGAAAATAAAGACGGGATGGATATTGCTTTATGTACCGTTTATGACGACAGAATAGAATATGCTGGGGCAAATAATCCAATTTATATTATCCGCAAAAACGGTGTTTTTGAAGAAATAAAAGCGGATAAAATGCCAATAGGTTATTCGGGAGGAGAATTGAAACCATATACAAATCATTCCATTAAAATGGATAAAGGTGACAGTTTCTATATTTTTACGGATGGTTATGCCGACCAGTTTGGTGGCAGGGAAGAAAAAAAATTCAAATACAAACAATTAAAAGAATTATTCGTTTCCATTAACGTTCAACCTATGAAAACCCAAAAGGAGATATTAAATGAAACTATTGAGAAGTGGAGAGGAATAAATGAGCAAACAGATGATATTCTTATTATTGGGATACGTGTTTAAATTAATGAAGTAAACTAAAAACATAGGATTATGAAAACATTTACAGCAACAACCTTTTTCTTGATGCTTTATGTAGTTGCGTTCAGTCAATCTGATTCGTCCGCAATTAACACAAAACAATTTCATGGCTATTTCGGTATTCAGGTTCCCGAGATAGAAGAACTCAACAGTAATTTGGGAACAAATAATTATCCTCAGTTTAATGAAAATAATTTTTCAGTTGGTTTGGGAATGGTTAAAATGACAAAGAAAAAAGTTATTTTTCAGCAAGAATTAAATTTTTATTCTCAAACAAAAAGAAATGATTCGCTTTCATCATCGTTGAGAAGTATAAGTTTTGGACAATCGCTTTTCGGTTATTCATACGTTCAGAATAAAAATTTTCAAATGTATTCACTCATGGGACTAACTTATTTTAATTCTATTGTCAAGATTTCGAAAGATGTAAATTCCGGCACATCATTCAATGGTTACTTGTCTAGTACAGGAAATCAAGTTGAAATGATAACCAGTAGTTTTGTCTTGAATGTTTCAACACATTTTAATTATTCGATTAAAATGCCAAACACTACAAACCGTTTAATTTTAGGTATTAGAGCCGTCTATTATCTTCCTTTTCAAAATTCAAAATGGATGACAGGAAAAACTGAGCTTAGTAATTCTCCAAACTTTAATCCTGGTGGTTATGCTGTGAATTTTGTGTTAGGGTTTTCGTATTAGCACATAGACTTTCAAACCCACAATGGCAAGCACATTTACAGCTTTAGATTAAGGAATTATAGTTTTTGGCTGTAAAAGAGCTTGCCATTTTTCCCACCCGCCTGTGTATGCATGACGTAAAAAAAGAAAAAAATGCCATCCCTTCTGTAAAAATTTAAACTGCGACCGCTCCACCCACCGCAGACCTAAAAGAGTGTTACATAGACAAGCAAGTGCAAGCCTTTAGCAGATATAGCAATAAACAAAGATGGACAAAACCGCCCAGCTTATAACAGCACCTACCAGTAATTGGCGCGGACGAGGTAATATAAAGTTTTGTATCTTTAAATAAACATTTGTGGGTATAGACAGTTGAGTGTTCCAAACGCCAACTACTGGTAGCTGCAAAACGTTATCTCCATCTTTTTTCCTGTAGAACAAAACCACTCCCACACAAAACTCTGCCTATTTATCATGACATTCATCGTCATGACCGTTTCCCGGAATTAGGCGTTTAGCTTCCACCAACCGAAACTAACGAAGCGCCCCCCCACTCCAACCACAGCTATTTGCTGAAATATCCTGTTGCATTTCCTGAACTCCCTTGGAATCTAACGGTTTAGTGAAGAGAAAAAAAACCTACCTTTCCCCCTAATTTTTTTAAAATGCGTTTATTTTTAATTCCCGGTTTTGTGATGCTGGCGTCACTTCTACAGGCACAAATTAATTTTCCCGCTACTACTGAAGCCGCCATGTTAGTTATTCAAAAAGATTTGAGAAAAAACGGAAACGTTCCATCACCACAAATCATGAATGATTTCCCGGTTTACAAATTAAAGGGTCAATATTACATTGCTGCTCTTTGTAAAGTAAATCCCGGTTTCAATAAATCACAGGCTATAAAAAACGGGCTGGATGTTGGAGCGGTAATTGGCGGAATAGCATCTGTTCGTGTTCCGCTTCACCTGTTTAATTCAAATTTTTCTTTCCCCGGAATAACTTATCTTGAAGTAGCCGATAAAATTGCCCCGCAACTGGAATCAGCGGTTGTAGATACACGTGCCGACAGTGTACACATGGGTTATGGCCTTCCTCAATCCTATACCGGAAAAAATGTTTTGATTGGTGTGGTGGACTGGGGTTTTGATTATACCCACCCCACTTTTTATGATACTACCTTGACACAAAACAGAATTCTTGCTGCGTGGGACCAGGAGAAAACCAGCGGTCCCGCACCAACAGGATTTTCACATGGAACGGTGTATACGGATACAGCGGCTTTAATGGCTGCTGAGAGCGATACATTTTCTGTCGTAACCGATTATCACGGTACGCATGTAGCAGGAATTGCCGGTGGAAGCGGGGGCGGAACCATTCACCGCGGAATAGGTTTTGAATCCAATTTACTTTTTTCTCAAATGAAACAGGATCTCAGCAGTTCGCTCGATGCTTTTCAATGGATGTATGATATCTCGCAGGCCGAGGGAAAACGCCTGGTGATAAACAACAGCTGGAGCAGTTACGGTTTAAATCCAATGGATGGAACTTCGTTGATCTCACAAGCCATTGAATCATTTATCAATCTGGGTGTGGTTTTTGTATTTAGCGGTGGAAACAATGGTAACGTAAATCTTCATCTTAAAAAAACTTATACCGGTGATTCACTGAAATCAAGAATCGGAGGATTTGATTATACCGATCCGTATTTATGGGGACAATCCATTTCCATGTGGGGCGAAGCAGGAAATTCCTTCAGCACACAATTGCGTATTACTAATTCTTCCAATGTAATTTTGGTATCCACTCCGTTATATTTCTCACTAACGGCCCCGGCCTATACTGATTCATTTCTTGTTACAGGATCTGATACCATCTGGTATAAACTAACGGTTGAAGATGCACATCCGCTGAACGGAAGGCCGCAAATGCTGCTGCAGGTACGTAATTTAAACCCTTTGCTGCGTTGTGTATTATTCGGACAAGCCGCTTCGGGAACCGTGCATTACTGGAATGCAGAAGTGCATACTGTTTTTTCAGGAAATATCGGACAACCTTTTATTTCGAATGCATCGGGCCAGGTGAACGGTGATAAAAATTATGCCACACCACATCCGGGGATAACAGATGGTGTGATTACAGTTGCTGCACATGTTTCCAATGCAGGCATAACATCATTTTCAAGTTACGGCCCGCGAATGGACGATGTGCTAAAGCCCGATGTATCGGCTCCCGGTTCATCGGTAACTTCTGCTTTTAGTTCATTTTCTGCAGAAGCTTTTACAGTTATTACCTCGGTTGTATTTAACGGAAAAACGTATGAGTTTGTAAAATTGTCAGGAACCTCGATGTCATCACCCATGGTTACCGGGATAGTTGCATTATTGCTGGAAGCAAACCCCGGGCTAACACCCGACCAGGTGAAAACTATTATCATTAATACTGCCCGCGAAGATTCGTTTACAGGAACTATTCCGCCAACGGGAAGCACACGATGGGGCTGGGGAAAAGTGAATGCGTATGCAGCTGTACAATCTTCATTTACCATTGGCGTAGAAGAAATAGGAAAGAACGATCCGGACTTTATCGTTTACCCGAATCCGAATGATGGAATATTGTTTGTAAAAGGAAAAATGAACGGGAATGAACAATACATTTTATCCGGAACAGATGGAAAACAGGTGATCAGTGGAAAACTGGACCCGGGAGGAATTAATCTTGATAACCTGAGCCAGGGAATCTATTTGTTAAAAATAATGAATGGGGAGAAGGTAGTCGTGTACAGGGTTGTGGTGGGAATGAAATGATATAATTTCCGGTTCTGTCGGAAAAATTCCATTTACTGTTAGCTGATATAACAGTATTCTTATCGGTTGGAAAATTTATTATGCTCATCAGTGTAAGAGTAATTTCCCGTTAATATTTTTTATTTTTATCACCGGTTAAAAAGAAAAATATGGCCATTAAGAAAAAAAACCTGACTATGAGCAAAGATGCCGACAGCTACTTTACAGATGGCTGCGGGAGATGCCCTTTTTTTAAAACTCCCCAATGCAAAGTGCAGCAATGGAAAAATGAACTGAAAGCAATCCGGAATATTCTTTTGGAGTCAGGATTGAATGAAGAATCGAAATGGGGCGTTCCCTGTTATACGCATAATAATAAAAACGTAATTATGATCGCTGCCTTCAGGGAATATTGCGGCATTAGTTTTTTCAAAGGCGCTTTGCTTTCTGATCCGCATAAACTACTGGAATTTGCAGGAGAAAACTCGCAATCGTCAAAACTGCTGAAATTTACCAATGTAAAACAGGTGGAAAAACTGGAAAAAACAATAAAAGAATATATACAGGAAGCTATTCTCGTGGAAGATTCGGGAATGAAAGTAGAGTTCAAAAAAATTACAGAACACAAAATTCCCGAAGAGCTGGAAGTGAAGTTTAAAAAAGATGCTGCATTTAAAAAAGCATTCCACTCGCTGACACCGGGAAGGCAAAGAGGATACCTGATTTATTTTTCACAACCCAAACAATCCAAAACAAAGGAAGAAAGGATTGAGAAATGTGTTGGGAAAATAATGAAAGGGAAAGGAATGCAGGATTGAATGACGAATTACGAGTGACGAATTGCAAATTAAGATTTTCAGGAGGCGGGTTACGAACGAAAATTGAAACAGAAAAGAACGAATGGTAAAGCAGGAATTAAAACACTATTACCCGGGATTTACTTAACACACCCAATAACTCTTTCACAAAACGCAACCATAAACGACAACCGTACAAATAAAAAATAACGAACCCGGGTCTTCTTTTAGTTCTAAATTCCTAATTCGTTACTCTTCATTCGTAATTCTTACCAGGTTTTGATTTGAAAAAATGAAATAACGACTTAAACAAACATCTCCCCCATCTCTTTATCCACTTTCCTCCGCTCGATCATTTCATTCACAAACTGTTTTCCTTCGAATGTGCGGATCATAAATTTTTTGGTTTTTCCGCTTTTGGAAACAAGATTAAAGATTAAAAGAAATGCATCATCCACTTTTGCCCCGTAATTGGTTACGGTTATGTGGTATTTGGTGATCTCAAAATGATCCACATCGTCCCACGAAAAATATGAACCGAAGAATTTTTTTATTTTTATTCCGTTTGCATCAGTAGTAACCCGATAGCAACCTGCCGCCAATACATAAATAAAAACCGGAATGGTGAGAATCAATAAACATAACGTTCCGTAATTTACTCCTATCTGAACACCACGGCTCATCCCCGCCAGCGTTTTGGAAAAGAAAAACCAGAACTGAACGGGATAAGTTCGCGTAGCAGAAGTATCTTTTACATCTTCCCCAAAATCTTCCATCCGGTCTTCCCATTTACATCCAACCGATACTTTAGATTTCAGTTCTTCGAGAAACTGTTTTCCCTGTGTATCCGAAACATCAAACTGCACCTGCTGAAACAACCTGTCTTTTCCTTTTTGCGATGCCCTGATAGTACATTGCAGTTTAGTACTGGCAAATGCTTTTTTAATGACTACAGAAGTAACCTCCTCAACCGGTACCGTTTTCTTTGCAAACATAACTTTGGTATATAACTGACGGTCGTCTGTAAAACCCATTGTAATATGGGCAGCCCCGATAGAAAAATCATACCGGCTAATGAGTTGTAATTCGGCCATAACTTAAATTTTTATGATTTTAAAGATAGAAAAACCTGCGGGGATGGCGCATTCCTGTTTTCATTGTTAAAATTCCGTTTTTTTCGCTTTCAAAAACTTATAATTTAAACATTTTGCGCTATGAACAGGGTGGTTTAATAACTAATTCGGGCAACCCGGACATCCTGTCAAACGAATATACGTCTATATATAAAACCCGTTCTTATGAAGCCGAAAATATATCTCACATTACTGGTGTTATGCCTTTTATTTGCAGGTAAAAACACATTCGCTCAAAACAGTAATCAGGAGCATTCATCCTCTGGCGAAACCATTACTGATACCTATGACGGAACCTGGCAAATACAAGTAGTAAACAGCCGGAATCAGCCCTATATTCCCGGAAATATTAATGAAATCGTAAGGGAAAAACGTAAAAAAACTGAAGTGGTTTATATATGGCTGGATGCTAATATCCGGATCAAAATACTTCCGGAAGACGAAATAAAGTCTGCCGGATTCAGGCCTTTGGAAAAAGTAGTTCATATCGAAGAATAATTTAAATCAACAGGTATGAAAAAAATACTCATTACCATTGGTTCACTTCTGCCCCTGGTTACATATGGGCAGGTTGCCAATGACAATTGCAATACGGCTACCGCTGTAGTGATACCAGCTTCGGGTAATGCCTGCGTAACCGGGACAACTGCCGGGGCGATAAGCGACAACACTACCAATGCCTGCGATACAGGTACACCGGGAGTAGAAGTTTGGTATACGTTTACAGCTACAGGTAGCCAGAATACAATTACTGTGACGCCTACCGGTGGAGGAAGTGCTATTCAACAAGCCGTACTTACCATTGACGGAACCGGATGCGCTGATGCTGCCTATAACATTTGTAATGCCAGCGCTACCAATGGAGGAACTGCCACAGCCGCCTGGACATTTACTCCGGGAACGCAGGTATGGATATCGATAGAAAGTAATAATAATGTACAGGGGCAGTTCCAGCTTTGTATCACCTCTGTTACTCCACCTGCCGGTGCAGGAAGTTCATGTGCTACGGCTACTACCATTTGCAATACCAATTCCTTTTCAGTTGCTACTTTTCCCAACAACAACAATGGTTTTACACCCAATTGTTTTTTCTCTTCGCTCCAGCAACCTATTTTTTACCAGTTTACAGTTGGACAAAGCGGAACCTGTATCTGGAATGCCGATCCTACCGGTGCAGCAGAATACGACTGGGCCATGTATAATATAACAGCAGGATGTCCCGGAACATTGGTTTGCTGCAATTACAATTATGCCAGTGCCACAGGAGCTCCTGTAGGAATGGCCACCGGGGGAGCAGGTGCCTGTGGTACCAGCGGATTTGCCGGAGCACCGGGAGAATTAAGTCCGCCTGCCAACGTAACAGCCGGGCAAACCTACCTTATCATCATTGATAATTATTCCAACAACTCCGTTGGATTCAATTTTACCTGGGGAGGAACTTTCCAGATAGCACCGGTAGCGCAATTTACTGCCAATCCATTAACAGCTTGCGGATCGGCCAACGTAAACATTACGAACACCAGTGTAGCTTCCACTTCCTATTCCTGGAATTTCGGAAACGGAAATACTTCCACAGCAACCAATCCACCCTCGCAGAGTTATACTTCACCGGGTACTTATCTCATTTCACTGGTAGCCACTTCTGCCACCGGGTGCCAGGATGTAGCCTCACAAGCTATTACCATCAATACAGCCCCTACCGTAAACGTACCTGCCAATATCACTACCTGTCCCGGATCTAACGTGGCGGCCACTGCTTTTACAAGCAATCCGGGTGGCGCCACTTACACGTGGACCAATTCCAACACTGCCATCGGCCTGGCTGCCAGCGGATCGGGAAATGTACCGGCTTTTACGGCTACTAACGCCACGGGGGCTGCTATTACAGCTACCATCACCGTTACACCAACACTGGGAGGGTGCGTGGGAACTCCTTCCTCCTATACTATCACGGTAAATCCGCTTCCTGTTGCCAGCGTTCCGGCCAATGCCAGTTATTGTCCCGGAGCAACAGTTCCTGCTTCTGCCTATACCAGTACTCCTGCAGGCGCAACCTATACATGGACCAATTCCAATACTTCCATCGGACTTGGTGCCAGTGGTACGGGAAATACCCCTTCCTTTACCGCTACTAACGCTACCGGGGCTGCTATTACAGGAACTATCACTGTTACACCCACGCTTAACGGCTGTACAGGCAACACATCTACATACACCATCACCGTAAACCCCAACCCTACTGTAACTGTCCCTGCCAACATCACCACATGCCCCGGATCGAATGTGGCTGCATCAGCATTTACCAGTACACCGGCAGGAGCCACTTTTGCATGGACCAACTCCAATACTTCTATAGGCCTTGCTGCCAGCGGAACAGGAAACCAACCTGCTTTTACCGCCACTAACGGAACAGGAGCTGCTATTTCAGGAACCATCACTGTAACACCCACACTTAACGGGTGTACAGGAACACCGAATACCTATACCATCACTGTTAATCCAACTCCTACAGCCAACGTTCCGGCCAATGCCACTTATTGTCCCGGAAATGCTGTACCTGCAGGAAACTTTACCAGCAATCCGGCAGGAG